>CAIJYD010000001.1 GCA_903824785.1 uncultured Bacteroidota bacterium
CACTCTTTTGTCAATTATTTAAACTTACAGACTCAGAGGCAACTAATTTTAGCAGAAAATATTCCATTGCATTTATTTAAACGATAATTACTAATTTATAAATTTTAAAATAAACCCCTTAATCGGAGGGGACTCAATATTCCCTCTTTTTCCTAAAAAATGATCTACAAAACCGATTACCATATGCACTCTATATTCAGCGACGGACGTTCCTCTCCGGAGGATTATATTGCTCCTGCCCTCGCTGCCGGACTGAGTGAAATTGGGTTCTCTGAGCATCTGACTCTTTTTAAGGACCAGGAAGAATGGAATATGAATCCTGTAAATATTGCTCCCTATATCAATAACATCCAGGCACTTCGAAACAGAACAAAGGATATTAAGGTTAAGACCGGACTTGAAGTTGACTTTTTTGCAGGAAAAGAAAAAGAGATCCACGAATTCCTTAGTTCTTTCCCGCTTGATTATATTATCGGGTCTGTTCATTACCTGGGAGACATAAGCGTTGATATAGGTCCCGAATTTTATGAAGGAAAAAGTATTGATAAATTATTCGAATCGTATATTGATTCTGTCTGTGATGCTGTTGAATCCGAACTCTTTGACATTATTGGTCACTGCGATTTAATCCGAATCTACGGTTATAAACCTTCGTCCGATCAGGAGCATCTTTACAGGAAACTGGCCAGAAGCATGAAAAAGCATGATGTTGTCTTTGAGATAAATACCAACGGAAGAAACCGGCCACTGGCTGATTTTTATCCCGACAGAAAATATCTTCATATCTTCAGGGAGGAAAACGTTCCTGTCTGTGTCAATTCAGATGCACACATGCCATCGCGGGTAGGACAACATTTTGATGAGGCTTATGAGTTGTTAAGAGATGCGGGCTTTTCCGAAATGGCTGTTTTTGACAAAAGAGTACGCCGGATGGTTCCGTTTTGATTAACCGGCAAGAAGGTGTTCTATGAAAATTTTAACACCAATTGCGATCAGTATTATACCACCAATAATTTCAACTTTATTTCCCAGCCGTTTCCCGGCAGATTTTCCTATTCTTATCGCTGTCATTGAAGCAAGAAAAGTAATTGCTCCTATAAGAATTCCCGCTTCCCAGATCCTGACATCAAGAAGGGCAAAGCTGATTCCTACAGCAAAAGCATCAATACTAGTACCCAGAGCGATGGTCAGGAGGACTAATAAGCTGCTGAAATCGCGTGGTTCCTCTTCTCTGGTTTGTTTTAGTCCCTCAACGATCATTCTGATCCCAAGGAACGAGAGTAACCCAAGGGCAACCCAATGATCAGTAGCGCTTAATGCATCTGAAAATACTGATCCGAGGAAATAGCCGGCAACCGTTAAGCCACCCTGAAAGAGAGCAAGTACAACAGCAACCCCCGTTGCCTGTCCGAACATAATTCTGCTCCTGACAACACCATAAGATAGTGAAGCAGCAAATGTGTCAAAAGACAAGCCTAGAGCAATTGCCAGTATTGTAAAAAAGTCCATTGAACAAACATAAGTTGCGCAAATATAATATAAATCGTCACTTATTTTTTTTTGAAGACGAATGCATATATTTGAACGTAATAAAAACGGGTTCAATGAGAGCTGTTATTCAACGGGTAAGCAGAGCCTCTGTAACAATCAGGAAAAAGATCAAATCAGAAACAGGACCGGGACTACTTGTCTTTGCCGGCATTGAAGACGCTGATAACGAAACTGATGTGGAATGGCTATGCAATAAAATTGTTCAACTCCGCATTTTTAATGACACCAATGAGGTTATGAACCTTTCTGTTCTGGATTCCGGAGGCGACATCCTTGTTGTCAGTCAGTTCACTCTTCATGCAAAAACCCGGAAAGGAAACAGGCCATCGTATATCCGCGCAGCAAATCCGGATGTGGCAATTCCTTTGTACAACAGTTTTGTAACCCGCCTCTCAGTGCTTCTGGGGAAAGAGGTTGCTACCGGCGAGTTTGGTGCAATGATGGAGATAGAACTGGTTAATGACGGACCGGTTACAATAATAATTGATACAAAACAAAAGGAATAGTTATAAATGGAGTTCCGGTCTTAATTTAACCTAAAAACTGAAGCCAGAGGAGAAACAAAATAATTTTCAACCACAGGTCTGATGGCTTCTGCGAGCCCTTTGTAACAGATAATACAATAAAAAGCAAATTTATATTATGATGAAAACAAAAAGCATTATATTGACCCCGTGCTTTTTTCTCCTATTGTCACTGTTTTGTTTAACATAATTAATGATTTTATGACAAAACTATATCAAAAACTAATCAAATCATGTCCGTCGGAAACAGACATTAAAAAGGGACTAAATAAAATATCTTCCTTTTCGCCATCAGAGGCAGACAAACACCTGCTGATGAGCATCTTGAATGTTATTGATCTTACAAGCCTCAATACTACTGATAACCGGAGCCAGATAATACATTTTACAGGAAAGGTAAACAGTTTTTCGGGCAGGTATTCAAATATTCCAAATATCGCAGCAATTTGCGTCTTTCCTAATTTTGTCTCTGTGGTAAAAGAGAAACTGACTGCCAAGAATGTAAAAATTGCTGCCGTAGCAGGAGCTTTTCCTACTTCACAAACATTCAGGAGTATTAAAGTTACCGAATGTAAGATGGCAATTGAAGCCGGAGCTGACGAAATAGATATTGTTATTCCTGTTGGTGCTTTTCTAGGAAACGATTTCGCTGCAGTTGCCGATGAAATAAAAGAGATCAAAGCAGCCATCGGGGAAAAACAATTAAAAGTAATCGTTGAATCGGGCCTGCTGGGTGATTACGAGCATATCTTCAATGCATCGATGATAGCGATGGATGCGGGAGCCGATTTTATTAAAACATCTACCGGAAAGACACCCGTCTCAGCAACGCCGGAAGCAGCATTTGTTATGTGCCGTGCAATCTCTGATTTCTATTCGGAAACAGGTATAAGGGTTGGATTCAAGGCTGCCGGAGGAATAGTAAGTGCAGCTGATGCAATAAATTACTATCAGATTGTTAATCATTGTCTTGGACAAGAGTGGTTAAATAATTCGCTTTTCCGGATTGGGGCCAGCCGGCTCGCAAATAATATTCTGTCAGAAATTTCCGGTTGCCGGATTGATCATTTCTGAGAAATTGTACTCATCTTTTTTTGATTTTTCATTTGATATTATCATTACTTTTGTGTTATGATTTCCCAAAATTGATGAGTAATTCCAGTACGGTTATGCAGCAAGATACCATTCCTGCCACAAAGCCTGGCTTTCAATTCTATTTAAAGCTGAAACCTCATCCTGATGTAATCACAAAAGCTTCTGAATCAATTGTCTTTCAGGACTCTGCAAAGCTGAAAGCTTACTCGGAATTTATCAGCAAATCGCGCAGGTCAAAAGATTCCGCTCAAAGCAGGACAACCATTGCTTCAATGCAAGCCGGACAATTTATTACTGACACCACTTCGGTCTGCAGCAGAAACAGCATTCTTGACGTCACCTTTTCCGATTCAACTCAGATTGTTTATTTACCTGAAGTGGCCTCGTCCGACAAGTTCCCTTTCATTTTTACGGAAAAAAACAGGCTAAAAACAGAAGAGGCCAGGGCTTCTCTTATAAAACACCTTAAGCCCGGGCAAAAAATTCCGGATCAGCCTCTTCATGATGACTGGATAATCGGAATCATTATGGTAGCAGCTTTCATATATTCCCTTATCGGAGCAACGTCAAAGAGCGTTTTGCCCGGAGTTGCAAGATTTTTCATGTTAAGGGGGGTTACTGATACATCTTCTGCAAGGGATGGCGGCGGATTGTTTCACTGGCAAGCCACCATAATAAATTTCGTCTCATTTCTTATAATTGGCCTTTTTGCTTATTCCGCAGGTGTTTACTATAATTTTATTCCCTCCGGAATAAATGATATATTATTCTGGGTAATCTCACTTGGTATAATAATAATTGCGATCACATTACGTCATATTTTGTGCATAATAACAGGAAATGCCAGCGGTGAGAAGGAGGTTTTCCATGAGTATCTGCTTGGAATTTACCAATCATACAGGTTTAGTGCAATGTTCCTTTTCATCATAATAATTCTGATGGTTTATACCGTTTTTTTTCCGGCCAATTTCTGCTTTATTGCCGGGATTATTGTAATTGCAGCAATGTATCTTATCCGGATTATAAGACTGATGATTATTTTTCTAAAGCGGAATATCTCAATATTCTATTTGATTTTATACCTTTGTGCGCTGGAAATTCTGCCTGTTTTGATTTCGGTGAAATATTTTACAGGCCTTGTTTAAATTGGCAAGTGTTACTTTGAAAGAGAAATTTAAACTTTAAAGAGTTGAGAATAAGGAAGATTTTAGTATCGCAGCCAGAACCATTAAATCCGAAATCTCCATATTTCGAGCTGGCAAAGAAATACAATCTGAAAATTGATTTCAAACCCTTTATTGAGGTAGAAGGTGTCCCGTCAAAAGATTTTCGCCAACAAAAAATCAATATCCTTGATTTTAGTGCCGTAGTCTTTACCAGCAAAACAGGGATAGATCATTTTTTCAGGATTTGTACTGAACTGAGGGCTGTTGTTCCTGATACAATGAAATATTTCTGCATTACTGAGAATGTTGCATTTTATTTGCAGAAGTATATTGTTTACCGCAAGCGGAAAATTTTCTATGGGAAGGCCAAATTTCAGGATCTTATAGATGTAATTGCAAAGCACAAGGATGATAACTTCTTTGTGCCTCTCTCTGAACCACATAATGCTGAAATTCCGGACTTACTCGAAAAAAATGGGATAAAGCATACCATAGGAACTCTTTATAAAACTATTAGTGCCGACTTTTCCAATCTGAAGGATTTCGATTATGACATTCTTGTGTTTTATAGTCCGTCAGGTATTAAATCCCTTAAAGATAATTTCCCCGGGTTTATACAGGGAGAGGTAAAAATTGCTGCCTTCGGACCAACAACTGCAAGTGCCGTTGAGAATGAAGGGCTGAGACTAGATATAAATGCCCCTAATCCAAAAGCACCTTCTATGACAATGGCTCTTGATGATTTTCTTAAAGATTACAACAGGAATTTAAAGTAAAAAAACAGTTACACAATATTTACTTGCCTGAAAGTCCCGAAATAATCATCCGGAAAAACTTTCAGGTAATTTTTTTTATATGATTGCCACGAGGGAAACATTTGATAAAGCTGAAAAACTTTGCAGCAGAAAAATAATTTCTGCCCTGTTCGAAAGCGGGAATATATTCTATACATCCTGTTTTAAAGTTGTCTGGGGAAAAAGTCCTTTAGTGCTTCCTCGTCCGGCACAGGTTACTTTCAGCGTTTCCAAGAGGGGTTTCCGGCTTGCAGTAACAAGGAACCTGATAAAAAGGAGAATGAGGGAAACATACAGAAAAAACAAAGCACTTCTTTATGAACACCTGATTTCAATAAATAGTCAGATTGCTTTTGTTGTAATTCTCAGGGGAAACTCCGTTCCCGATTACATTACAATCGAAAAATCCATGAAAGAGATGATCAATAAGCTTATCGCTCTGAATATAAAGAATTAAGAATAAGAATGACAGACGACGAAAGTCCGGTTTTTCTTCTTATTTTCGTCGTTCCAAATAAAGCCATATCGGTTATGAAAAAAACAGGTGCAGGAAAGATCATCATCGTTTTGACCATGATACTGATTGCAGGTATCACGACAGGATTTCTGGTAAGTCAGGATACAAGAGATTTCAGGATTGCAAAAAATCTTGACATCTTTTTTTCTCTCTTCAGGGAGCTTAATACCTTTTATGTTGATGAGATAGACCCTGATAAAGTAGTCAAATCGGGGATTGACAATATGCTTAAAAACCTGGATCCTTATACCGTCTACTATCCAGAATCGGAGGCTGATGAATTCACTTTTATGACAACAGGTAAATATGGAGGAATCGGTTCGTTGGTACGAAATAGCGGAGACTATATTGTTATAAGTGAGGTATATAAAGGATTTCCTGCCGATCTCGCCGGTATCAAAGCAGGAGATCTTCTTACTAAAGTAGACGGAATATCTCTAAAAGGTTTTTCAACAGATAAAGTCAGTGAAAAGTTAAAAGGAAATCCAGGAACAGATATTACAGTTACAATTGATAGAAACGGAAAGGAAACTGATTATAAACTTAAAAGAGAAAAGATTTTCATTCCCCCTGTTCCCTATTATGGAATGATTGATTCTAAAACAGGGTATATCCGCTTTACCAATTTCACTCAAAATTGCATTGATGATGTTAAAAATGCACTTATATCTTTAAAAACCAATAACCCCCAACAGATTATTCTCGATCTGAGAGGGAATCCGGGAGGGTTACTGACAGAAGCCGTAGAGATCGTAAACCTTTTTGTAAACCAGGATAATGAGGTTGTTACAACAAAAGGGAAAGTTAAGCAGTTTGATGAGGTTTTCAAGACGACCAAGCCTGCGGTTGATGAAAAAATTGCACTTGCCGTAATAATTAACAGAGGTTCCGCCTCAGCATCAGAGATTGTAGCAGGTGCCATACAAGACCTTGACAGAGGCATAATTGTAGGTCAGCGTTCTTATGGAAAAGGTCTGGTTCAGATAACCCGCCCTCTAAGTTATAATACTCAGCTTAAAGTGACTACTGCAAAATATTACATCCCAAGCGGAAGATGCATTCAGGCACGCGATTTCTCTCACCCGAACGAAGATGGCAGTGTTGGTATAATTCCCGATTCCCTCATTTCTGAATTCAAAACCAGAGCCGGCAGGGTAGTTAAAGACGGAGGAGGTATTGCTCCGGATATTGAAATCTTACCTGACCCTCTTAGCCAGATAGCTACGGAGCTCTATCTCCGAAACTACATTTTTGATTTCGCAACAAACTATTACTGGAATCGTCCCATGGTTAAATCTCCCGGACAGTTCTCTTTTACCGATCAGGATTATGCCGATTTCAAATCTTTCCTTCAGAAGAGGGATTTCAGTTACAAAACTGGAACGGAGGAGTCGTTCAATGACCTGATTACCAGTGCAAAAAGAGAGAAATATTACGATATTCACAAAGATCTTTTTAATGAACTGGAAAAAGATATTGCCCATAGTCTCGATCAGGATCTTACCCTCTTCAGAAGTGAAATAACTGAACTTATTGAAGATGAAATTATCAGCCGATATTTTTATGAAGCCGGAGCCATAGAATGGACAATAAAAAAGGATGAACAGATTATAAAAGCGCTTGAAGTTCTGAACAATAAAGAAGAATACTATTCAATTCTGAAAGGAAAATCCGGCTCTATATTGTCACGAAAAAAGAATGATCTTACGGGGAGGAAACCGGAGTTAACCGGAATCCGCAAAACTCAGGAACCAGCCTGAACAGATCTTTCTTATTTCCAGCCATGAGAGTCGTCATCAAAAAGCTCTTTTTTCCAGACCGGCAATTTTTCCTTAATCAGTTCTACTGTTTTACTACAAGCCTGCATAGCCTGATGCCTGTGACCAGCTGAAACAAAAACCAGAAGAGAGATCTCTCCGGCTTTAACAATTCCGGTTGAATGAACTATCCCGATTGATTTCACATCCGGGAATTCCGAAAAAACGGCCTCTTTAATTTTACCAGCTTCAATGTCAGCCATTCCTTCATAAGCAGAATATTCGATGGCTAAAACCTTTTTTCCATCAATTTTGTCAGCTCTTACCTGGCCCAGAAAAAGAGAGTGGCCTCCGGAACCGGTCTCTTCTCCGGCCTTTTCTATCAAGGCGGTTATTACTTCCTGAGTTACCCGCCCGTTAATGAGATAGTTGTTTAACATAAGCTGCAGCTAATTGATTTTTAATTTCTATCCTCCTGCAAATGGCGGCATCAATGCCACCTCATCTTCGTCGTTCAGCTCCGGATCGTCATCAATGATTGCACTATTCAGAGAGAACCGGTAATTATAATGTGATATTTCCGGAAAGTCGTCCCGGATCCGAAGCTTAAGGTCACCTAAAGATTTCACCTCATTGTAGTGTTTGCAGTTAGTGCCTGTAACTTCTGCTAAAACTCCGAAAAACAATACTTTAACTTGCATATATTTGCCCTCCAGCCCCCGGAACGGGGTATAATAAACATCATTAATAACAGAGCACTGCTATTCGTGGTCAGTGTGCTTCAAACCAGTTGTTGCCTGTTCCCCAGTCTACCAGAAGCGGAACATCAAGCTTAACCGCACCCGACATTTCCTCCAAAACCATGCTTTTAAGTTTTTCAAGTTCGTCTGTTATAACTTCAAAGATAAGTTCGTCGTGCACCTGCATGATCATCCTCGACAAATATTTTTCCTTCCGCATCCTGTCATGAATTCTGACCATTGCAATTTTAATAATGTCGGCAGCGCTACCCTGAATGGGTGCATTTATTGCGTTTCTTTCGGCGTTACCTCTTACCACCTGATTGCGTGACAGAATATCGGGAAGATATCTTTTTCTTCCTAACATTGTCGTAACGTATCCAAGGTCCCTTGCCTTCTTAATACTTTCATCCATATACAACTTAACACCGGGATAAGAGCTGAAATAGCCATCAATAAGCTCTTTTGCATCTTTTCTTCCGATAGTCAGCCTTTCGGAAAGACCATAGGAAGAAATTCCGTATATAATGCCAAAATTCGCCGTTTTTGCTCTGCTGCGCATCTCGCGCGTTACATCTTTCAATTCTACTCCGAATATTTTTGCGGCAGTTGCAGCATGAATATCATTTCCTGAACGAAAGTCAGCTATCATGCTTGTATCTTTGCTCAGATGGGCCATCAGCCGTAATTCGATCTGTGAATAGTCGGCCGAGAAAAAAACATGACCCTCTTCCGGTACGAATGCTTTCCTTATTTCCCGTCCACGGGCATCTCTTACCGGAATATTCTGAAGGTTAGGATTATTGGAGCTTAGCCTTCCCGTTGAGGCAACAGCCTGATTGTATGAAGTATGAATTCTTCCTGTTTTTTTATCTATTAACTGGGGAAGTGCCTCAACATAAGTAGATAATAGTTTTTTAAGGCCTCTGTATTCCAACACCTTATCAACAATTGGATGTTTGCTTGTCAGCCGTTGCAGGATCTCTTCATTGGTAATAAACTGCCTTGTTTTGGTAACCTTTGCATTATCATCAAGCTTCAGCCTGATAAAAAGAATATCTCCAAGCTGTTTTGGCGAAGAAATGTTGAATTCTGTTCCGGCAAGCAGGTATATTTCTTTTTCAAGAGAAATAATATCTTCGCGGAGGTTTACTGTAATCGCCTTTAAATCATCCTGATTCAGCTTTACCCCATATCTCTCCATTGATGCCAGCACCCTTATCAGAGGCATCTCAATCTCCTCGGCCAGGCTTCCCAGTCCCCCGATTATAATAAGCGGTTCAAAAATTCCTTTAAGCTGAAAAGTTATATCAGCATCCTCAACGGCATATTCTTTTAGCTTTTCAACAGGAACCGACCGCATGTTTTTCTGATTGTACCCTTTCTCCCCGATAAGCGATTCAATATGGACCGGGCTGTACGACAGGTATGTTTCAGAGAGGAGGTTCATATTATGCCTCATATCGGGTTCGAGCAGATAATGTGCAATCATTGTGTCGAACAGCTGCCCTTTTACTTCAACCCCGTAATTAGCCAGAACCTGTATGTCGTATTTAATATTCTGTCCCGATTTCATGATATCCGGGTTTTCAAAGAGCGGCCGGAGCATTTCAAGGATCTCCTGAGTTTCCTTTTGTGATTCCGGGAAATGAATTAGATATCCCATCCCTTTCTCCCACGAAAAAGCCAGGGCAACAAGCTCCGCCTCAAGGGTGTTCAGGCTTGTTGTTTCAGTATCAAAACAGAATTCTTTCAGCCCTCCTGCAGTTTTAGCAAATTCTTCAATCGCCTTCCCGCCTTCAATTATTTTATAGTTGTGAACAACATTGCCAATCGATGTCCTCTCCACCACAGGAGTCATCACCTCATCTCCGAAAAGCGAGCCCTGAAGTGAATCTTTTTGCGGAACAAAGATCTGTTGCGGTTCCCGGGGCTTCTCGGATTTATCTATTTCGCCAAGAATACGCGAAGCAATGGTTCTGAATTCAAGTTCGTCAAAAAGAATTTTAAGTCTGACCGGGTCCGGAACTTCCAGGATAAGAGCGGTTTCATCTAATTCAACAGGGACATACTGTTCGATAGTAACCAGTTTTTTCGAAAATTCAATCTGCTCCCGGTTATTTTCAATTATCTCTTTCAGTTTCCCTTTCAGCTTATCTGTGTTTTTAAAAAGTTCTTCAACACTTCCGTATTCCGATATCAGCTTCATTGCAGTTTTGGGTCCGACACCGGGAGCCCCGGGAATATTATCTGCGGTATCGCCCATAAGGGCAAGGACATCAATTACCTGTTCCGGTCGCTGAACACAAAATTCTTTTTTTATATCATCAACACCCCATAAAATGGATTCGTTTCCGCTTCTGGATGGTTTAAACATGAAAACATTTCCAGAGACAAGCTGAGCAAAATCCTTATCCGGAGTCATCATATAAGTCGTAAAACCACGCTCTGAAGCCTTTCTGGCAAGTGTACCGATAACATCATCTGCCTCAAAACCGGGGTAATCTATTACCGGAATTTTATAAGCTTCAATAAGACGTTTAATGTAGGGAACGGCCTTTTTAATATCCTCGGGAGTCTCATCGCGGTGAGCTTTATATTCCTTATACATTACATGCCGGAATGTCGGGGTCGGAGTATCGAAAACAACAGCTATATGAGTAGGTTTCTGTTTTTGCAAAACCTCTTCAAGAGCCAAAAGAAATCCGAAAATTGCGGAAGTATTCAAACCAGTTGAGGTTATTCTGGGGTTTTTTATGAATGCATAATAGGCTCTGAAAATCAAGGCGTAAGCATCCAGCAGGAATAGTTTTTTTGAATTGTTTTCCGTCATTTACTGATTATTATTTTTAAAGTATACTAACAATTAAAGCGACTCGTTCAAAGAAAAACTCAAAACTCTAATCTCCAAACTTCTTCATATATTATCTGAAGCAAACCATTCAGCGTATGAGGTTGCCGTTTCATAAAGCTTCAGGCTGAAGAGTTTTACTCCTGCCGGCAATTGGCTTTTAATCCTGAAGGCAAAATCTGACACCAGATTTTCGCAGGTTGGTTGATAATCAACCAATACGGTATTCCCAAACATCTTTTTAAAAAGTTCTGTTTTTTCCTTATCATACCGCCTGCTGACAACAACCGAATGATCAAAAACAGTAACAATTTCTTTTCTGACAATCCTTTTAAGATCTGTAAAATCTATAACCATACCATTCTTGGGATTTTCCTCGTCGTTGGCAGGAGTTCCGGAAATGGTTACAAAAAGACGATAGGAATGGCCATGTACATTTCTGCACGGACCATCATAATTCCACAGAAGATGTGACATTTCAAAAGAAAATTCCTTGGTTACCCGAATTACTGAAGCCATAATATATGAATTGAAAAATAATTTACAAAATTAACCTTTCCGCCCGATAAAGGTTAATGGTTTCGTTATGGTTTTTCCCTATTTCTGCAATATCTTCAATCAATCAACCATTCTCTCAAAATATTTTATACCTTTGCAATTCATAATTGGCTTAACAATAAGGGATAATGGAAGAAAACGGTATCAGGTTAACTTTCCCTGCGATGTTTGGTGAAACATTAAGAAAGTCCGGGAAATGCAATGCATATGCATTTGTGGGAGAAGAACCCAAGACCTACGAAACAGTAAATAAGGAGATTCAGGCTTTGATAGCGTTCCTTGAAAAGAACGGGATCTGCCCCGGAGACAGGGTGGCTCTGCTGAGTTCCAATATGCCTAACTGGGGTGTTGCTTTCTTTTCCATAACCTTTATGGGTGCTATAGTTGTTCCTATACTTCCTGATTTTTCAGTTACAGAAGTTACCAATGTTCTGGAACACTCTGGCGCGAGGGCCATTTTTATATCCTCTGCACTTTTGCCACGAATAGAAGGCTTTAAGTCAGATATCCTCAAAACAGCTATTCTTATTGAAGACAATTCCTTCCTCTTTTCTGATAAAGGTGCATCATCATTTGACCCATCTTCTCTTCCTGTTAAAAAATATGATGTTGAGGAGGAAGACCTGGCATCGATTATTTATACTTCCGGTACAACAGGACGTTCAAAAGGGGTAATGCTCACCCATAAGAACATCACCTTTAATGCTTTGAAAGGCAAAGTAATACAACCAATGGACGAAACTGACCGGTTTCTTTCTGTGCTGCCATTGTCGCACACTTATGAAAATACACTCGGATTGGTTTTGCCGATGCTTTGCGGTTGTTGTGTTTATTATCTGCGGAAACCACCAACCCCTGCAGTTCTTGTTCCTGCCATGGCTGAAGTAAAACCGACAGTGATGCTGACTGTTCCGCTGATAATTGAAAAGATCTATTTTAACAGAATTATGCCTGCATTCAGGGATAAGCTGATACTCAAGCTTCTGTACAAGATTCCTCTCTTCAGAAAAATACTTAATAAAGCTGCCGGGAAAAAACTTATGACAACATTTGGCGGGGAGCTTAAATTTTATGGAGTCGGAGGTGCCAAACTCAATAAAACAGTTGAGAAATTCCTGATTGAAGCAAAATTTCCGTATGCAATCGGGTACGGCCTTACTGAAACATCTCCACTTCTTGCGGGTGCAAATCCTTCAAAATCAGTATATGAATCAACAGGTCCTGTAATTGAAGGGTTAGAGCTTAAAATAAACAACCCCGATAAAAAAACCGGGGAGGGCGAAATCTGGGCTAAAGGACCTACCATTATGAAGGGCTATTATAAGGAACCTGAAATGACAAATGAGGTTCTGACACCCGATGGCTGGTTTAAAACCGGAGATCTCGGAACCCTTGACAGGAATAATAACCTGTTTATAAAAGGAAGATTAAAAAACATGATCCTGAGTTCCAGCGGAGAGAATATATATCCCGAGGAGATTGAGTCTATAATCAACAACTTCCGTTTCGTTGTGGAGTCGCTTGTTGTTCAGCAGAAAGGAAAACTGGTAGCTCTGGTTCACATTAATATGGAAGAGCTCGAGAAGAAATATCACGATCTGAAGCAGGATGTTTCTAAACAGTTTGATGTTAAGGTGGAAGAGGTCTTAAATGAATTGCAGCAGTATGTAAACACCCATGTAAGTAAATTCAGTCAGATCCAAAAAGTTGTATTGCAGCCTGTTCCTTTTCAAAAAACAGCAACAATGAAGATAAAGAGGTTTCTGTATACCTGATCAGATCCCTCTCATCTTTATAAATTTATAGTAAAGAGCAGCAATGTACCTTAGCAGCCCGGAGGAGTTGTTTCCGGGTTAACCTTTAAGAGCCTGCTGATACCTCTTGTTTACCTCTTCCCAGTTAACAACATTCCAGAAAGCATCAATATAATCAGCTCTCTTATTCTGATATTTAAGATAGTAGGCATGCTCCCAGACATCAAGAGTCAACAGAGGAGTTCCTTTAACCAGAGAGCTGTCCATAAGTGGATTATCCTGATTCGGCGTACTTCCAACTGCCAGATTTTGTTCTGTATTAAGGTATAACCAGGCCCACCCGCTTCCAAACCGTGTTTTGGCTGCTGTGTTAAATGCTTCTTTTAGTTTATCAACAGAACCAAATGCCTTCGTAATTGCTGAAGAAAATTCCGGTGAAGGACCTGCAGAACCTGTAATGAGATTATTCCAGAAAAACAGATGGTTATAATAACCTCCGCCATTATTCCTTACGGCATCGGGTTGTTTTGATACTGATGCAAAAACTGCGGCCATTGTCATCCCTTCAAGAGGAGTGCCTTTAATGGCATTCATAAAATTCGTGTAGTAGGCTCTGTGATGCTTATCGTAGTGAATCTCCATTGTTCTGGCATCAATATAAGGTTCAAGAGCATTGTATGCATAAGGTAATTTAGGAAACTCTGCCGATGGAGTACCTTCAATTCCGGAAGCTTTTACGGTTACCTGGTCATTACCAAGTACCATCGGACTAATATAGGCTGCTGCTGTTATTAACCCTACTGACTTAACAAAATTTCTTCTTTCCATGATTTTAAATGTTTTATATCAGAAACATAATGAAACTTACTTTGTTCACCACTAATTTACAAATTTTTGAGGAATGCTATGTTTTTTGACATATTTGGATTCAGTCCGAAAAAAATTCATACTTTTATGCGCGCATATTTAGTAAGTAACTCCTTAACTTTAAATTTATTGAAGATGAATATTCACAAAAAAGCTGCAGGGTTGGTTGTTTTTGTTTTATTACTATTCATATTCGCCTGCGGCGGGAACAATAAAAAAGCTCAAAAACAGGAATCAGCTATTATGGAAGTATCAATTGATGGCATGACTTGCCTCGGCTGTGAACAGACAATTCAGAAGAACATTACAGCTCTTGAAGGAATAAAATCTGTTAAGGCTTCTTTTACTACCGGGAATGCAATAATCGAGTATTTCCCGGCAATTATTGATACCGGCAAAATTAAAGAAACTGTAACCGGGTCAGGGTATCTGGTAAAAAAATTTATAATACAGCCTAAGGAGGGTAATAAAAATTAATCGGGGAAGATCCCTCCCGTCTCAGCAATTTCATACCAATCTCTATGAGTGAGAAAAAGAATAAAAAAAGTTCTGAGGATTCTAAAATTGATGAAGCACTGGAGTCGTCACGCCGTGATTTTCTAAAGAAAGTCGGGATTGTCGGTGCTGCCTCTGTAACAGGTGCAGCTGCCGTATATTCGGGATACCGGTATGAAAAATCTAAATCAACCGGTGACACCATAAAAGTCCTTACAGAAGATAACCGGTTGGTTGAAATTCCAAAAGATCAGGTAAAAGATTACAAACCTGGCCTTAAAGTTCTTCAGACCAGAGGGCGCGAGGGAATCAACGGAAAACGGTGGGTTATGGTAATTGACCTTTCCCGGTGCAGAAATGCCAGAAAGTGCGTGAATGCCTGTCAGGGCGCTCACTATCTCAGACCATACGAATATCATATCAATACGCTTGTTATGCAGGAGTCTGTTAACACACCTGCCTACTATATGCCAAAAACATGTCAGCATTGCGATAATCCTCCCTGTGTTTCCGTTTGTCCTGTCGATGCAACTTTTAAGAGGCAGGATGGAATTGTTCTTATAGATAATGAGAGGTGTATCGGCTGCCGGTTTTGTATGGCTGCCTGTCCCTATTCAGCAAGAATGTTCCATTGGCAGGAACCCCTTTCTAAAGAAGCAGATAAAGGCAAGGAATATAATATTGAGCTTAACGTTCCTCAAAAAAAGGGTACTATCTCAAAATGTCTTTTCAGTGCCGACAGGTTACGTGAAGATGTATTGCCTTATTGCGTATCAGCCTGCCCGAACGGAGTGTTCTATTTCGGAGATGAAAATGAGAATGCGGTAACAAACGGAACAACAAAAGAGACTGTAAGCCTTAGCGAACTTCTTGAGAAGAACGGCGCTTACCGCCTGATGGCAGAACTTGGCACAAAACCAAGAGTATATTATCTTCCTCCTAAAAACAGGCTATTTAAATTTGAAAAAGGGGCGGAAACCGACTATAAGGAAACAACATGAAACCGGATAAAATGGAAGAATCTATTATAACCTCCGAACGATACATAAAAAAAATTGATTCCGTTTCATCTGATATTTTGAGAAATGTTAGAATAAACCGGGGTTTTATCCTGTGGATGGGGTTTCTTTCTGTTGCCCTGGCCGCAACTCTTTTCGCTTATACAATCCAGCTGAAAGAGGGGCTAATTGTTACCGGACTTCGTGATGTAACAAGCTGGGGAATATACATAGCCAACTTTGTTTTCTTTGTTGCTACAAGCCTTGTCGGAATGCTGATAAGCTCCGTGCTTGGCCTCTCCGGGGCGAAATGGATAAAACCTATTGCGCGGATAGCTGAAATAATTGCAGTTGCTTTTGCTGCCGTTGCAGGGCTGGTCATTATTTCTGATATGGGCCGCCCCGACAGACTCCCTAATGTCTTTCTTTTTGGAAGAGTGCAATCTCCTATTCTCTGGGATGTTACAGTTGTTACAACATATTTTTTTGTAAGCCTTTTGCTTTGGTTTCTGCCCATGATACCAGACCTGGCAATTTCCCGTTCAAGGATCTCCGACAGGCCAAAATTTCTTATTAAAGCTTATGAAATCCTGTCGTTTAATTGGATCGACCACAAAAAACAGTATGAAATCCTTAATCAGGCAGTTCGTGTTCTTCTGATTCTGATTATTCCTCTTGCATTTGCCATTCATACAGTTACCTCATGGCTGTTTGCTGTTACACCGAGAGGTGGGTGGGACAGTTCAATTTTTGGCCCCTATTTTATTTCGGGTGCCTTTGTTTCCGGTACCTCCGCAGTAATTATTGCTATGTATTTTTTCAGGGTGAATTATAAACTTCAAAAATATCTTACAGAAGATCATTTCGAAAAAATTGCAAGAGTCCTTGTTCTCGTTTCAATAATATATATTTATTTCAATATCAACGAGTTTCTTGTACCCGGATATAAACTGAAGTCTATCGATGCAGTACATCTTAAAGAACTCTTTTCGGGCCATTATGCTCCTTTATTCTGGAGTGTTCAGCTTCTGGGTCTGGTAATTCCGGTAATTCTGCTTCTGTTCAGAAGAATGAGGAAGCCGTTTCCATTATTGATAATTTCCGGCTTTGTGCTTATGGCATCATGGCTGAAACGTTTTATAATTGTCGTTCCCCCGCAGGCACATCCTTTTCTTCCGGTTCAGAATGTTCCGGCTGAATGGCTGGTTTATAAACCGACACTTATTGAATCGGCTGTTACAACAGCATCGCTGATTCTTGTAATTATGATAATCACCATTCTTTCTAAATTGTTTCCTGTTCTGCCAATACAGGAAATTGCAGAAGAAGAGACCCGGGCTGAAGCAGAGCAATTGAATAGCAACTAACTAATTTATTGATGAAGAATATTCTATTGGTAATTATTACTTTACAGCTTTTTATTTTTGACCTCAAAAGTCAGGAGTGGATTGTTCCCGATGACAAAAAAAGCAAGCTGAGTACTTTCCCATTTGATGATATTACACGAAAAGCCGGAGAAAAACTCTTTTCCGTTAATTGTATGTCGTGCCACGGAACACCCGGAAAAGGTAATTTTCTTAATCTGGTTCCACCTCCAGGCGATCCTGCAACCGAAAAAATACAGAGAAACAGTGACGGAGAGATTTTTTACAAAATTACTACCGGTCGCGGACAGATGCCCTCCTTCAAAAGCGTACTCTCTTCACCTGAAATCTGGAATATTATCTCATACCTCCGAAGTTTCAACAAAACCTACCAGCAACAGGTAATGGCTGTTATCACCTCTTCGGCTTATCCTGGTGCTGATATTGGGTTATTTCTTCTTTTTAATTCATCAGACAGCACGGTTATTCTTCGTGCCTCTGCCACAAAAGGAAACAGCACGGTGCCAGTAACCGGGGCAGAAGTAAAACTGTTAATTCACAGAACATTTGGCCTGCTGACAGTTGATGAGGCAAAAACAACAGATAAAAACGGGATGGCTACTTTCCGGTTACCGGATAACCTGCCCGGAGATACAAGCGGAAATATAATGGTAAGTGCACGGTTTGTGAATGAAGAGCTTTTCGGCTCTTCAACCAAAGACACCTCCCTTTGTGCCGGCATAAAGACAATTCCTGTAAACCTGGTTGCTGATAGAGCTATGTGGAATAATGTTCGAAAAGCGCCTGTCTGGTTAATTTTAACATATAGCCTGGGTCTGCTTACTGCGTTGGGTTTCATTTTTTATGTGCTGATGAAACTCAGGGATATATTTATTGTCGGAGAAACATTATCATCCGAGAAACCTTCAAAAGAAAAATAATCTTCCAAAATCTGATAAAGTATTAATTATGAAGAACATCACAACCATTGGCCGAATTCTGTTCGCAATTCCATTTGCAATTTTCGGGATAAATCATTTCATTATGATGGATTATTATCTCGGGATGCTGACCTCCTTTATTCCGCTTGGAGCGTACACAATAATCCTGACAGGAATAATGCTGATTGCTGCAAGTATCAGTATTATCTCCGGAAAATTTGTAAAAATTTCGACTTTAATGCTGGCTTTGCTGCTCTTAATTTTTATTGTCACGATACACGTTCCCCATCTTTTCCATGAAGGGGATAATACTGCCACAATAATTGCACTGCTAAAAGATATTTCCCTTATGGGAGGGTCATTGATGATCGCAGGAATATATTCAGAGGAAAAAGAAGCTGACACAAAATAAATTATCTATGAAAAAGTTATTTGCTTTGGTTTTTCTGGCATCCATAATCGGAAGCCTTTCTGCACAGGAAATGGTTAAGAGCGATCTTCTGAAACCGGATATCGAGATCGGTATTGTTGAACATCTCGGAGATACTATTCCCATGAATCTCTGGTTTCTGAATGAAAACAGTGATACAGTTACTCTTGGAGAGCTTATTAACAAGCCAACCATTCTTCTTTTTGTCTATTTTGATTGTCCAAACCTTTGCAGCCCCTTAATGGACGGGGTGGCAGATTTTGTTGGCAAGATTGACCTTAAGCTCGGAACTGATTACCAGATTATCACAATAAGCTTTAACACAAAAGACACTCCCGAAAAAGCACGGATAAAAAAGGTGAATTTTGTACAGAAAATAAGCAAGGAAAACCAGAAAGACTGGCTCTATCTTACAGGAATACAGGATAATATTAATACAATTACTAACGCCGCAGGCTTTAAGTACAAAGCACAGGGTCTGGATTTTGCGCATGCTTCGGCAATCGTCGTTCTCAGCCCTAAGGGAAAAATCACCAGATATCTCTACGGTCTTACTTTTTTACCTTTCGATGTCAAGATGGCAATTATTGAAGCCCAGAAGGGTATTGCCCGTCCAACTATCAACAGGATCCTAGAATATTGTTTTGCCTATAACCCTGGAAGCAAAACCTATACTATACAGATAACCAGGATAATCGGTACAATTACGTTATTAATTGCCCTGACAGTTTTTATTTCATTGCTTTTAAAAAGAAGAAATAAATGATAACCCTCTCAATATGAGTAATACAGAAACCGGAACTCACGTAAGCTATCTCCAGCATAAAGGGAAATACAAAGGCATCCTCTCGTGGCTGCTAACAACCGATCATAAAAAAATCGGCCTGTTGTATCTCTATTGCATTATTGTTTTCTTTTTTGTGGCAGCTATTCTCGGTGTTCTGATGAGAATAGAACTTATTGCCCCGGGAGAGACAATAATGGGACCACAGACCTACAACGGAATGTTCACTATTCATGGGATAATAATGATTTTTATAATTGTAATCCCTGCCCTGCCGGCTGTCTTTGGAAATTTTTTCCTGCCAATACTGATCGGTGCAAAAGATGTCGCTTTTCCAAAACTTAATCTTTTTTCATTTTATCTCTTCCTCATCGGAGCAATTTTCGGAGTCCTTTCACAATTCATAGGAGGTGGCGCACCGGATACCGGCTGGACTTTTTATGTTCCTTACAGTGCCGAGTCGTCTACCAATGTTATTTATGCGCTTATTGCAGCATTTATCCTCGGCTTTTCATCAATACTTACTGGTCTTAACTTTATTGTTACAATCCACAGGATGAGAGCACCCGGGATGGGCTGGTTCAGAATGCCGCTATTTCCATGGTCGCTTTATGCTACAGCCTGGATTCAGGTTCTGGCTACCCCTATTATTGGAATTACCCTGTTAATGGTGATTGCCGAAAGAGTTCTTAAGATCGGTTTTTTTGATCCGGCTCTGGGAGGAGACCCGGTGCTCTTCCAGCATCTCTTCTGGATATATTCTCATCCTGCAGTTTATATAATGATCCTTCCTGGTATGGGTATCGTAACCGAAATTTTTCCGACTTTCAGCCAGAAGCCGGTATTCGGATACACTGCAATTCTCTTGTCAAGTCTTGCCATCGCATTTGTTGGATACTTCGTCTGGGGACATCATATGTTCACAGCAGGGATTAGTTATGGTTCCAGATGGTTTTTTTCCTTCCTTACATTCATTGTAGCTGTCCCCAGTGCAATAAAAGTATTTAACTGGGTCAGTACCATGTACGGTGGCTCAATTGACCTTAAACCGCCTCTTCTTTATGCTATTTCGTTTATCTTCCTTTTTATGATTGGCGGATTTACAGGATTAACCCTCGGAGCACTGGCAGCAAATGTTCAGGTTCACGATACCGCTTTTGTAGTTGCCCACTTCCATTACATCATTTTTGGAGGGATGGGGTTTGCTTTTTTTGCCGGAATGCATTACTGGTATCCCAAAATGTTTGGCAGGATGTACAGCAACAAGCTTGCAAATATCGCATGGGGAATTTTATTTACAGGCTTTAATGTTCTTTATTTCCCACTGTTCATAATTGGCCTGCAGGGTATGCCCAGAAGGTACTTTGATTATCTCCCCCAGTTTCAGACCGGGCATGTAATTTCAACTGTTGGTGCATTTATCCTTTTTACCGGACTGATATTAATGGTCTATAACTTTGTTTATCATATCAAACGCGGAGCGATTGCGCCGGCAAATCCATGGAAGGGAGTTACCCTTGAGTGGCAGATCCCATCTCCGCCTTCACATGAAAACTTTGACGAGATTCCAGTAATTACAACAGATCCATATATTTTCGGGACAAGTACTGAAAACAAACAGAAGTGATGAATATGTCTATACAGGAAAATCATAATGATCATATTGACAGCGAAACCGGGAAGCTTGGGATGTGGATATTTCTCTTCACAGAACTATTCCTTTTCGGCGGATTGTTTCTGGTTTATGCTGTTTTCAGGGCAAAATACTCAGAAGACTTTCATTCTGCCGCCAGAGAGCTGAATGCTTTTATCGGAACCATGAATACTGTTTTTCTTCTGGTAAGCAGTATGACGGTGGCAATGGCGATAACAGCTATTCAGAAAAACCAGAAAAAGCTGGCAATGTTCCTTGTTTCGGTTACACTGCTTCTTGCGGCTCTTTTTATGATGAACAAGTTCTTTGAATGGTCTCATAAGTTTGAATTTAAGCTTTATCCCGGATCCGAAGTACTGAAGAATCTTCCACGGGGCGAACTGCTCTTCTTCGGGCTCTATTTTATGATGACCGGATTACATGCACTTCATGTGCTTATCGGGATGATCCTGCTTTCAATTAACTTTATAAAGATCAAGGCTGGCAAAGTAAATCAGGCTCATTATCTTCTTCTTGAAAACAGTGGCCTCTACTGGCATCTTGTCGACCTTATCTGGATCTTCCTTTTCCCTTTATTATATCTTATAACATGATAACAGGCTCCTGCTTATGAAAAAAGAAGAAACACATATCTCCAGCTATACCTCTCATGCAATCGTTCTCATAGTTTTGTTATTCCTGACAGCTATTTCAGTATTGGTGACAGGGTGGCACTTCGGCCCTTTTTCTGTTGCCGTTGCACTTATTATTGCAAGTATTAAAGTCAGAACTGTCATTACACATTTCATGCACATGAAATTTGAAAGCCTGTTTATGAAACTGATGGTCACCGGGGTATTTGTACTATTTGCCCTGGTCATTATAATTACTTTTATTGATTACTATTTAAGATAATTTTGATAAAAAACACATAAAATGTTTACAGGAGCATCAAATCTGGCAGACGGGGTAGACAGAACATTCGTTTTTATTTTTTCGGTTGCATTTATTTTCATTATTGGAATAACTGCATTCATGATCTATACTGTTATTCATTTCTCAAGAAAAAAAGGTAATGAAGCGAAACAGTTCACAGGAAGTGTTAAGCTTGAAATCATCTGGACAGTAATTCCGCTGATACTGGTAATGATGATGTTTTACTATGGCTGGGTCGGTTTTGCACCAATGCGAAAAGTCCCTGCCGATGCTATGAAAATAACAGCTATAGGTAGGATGTGGCAATGGGAGTTTGATTACGGAAACGGAATGAAATCGACTGAACTAGTTCTTCCTGTAAATAAGCCTGTAAGAGTCGCGCTGAAATCGGAGGATGTAAATCATAGTTTGTTTATTCCGGCATTCAGGGTCAAGGAAGATGTAATTCCCGGTTATGATAATTACCTCTGGTTTGTTCCTACATTCATTGGGGAATATGAAATTCTCTGTACAGAATACTGCGGATTATTGCACTCCTCTATGCTATCTAAAGCAAGAATCCTGAATCAGGCTGATTATGATAACTGGTTTAATGATTTCAAAACAAAAGTAAGCCAGCCCGAGCCTGACGGATATCTGCTTCTTCGAAATAACGGATGTATTGCCTGCCATTCTCTTGATGGTTCAAAATTGGTTGGCCCCTCGCTTAAAGGTCTTTTCGGAAATGAGAGAATCGTCACTTCAGGAAATAGCCAGATAACCGTTAAAGCTGATGAGAAATATATACTAAATTCCATTTATGACCCTGACTCTCAAGTTGTATCCGGATTTAGCAAAGGGCTTATGAAATCTTATAAAGAGCTTCTTAAAGAGAGTGATATTAAATCGATTGCAGCCTATCTTAAAACTCTGAATTAAGAGAAATAAAATGGGAAATAAACTTTCCGTTTTTGCCGGGCTTATTAAATACAGGCTCTCAATTGCAGTAGTTTTCTCTTCTGTTGCCGGTTATTATTTATCTGGCAACAACACGGGCCTTTCCCTTTTTTATCTTTCTGCCGGAGTATTCTTCCTTGCTTCGGGTTCTGCAGTTTTAAACCAGTATACCGAAAGAATTGCCGATTCGGTTATGGAAAGAACCAGGAACAGACCAATCCCGTCAAAAAGAATTTCAGAAAAACATGCCCTGAAGATTGCCGTAATACTTCTACTGACAGGATGCTTTTTTCTTTATATGAACGGACCGGCTCCATTGCTCCTTGGAATCTTAAATGTAGTTTTATATAACCTCATCTATACCTCTTTAAAGAAGAAGACGATATTATCTATCGTCCCGGGGGCACTTGTCGGTGCTATCCCTCCCTGGATCGGCTTTTTCTCCGGCGAAGGAACATTTCCAAACCAGAATATTATTGCCTTCTCCATTTTTATGTTTCTCTGGCAATTACCTCATTTCTGGCTTATTATCATAAAATACGATAAAGAGTACCGGATTGCCGGTTTTGCCACCCTGACTAAATATCTCCATGAAATCCAAATCAGATATCTGGTGTTTTTCTGGGTTCTTTTATCAACATTTTTTCTCTTTTTCTTCTTCTTTCTTGCTGAGACTTTCGACAAAAACATCTTCGCTTCTGCGACTATTATTAATCTCGCATTTATCTTTTTCTTTTACCGATTGTTGTTTATTAAAAAGAAGGAACAGGAGATTAAAGGCGCTTTTCTTCTGATAAACTCTTTCAGCTTTCTGATTATGTTTTTAATAATTGCTGTGGCTATCCTTAGAGGCTTTTGAAAGGAAATAATCTGATTTTTAATAAATATTAGATTTTGACTTTATATCTTTGCCCTACAAATGAAATTTATTAATATCTTCCCCGTTAAATAAGATCAAAAGATAATTATATGAAAAAACTTCTGCCTCTTATCCTGTTGGTTATTCTCTTCGTCGTCTCCTTCAACAGTTGCAAAAAGAATAAAGGAGAACCCCCTGTTCTTCCTTCTTCAGAAACGATGCTGATAGATTTCACCAATTTCTCTACTCTGACGAAGGGTTCTCCACAAATATCTGATTTTAAAGGAATAAATAACAGCAGCTGGGAGTTTGCAGCAGCAGTAGCAGTGGCATGGAAATCTTTAATATACTCCACCCTTGCAGTTCCGGTAGGTGCTTTTAAACTGGCAATAAGCGAGGTTCCTGTTTATCTGGCTGAAAAGACATGGCAGTGGAGCTATAATGCAGTTGTTTCGGGGGTTACATATAAGGCCAGGATTGTTGGCGAAATCGGAGCCACTGAAGTTACCTGGAAAATGTACATTACCAAAGAGGGAACAGACGGGTTTGCAGATTTTTTATGGATTGAAGGATCGTCTAAACTTGATGGCACCGGAGGGCAGTGGCTTATCAACCAGAGTGCTCTGGCACCGGTTAAATTGCTTCAGATTGACTGGACCAAATCCGGCTCAACTGTTGGAAAAGTAAAATATACCTATTTAAAAAGCGACTCGTTCAATACCAGCTATATTGAATATGGCCTCACAACCAGTACGCTGAATGGCTATTATACTGTGCATTACTATAATGGTGTGAAGTTTTCTGATATTAATATTGAATGGAATACAAGCTCCCTGGATGGAAGAGTGAAATCTTCAGATTATCTGGAAGGAGTCTGGTATTGCTGGGACTCCGGCCATTTGAATAAAATATGTCCCTGATAGCAGGAAATCATTACCAATATTTAAATCCCGGGGCACCCCGGGATTTTCTTTTCTGTCAGGACCCAAAACAACTATTAAAATAGGTTGGAATTACAGGTATAAAAATGTGTAAAGAATTTTTATTATTTTGCGCCCCATATTTTTAACAATTATTTTATGTCGCCCGGAAAAAAGTCAGCCCTCCTTATATTCCTGATACTGCTTGCAGATCAGGTTCTTAAAATCTGGGTGAAAACCCATCTGGAAATCGGCCAGGAAATACACCTGTTAGGAAACCTGGGTGTTCTACATTTCATTGAAAATAACGGAATGGCTTTCGGGATGGAGATGGGAGGGAAACCCGGCAAGCTGATCCTGAGTATATTCCGGATTATAGCCGTTATCGGTATTGGCTGGTTCCTCTCTTCACTAATAAGCAAAAAGGCTTCCCTCGGACTTATCCTCTCTGTAAGTGCCATTATGGCCGGAGCAATCGGAAACATTATAGATAGCGCCTTTTACGGAGTAATATTCAGTGAAAGTTTTAATCAGCCGGCTATCCTTTTCCCTCCTGGAGGCGGATATTCGTCATTTCTGCACGGAAGAGTGGTTGATATGTTCTACTTCCCGATTATTAATACTCACTGGCCACAATGGTCACCCATTAAACCGGGAGAATCATTTGTTTTTTTCCGGCCGGTATTTAACCTTGCCGATTCGGCAATAACCTGCGGAGTTATGGCAATAGTACTATTTCAGAAGAGAATGTTCAGGGATCTTTCCTGATTCCGGAATTAATAATTGCGATCAGATTCTGTTACTGGCAGCAGCTGCTGACACAATTCAATATTGTTTTCAGATTTTCGTGCTTAAGGAAGTAACAGGTGTTCTTTCCTTCCCTTTTTGAACCAAGCACTCCCCTGTCTTTAAGGATTCCTAAATGATGCGATGCCGTTGATTGCTCAATTCCCAACTGGTTATGTATTTCCGTAACAGTCCTTTTGGTTCCGTCTTCAAGACACCCAACAATTGAAATACGCAGAGGATGAGCTATTGCTTTAAGCATCCCGGCTGCTCTTTCCAGACTTTCAGGATTAAGATCTTTAAATTCCATTCATTAAATATTTTAGGAAAGTAAAGATATATAAATATGTGGATATGTTGGCTGTTGACTTATTAAATGCATGAAATCAGAAAATAGGTTCTCTTAAAGTCACTATTTTGCTATATTTGACCGAAATAAATTATTATGCCTGTTCTCTCCCGGATAAAAAAACCTATTGAAAAGGAGATGGCTGAATTTGAAGCCTACTTCGGCAAAACCATGCGTAGCGGGATCCCACTGCTGAACATTATTCTGAATTATATTCTACGGCGTAAAGGCAAGCAAATGAGGCCTTTATTGGTTTTTCTTACTGCTAAGCTAAATGGGGAAATCGCTGAACCAACATTTATTGCAGCCACATTTATTGAACTTCTCCATACTGCATCTCTTGTTCACGACGATGTGGTCGATGATGCAAATGAAAGAAGAGGCTCTCTCTCCATTAATGCCTTGTGGAACTCCAAAATTGCGGTTCTTGTCGGTGATTATCTCCTCTCCAAAGGAATGCTGATAAGTGTTGAGAAAAATCGTTTCGATATGCTCGAGATTGTTTCAGAAGCTGTAAAATCGATGAGTGAAGGGGAGCTGCTTCAGCTGCAGAAATCGAGAAAACTAAATATCACAGAAGAGGATTATTTCAAGATAATCATCAGTAAAACAGCGGCACTGCTTTCCGCCTGCACAGCTTGCGGCGCCAGATCAGTAACAGATAATCCTGAAACTATACGTTTAATGAAAAGTCTGGGGGAAAATATCGGTGTTGCTTTTCAGATCAAGGATGATCTTCTTGATTATGAAGGAACCGGATTAACCGGTAAAACCGTCGGGAATGATATCAAAGAAAAAAAGATAACACTACCGCTTATACACGCTCTGGAGAAATCCGAAAAGTCAACAAAAAAACATATTCTTGGTATTATAAAAAACAAGAAAAAAACTAAAGACGATATCAGCGAGGTAATAAAATTCGTGTCAGATTATGGCGGTATGGAATATGCCACATTAAAGATGAATCAGTACAGGGATAATGCCTTTGCAATTATTGATTCGTACCCCGATTCCGCTGTGAAAGAGTCTCTTCGGGAGTTTATAAGCTATACTACCTCACGGAAAAAGTAATTTTTCCACTCATAAGCATTAATTTCCCTGTTGGGATAAAATCACCGGATTCAGGCGGCTTCAAGATTTACCTGTGTTACTTTTCCAAGATCCTTAACATAGTATCTTGATCCTATCCAGAACAATAACGATCCAATTAGTAATACAAACGGAAGAAACGACAATGCTGTTTGTATGTTCGTCAGATCATATATTTTACCCATTACTATCGGAGCAGTCGATGCTCCCAGAAGGTTCTGCACCACTACAGCTATTGCATAAGATGTTGCCCTGAGACCCGGGTGTATAACATCCTGTGTAACTGCGGCCGCACCAGAAATAAAAGAAAGAATAAGTACTCCGAATATAAGAAGAACAACATATTGCACAGTTCCTTTTAACAAGGCAAGAGCAATAAAAAGAGTTATTGCTGATAACAAAGTGGAAAGAGCCGGAAAGAGAAGTCGTGCATTATCTTTTTTCTTTCTCCACTTGTCAGTCAGGTAACCACCCAGTGGTGCGCCGACAATTGCAAGCATCATAACCGCACTTGCCATTTGCCCTGCGGTTTGCTGAGGCATATTCCTGACTTTTTCAAAATATGTCGGCAGCCAGGTGAGCATTGAAGTGGTAACGAACACAACCGCTGCCATCCCAAAGTAAGTGAGGAGAACGGACGGCTTGGAAAGAAACTCCTTCACCATATCCTTTTTCTCCATTTTTATTTTATTTCTGCTACTGTCCATAAAGGAGAGGTCTACGGTTTTATAATCCTTCACAAACAGAAAAAGAATAGCAACTATAAGTCCGGGAACCGCTACAATTCCAAAAGCATGTTTCCATCCGAGTTTTACTGCTATTATTCCTCCTAGAAGAACGCCTATAGCAGATCCAAGTGGTATCGCAGCATTCCATAAACCCATCATTTTTGCCCTCTTGTCAATTGGATATAAGCCTGATATCATTGCACTTCCACCCGGAGCATAACCTGCTTCACCCACCCCTATTAAAAGCCGCGCCATAAACAACTGAACAAAATTACCGGTTAAAGCGCACAGGGCAGTGGCAAGACTCCACATTATTGCCATTACTCCTATAGTTTTGGTTCTGCTCCACCTGTCGATCAGAATTGATACCGGAAATGTAAGAAGAACAATTGCCCAGTAAACCGCAGAAATAAGTAATCCGCTCTGCATATGTGAAATTCCCCAGTCTTTTTCAATTGAGGTAAACATAGAGGTGACAACCATTCTGTCGATATAATCAAACATATAAAGCAGGAACAATAACATAAATACATAATTTGAATAACCTTTTGAAAAAAGGTACCCTGTCCGATCTTCTGTCTTTTTCATATTGTCCTGTTATTTGTTAATCATCAACACCAAGTAAATAAAAAAATATGTCAGTTGGTTTTTTTATTGTATTTTTAAGTCTTTATACTTACCTGAAAATCAGATTTCAATTTATAATTTTCAGAAGGATATAAATTAATTTATAAAGAAGGAGTAAACCGGTTGTTTTGGGCTGAATCTAAAGACAACCTTAACGATATTGAAATTTTCTAAATTAGCCATTGGTAATAATATATTCTGACTTTTTTGTTTTGTAATGATAAACTTCTAATTTCAACCCACATGGCAACATTAAAACAAATAAATGAATTTCTTGAATCCCAGCCTATTGCTTTGATCGGGGTCTCCAGAAATCCTAAAAAATTCGGATATGTCGCTTTTAAAGATCTGAAAAAGAAGGGTATGAATATTATACCGGTAAACCCTGAAGCCGACGAAATAATGGGCGAGAAATCATATCACAATGTTACTGAACTTCCCTCTGATGTTAAAGGAATTATAGTCCTGACCAAAAAAGAGAAAACTGCAGCTGTGGTAAGGGAAGCAAAAGAAAAAGGGATCAGGCAGATCTGGATACAGCAGATGGCAGATAGCCCGGAGGCTCTTGATGAACTTAAAGGTACAGATATCAATTATATTACCGGCGAATGCATTCTTATGCATTATAAAGCGAATAACATTCACAAATTTCATGGCCGCCTGAAAAAATTCTTCGGAAAGTTCCCTGTTTAGGCCATCTGAACTACTTTATCTGAAAGTAACATATCCCCACAAAATGACCGAAACAGAAATGGATGAGAAAAATTTCAATTACTCCCTTGAATTTACTGTAAGGGATTACGAATGCGATCTTCAGGGTGTGGTGAACAATGCAAATTATCAGCATTATCTTGAGCATGCCCGACATGAATATCTTATTTCAAAAGGAATTGGTTTCGTGAAACTTCACGATGAGGGAATAGATCTTATTGTCACAAAAGTCGAAATTGAGTATAAATATCCCCTTCGAAGCAGGGATAAATTTATCGTTTGCATTAATATTCAACAGGAAGGAAACGTCAGGCTTGTTTTTATTCAGGATATTTACAGAGTGCCGGATAATAAGCTTATTGTCAGGGCAAAAGTAACCGGTGCCGCAACAAGGAATGGACGGCCAATTGCTCCCCCTTCCATTATTACCGATTTATTAAAACTTAAATAAATAAGAAAACAACTCTTTTTAATATCAGCATTATGGCAAAAAAATATTTTTCTCGCAGGCAGTTCGTAACAACCATGGCGGTCGGTGCGGGTACTGTTCTTTTTGGTAAAACTGCCCGGGCTTTATCCGTCAGTTCATCTGCGGCATCAGACAATTCCTTCCCGATTATTACTCTGGGAAAGACGGGAATAAAAACAACCCTTCTCGGAATGGGTACCGGATTCAGCGGTTATAACCGATCCTCAAACATAACCAGGGCTGGTGTAGCTGAAACAATTATCAGACAGGCATATGAAAAAGGAATCCGCTTTTTCGATTGTGCTGACAGCTATGGAACCCATCCTTATACCGCCGCTGCACTTAAAGGAATTCCAAGGGATAATTATACGCTAAGCACAAAGATGTGGGTCAGCAAAGAAGGTCTTCCGGAACCCGAACGTCCTGATGCGGATATTGTTATAGAACGATTCCGCAAGGAACTTAAAACAGATTATATTGATCTCGTTCAAATTCATTGCATGACTGAACCGCAATGGACCGATAAGTATAAAAAGCAGATGGATATTCTTGAAAATCTTAAGGCCAAAAACATTATCCGGGCGCATGGTGTTTCGGTTCACTCTCTTGAAGCCATGGAAGCGTGTGTTGGAAATCCCTGGATTGACGTGGTTCATGTGAGGGTTAACCCGTATGGTGAAGCAATGGACAAAAATGATCCGGCTCTTGTTGTTCCCGTTATCGAAAAGCTTCATAAGGAGGGGAAGGGAATAGTTGGAATGAAACTTATAGGAAATGGCAAGTTCCGCAACGATTCCGGGAAAATAGATGCCTCTCTGCAATATGTTCTTGGGCTGGGAACAGTCGATATGATTATCGTTGGTTTTGAATTACCCGAACAGATTGATAACTACACCGGAAGAATTAATTCAGCCTTAAAAAAAGGAAAATAGAATTATTTATTTAAATGTTTAATATACAATATTTTACCATGAATTTAAAAACCCTTTCTTTCGTAATACCTGTGTTCTTTTCCTGTGGTGCTTTTGGACAAATATCAGGTCTGGAAAACATAATTGAATCCGGCTCCGCCCTTGAAAAACTCGCTGACACTTTTCTTTTTACAGAAGGCCCCTCTGCCGACAGTAAAAGAAATATCTATTTTACCGACCAGCCCAACGACAGAATAATGGTCTGGAGCGTTTCCGGAGAACTCTCCGTTTTCTTACAGCCAAGTGGCCGGTCTAATGGCCTCTCCTTTGACAAGGATGGCTATTTATGGGCCTGCGCTGATGAAAAAAACGAACTCTGGCGAATTGCGCCTGACAAAACAATTGAGGTTTTCCCTGCAAAATATAAAGACAAATTACTTAACGGACCCAATGATCTGTGGATAACACGGAGTTTAGGAATTTATTTTACCGATCCATTCTATAAAAGACCCTGGTGGAGCCACTCTGTAATGCCTCAGGATTGCCAGGGGGTCTATTATCTTGCCCCCGGACAGAAAACCCCGGTCAGGGTAATTGATGATCTGGTGCAGCCCAATGGAATTGCCGGTACTGCAGACGGAAAGACACTTTATATTGCCGATATGGGAGGGAAAAAGACCTGGAAATATACTATCAATAAAGATGGCGGCCTTTCCAATAAAACGCTCTTCTGCGAAATGGGTTCCGATGGAATGACAATCGATTCAAAAGGGAATTTATACCTCACCGGTAATGGCGTAACCATTTTTGACAAATCAGGCAAACAATTAGGCAATATTCCCGTCCCCCAAAGCTGGACAGCAAATGTCTGTTTTGGCGGGCCGGATATGAAAACTCTGTATATTACTGCCAGTAAAGGATTTTACCGTATTAAGCTGAAGGTAAAAGGAACATCTGCTTAGTAAGGTATCTCCATTCCCTGATCCGGAAATTATTAACATTTATAAATTAGATAAGCCCCTTTTGATGGCTTGTTCTTGAAAAATCTTTATCATTGCACCTTAATTTAAAAAGACGGAAGCAAAATTCAATATTTATTTCCGGATAAACGTCAAAATATATGGTTATGGAAGGAACCCGAAGAGCAGATATTAAGCCCGGAATTGCAGTTATGGTAGAGCTGACAGAAGATAAGCGATCAGGCCGTCTTACAGGAGGAAAAGTTAAAGAGGTTCTGACCTCTTCCCCGAACCACCCTCACGGTATTAAGGTTATGCTTGAAAATGGTCTTGTTGGAAGAATCAAACAGATAATATAATATTTCTTATCTGACAATCAATCATGTGTGGATCCAGTCGACTTTAATAGATTAATTAATAAGGGATGAAATACGAGGATTTTCTTGTCACCTCTCTTGGAAAAGGAGGAGTTATATCGCCTCTTAAAAAGAATCAAAGAGCAGACAGTCCTGTATACAAATTCGTAAACGACAGTGAAAGAATACTATACGATGTCTCTCTCGAGAACTTCAACAGATGTAAAGAGAGCGGAGAGATACCTGTCTCATTCGAAAAAGCCGGTCCGAGAGAAACAATCTATTTTGAACCTGCAAAAACCAAAGTAGGCATTATTACCTGCGGTGGGTTATGCCCCGGTTTAAATAATGTTATCCGCAGCCTTGTCAATGAACTCTATTACAGGTATGGAATAAGCCGTATCCTTGGAATAAAATATGGATTTGAAGGATTGATTCCAAAATACAACCATTCCGTTATTGAGCTGACAACAACCATGGTGAGCAATATTCATCTTACCGGCGGAACATTTCTTGGCTCTTCAAGAGGTGACCAGGATGTTGAAAAAATGGTTGATACTCTTGAGATTATGAATATCAACCTGTTGTTTTGTATTGGTGGCGACGGAACATTACGAGGGGCACATGATATTCATAAAGAAATTGAAAAACGAAAGATAAAGATTTGTGTTGCCGGTATTCCGAAAACCATTGATAATGATATCGACCTTATTCAAAAATCATTTGGCTTTGAAACAGCCTTTTCGATAGCCAATGATATTATCAGAAATGCTCATAATGAGGCAGAAGGCGCTTTTAATGGAATAGCCCTGATAAAATTAATGGGGCGCGATTCGGGTTTTATTGCTGCAAGCGCCGCATTATCAATTCAGGAGGTCAATTTTGTTCTCATTCCTGAAATAACATTCGACCTCTATGGCCAGCGAGGTTTCCTTCGTGTTCTGAAGAAAAGACTTGAAGAACGCCATCATGCTGTAATTGTTGTGGCAGAAGGAGCAGGTCAGGAGTTTTTTGAAGCCGCCGTCAACGATAAAGACGCTTCGGGCAATATCAGGCACAAGGATATCGGTGTTTACCTGAAAGATAAAATATCGGAAGAATATAAAAACAAAAACTTCCCTCATTCAATTAAATATATTGATCCAAGCTATATTATCAGAAGTGCCCCGGCCAATGCAAACGACAGCAAATTCTGCAACCTTCTGGCTCAGAATGCCGTCCATGCCGCTCTCGCAGGAAAAACTGATTTTGTCGTCGGATTCTGGAATAATCATTTTACCCTTATGCCAATTCCAATGGTGGTTGCAAAACGCAAGAAAATTGATGTAGACGGTGAACTCTGGTGGAATGTACTTGAAGCAACCGGCCAGCCAATAACCATGAAGAACCCATAATATGATAAAGAATATTGTTTTTGACCTTGGAAATGTACTTCTAAGCTTCAGACCTGTTGAATTTTTTGACAAAAAAAACTATTCTGAACCGCTTAAAACAAGGATCCTTTCTGATATTTTCGGCAGCCTGGAGTGGATAATGCTAGATAACGGAGACATAACCACCGAGGAGGCAATAACGGCCATAGCATTAAAATCGTCCCTTAATAAGGAGGAAATAGCTCATGTATTCAATTTACGTACAGAACTGATGTTTCCCCTTGACCACAATGTCAAACTGCTTCCAGAATTGAGGAAACGGGATTTTAGACTCTTTTTTCTTTCCAACTTCCCAAAGGATGTTTTTGAAGAGATAAAAACCGGCTATTATTTTTTCAGATATTTTGACGGAGGTGTTATCTCCTCCCTGGTTAAATATTCAAAACCCGACAACAGGATCTATGAATGTCTGCTGAAAAATTATTCCCTTATTCCTGAAGAGTGCCTTTTTATTGATGATCTTGAAGTAAACGTTGCAGCTGCTGAAGCTTGCGGAATGAAGGGTCTTGTCACTTTCGGGTCTCAGGATATCTCCAAAGAGATCAAAAACGCCCTCCTTCCATCTTCCGGATAGATTTATTACAAACTTGTGCCTGCAGAGAAAGAGACAATGTTAACATGGGAAAGAGTTTTTTAATATTGCCCTTATTGTTTCTTCCTCTCTTTTCAGCTCAATCTCAGACCATTACACAAATATTGAAAGGAACTGTTACCGATAAGGAAACACGGTTCCCTCTTCCCGGTGCAAATATTATTGAAATTGGTTCTTTCCCTCCGAACGGAACAGCAACAAATGGCTCCGGAAAATTCAGATTAACAACTTCCATTGGAAGAATCTCTATTAAAATCACTTACCTCGGATATGAGGATATTACAATAAGAGATATTCTGGTCGCCTCCGGAAAGGAAGTTGAGCTGAATATTGAACTTCTTGAAAAGGTAGTAAAGACTAATGATGTTGTCGTCCATTCCAGCAAAACCGGAAACAAATCCGTAAACCAGATGGCGATAATCAGCACTAATACCATCAGGACAGACGATGCTCTTCGTTACGCCGGTGGCTTTTATGATCCTTCCCGGATTGTAAATGCATTTGCAGGGGTTGTTTCTGCCAACAGTGACATGAGCAACGATATTGTAATACGGGGAAATTCATCCCGTGGTCTTCTCTGGAGGCTTGAAGGAATAGAGATCCCTAACCCAAACCACTTTAGTGACGGGCAGGGAGGAAGTGGTGGTGCTTTTTCAGCAATAACTTCAAATGTGATTGATAATTTTGACTTTTTTACCGGAGCTTTTCCTGCGGAATTCGGAAATGCAATATCCGGTGTTATGGATTTGAACCTCAGGAAAGGAAATTCTGATAAAAAAGAGTTTGCCTTTCAAACCGGAATGATTGGGGCGGAGATAGCAATGGAAGGTCCGTTTGTTTCAAATAAAGATGCCTCTTTTCTGATAAATGTCAGATATACAAATTTCAAAACTCTAAGCAATCTTAACATTATTGATCTTGGAGAGACCAACCATGCTCCGAGAACAAAGGACCTTGCTTTTAATATAAACCTTCCCCTCAAAAAAGCAGGAAATATTAATTTATTTGGAGTAATTGGATCAAGTGAACTCGGTAAAATTGCCTACCACGATATTTCAAAATGGAATTCCCTTTCAGACAGATGGGAAGAGATGGAAAAACAGAGTTCAGGAACAATTGGAATCAAGCATCTGTATGTGCTGCCCAATTCAAAAACATATTTAAAAACAGTGCTGGCATACACTACATTTATGAATTCATATACAGAGGGTTACATAGATTCATCCTTTGTAACGGCAAACAGTTATTCATACAGTTATAATTATCCTTCCTTACGTTCATCATTTCTTATTAATCATAAATTCAATTCCAGAAATACCATACGGGGAGGAGTAAATTATAATTTTCTGACAGGAACAATGTCTAATTTACGAATAAATGCATCAGGGCTTTTTGACTCCCTGGTCAGTCCATATTCTGAAGGCAGTATGTTTCAGGCCTACACACAGTGGAGACATCGTTTGTCTTCAACACTTGAGGTAAACCTTGGCCTTAATGTTCTGGAGTCTTCTTCGAACAGGAAGTTGAGTATAGAACCGCGTTTGGGAATACGCTGGCAGATAACGCCGGGTAACTCCTTTATTGCCGGGTTTGGTTCGCACAGCAGATCCGAATCCCTAGCGGTCTATAATGCTCTTGTAAAAAACAGCGCAGGAGAGCGTTCCGCCCTAAACAGCGGGATGGATCTTTCGAAGGCCCAGCACTGGGTCGCCGGATTTGATCTATCCCTTACAACCGATATCCGATTGCGCATTGAAGGGTATATTCAATATTTATTTAATATTCCAATCGTAAACAACATAAACAGCCAGTATTCAACAATCAACAGTGGAGAACGGCTGCCGGATGCAATCCTGGAAAATGCAGGGACGGGCATGAATAACGGATTGGAACTTACAATCGAAAAGGCTTTCTCAAAAAACTATTATTTTCTTGTAACGGCTTCTCTGTTTGACTCGTGGTATAAGGCAGGCGACCATCACAGATATAATACCTACTATAACACCGCAAAAGTTTCGAATATCCTTGTCGGTAAGGATTTCTATGTAGGAAAATCTAAAAGGAACAGTATTGGTATCAACACCAAGTATGTTTTAAGAGGTGGCTATCGATATACACCGGTTGATGAGGAGAAGAGCCTGAAATCAAAACGAATAATTTACAATACTCGGGCAACTTACGAAAATCAGCTGCCATCTTTTATGCGACTTGATGCAGGAATAAACTTCAGAAAAAACCATTCTCACTATTCCTGGATAATAATGCTCGACATACAAAATGTTACCAACCGGAAAAATGTATTCCGAAGAAGGTTCAATTTTGCAAACGGACAGGTTGTCTCTACCGATGTTTTAAGTCTTGGTATTATCCCCGTTTTTAATTTCAGGGTAGAATTTTAACAATAATTAATTTCTTTCAAAATTCTATCAAATCCAAACCATTCAGACCGCAATAATTGAAGCCTCCCGGTAAGAAGATGAAAAATACTCGATTCTCATAAGGTTAATATTCAGGCAATCTCTTTTATCTCTCTGTACTACAACACTTTATATGTTATTTAGTTGCAATTGTTCCACGTGGAAACTAGAGTTGTTTATTGAAGTATTCCAATAAAATAGCAGTTTTTGAAAGACCAACTGCATTTTCAAGTTGCACAGGAGATGCATTTCTTATTTTTTCCACCGACTCAAAGGTTTTTAATAAAATCTCTTTTGTCTTCGCTCCAATACCTTTTATCTGGTCAAGCTCTGATTTTACCATTTCTGTAGAACGCTTATCGCGATGAAAACTTATTCCGAATCGATGAGCTTCATTTCGAAGCTGCTGTATTATTTTTAAACTAACTGTGTTTTTGTCGAGGTAGATCGGAACGCTGTCTCCGGGGAAATAAATCTCCTCTAGTTTTTTAGCTATTCCAATTACTGTAACTTTTTCTCTCAGACCAAGCTTATCAATGCTTTTCATTGCAGAAGAGAGTTGTCCCTTTCCTCCGTCTACAATTATAAGCTGAGGCAGGTTTTGCTCCTCTTCAATCATCCTTCTGTATCTTCTGAAAACGATCTCTTCCATCGAAGCAAAATCGTCGGGACCCGATACTGTTTTTATATTAAAGTGGCGATACTCCTTTTTACTGGGTTTTGCGCTGCGGAATACGACACAGGCCGCAACAGGAAACGTTCCCATAATATTTGAATTATCAAAACATTCAATATGCAGAGGCAATTCCGACATATGCAGATCGTTCTTCAGTTTCTCAAGATTTTTTCCTGTCCGCGCCTGGGGTGCATGTTCCATCCGCTTCTTCTTCTGCTCAAGCTTATAATATATCGCATTTCGCTCTGCCAGTTCAAGAAGCTTGTGCTTTTCTCCTGCCTGAGGAACCGTGTATTTAACTTTATCAATCAAAATATCCGGTTTAAAAGGAATAATAATCTCCGGTGAATCGCTGGAAAATCTTTGCCTGATCTCAGTTATTGCAAACGCAAGAAGCGATTCCGGCTCCTCATCGATCCTGATCTTAAGTTCAATCGTAAAAGCCTGAATTATAGCACCTTGAACAACCTTCAAATAATTAACATAACAATTATCCGATTCCATTGTAAGTGCAAAAACATCGACGTTTTTAATAGTATTACTTACCACAGAAGATCGGCTTCTGAACCCCGATAGAATATCAATTTTTTCTTTTATAACCTGTGCCTCTTCAAAACGAAGTTCTTTAGAATAATTTTGCATTCCCTTTTTCAAATGGTCAATAACATGAGAAATATTACCTTTGAGAATATCCTTTATCTGAATAATGGCAGTTTCATAATCTTCTTTACTCTGAAGGCCAATACAAGGAGCCTTACAATTTCCAATATGATATTCGAGGCATACCTTGAACTTCCCTGTTTCAATATTTGATTCCGCTAAATTCAGATGACAAGTCCTTAATTTATATAGCTGCCTGATAAGTACAATCAACGTTTTAACCATTAACCCGGAAGTATAAGGACCGAAATAAAATGATCCGTCTCTTACCGGGTTCCGGGTGCTGAATACCATTGGAAATGGCTCTTTTTTAATACAGATCCATGGAAATGTTTTGTCATCTTTCAGTAGTATATTATACCTGGGCTGATGCTTTTTAATTAGGTTATTCTCAAGTAATAATGCATCCGACTCATTATCCACGACAATATGCCTTATATCATCTGCTTTCTTCAGTAAAACCTGAGTCTTTCCCGACTGATTCTTGGAAAAGTATGAAGTAACTCTCTTCTTAAGATTAACCGCTTTTCCGATATAAATGATAGTTCCTGAAGAATCAATAAACTGATATACTCCAGGTTTTTCGGGCAGTAAAGAAATAAGAAGCAGGAATTTTGTATTTGCCGCCATAAAAACTAAGACTAACCTCAAATATAATATGTCTTGACTGGATAACTGATGCTTTTTGCTGATTTAAATTTTACTTCCGAATTACCATTATCCTAAAATATATAAGAAAAAGATCTGTCAATTTAACCCATATTTATCCTGTTTCCTGATGCTCTTCCCAGTGTATATATTAATTGAAAAGTATACCATCTTCTCGTTGAAAAGTATACCACTTATCAATAGTAACCCGTTGCTTTGGCAAAGATCAAGCAACACAAAACAGGATGATAAGTATGGATACGAAACAAGAGATTACGAGACG
>CAIJYD010000002.1 GCA_903824785.1 uncultured Bacteroidota bacterium
AGACGTGAAAGACGTAATTTTGTAAATACCTGATATTTAATTAAATAAAAATTAGGGGGGGTAAAATTAGGTTTTTAGAAACCTAAACATTATATTTGTTTTAAACAACGGCATCGAAAAAATAGTATTTAGAGGTGCCCTTAATTAAACCGGGGTTCCGGCAATTGCTTGTTACGATTTTTAAATTAATAAATCTGTCTGAATATACTTTCTCTTTAAGGAAAAAGAAAGTTCTAAATCTAACGTAAAAATATTATAAAAAATGCAGATTACATATTTTTAACAGTTACAATCAGAATTCCTTATCATAAAGCCGAATAATGAGGCAAACGGACTGATTATTAAGATAAAAAAATATGGTCTTCTGTTTAAAACCGGAAAATTATTCGTTATTTGTATAATATTTCCTTTTCAGGGCAAATATGACACTGACTGATTATTACGAAATACTTGGCCTTCCTGCTTCATCTTCAGTTGAAGAGATAAAAAAAGCTTACAGGAAAAAGGCGCGTATATACCACCCCGACATTAATCCATCTCCTGATGCGAAGGATATATTTATATCAATTACCGAAGCCTATGAGTTTCTGATTTCAAATCACGAAAAGATTCAGACCGATGATGAAGCTTATCAGGAGGCAATGGAAGATTGGAGAAAATACCGGCAGACCAGGTCTCGCAAACGTGCAACAGCATACGCCCGTACATCCTTCGTGACTTTCAAAAATACAAGATTTTATAAAACCACAAGGATCCTGGACGGTACGACAATAATTATCAGTTTTGCCATCTCCATTGCAGTTATTTTTTATACAATTTACGGATATAATTTCAGACTGAGGCACCCAATTCCCGGACTGGAAAAGCCGTCTGTATTCACTTTTATAATGCTGTTAATGGTTGGAGTGACCTTTTTAGTCATCACCATTATCTATCTCCTGGCATATAAAGAGACTATAAAAAAGCAGAAGAAAAAATCATAAGCCATGGCATGGTTTTTGAAAGATTTCATAAGAAAAACCGATTCTTATAGATTACAGTGAAATTAAGGGACTAATCTCTGCAACTAAAACAAGAATATTATGAAAAAATATACATCAGGAAACTCATTTCTGATCTTATTCACAATGTCTCTTTTTCTAATTGCCTGTCAGAAAAATCCTGATGAAATCCTCCCTGTTGATCCTGTTCCCCTGAATCTGACTTCTGAGCAGGTTTTACTTATCGAATCTGAAAATTCCTTTGCATTCGATATTTTCAAAAAAGTTATAGCAAAATCAGGAGAATCCGAGAATATAATCATCTCCCCACTCAGTGTTTCTTGCGCCCTTTCAATGGCATTAAACGGAGCAAACGGCGCTACCCGCGACGCTATGCTAGAGGCATTGAAGGTTAACGGGATGAGTTGTGATAAAATCAATAATTCATATAAAGATCTCACCAAAGCACTTCTTTCCGTAGATAAACGCGTTCTGATAACCATTGCAAATTCTGTCTGGACTGAGAATAACTTTGTTGTTAAAAAACCTTTTTCGGAGACCCTAACAAATTACTACAATACAGAAACAAATTCATTTGAGATATCCGACCCGCTGGCTCCTGCAAGAATTAACAGCTGGATTGAAAGTAAAACAAACGGGTTAATCAGGAATATGATTCAGGAGCTTAAAAGCAATACAGTAATGCTTCTCATCAATGCCATCTATTTTAAAGGAAAATGGAAATCTGAATTTAAAACTGAAAATACTGTTCAGGGAACTTTTTATAAACAAGGAAATGTTTCCGCTGAAGTTCCAGTTATGATTCAATCATCCGATTTTGGAATCTATTCAGGTGAAGGTTTTGATATGGCTGAATTTCCATACGGTCAGGGTAATTTTGTTATGGATGTGATTTTACCTGACGATCGCAACGGGACGGACGCAATCGTTTCATTATTAAGTTCCGGCAATTTCAACGGATGGCTGAATAAGATGCGCACTGCAGATGCAAATGTCCTGTTTCCACGATTCAAATATGGATTTAAAAAGCAATTGAAAGATGTTCTGACTGATATGGGAATGGGAATTGCCTTTACTGAGAATGCAGATTTTACAAATATTTCAGATATAGATCTTCTTATAAATGAGGTGATCCATCAGGCATTTATTGAAACAAATGAAGAAGGAACAGAGGCTGCCGCAGCAACAATTGTTGGTATCGGAACAACATCAATGCCTGTAGCTCCGATTGTCTTTAAAATCGATCATCCATTCATTTATATTATAAGGGAGACAACCTCCAATTCCATTCTTTTCATTGGAAAAGTGGCTGATCCGCTTGCAGAATAAGATCAATAATAAATTCCTGAAAACCGGCATTATTTTATATTCTGCTCTGAACTGCGTAACCGGCACGGATATTATTTGTAAAAAGCACAGGGTATAAATCTTTCACCGGCAGTTCTTTACAGTATTTAATACTTATGGAACTCCCGGATCCTGAGAATTCCAAATTTTAATTACTTTTAGAACGCTAAATTCTGACCCTGTGAAACTATTTCTATTAACTTTTTTTGCCACAATAATATTTCCCGGTATGGCTGAAAAAAATGGTTCAGGAGATCTTCAATACATAACCCCCAACAAGAAACATCTGTTTTCATTCGGCATTATTGCCGATGTTCAATATGCTGATTACGACGCTGTGGGAACCCGGTTCTACAGATCATCAACTGAGAAGCTGAGAGAAGCGGTAGCCTCATTCAAAAAAGATTCTGTAAGCTTCATTATTAATCTGGGCGATCTGATTGACCACGATTATGTTTCGTTTAAGCCTGTTCTGGATATCATTGGCTCCTCTGCAATTAATGCATATCATGTTGCAGGCAACCACGATTTTTCGGTTGAGAAACGGTTAAAAAAACGACTCCCTGTTCTGGCTTCATCCAAAGCAGGATACTACTCATTCAGCTATGATAATTTCAGATTCATCTTTCTTAATGGAAATGAGATAAGTACTTATATATCAAATAATAAAACTGACATTAAAGAGGCAGAAGAGAACTTATCACTGATGAAGGGCAAAGGTGAAGTAAATGCCGTTAACTGGAATGGCGGATTCAGCCGTAAACAAATCGACTGGCTTACCGGAGAACTTAATAAAGCTGCTGCTCAAAATGAAAAAGTGTTTTTAATATGCCACTTCCCGGTGTTTCCCGAAAACGTCCATAATCTTCTTAATTACAAGGAAGTGCTTACAATACTTGAAAATTACGGAAATATCATTGCCTGGTTTAACGGACACAACCATGCCGGCAATTATGGAAATTATAATATGACACATTTTGTTACTTTCAAAGGTATGGTTGAGACTGAAAACAGTAATAGCTTTGCAGTTGTTGAAGTATATAAGAATAAGATCTGGATAAAAGGTTCAGGAAGGGAGAAAAATCAGATACTTGCCCATTGAACAACCGCCTGTTAAATCATAAAAGACATTTCGTATATCATCAACCATCTTGGGGAGGAAAGGGAAAAATATTTCAATGCCATGACTCCTCCGATATTCCAGACGAGCAATTTTGCTTTCAGGAATGTTGAAGAGTTAAGCAAGGCACTAACGGATGAATAAAACAATCACCACTATTCAAGGGGAAATAACCCTACAATCGACATCCTATGTAAAAAAATTGCAGCACTGGAGGAGACTGAAGAGGCTCTGGCCTTTGCCAGCGGCATGGCAGCAATCTCTTCAGCAATTATCTCATTTGTTAATTCAGGAGACCATATTATCTGCGTAAGAAACAATTATACCTGGACCAATATGATTATGACCAGGTTTCTTCCACGCTTCGGAGTTGAAACGACATTCGTTGATGGCCGCGATCCGGAAAATTTCAGAAAAGTAATCAGAAAGAATACCAGGGTAATATATCTTGAAAGTCCCAACTCGCTGACATTTGAGCTCCAGGATATTGGCGTCTCCTGGGGCGGGCACGAATCGCTGGTTTTTCCTGCATTTTCATTCGATGAAAAGAGACCAAACTATGGCGATACTGATAATCTTATCCGGTTTTATGTTGGCTTGGACGAACCCAGCTCTCTGATAAATGACCTTGAACAGGCATTCAGAAAGATCAGCTGATCTTTATAAAATTAAATGGAACATCGAGAACTGACGAAAAGTACTCACCCCGTTCCAGAATATCTTCATCACCATCTTCAAAATACCAGTTGAAGACAAACTTTTTATGCTTAAGAGTGACATAGGTTAATTTCTGCAGAAGATGTACAAATATTTTCGCGCTTGCACTGTTGAAATATTCAAGATTCATATCCACAATGGTAGTGTCAGCCGGATCCTCAATATACTCTGTTACCCAGTCTTCGACAGGTGTAAAATAATCAGCAACGTTCTCATGTATGGAACGTCCTTTGATTCTGATTATCCCTTCAGGACTTAATAAGATCTCAGGTGTATTTTTTGTTTGCGAAATCCTTAACTCCTCCATATCAAATTATTTGACCCGAATTTAATGAATTTATAATTATAAAACACATTGTATTTATTGAATATCTTAAAAAAAGAGGTTCAGAATTGATTTTACAGGCAGGTTTTTTCTAAAATTTATCATATAAATTAAAGTCTTGCCAGCGGAATTACATCCTGTCCGCAAAACTCACTTCTGAGGTATTTATAGTATCCTGTTATGCCAATCATGGCAGCATTATCTGTAGTATATTTTAATTCAGGAAGAAAAAGGTTCCATCCCCTCTTTTCAGCTTCCTCCTTCATCCCGTTTCTTAAGCCGGAGTTTGCAGAGACCCCTCCTGCAATTCCTATTTCAGTGATCCCTGTTTGCTTTGAAGCCCTGCCCAGTTTCCCGATAAGAATAGTGACTATTACGCTTTGAAGTGAAGCACAGAGATCAGCTTTATTGTTTTCAATGAAATCAGGATCTTCTTTCAGCCTGTCTCTTAGAAAATAGAGAAAACTTGTTTTTAATCCGCTGAAACTGAAGTCAAGGCCCTTTACAACAGGCTTTGAAAAGCTAAAGGCATTCTTGTTTCCCTCCATTGCCAGCTTATCGATAAGCGGGCCGGCAGGATAAGGAAATCCCATCACTTTTCCGCATTTATCAAATGCTTCGCCTGCTGCGTCATCGATGGTATTACCAATTACCTCCATCTCCAGATGGCTCTTCATAACTATAATTCTTGTATGGCCGCCTGAAACAAGCAGGCATAAGAAGGGGAAAGAGGGCAATCTGTTTGCTTTGTCTTTCTCAAGAATGAAATGTGCCAGAACATGAGCCTGAAGATGATTTACTTCTATCAGAGGGATATTACGGGCAAGTGCAAAACCTTTTGCAAAAGAAGTTCCAACAAGAAGGGAGCCAAGAAGACCTGGTCCACGGGTGAATGCAACAGCATTTATATCGCCGGTATTTATTCCTCCTCTTATTATAGCTTCATGTGTAACAGGCACAATATTAGCCTGATGAGCACGAGAAGCCAGTTCAGGAACAACACCTCCGTAAGACATGTGAATATCCTGATTGGCGATAAGATTTGAAAGAACGCAACCATCACGGATAACGGCAACTGAGGTATCATCGCATGACGATTCTATCGCCAAGATTGTAACTGTCATTTATTCTTTTTTTTTCGGTATATTTTAGGTTATTTTGATAATTGATTTTTTTAACCTTTTCAATGTTCAAAAATATTAAAAAATCACTTAAGTATTTTATTATTTTTATCGGGGTCATTCTTTTGCTCCCCTCAATTCTTTACCCTGTTTTGCAGATCTCAGCGGTACAGACATTTCTTGTGAACAGGGTTACAAATCACTTTTCAAAAGATGTTAAATCAACTGTATCTGCAGGAAGGATTGAGCTTAAATTTTTTAATAAACTCTCAATTGATGATCTGCTTATCAAAGATCAGAATAATGACACGCTTCTCTATTCCCGGAATTTTATTGCCGCAATCAGATTAATCGATTTTAAACATAAATCATTCAGGCTTGGTAGAGTGATTTTAAATAAACCGGTTATTGCATTTATAACTGATTCTACCGGGTTAATGAATCTCACATGGTATCTGAATCTTCTTGCCAAAGATCCTGCTGACACTTCAAAAAAAGCGAAAATCTCTATCTCAGTTGACCAGTTTGATATTAATGATGCACGGTTTTCTCTCATTAACCATTCCGCCACCAAGGGAAAAACAAAAATGGATTTCAATAATCTGAATCTTACAGCAATAAATGGTATTATTGAAGACATTAAGATTCAAAATGACACTACTTCCTTTAATATTTACAACCTCGGATTTAAAGAGTCTTCCGGATTTGTCCTGAAAAGAATAAGCAGTTCGGTACTACTTGCAAACCGCAACATATTCCTTAATTCAACAAATCTTACCTGCGACAGCAGCATTATCAATATCGCAAAATTTAGTCTGAGTACAGATTCATCTTCATCGTTTAAAAGATTTACCGAAGAGGTTAAGCTTGATATTGTTTTCGAGAAATCACTCATTAATACTTCTGACCTACAGTATTTTTTACCTGTTGCTCCTGAATTAAATGAATCGGTTTGGTTGTCAGGAAAAATATTTGGTACAGTATCGGAACTCAGAGGCCGCAATATTGAATTATCATACAGAGATTACACCTATCTCGATTGCGATTTTGATTTTTCCGGGCTTCCTCAAATAGAAAATGCTTTTATATACATCGGGGTAAATAACCTTATTACTGATGCCAGGGATATTGAAAAAATAAGAATCCCGGGAAAAGGAAAGATCATTGTTCCCGAAGTTCTTTACAAGCTTAAAAACATTTCATTTAATGGAAACTTTACCGGGTTTACAACTGATTTTGTTACATACGGAGAGATTAGGACAAGCCGGGGTAATATCAGTACAGATATCTCCTTCAGGCCTGAGGAGAAAAACAAATACAGGATAAAAGGACTTATAACAGGCAGTAATATTGATCTCGGTGAACTGACCGGCAAACAGGAATTGCTTGGCAAACTCAGTATTCAAACAAATGTTGACGGGTATGCCAACTCATTGAAAAAATTTGCTGCAAATCTTACCGGTAAGATCGATAGCGTGGAAATTAACCGTTATGAGTACAGAAATATTACACTTAATGGATTCTTTACTGAGAAGACTTGGGATGGAAGTGTTAATATCGCTGATAAAAATATTAAGTTGGACCTTCTAGGTCTTTTGAATTTTAAAGATACGTTGCCTGAATTTGATTTTACACTTAATGTTGCTGATGCAAACCTTTTTAAACTGAATTTTGACAAACTCGATACCACATCGTCTGTAACAATGCTTCTGACATCAAATTTCAGAGGAAATAGTATCGACAACCTCGACGGTGAGATAAAACTTCTGAATTCCAATTTTGTCAAACATAATAAAAACCTCGAGCTTTACGACTTTTCCATAAAAACCTATAAAGACAAAAATGTTCCTGTACTAAGTCTGCGAACCGATTTTGTAGATGCTGATATAAGAGGCAAATATAATTTTGCCACCATAGGGAGCCTTGTCAAAACGTCTCTCTCAACACTGATGCCCTCACAATTCCCCGTTGGCGAAAAAATCAAAGAAATCAAAACGAATGATTTTTCATTTGAAATTAACTTTAAAAACAGTGATAACATCAATGATTTTTTAAGAACAGGTATACTTCTTGCTGATAAAAGCTTTATAAAAGGGGATATCTTCCCCGACAGCATTATCAAAATCACCGGAAAATCAAAAATGCTGACTGTAGCCAATAATGTGTTCAAAGACTTTTCTGTTGACATTAATTTATTGGGCTCCGAACTAGCAGTTGACATTAACAGCTCTGTACTTTCCCTTTTAAGACAATCGGAACTAAAAGATTTTGCAATAAGGCTGAAAACGAAACCTGACAATTTCCTTTTCACAGTTGACTGGGATAATAAAGATAAAGAGCACAACCGGGGAAATTTCATTGCAAAAGGCTCAATAGCGAAGAGTAACAGCAAAAACGCAAAAGCTGTTCTTAAAATTGATATTGACTCAACACAGATCTCTTCAAGAAGTAATCTCTGGAATATAAGCCACTCAACTATCCTGATTGATTCAAACGCTTATAAAATCAATAAGCTATATATCAGCAATGACGAAAATTATTACCTTATAGATGGTGCCATGTCTGAAGACCCTTCCGACACATTACATCTTGAATTCAAGGGCATTGATATTCAACCTCTCAACTATCTTGGAGCGCAGAGTAGTTATAACGACCCGACCAAAATTCCTCTGAATTTCAAAGGCCGCCTGAATGGTAAAATCCTTCTTAGTGATGTCTACAGGAATTTATTGCTTCAGGGAAATATTCTGATAAACGATTTTTCTCTCCTTGGCAGCAATTTCGGTAATATTTCAATCGCCTCAGGTTTAGACATAACAAAAAGAGTTGTTAATCTTAAAGCAAGCAATAATCTTCTTGATACCAAGATGTTCGATATTGATGGAACATATAATCCCTCAACAAAAAAAATAGAACTAAATGCCAATGCCACCAGGCTACCTGTCGGATTCCTTAATCCGCTTCTTAAAGCATTTGCATCAGATATTACCGGAGCTGTCTCAGGAAAACTGAACTTCACGGGAGAACCGGGCAGTATGATACTTAAAGGAGCTGTTCTGGCTGAAAATGCCTCGATGAAGGTTACTTATCTTCAGACAAAATATAAACTTAACGATACAATCCGTTTCGATAAGAATGGTATTAAATTCAATAACATCAGGCTTTATGATGAAAAAGGTAACTTTGCTACTCTCAACGGCGCAGTTAATCATAAGAATTTACGTGAATATAGTGCCGATCTGATAATTAATACAAATGATTGCCTGGTGCTTAATACAAAGCCCAAGGACAATGAAATGTTTTATGGAACTGCATACTCTTCAGGAGTAACTACCATAAAGACCGGCCCAAATTCTCTTGCATTCGATATATCAGCAAAAACAGGAAGAAGCACTAAGTTTTTTGTTCCGCTGAACAGAGGCTTATCTGTCTCAGAGTTTTCTTTCATCAGTTTTGTCGATTCCAATACGGCAAAGGAAGGAGAACCTGGCTTTATTGATAAAAAGCCGGCACCGGTAACTTCTAAACAGACAGGAATGGATCTGAATTTCGATCTTGAAGTAACCCCAGAGGCTGAAGTTCAAATCATTTTCGACTCAAAGGTTGGAGATGTTATGAAAGGACATGGCTCTGGCAATCTGAATATTAACATGAATAAAAAGGGTGATTTCAAGATATCTGGTGATTATATTATAGAGGACGGCGATTACCTTTTTACTCTCGGGAATATCCTGAATAAATCCTTTAGTGTGGAGAACGGTGGAAAGATAATATTTAGCGGAGACGTGTATAATGCTGATATTGATATTAAAGCAATATACAAGCTCAAAGCTTCGCTCTTTGAAATACTGCAGGATGATGCTTATAAGGATAGAATACCGGTCGAGTGCCAGCTCAATCTCACAGGCAAGCTCTTCAATCCGGTTGTAGGATTCAATATTTATCTTCCGGCTGCTGATGAACAGACAAGAACCTATCTGCGAAACGCAATATCCACAGAGGAGGAATTAAGCAGGCAGTTCCTTTATCTGCTGGTAATGAATAGCTTTATTGCTGATCCTTCTTCTGCTGTTTCATCACCTTCATCATCAACCACTACCGGAACATCAGCAATGGCTGTCACAACCACAGAAATGCTTTCTAATCAGCTTAGTAACTGGCTATCGCAGATAAGCAACGATTTTGATATCGGATTTGTTTACCGCCCCGGATTTAATCAGATCAATCCCCAGGAGGTTGAAGTTGCGTTATCAACTCAGCTTCTGAATGATAAAGTTGTCATTAATGGAAATTTTGATGTAAGAGGAACAGGCAGTGCTTCAGATAATACAAATCAGATCACCGGCGATTTTGATGCTGAAGTAAAGATCACTGAGAAGATCAGGTTCAAAGTTTTTAACAGATTTAATAACCCATATACCGGAAAACTGGTTGACTACACTCAGGGTATCGGAATCTTCTTCAAACAGGATTTCGACAAATTTTCCGACCTTTTCAGGAAAAAAGTCAACTCTGATATAAAAAATGAGGATGAAACGAAGAAAAAAAATTGACACTCTTTTCGCTCTTATCCAACTTCAATGGTTAATAAAATATTTATCATTGTTATTAACCCATGATAATAGAACAGGGTATACTTGCGTTTTTTAATATCTTCGCACTTGAAAAGATAATACTGAACTCTTTAATAGATTGAAACATTTAACAAAAAACAGAATATGGCATTTTTAAATTTCATTTTGCAGGGAAACTCCCTAATGGTTGAGAAAGCGGGCGCAATGAAACTAACACTTCTTGACCTTACAATAAAAGGGGGATGGGTTATGATTCCTATAATACTTTTGTCGTTCGTGGCAGCATATATCTTTATTGAAAGATATTATGTAATCAGAAAAGCCACTAAGGAGGATACCAACTTCATGAACAGGATAAAAGATTATATCCACGACGGAAAGATTGATGCGGCAGTGGCGTTATGCAAATCGACAGACAGTCCTTCAGCACGAATGGTTGAAAAAGGAATAACCAGGCTGGGCAGACCATTACAGGATATCAGCACAGCAATCGAAAATGTTGGTAAACTTGAGATTTCCAAACTTGAGAAGGGATTTCCAACTCTTGCCACAATCACCGGTGCAGAGCCCATGCTGGGTTTCCTTGGAACAGTAATCGGGATGGTACAGTCCTTCTATGCCATGTCGCAGGCTGGTAACAATATTGAAGTTTCAATGATGTCGGATGGTATTTATACTGCACTGATAACAACTGTAGCAGGTTTAATAGTTGGTATAATCGGCTATTTCGCATATAATACACTGGTTGTCAGAGTTGAAAAAGTAGTTTTTAATCTTGAAGCTACACTTACTGAGTTCATGGATATTTTGAACGAACCTATTAAATCAGATCGTTAAGATGGCACTCTCCCAACGAAATAAAATCAGTATCAATTTCAGTTCTGTAGGAATGACTGATGTTGTCTTTAACCTTCTTATATTCTTTATGTTAACTTCAACACTTGTGCATCCTTCTGCTATTAAGCTGCTTCTGCCGAAAGGAAGTACCCAGACCTCAGCCAAACCACAGACTTCGGTATCAATAACCAGCGACCTCAACTATTATGTTGAACAGCAGCCTGTCGCCTTTGAGCAGCTTGAAGATATTCTGAAACAAAAACTAGGAAGCGCACCCGACACATATATTGCGGTACATGCAGATAAGAGTGTTCCTTTTGAAAATGTTGTCAAAGTTCTGGATATTGCTCAAAGAAATAATTATAAACTGATAATTGCAACCTCCCCAAAATAACGACCTTCACAGATTTCCTTCCGAAAGAGGGAAAGGGCTTGCCGGAACTGCAATAATACATCTGGTATTGTTCATTTTGTTGCTGCTTGTAGGTTTTTCAGTACCTCCGCCTCCTGTTCAGGAAGAGGGGATACTTGTAAATTTCGGAACAGATGAAACCGGCGTAGGTTTGGTTGAGCCATCGCCACCGGCAGTTCAGGAAACGACCTCACCTCCCCTTCCCTCCCAGACAAAAATAAAAACGGAAGAAGAGCCATTGCTGACACAGAATACTGAAGAGGCACCGGAGGTTAAAAAAACCGATCCTGATGCAGAGAAGAAAAAGACTGAAAAGATTGAAGCCGATAAAAAACAGAGAGAGTTTATTGAAAATGAAAGAATAAGAAAAGTACAGGAAGAGATTGAAAGAAAAAGAGTTGAGGCTGAACAGCAGCGCCAGACAGATATAATGAACAGGACAAAAAACGCACTGGCTAACTCAAAAAATTCAGGTACAAATTCTACAGGTGAAGGTATTGCCGGAGGGCCGGGAAATCAGGGTGTTGAAACAGGGTCAGTCGATTCAAAGGTACGGGGTGACGGAAGTGGTCTTGGCGACAAAGGCATTTCGTATGATCTGCAGGGGCGTGGTTTTCAGAAACTGCCCTCTCCCAGATATGATTATCAGGGTGAAGGAAGAGTTGTGGTTGAGGTCAGTGTCGACAGGTCAGGAAAAGTTATTCAGGCAGTTCCTGGAAGTAAAGGATCAACTACTCTGGACGAATATCTTCTTAAAGTAGCAAAAGAAGCTGCAATTGAGGCACGTTTTGAAGCGAAACCAGAAGCACCTGCTGTACAGAAAGGTACAATTACCTATAATTTTATTCTGAAATAAATTAATTCAGGAATGATCCTCAAAAAATTCCTACATGAGTTGTCTCTCAAATAATTCCCTTACTGCAATTGACAGATTATCAATAAGATTATTATCTTTAATTATATAGTCGTCTATACCTTTTCTGGCAAGTTCAAGAACAATCTCGCCTTTCTCCTGACCCGATAACATTATCACCGGAACATTAGGTTTCAACTCCTTAATCTTATCGAAAGCCTCCATTCCATTCATTAATTTTTTGTTGTTATTCACAAAAAAATAATCAAGAATAATAAGATCAGGGTTTTTTTCTAATGCTTTCAGACAATCTTCACCATTTTCAAATGCCTCAAGATTGTAACCTTCCGACGTAAAACGTTTAACAACCAACATGTTAATAAACGGATCGTCATCTACAATAAAAATATATTTCCTGCTATTCATCTATAAAACGATTATTATGGCATATTGCAAAGTTAAAAAAATAATCCTATTCTTTCTGATAATTATTTTGCAACTAATTCTGAAATAATTACATCACAAATAGAGGAAAAGACTTCATCATGTTAATCACTTTTTCTCCAACCCTGGCTATAACAGCTTCATTCTCAATATTTGAAATAACTTCATCGATAAGATCCACTATCTGCCCCATGTGTTCCTCTTTTAATCCCCTGGTAGTAATTGCCGGTGTTCCAACCCTTAAACCTGAAGTAAGAAATGGTGAACGGCTATCGAACGGTACCATATTTTTATTTACAGTTATATGAGAAAGGACAAGTGTATTCTCAACTTTTTTGCCGGAAATATCAGGAAATTTGGTCCTGAGATCAATTAACATCAGATGATTATCAGTTCCGTCTGATATGACTTTATATCCTTTATCCATAAAAGCCTGTGCCATCACAACTGCATTCCTTTTTAATCTGATCTGATATTCTTTGAATGAAGGGTCGAGAGCTTCTCCGAAAGATACTGCCTTAGAGGCTATTACATGTTCCAGCGGACCTCCCTGTGTGCCCGGAAAGACAGCTGAGTTCAGAAGCGATGACATCATTCTTACCTCGCCCTTAGGAGTGGCTATACCCCATGGATTTACAAAGTCCTTACCCATAAGGATTATCCCTCCTCTTGGTCCACGGAGGGTTTTATGGGTTGTTGAAGTAACTATATGAGCATATTTCAGAGGATTATTCAAAAGACCGGCAGCTATAAGACCAGCCGGATGTGCCATATCGACCACGAAAATGGCGTCAATCATATCAGCAATCTTCCTCATTCTTTCGTAATCCCACTCGCGCGAATAAGCCGACGCCCCTCCTATTATCATCTTTGGCTTCTCCCTGAGTGCAATCTCTTCCATTGCATCATAGTCAACCAGACCGGTTTCCTCCCTTACACTATATGCAATCGGCTTATAGAACAGACCTGATGAATTTACAGGCGAACCATGCGAAAGATGCCCTCCGTGTGCCAGGTTCAATCCCATAAAAGTATCGCCCGGCTTAAGAACTGTCATAAATACAGCCATATTGGCCTGTGCACCTGAATGAGGCTGTACGTTGGCATATTCTGCATTAAACAGTTGCTTCAGCCTGTCAATTGCAATCTGCTCCGATTGGTCAACAATCTCGCACCCGCCATAATACCGGTTTCCCGGATAACCTTCAGCATATTTATTTGTCATAACCGACCCCATTGCTTCAAGCACTTGAGGACTGACAAAATTTTCGGAAGCAATAAGTTCTATTCCGTTTATCTGGCGCTGACGCTCCTTTTCAATAAGATCAAAAATCACACTATCTCTCTTCATAATATCATTTTTTAAGGTTTCTATTCATCCGAAAATTCAATAAGCAATTCGCGGTAGGTCGAAAAGATCCGCGATTTGGAAATAAATCCTACATAATAACCATTATCAAGTACAGGAAGGTTCCATGCACCTGTATTTCTGAAAGCTTCCATCACCGTTTCGATGCTCTCCTTTTTATCGATATAAGATGGAGGAATGGTCATTAAATCTCTCATATTTGTCGTTTCATACAATTCCTGGTGAAACATAATTTCTCTTACGTCATCAAGCAAAACAACACCCTCCAGAATATTATATTCGTCAACCACCGGAAAGAGGTTTCTTTTCGACTTGGCGATAATCTTAATCAATTCACCAAGTGAATCTGTTGGCTTGACTTTTTGAAGATCAGTCTCGATTTCCTTCTTCCAGTTCATGCGTACCAGCACCGCTTTATCTTTATCATGGGTTATAAGTTCTCCCCTTTTGGCCAATTGCACATGATAAATAGAATGTTTCTCAAAGCTGCGGGTTGTTATATAGGCAGCTGTTGAAGTTATAATAAGCGGAATAAGTAAATTGTAACCACCTGTTATTTCAGCTATCAGAAATATGGCTGTAAGCGGAGCATGCATAACACCTGCCATCATACCGGCCATTCCTACAAGAACAAATCTGTTATCAGGCAGATCAACATTTACATACCTTTTTAAAAGACTTGCAACAAAAAATCCATTTATGCCACCTATAAAAAGGGTTGGTGCAAATATTCCGCCTATACCTCCGGCACCATTGGTTGAACTGCTTGCAACAACTTTAAGTAAAACAAGACCAAGCATAAAGAGTGTTACCAGGAAAAAACTTTCAGAATATTTATTAAAAATACTATTGCTGAACAGAACATCTGCATTGCCCTGAAGAAGTGACATAATTGTATCATATCCTTCACCATAAAAGGGAGGGAAGAGATAAATCAACCCGCCAAGAACTATTCCACCAAGGATAAGACGAAGATAAACATTTCTGATTTTTTCATAACTGCCTTCAAGGAATAGTGTCATCTTTGAAAAGTAAAGAGAGATTACGCCGGAAATAATCCCAAGTAAAAGATACCATGGGATATTGGAGATGCTGAAAGCCTCTAATATATTAAAATTGAAAAGGACCTTATCTCCCATCAGAAAATAGGCAACTGTTGCTGCTGTAACAGACGAGATCAGCAGAGGTACTATTGATGAAATAGTAAGATCGAGCATCAGAATCTCCAGTGTAAAAACAATTCCTGCGACAGGAGCCTTGAAAATTCCTGATACAGCACCCGCTGCACCACAACCTATAAGAAGCGTAATATTCTTATAGTTCATATTAAACAATCGTCCGATTGATGAACCTATTGAAGATCCTGTAAGTACAATAGGCGCCTCGGCACCAACCGATCCTCCAAAACCGATTGTAAGTGTACTGGCTACAATTGAGGTCCAGGTATTATGAGTCCGCAGATGACTTTTCTTCTTTGAAATTGCAAAAAGAATCCTGCTTATACCATGACCTATCTTATCCTTTACGATGTATTTTACAAATAATAAAGTCAGTGCCATCCCAAGAAGCGGGTAAGCCAGATAAAGATAACTGCCCGACTCGCTTGTTATTCCGTCAGTAAGTAACTTGTGTGTAAAATGAATTGTGTTTTTCAGGAAAGCCGCCGCCAGAGCACTCAGCAGACCCACTACAAGACTCAGGAAATAGACTAACTTAACCTGATCAATACCAACAAGCCTTTGATGAAATTTCTTAATAAAATTTCTATTTCTGAACATAATTATGCAAATATAAAAACAATACTAAACCTTCATTGTTTTTATTTAAGTTTGTCTTCTGAAAAATCTTTCAGCAACGTACTTGCCCAACAACAATAATTTGATTAAGACGGTATGATAAATTTCGATCAGTTCACTCTTGATAACGGGTTAAGAGTTCTTGTACACGAGGATAAATCTACCCCTCTCGTTGCAATGAATATTCTCTATAATGTCGGCTCAAGGGATGAAGATCCGGATTCCACCGGCCTGGCTCACCTGTTTGAGCATCTTATGTTCGGCGGCTCTGTGAATATACCTGATTATGATAAACCATTGCAGATGGTGGGTGGCGAAAACAACGCATTTACCAGCAATGATATCACCAATTACTATCTTACCATTCCTTCAGAAAATATTGAAACCGGCTTCTGGCTTGAATCAGACAGGATGCTTGAACTTGATTTTTCACAAAAAAATCTTGATACACAAAAAAATGTTGTTATTGAAGAATTCAATCAACGCTATCTGAATCAGCCTTATGGCGATGCCCTTTTGAAAATAAGGCCACTGGCATATAAGGTCCATCCTTACCGCTGGCCAACCATTGGAATGGATATTTCACATGTTGAGAATACCAGCCTTGACAAGATAAAAAAATTCTTCTTCTCTCATTACGCTCCCAATAATGCTATCCTTTCCCTGACCGGAAATATAGGATACGACCTTGCCGGCAGGCTCACCAGAAAATGGTTTGGCCCTATTGAAAAGAGAGAAGTACAAGCAAGAAACCTCCCTCCGGAACCTGATCAGAATGAAGAGAGAACAACCACAATTGAAAAAGATCTGCCATCAGATGCGCTTTATAAAGCGTGGCATATTGGGCCAAGAAAAGGTTCTGATTTTTTTACACTCGACCTGATAACGGACCTTCTGGCAGGAGGAGAATCAGGAAGGCTCAATACGAAACTGGTAAGGGAGAAGAAATTGTTCAGCGATATAAATGCTTATATTACTTCAGATATAGACCCCGGACTTATTTTCATTCAGGGAAAACTTATGAAAAACATTAACTTTCAGCAGGCAGAAGAAGCTGTAAATGAAGTTATAATGAGCTTAACTGATAAAAACGGAATTAAAGACGAAATGGAAAAGGTGAAAAATAAATTTGAATCCTCCACTGTCTTTTCCAATACAAGTATTCTGAATAAAGCCGTTAACCTTGCATATAATGAACTGCTCGGTAATGCTGAAAATATTAATCTCGAAGTAGATGCTTATAGAAGAATCACCCAGGATATGGTTGTGGAAGCAATCAGGCGATACTTTGTCCCTTCAAATTGCAGTACATTATACTATAAATCAACCCGAAAGGATAAATAATGAATAGCCTGAAAAGAAAACAGCCACCGGTTTTCGCGGTTGAAAAGGTAGTTATTCCGGAAGCCGGATTCGTTAAACTGAATAATGGAGTGCCTGTGTTCTGCATTGAAGCAGGAACGGAAGATATAATGCGGCTTGAGTTTGTATTCCGGGCAGGACAGGTAAAAGAGCCTCTGCCCCTTGTTTCCTCCTCAACTAATATGATGCTTACAGAAGGGTCGCAGAATTACAGCTCCGAAGAGCTCAACAGATTGCTTGATTTCTACGGAGTTTTTCAAAACTCGTCAGCAAGCAAAGATAATGGAGGAGTTGTTTTCTTTTTTCTGAATAAACATATTGAGAAAGTGCTGGAACTCAGCCGGGAGATTTTGTTTCGGCCTGTTTTTCCTGAAGAAGAACTCCGGTCGCTGATGAATAAAAGGCTTCAATGGTATCTTGTAAACAGGGAGAAAGTTCAGAATATCGCAACGGATAACTTTTTTCAATCTGTTTTTGGAAAGGATCATCCATATGGCCGCAATGTGGCCGAAGTTGATTTCGAAGCCATTAATACTGCCCTTGTAACTGATTTTCACTCAAAGCATTATACGTCTGAAAATATGACTATTATAATATCAGGCAGAATTCATGAAAAAACTACTGAGCTTCTTAATACATATTTTGGCGAACCCATTTCAAAGAAAACAGATACCGCAGGTCCGGTGAAAAACCTCAGAGGAGAAACAGGTAAGAAACTGCATACAGATAAACCGGGTGCTGTTCAGTCTGCAATCAGGATAGGGTCTCCTACAATAAACAAGCGTCATCCGGATTATCCGGCACTGAAGATCCTGGATTCTGTTCTGGGGGGGTATTTTGGCTCCAGACTAATGAAAAACATCCGCGAGGAAAAAGGTTACACTTACGGAATAAGCTCCTCGGTTTCGTCTCTAGATCTTTCAGGATTCAAATTGATTTCAACCGAAGTAGGGCAGAAAAACCTGCAAAAATCTATCGATGAAATATATAAAGAGATAAGACTTCTCCAGAATGTTCCTGTCGGGAAAGAAGAGATGAAGGTGGTTCGCAACTATATGTCGGGAGAAATGGTAAGGATGTTCGACGGGCCTTTTGCCCTTGCTGAAAGTTTTAAGGCAGTATGGGAATTCGGACTCGACAACAGCTACTATCACACTCTGGCGGAAAAAATTAAAACTATTGAGCCGGATGAAATAACTGAGATAGCCCGGACGTATTATAATATCGACGATCTTTATGAAATCACTGTTGGTTCTGAATGAATAAAAAGTATTTTAATATTATTCTGTTTTTATTTTGTTCCTGGCCTGTATGCATTATTGGTCAGATCGATATCCGGAATACAAAACCTGTAATGAAACTGGTTTCAGTTCAGCCTGCAACCGGATTTACCGAAATAAGCTGGGAGTCAGTGCCTTCTTCAGCTGTTGCCGGCTACAGGGCACTATATTATGATTCAGGCTCCAGAGGGTTTTTCCGGTTCCAGACCTTGTCGGATCCCTCCATATTGAATTGTATCGATTACTCCCGCATCGCAACACATTCCAGTCAGACTTATGCAATTGAAGCAATAGATGCCGCAGATAATTTCGGAAAACTCTCTGAAAGCCTGAGTACAATATTTTCGGTAGTGAAAGCCGATACCTGCAACAAAAAAATTACCATTTCATGGAATAAAGCTTTCTCTTCCCCGAAGAAAGTTACTGGCTATTCCATTATGATGCGTTCCAATGCTGGCAGTTTCAGACTTGCAGGGGATGTAAGCCCCAATGATACCAGCTTTACTTTAAGCGATTTTACAACCGATTCTTATTATTGTTTCTATATTAAGGCAAACCTTGAAGGAGGAACCTTTTCCACCTCAAATGAAGCTTGTCTGACAACCACTATGCAGAGGCCTCCCGATTGGATTAATGCCGATTATGCTACTGTAAATCCGGATAACAAAATCGATCTCTCCTTTACTTTCGATCCATTCTCTGAAATCAAACAATTCAGGATGGAAAGAAGAAGAGGTTTATCAGGTCAGTTCAAAGAGATAGGAAAACCTGTTTCCTCAAGTGGGTCTGTCCTGTTTACTGATATAAAACCTAGTACCGATACAGTTTATTATTACAGGCTTTCAGCAATAAACAACTGCGGTATTCCAATTACTGTATCAAACACATCCTCAAATATTGTCGTATCACTCAACAGAACCGGAGATGATCTTAACCTCTTGTGGAACAGCTATAAAAACTGGAATGGAATTATCTCTTCCTACAACGTATTTATCAACACAGGAAATGGCTTTGAGGAAAAAGCAGCGCTGCTGGCTATTGATACTACCTTTGTCGTTGGCTATAAGGATATTATGTACAGAGTAACAGGTAATGAAGTCTGCTTTTACATAACTGCATCTGAAAATTCCAATCCTCATGGGATCTCAGGACAAAGCCGTTCAGCAACAGTTTGTACAGCTTCAACAGAGGTAATAACAGTCCCAAATGTTTTTACACCGAATAACGACCTTTTAAATGATTTGTTCAGGCCGGTATTATCTTTTACACCACTCGATTATCATTTAATAATCAGTAACAGGCAGGGAAAAACTCTGTTTGAAACAAGAGATTTTCTGGCTGAATGGGATGGTTTTCAAAACGGCGACCCTCAGCCACAGGGGGTCTGCTTATGGTTTCTAAAGGTCACAACTCCTTCCGGAAAGAGTATTACCAGAACCGGAACAATCACAATTATTAAATAGTTTTCCTGAACTGGAAAGATTCAACTTTGCACCTCCCGTTTATCAATATTCATTTTTGCGAACAACTATAGGGAGGAAAAGTTATCTTTGTATCTTGCACAAAAAGGTGCTGCAACGCTATTTATGGGTAATAAGGATATTTTTGATGATGAAGATAAAATCACTATTCAGGCTGAATATGATGCTCTTGTAAATAATCTTCTCCGTTGTAATAAGGAAGGCGACAGGGAGCTGATAGATAAAGCTTTCAAAGTTGCCAATGAGGCTCACTGGAACATGCGAAGAAAATCCGGGGAGCCATATATAATTCATCCTATTTCAGTAGCCAAGATAGTAAACCAGGAGATCGGTCTCGGAGCAAGGTCAATTGCAGTTGCACTTCTTCACGATGTTGTGGAAGATACTGACTATTCGCTTGAAGATGTTGAAAGAAATTTTGATCCGAAGATTGCATCGCTGATCGATGGACTAACAAAAATATCAGGTACTTACAATAAGGAAAATTCCTCCTCCCTGCAGGCTGAAAATTTTCGGAAAATGCTTCTGACACTTTCCGACGACCTCAGGGTCATCCTCATTAAAATTGCTGACCGCCTGCATAATATGAGGACACTCAATTCGATGCCTGAGCATAAAAAGATGAAAGTTGCCGGGGAGACTATTTTCCTGTATGCTCCTCTCGCTCACAGGCTTGGATTATATGCCATCAAAAGTGAACTGGAAGACCTCAGCTTCAAATTCAGACAACAGCAGATCTATGAAGAGATTACCTCAAAGCTTAAGCATAGCGAGAAAAAGTATGTAGCCCTCATAAACAAGTTCTCTCTTCCTTTAATTGAGAAGCTTACAGAGGCCGGAATGATATTTGATATAAGCGGAAGGCCTAAATCCATCTTTTCAATCTGGAAAAAGATGCAGGCGAAAAATGTTCCTTTTGAAGAGATCTATGATGTTCTTGCTGTAAGAATAGTATTTGAGCCCATGGCTGGTGTTCCGGAGAAAACCCAGTGCTGGAATATCTATTCCATCATAACTGATTCGTATATGCCTAAGCCCGACAGGCTACGCGATTGGGTAAGCCGCCCAAAACCAAATGGTTACGAAGCATTGCATGTAACCGTTATGGGCCCTGAAGGTAAGTGGGTGGAAGTCCAGATCAGGAGCCAGCGGATGGATGAGATTGCTGAGAAAGGTTATGCTGCTCACTGGAGGTATAAAGGTGATGAAGCCCCTGAAAGCGAGCTGGATAAATGGATAAAAAAAATCCGCCTGATGCTCGAGAACCCTCATGAAGACCCGATAGAGTTTCTTGATGAGTTTAAAATGAATCTGTTCTCCTCAGAAATAATGGTTTTTACACCAAAAGGATTTCTTGTCAGTCTGCCCAAAGGTGCATCAGCTCTCGATTTTGCCTATGAGATCCACACCGAAGTTGGAAATAAAGCTATTGGCGCAAAGATAAACTATAAGCTGAATCCCATTAACTCAATTCTCATGAGCGGCGATCAGGTTGAGATTATTACCTCCGAGATAGCTAAACCCGAAAGAGAATGGCTCTCCTTCGTGAGAACTTCAAAAGCCAAGGAGGCCATAAAGAATTCATTGAAAACCGATTCTAAAGACAGCATTCAGAACGGAGTAGAAATACTTGAGAGTAAACTAAAAGAGCTTGGATTAAGTTCAAACGCCGAAATCCTTAAGAAGCTGCTTTTAGCCTATGAAGTATTAAATAAGGATGAACTATACTCCGGCATTGGACTTGGAAGTATAAATCTCGATGATCTGAAGAAAATTGTAAAGAAGAATCCATCGAAGAATGTCATCAAATACTGGGAGCTAAAACTTATTGGTTCCAGAAAAGAGAAAAAAGATGCTGATGTTGTTCAGGAGAAAATTGATACCAGCGTCCCATTTCTTCTCAGAGAGAATGTAGACAATGCAGAACAATCTTATGAAATAGCCAAATGCTGCAGTCCTATACCCGGCGATGAGGTTACCGGCTATCACTCACCTGAAGGGACAATTATCATCCATAAACCCAAATGCCCTGTTGCGATACGTATTATGTCGAACGAAGGCAACAGGATTATAGCTGTCAAATGGGCTATCCATAAACTGGTCTCTTTCCTTGCCAGGATAAGCATGACCGGAATTGACCGGATCGGACTTGTAAATGACATTACAAATATTATCTCATCTGAACTTAAAGTAAATATGACCCGGATAAATATTTCAGTTCAGAACGGTATTTTTGAAGGGACAATTGATCTGTTTGTTCACCATACAAAAGACCTGAATAATCTGATATTGAAAATTTCAAATATAAATGGAATTGAAAATGTTAAAAGAGTCGAAGATTTCGTAAAATAATTCTTCATCCTGCCTCAACTCACAATATCCGGGAAAAAATTCATATTTTTGCTATTATTTTAAATCAGACCATTTATGATTAGTGACGATACAAGGATTACAGTAAAACAGATCTTTACTGAATACCTTGAGAAAAGAGGACACAGGAAAACACCGGAGAGATATGCTATTCTGGATGAGATTTATTCACGTACAGGTCATTTCGATATTGAATCGCTTTATATCTTCATGAAGAATAAAAACTACAGGGTAAGCCGTGCCACATTGTATAATACCATAGAACTGCTTCTCGACTGCAGCCTGGTAATAAAGCATCAGTTTGGTAAAAACATTGCCCAGTTTGAGAAGGCATACCAATGCGCACAACACGATCATCTTATTGATATTGAGACAGGCAGGGTAACAGAATTCTGCGACCCACGAATCCACGAGATTATTAAAACAGCCAGCGAATTACATAACTTCTCTCCACTATATCATTCACTATATATCTACGGACATTCTACTGAAAAAGATAAAAAATAATTCGCTAAAGCACTCATTTAAACTAACGACCGATTGAAAACTAATTTTTATTAAAAATTTTGGTTTAGTGAAGTAATCTGGATATGAATTTTTTGAGAATTGAATGTAAAATCCCAACTATTTTTAGTATGAAAACCCTAAAAAAACTCCATCCGGTATTGGTCATATTCCTATTTATATGCAGTAACTTTGCCGGTTTCGCACAGGATACAACAAATGTCAGCGATCAGCAGAAGAGGACTTTCATAGTAACAAAAAACGATGGAACTGAATACGTCGGAGTACTGATCAGTCAGGATGAAAGAGAGGTCTTGCTGGAAACAAAAAGCATCGGAAGATTATATATTCCAAAGCACGAAATAAAATCGATTCACGAACTTACTGCCGATGATATCAAAGCCGGCACTATTCCGGGAAATAATGTCTTCTCCACAAGATATTTTCTTACCACCAATGGCTTGAGGATGAAAAAGGGTGACAGTTATGCAATTATGCATTACTATGGGCCAGAAATCCAGTTCAGTGTTTCAGATGGATTGACCGTAGGAGCTATGACAACCTGGGTTGCCATGCCTATTGTTTTGTCGGCCAAAACATCATTTAGTGCAAATGAAAATCTTCATTTCGGAATTGGCCTTCTTGCAGGTACATTAAGCTGGGCAAACTGGGGAACTATTGGTGCTTTACCTTATGGCTCAGTAACTTATGGAAATTCCAGAAACAACATAAGTTTATCGGGTGGCTATGCTATTGTTACAGGAGATAATGTTTCAGGAAGCGCACCTCTTTTTTCAGTCGGATGCCTTGTAAGAATAACCGATAAGGTCTCTTTTGTAGGTGATTCCTTCCTCTATTTCGGTAACGAAACCTTTAGTATTTTTGTGCCCGGGATCAGAGTTTCAAAAAGAGCTGACAGAGCCTTCCAGATAGGATTTGCTGCTGTCTCTTCCGGAGGAGATATGGCTCCTGTTCCAATTCCTATTGTCAGCTGGTTTATTAAAATTTAATTTATCCGGCAGACTCAACCGTTAAAAATATTTTCTTACCTTACAGCATAATTATTTAATTGCTGAAACATATATAACATGAACATAGACATACTATTAGGACTGCAATGGGGCGATGAAGGAAAAGGAAAGATTGTTGATGTTTTAAGTCCTGTGTACGATGTTGTAGCTCGTTTTCAGGGCGGACCAAATGCCGGGCATTCTCTCGAGTTCAATAACGTTAAACATGTACTGCACCTAATTCCTTCGGGTATATTTCATCCTGAAAAGCTGAATATTATCGGAAATGGAGTAGTAATTGATCCCGCTGTATTTAAAAAAGAGATTGAAGGTCTCGGTCCTTCCGTGGATGAACTCATAAAACGCCTGGTTATTTCAACAAGGGCGAATCTTATTCTTCCAAGCCACAGAATGCTTGATGCTGCTTATGAGGCACATAAAGGAAACAGCAAAATCGGATCAACACTCAAAGGTATCGGACCTGCATATACTGATAAAGTAAGCCGGAATGGACTGAGAATAGGTGACATAATGCGCAATAATTTCCGTGAACTTTATGCTGACCATCTTAATACCCATCTCGCAATTCTCAGGAATTATGATTTCAAATTCGACCTGGAAGAATATGAAAAAGGGTGGTTTGAAGGAATTGAGATGTTGAAAAAATTCCGGATGGTCAATACCGAGTACCTTGTGAATGAACTTGCAGGAAAAGGGAAAAGAATACTTGCCGAAGGAGCACAGGGAACAATGCTTGACGTGGATTTTGGATCGTATCCGTTTGTTACATCATCTAATACTATAAGCGCTGGCGCCTGCACCGGTCTGGGCATTTCACCAAAACTTACCGGTGAGATCTTCGGTATCTTCAAAGCATATTGCACAAGAGTTGGAAGCGGACCTTTTCCTACTGAGCTCAATGATGAGACAGGTACATTGCTGAGAAATATCGGTCGCGAATTCGGTTCTACAACAGGCCGGCCAAGACGATGCGGATGGATCGATCTTCCTGCTCTGAAATATTCAATAATGATAAATGGCGTTACAAAGCTTTTTATGACTAAAGCCGATGTTATGTCGGGGTTTAAGACAGTGAGACTATGCACATCATATAAAACTGAAGGCATAGAATGTCTGGAAATACCATTCAGCAACGACACACCCATTGAACCTGTTTATACCGATATGCCGGGCTGGGATGATGATATCTCGGGAATCAGAGATTTCAATAAACTTCCCCAGGCTCTGAAAAACTATATCGAATTTATCGAACAGCAAACAAAGGTACCAATCACATTGGTATCAGTAGGGCCCGACAGGAACGAGACAATATTCAGAAAATAGAATTATTGCTGGGCAAAGATCCAGGAATCAGGATTAACTGTATCCTGAAACTCTTTCAGACGGTTAAATGCTTTTCTGAAACTCTCGTGACCTTCAGCTGAAACAAGTTCAAACTTGCTGCCTTCAACCTTAAGTATTCTGGTGTTATACCCTTTATTCCTGTAAGCCTCAGCAAGGCCTTTGGCATTCTCGGGTGTAATGAAACTTCCAATAATAATATTGTACTTCAATCTGCTTTCCGCAGCAAGACGTTCATCTTCGGCAGTTTTTTCAGATTCAATTCTGGCGGTTTCAATTGCAGCTAACTTTTCCTGAATAGTTCGGAGTGAATCAGCTACCCTAATACTGTCTTGTCTGGCATGTAAAAGTGCACTGGTTTTTTTAGCTGAAGAGCCTCCCTTTTTAAAATATTTGCAACCAGGCAGAACAATAAGCAGACCTATTAAAACTATTGCCGATAAATGTCTCATAATAAATTATTTAAAATTAACTATAAATATGTTGCACCTATTTCACGATCTGATAATCAAAGGTAATAACTATTGAATAAAAATCCAAATGATAAAATTATCCCTGACAGATATCATAATGCTGCGGATTTTGTATATTCGGCATATTAAAAATACCAGTAATCATTAAACCTTAGTAAATGAAATCCTTAATCCAGTTCTTCGAAGAAAGCGTTGAAAAGTTCAGTAATAATGTTTATCTCTGGGAAAAACCTAATGATAAATATGAAGGTACAACATACGGCGAAACCCGAAAGCAGGTATATGAGTTTGCTGCAGGACTGATTAAGCTGGGAATTAAAAAAGGAGACAGAATCAGCCTGATCTCCGAAGGACGAAACAGCTGGGTTATAGGTGAAATGGGAATTCTGTACGCTGGTGCAGTTAATGTGCCGTTATCTGTAAAACTTAATCCCGATGAGATAAAATTCAGGATCAGCCATTCAGGTTCAAGAATGATTCTGGTTTCATCAATTCAGGCACAAAAATTAAAACATGTAATCGGAGAATGCCCCGGCATTGAAAAAATTATTCATTTCGACACTCAGGAAGAGTATGCCGGCAATGAAATACATTTCAATGAAGTCAGAAAAATTGGTAGGGAATGGCTCGACATCCCAGGAAATATGACAGAGTTTGAAGAATTATTCAAGAGCCTCACTCCTTCCGATTTCGCAAATATCTGCTATACATCAGGCACCACTGCAGACCCAAAGGGTATCATCCTCACTCATGGAAATTATGTTACCAACGTCTATCAGTCATATAGCCTGATGGATATCCCTGCATTCTATAAAACACTTCTGATTCTCCCATGGGATCACTCGTTCGGACATACCTGCGGAATATTCGCCTTTATGGGAAAAGGTGCAAGTATAGCTTCAGTAAAATCGGGGAAAACACCCATGGAGACTCTGCGAAATCTGCCTTCATGCCTTAAGGAGATAAAACCAAATCTGCTGATGAGCGTTCCTGCTATCGCCAAAAACTTCAGAAAAAATATTGAAAAAGGAATAAAAGAAAAAGGAAAACTGATTGAAATGCTCTTTAATCATGCACTCAATATCTCCTATTCATACAACAAAGAGGGCTGGAACAGAGGAGTAGGATTACAAAGACTTAAAAAGCCTCTGCTGAACCTTTATGATAAGATACTTTTCAGTAAGATACGTGAAGGTTATGGAGGAGAACTTGACTTTTTCATTGGCGGTGGCGCCCTTCTCGACATTGAGCTGCAAAGATTTTTTTATGCATTGGGAATACCAATGTTCCAGGGATATGGATTAAGCGAAGCCTCTCCTGTTATCTCTTCCAATTCTGCCAGCAGACATAAACTCGGATCATCAGGAGTGCTGATAAATAACATGGATCTCAAAATTTGCGACGATGACGGCAACGAGTTACCTGCAGGACAGAAAGGTGAAATTGTAATCAGAGGCGGAAATGTGATGCACGGGTACTGGAAAAATGACTCCGCAACAAAAGAGAGTATCAAAGATGGCTGGCTTTATACCGGCGATATGGGTTATATGAGCGAAGATGGATTCCTTTATGTGCTTGGCAGGTTCAAAAGCCTTCTTATTGCAGATGACGGAGAAAAATTCAGCCCTGAAGGTATTGAAGAAGCTATCTCCGAACAATCGAAATACATTGACCAATGCATGCTTTATAATAATCAGAAGCCTTATACCGTTGCTCTCGTTGTACCAAACCAACATGCCCTTAAATTATTTCTTGAAGAAAAAGACCTTACCGCAGACTCGGACGAGGGAATACGTGTTGTAATTAACCTGATTGAAAGCGAGGTAAATGAGTACCGTACCAATGGCAGATTCGGAAATATGTTTCCTCAGCGATGGCTTCCTGTTGCAATTGGAATTCTGGAGGAGAGCTTTACAGAAGATAACGGGCTGATGAACTCAACCATGAAAATTGTAAGAGGAAAAATCATGGACAGATATCAGGGCTTGATAGACTATTTGTATACTCCTGATGCTAAGGCTGTTACAAATGAGAGAAATGTAGATGAGGTTGAGAAAATGAAACTCGGTTAATCAGTTCTGAAGAAGAAAACTCCTAAATAACTATCAACCTGCTCTTGAAGGGTAAAAATGTCATGAAATCGGCATGATGAACAATATATGCCTCGGTAGTTCTTTTAACAAGATCGCCTTCATGAGCATGGGCCGCAATAATATGACATACCTCAGGTTGTACTCCGCACTCCTCTGCCAGCGACACACCGGAAAACGGATGGCGAAGGTATTGTCCGTATTTTCCCTGTACAGCAGTCCCGTTTTTATCAAGCTCATATTCAAGTAATTTACCTACATCTGCAAGTATCGCCCCCGAAATAAGAACATCCATATTCACCGGAAGATCATTACTAAAGAACTCATTCATCTTTTCGCCACTTGCTTTTGCAATATGCACCACGCATCTTTTATGAGCCATAAAGCTTACTTTCAGATCGGGGCCGCAAAGAAGTGTAAACGGAATCCTTTCCAGATCATCAGCAGTCAGGACACTTCTCTCAAGAGCAATCTCCCATGTTTTTGAAGTTTTTTCCCTGAGTGAATTATCTATGATCCACTCAAGTTCCGGCCAAAGTTTTTTTATCTGCTCATTCATTTTTAAAACTCTTTATTGTTTTATTCTGGAAATGATTGCATCGGTCATTGCGGAAGTTGAAGCAGCTCCGTTCTTAATAACCTCAGCGCTACCAGACATTTTCATCATATCATATGTTTTTACTTTCCCCTCTTCTATCACTTCAGCAATGGCCTTACGGATCTTTAATGAAATGTTTTTCTCTCCCATATAGTCAAGCATCATACAGGCCGACTCAATCATTGCAATTGGATTTACAATTGAGACTTCATAATCAGCATATTTCGGGGCAGAACCGTGTGTTGGCTCAAATACTGCAATCCCGTCAGCGGAAAACTGCGCACTGCAGGCAAATCCGAGTCCGCCAATAAGCCCCGCAAATGCATCAGAAGCAATATCACCAAACATATTACCTGCTACGATAACCCCGTAATCTTCCGGATTCTTAGTCAGCCACATCATCTGGGCATCTATATTGGTATTCACCAGTTTTATCTGCGGAAAAGAATTTTTCTGAATATCCTTGGCCAGTTTCCACATCAGTCCCGATGTTTCTCTGATAACATTTGGCTTCTCACACAGAGTAACTGAATCATAGCCGAATTTAACAGCATATTCAAATGCTGCAACAAGAATCCTCATGGTGGCTTTCCGGGTAAAGATCCTTGTTGATACTGATAGCTCATCCACAGGAACATCACCAAAGTTTTCTTTGAACTTTGGATGTGTCATCAGCGCCTGGTAAACCTGCGCCGGAGGATTGGTCCACTCCACTCCCGAATAGAGACATTCTGTATTCTGACGGAATATTACAACATCAACAAGGGGTTCATCAATTGTATTATCTTTTCCCCGTCTGACAAAATTCAGAGGATTACCTTTATATGATTTACATGGCCGTACACAAATATCAAGATTAAACAACTGCCGCAAACCAACTATCGGGCTTGAGTAGACAAATCCCTTTCCCTGAAGGTCAGGATTAAGAGCGGCTTTTGCCTCGTCATTGGGTTTTGAAGTTATTGCCCCAAAAAGAGCAATCTTATGTTTTTTAAGAAGCTCTATTGTCCTTACAGGAAGAGGATTACCTTCCCTGCACCAGTATTCCCAGCCAATATCTCCGTGCACATAATCTGCCTCAAATCCTGCTGCATCAAGTACTCTGACAGCCTCCCTGAGTACCACTTCACCAATCCCGTCTCCGGGTAATGTAACAATAACAGGTTTTTTCATATTGAAGGTTTTTATTACGCAGTTTTTGTAACTCAATTGTAAAAATAGTCATTTTTCTGCAGTCAATAAAAAATATGAGTAATTTAAATATCAGTCCTTATAAGTGAAAAAAAAACTTTAGATTTGTAGGTTAAGTGATATTTTAAAATAGTTATGAGCACTTTTAATAAGCTGAATCCGGCACCTGTATGGGAATATTTCGAGGAGATATGCAGAATACCACGTATCTCTAAAAATGAAGAGAAGATAAGATTGTACCTTCTTGAATTTGCTGAAAAAAACAATCTTGAAGCTAAAGAAGATGCTGTTGGAAATATACTGATTACAAAACCACCTTTCCCGGGAATGGAGAACAGAAAAACAGTTGTGCTTCAAAGCCATATGGATATGGTTGGAGAGAAAAATGCTGATTATGAGCATGACTGGGATAATGATCCGATAATACCTCTGAAAAAAGAAGGCTGGATAACGGCCAGAGGGACAACTCTTGGAGCAGACGATGGAATAGGTATTGCAGCTCAGATGGCCATTCTTACTGATAATAAACTTCAGTCAGGAAAAATAGAATGCCTTTTCACAGTTGATGAGGAAACAGGAATGACTGGAGTGATAAATCTCAAATCTGATTTTTTTACCGGAAAAACACTATTAAACCTTGATTCAGAGGACGAGGGAATACTTTTTATCGGCTGTGCAGGTGGCATGGATACTGTTGGTACAATGAGCTATAATCCTGTTCCTGTTAAAAATGGATCTTCTGCCTATGAATTATCGGTTACCGGTTTGCACGGCGGACATTCAGGTGATGAAATTCATAAAGGTTATGGAAACTCTGTGAAAATAATAACACGACTGATCAGCCATATTTCCGGCAAACATAAAACATCCATTTCCGGTTTTGATGGAGGTAATCTGAGAAATGGCATACCACGGGAAGCTTTTGCAACAATTGTTATTGATGAAGAGGTTACCGTATCTGTCAGGAATCTGGCTGATGAGTTTTTCACAATTGTAAAAACTGAGCTCGGAAATCTGGAAAAAGAGTTAAATATTTCAGTAAAAAAAGCAGATCTTCCTTCTTTTGTCATGGATGAAGAGAATCAGAAAAAATTCCTCAATGCAATAACCTGCTGCCCTCATGGTGTTTTAGCCTGGTCAAAGGATATGGCAGACCTTGTTGAGACATCTACAAACCTTGCATCAGCCAAATTCAGTGAAAACAATACGATAAAGATTGTTACAACACAGAGGAGTTCAGTTGAATCATCAAAGCATGATGCCTGCCAAAGGGTTGAGTCGTGCCTTAAACTTGCCGGGGCAGAAGTTGTTCATTCTGACGGATATCCGGGTTGGAAACCGGATCTTGCATCAGCCATACTCGGAATTACCCGAAAATCATACCTTGGGTTATTTGGAAAAGAGCCAATGGTTAAAGCAATTCATGCCGGTCTGGAATGCGGCCTTATCGGTGAAAAGGTTAAAGATCTGGATATGATATCTTTTGGTCCAACCATTAGAGGAGCCCATACGCCCGAAGAGATGATTGAAACAGTCACTGTAGCAATGTTCTGGGAGCTGCTTATTGATGTAATCAGGAATATGCCGGCTAAATAGCAGAAGTTAATCGTATTCCAGGAACTCATCTTTCCCTGCTCCGCAAACCGGACAAATATAATCATCAGGCAAATCGATGAAAGCAATTCCCGATTCAATTTCCGCAGACATATCTCCCCGCTCAGGGTCATAAACATATCCGCAGATAACACATTTGAATTTTTCCATAATAACTATTCTCAGGATTTTATTTTTCTGATAACATCAATAACAGTTCCATCTACCCACTTTACAGCCGCAACAATATCCTCTTCAAATACCGGTTTTTGCGGTTTTCCGCAGATCTTTTCAGCTTCATCCTTCAGCTCCCCGATTGTTTTCAAGGGAAGTCCGCTACCTTTTACACTCTCAATAAGATCCTGCCGGAGCGGATTAATGGCAATTCCTCTTTCAGTTATGATAACATCAATAAGCTCACCCGGGCCACAAAGTGTTGTCACTTCATCAACAATGACCGGTATCCTGTCGCGGAACAGGGGGATTGGCAGTATAACATTCCGGGCATGCAGACAGTTCTGCCAGCCACCAATTCCATGCAGAAGATAACCGTCGGAATGAGTTACAACATTTCCGTTGAAATTCAGGTCCACCTCAGTTGCTCCAAGTATCATAATATCCATCATACTTGTAAGGTTTCCTTTTGAATGGTAATTATATGCATTAAAAACAGAATATGGTATATGACCCGGATTATTATCAATTGACCTTACAGACTCAAGATCAAATGCCTGGGCATCGAGGATAAAATCCATCTGCCCATCCGTTAACATCTCAACCATATATTTTGTACTTCCTCCGAAACCGAATTTCGATTTCCATCCTTTATTTTTCATAATGCGGTGTACAAACACAGCGATAGCCAAAGATGTTCCGCCAGCTCCGGCCTGCATCGTTACACCATTTTTCAGGATCCCCGATTTCTCAAGAAATGAAGCCGTCATCTCTGCGATCAGAAGCCGGTCAGGGCTGTTTGTTACACGGGTAGTCCCTGAAACAATTTTTTCGGGTACTCCTATCTTATCAACAACCACCACATAATCAACATAAATGCCTTCAATCTCCATCGGAAAACAGGGAAAATCTATGAGGTTATCTGTTACCACAATGACCTTACCTGCATACATTGAATCGGCTTTTGCATAACCTATTACTCCGCATGCTGACGTTCCGCCTGTACCTTTTGCATTTCCAAAGGAATCAGCAGTTGGAGCGGTAAGAACTGCTATATCAATCTTAACCTCTCCGTCCTGGATTGCCTGAACACGACCACCGTGAGATCGCAGGACTGCAGTTCCCTTCATCCTTCCTTCAGAAACATACCTGCCCAAAGGTCCGTTCATGCTTCCCTCTATCCTGTTAATAGTCCCGTCGTTCAGATAACTGATAACAGGATCATTGCAGGGGAAAGAGGCAGAAGGAAACCATACCAGATCTTTCACCTTCATTTCTGAGGCCAGCTCAAATACTTTATTGCTGACAAGATCCCCGTCCCTCAGATGATGATGTGTGGAGATTGTCATCCCGTCGCAAAGGCCACATTTACGAAGAGCTTCCGCCAGGGATGATACTACCTTATTGCCATCGTCAGGATAGTCAGAGCAAGTTGGTATCGGAGGAGAATATTTTCTTCCGTCAGGCCTGTGATTCCCGACTCCTTTAAAAGGAATAGCAGGCTGGCCGTTTATCTCAAGAGGAACAGGCCTGCCGGCAGCATTTATTACGGTTTTGACAGCCATATCTTTCTTATAAATTCTTAAATAATTTCCGTTGTTAAATCCTCTTTCCATCCGGCAGGAATACGACCAAGACTTATTGCAAGAGTAATAGTTTTCTGAGCCCTGGCAACAACCGGGGGGTCGATCATTTTTGAGCCAAGTGCCACTACTCCCAGCCCTTGTTCCCGTGCTTTTTCAAATGCAAGAACTATCTTTTTCGACTTTTCTATTTCAGCTTCATCAGGTGCAAATCCCTCCCGGATAACAGCGATCTGACGAGGATGAATACACCCCATGCCTTCAAAGCCCAGCGATTTTGAAGTTAAGACATTCTTCTTCAGCCCCTCCATATCGGCAACATCTGAAAACACTGAATCGATAGGTTGTATACCTGCCGCCTTTGCAGCAACGACAAGCCTGGTTCTGGCGTAAAACGATTCCATCCCCTCTGCTGTTCTGGGCACACCAAGGTCGGCAGTATAATCTTCCAGGCCCAGAGCCAGCGCCACAATATTCTCCGATGCCCTGGCAATGTCATAAGAGTTCTCTACTCCGATGGCACTTTCAATTATAGGCATTAGGTAAATTATATTACCTGAATTGTGTTTTTTAAGAATGGATTTAATCTCGTTATCAACCAATTTAACATAATCAGCACTTTCGCATTTTGGAATCAGAATGAGATTTGTATTATAAGGAACAACAAAATGAAGATCCGCCAGCCCCCTTTCGCCCTGATTTATCCTTACCATTCTTTCAGCACCAAAGAAGTTTACCTGATGCAAGGCATTTCTTACCAGTATTCTGGCTTCATCCTTCTTCTCAGGTGCAACAGAATCTTCCAGGTCAAGAATAATACCATCGGCAGAATGCAATCCGGCATTGATCATAAGGCCGGGAGCATTACCGGGCAGGTAGAGACGTGTAAAACGAAACCGGTGACGGGTAGTGGAATAACAATTTTCACTGATGAACTCAGGCAGGAAATTGAGATTTGTGCTGATCAGTTTTTTTACTGCCGATTCGAGACGGGCAGCAATCACAAACGGAAGAGCACCTGAATCATTGATCTTTACCAGAGCATTTCTGACACCAAAGAATTCAAGAATCTCTTTAGTTAAACTTATTATTGAGTCGCCATAAAGGACTTTTACCTTCGAGATCAAATCAACAATTATTCCGCCTCCGGTCTTTAGCTCAAGACAAATCTCGCAATCGGATCTGACTTTTGGACCGGAATTGCCCGTAAAAGCTATAGTCCCTTTCATCTTAATTTATGTTTGGTTTAGCAGTACAAACCTATTTATTTCTGTTTTCACAAATCTCAATAAGCACTCCGGAGGCAGATTTCGGATGCAAAAAAGCAATATCAAGACCTTCCGCACCTTTTCGGGGTTTGGAATCAATCAGTTTCACCCCCATATCTGCGGCATGAACCAGTTGCTCTTCAATATTTTCCACCGCAAAAGCAATATGATGAATTCCTTCGCCTTTTTTCTCAATGAATTTTCCAACAGGACCGTCCGGATCAGTTGATTCAAGCAACTCTATTTTTGTTTGTCCAACCATGAAAAAAGCTGTCCGTACCTTCTGCTCTGCTACCTCTTCAATATTATAGCATTTCAGGCCAAAAACTTTTTCATAGAAACCTATTGCTTCATCAAGGTTACTTACAGCAATTCCAATATGTTCAATATGTGATGGTTTCATCAATATCAATATCAGTTTAAATTATTATAACAAATTTAGTTTATTGCCTGAATCTTCAGGAGACAAATATCATGTTTTTATGATTTTTCCTCCAGTATCAGGAATCAGATGAGGAAATTCTTATCAGAAAGGGAATTCAACAGGTGTTTTTATTTCAGATTCTACATTAACCGGTTTTTTAGCAGCCACATGTACCGCATTCCCATCCACAAATATTGCTTTATAAGGAACTGTAGGACATGAATACTCGCAATGGCCGCAGCCGATACAGATATCCTGTGTAACTTCCGGAATCACGAGGTTCCCTTCATAAGGAATCATGTGAACTGCTTTTGTAGGACAACTTTCAGAACAGGCACCACAGGCTGTTTTTTCAGTTTTTACAATACAGTTATCTTTTATAAAAATAGCCTTTCCGAGCTGGGTAAGCTTTTTAGCCTCAAGCACCAGCGGGTGTAATGCATAAGTTGGACAAATCTCGGTACAGATAGTACAGTTATAGGTGCAGAAACTTTTATGATAATCCATAACCGGTTGCATCATACCTGAAATTCCATATTGTTTGAATGCCGGTTTCAGAACACCGTTTGGGCAGGCACTTATGCAGAGGGAGCAGGCAGTACAGTTTTTATTAAACTCTTCGATCCCTGTTCCTCCCGGAGGGCATACCGGTAAAGTCCTGTTTTCTTTCACTGTTGAGTCCTTCTTGGGCTTAGGGGCGATCTTCTCCTGACCGTTTGTTACATTGGAGATCCCCAGCAGTGCCAGCATCGATCCTGCAATTACTTTTCTCTTATTCTCATCCGTTTTATGAACACTCTTTTTCAGTCGGACAATGCCATAAGAGAGTGCTTTCTGCTGACATACATTCAAACAATTAAAACACTCCACACATCTGGTAACATCCACATCGTGCTTAAGAAAGTCGATGCAGGATGATTTGCAACCAAGAGAGCATCTCCCGCATCTTGTACAGGCAGTTTCATCAAACCTTATTCTAAGAATTGAAATTTTGGAAAGTAGTCCGAGGAGTGTCCCGAGAGGGCATACCATATTGCAATAGAGCCTGCCTTTTGTTAATGAAAGTGTTCCTACAAGAAGGAAAAATGCAACAGGAATAGCATATGCAATTAATGAGAAACCAACAACCGGAACATTGCTAAGTGTATAAACATCAAACCGGCCAAGTATTCCGGCTAAAAAATTATTTATTACCAATGCTCCCGGCCTGGCAAAATAGGTCATAAACCGCCCGAAAATACTATAAGGATCCAGAAGGATAATCATATAAGTACCCCAGGTCATGGTTACAATAAGAGTTATTGCAAGGAGAGAATATCTTAAAACTGTAAATGGTCTCTTAAAGCCATACCGTCTGAATTTTCTCCTGAGCCTCCCGCCAATACGACTGAAAAGATCCTGTCCGATTCCAAGGGGGCAAAAGAAAGAACAGTAAGTACGACCGGTAAGTAAGGTAAGAACAAGGACCACAAGAAAACCTGCGGCCGCAAATACTCTGAGATCAATGAATTTGATTGCCGAAGGAACAAATTGCAGAAACAGAATTATGTTGAAATATTCAGTTGGAATAAGAGATTTGAAATCTACAAAGACCAGGAAAAAACAGATAAAAAAAAGTGTTGAAAATACTATTCGGATTCTTCTAAGTACAGGTGACCTCATCAGGTATTACATTTTAATTCTTTTAATATTCAGGGAATCCAGATTCATGTTTCCAAGGCCCATTTTATGAGCTATCGGAATATATTCGATCTTTTCCACGGCAACGCCAAGCATTTTTGCTCCTGCAGCATCTCCGGCAACCCAGTCGGTTGTGAGTATCTGTGACTTCATTAAAACTACATCCTCTTTTGAAACTCCCTGAGGGCCATGTTTTACCATAACATTGTAACAATCAATGACATTAAGTGCGGGCTTCCTTTCATACAAAGCAAAATCAGCGATGCACTGGTTAAGATTATTAGAATGCCAGTAGCCTCTGTTCCAGACCAGCCCCATAGTATTTTTAAGACAGCAGGTCATTCGCGTTGATTCATGATTTTTAAGCACCGGGACATTTATAAATACATCTGTCTCAAGAAGAAGCTGATGAACTTTGGCACTCTGGAGCCTTACTCCTCCCGGGATCTCTATCTGCTGATAATAACTTTCAGAATTGCCAGGTACTACTTTTGCTCCTGCTGATTTGGCAGCCCTCTCAATTCCTGAGTTTTTATAACAATTTACCCAGTTATCAAGACTATGGTCAAAAACATATACCTCTTTTGCACCCGCTTTAAAACAATGTTCAATAATTCTTTTTACAAGAAGGGGATTGGTATTTGCAGCCATTTCAGGTATTACATCCCAACCCATATTGGGCTTTATCAGTACTTTTTGTCCTTTTTTTACAAAAGCACCCATGCCACCAAGCTCCTGAATTCCGAGGTCGAACATTGCATCAGGGTTACCCCCCATTACAGCAACCAAATCGTATTTGGCCGATAGAGGAGTTGATGCCCAGAGCTTATCATATCCACCAAGACTCAAGGCTGCTCCCGCTGCTACACCTGCACCAACTGATGTTTTAAAAAAATCTCTTCTTTTCATTTCCTTATAGTGCTTGCTTATTTATTAAATTATGCAATAAGTGCGGAAAATTAATATTTTTTTTTAATTATCTGTTGAGTATTGAAAGAACTCCGCCGGCAGTAAGGGTTTAAACCCGGCTATTTAAGTGCGAAGAGTACCTAAATTATTCCTTTCAAAAGCTTTTCGCAAATACTTTTAGTCAAATAACTTGTCTGTTAAAAGATATGATAATCAACATTATACAATAATAATACTACTAATAAAAAGAAATATCCATTTGGTTTATCAGAGTTGTCACGAGCTATAGTCAGAAAATAAAAGCTTTTGAGTGCTTCACAATTTTTAACATTTTTTATATATGACAGGAAGTGGCAACCTGAGTTAAATAGTATATTAGCAACCGGTAATCAGGTGGTTCGGGTTTCATTAAAACAGCTGAACATTAGTATTCCTGAATTGTTTTAAATATTAATACAACCTCATTAAACTTAAATTATGAAAATTATATATTACGATTGTTTTTCCGGAATTAGTGGAGATATGAATCTGGGCGCTATGATCGATCTGGGCGTTGATAAAAAATATCTTACTGATGAACTTGATAAGCTTAACCTCAAAGGGTGGGAACTTATTGCGGTAAAGGATCAGCGGCATGGAATAAGCGGAATAAAAGTTACTGTCAAGCAGACGCGGCATGAGCATGCCCACAGACACCTTTCAGACATTGAAAAGATTGTAAATAATTCAACTCTCGACAATAAAACGAAGGAATTAAGCATGAAAATCTTCATGAAGATTGCGGTTGCGGAAGCCCTGGTACATGGGATCTCGATCGACCGTGTTCATTTTCATGAAGTTGGCGCCATCGATTCAATTATTGATGTTGTAGGCGCTGCCATATGCTATAATAAACTGAATGTTGACGGCGTACATGTGTCAACTGTAGAGCTCGGAAGCGGGTTTGTAAAATGCGACCATGGGAAACTACCAGTTCCTGCACCTGCAACTGTTGAGATAATTAAAGGTATTCCTGTAAAAAAAGGAGGCGTGGACTTTGAAGCTATAACCCCGACAGGAGCTGCAATCCTGGCCGCTCTGGGAACTGATTTCAGTCCTGATCTCCGCATTAAAATAGAAAAAACAGCTTACGGTGTAGGTCAGAAAGATCCTCACGATGTGCCTAACCTGTTAAGAGTATTCCTCGGTGAAACTGTTTCAGATTCAGATTCAGGTCACGATGCGCTTCTGCTTGAATGTAACATCGATGATATGAATCCAGAGTTTTTCGAATATATATCCGACAGACTTTTCAAGGCAGGCGCATCTGATGTCTTCTATTCAAATATTATGATGAAAAAGGGAAGACCCGGGATTATGCTCAGTGTTATCTGCGAAAATGAACTGGCTGATGTTGTAAAAAACATTATTTTTTCTGAGTCCACTTCACTAGGCATCAGAACATTCCCTTTCAGGAAGGATACTCTGGTGCGAAAATTCGAAACCCTTAAAACTGTTTATGGAGATGTTACCGTTAAAAGGTCATTTCATAAAGAGAAAGAGGTTTCGTGCAAACCCGAATATGACCAGTGCAGGCAGATAGCAGCAGAAAAAGGAATTCCTGTAAAAGAGGTGTATAATAATATAATGGCATCAATCATTAATCACTGAGATAAACTTAAAAAAGGTATAAAAACAATAACAATCAGATGACAGATACTAAATCGGCAAAATTAAATTCCATTCTCAAAGAATTAGATTCATTTGTTGTTGCATTTTCAGGAGGCGTTGACAGCTCTTTCCTCTTATACCGTGCTCATAATGTAAGAAAATCAAATATAATAGCTGTCACTATAAGGACGCCATATATTCCTGCCCGCGAAATAAATGAAGCAATTGAGTTTACCAAAACCTATGGAATAACCCATAAAATTCTGGATATCGAGTTCCCGGAGCTGATACGGACTAACCCCATTGAAAGATGCTATCTCTGTAAAAAAACTCTTTTCCGCGAATTACTGAACTTTGCAAAGGAAAATAATTACAGATATATTATCGACGGAACAAACCATGATGACACCAGGGATTTCAGGCCGGGGATGAAAGCTTTGAAGGAAATGGGAATAAGAAGCCCGCTTTTGGAGGCTGGCCTTACAAAAAAAGATATAAGGGAATTGTCTAGGAGTGATGATCTGGCTATATGGGATAAACCGGCAATGGCTTGCCTACTGACAAGAATTCCCTACGATACAGAGATATTGGCAGGTACTCTCAGAATGGTGGAACAGGCTGAAAACATGCTGTTTGAAAATGGCTATCCGGGTACAAGAGTAAGAGTACACGGAGATGTTGCAAGAATTGAGTGCCTTCCTGGCTATATTGAGAAGATTATTCATGATCCCGACAAAGAACATATCATAACCAATCTGAAAAAAATAGGATTCAGATACGTATCTTTGGACCTTGAAGGTTACAGAACAGGTAGTTCAAACCCTGAAATGAAAGAATTATGAATGTAAAGGAAGTTGAAAAACTGCTTATCGAAGTCAGGTCCGGAGAAACAACCATAGAAAAAGCTCTGGAAGTACTTAAGAATTTCCCATATACCGATCTGGGATTTGCAAGAATCGACCATCACCGTGAAATGCGTACAGGTTATCCTGAAATAATTTACTGTGCAGGTAAAACTGTCGATCAGGTAAAAGAGATATTCAGGGTAATGTCGGAAAGAGAAAATAATGTCATTGGAACAAGAGCCAGCCTGGAAATGTATGAAGCAGTGAGAAGTATTATACCGGATGCTGTCCATTACTCAATGGCTAGAATTATCTCAGTCCAGAAGAAAAAACCTGTTCCGGTCAAGAGCAGAATCGCGATAATAACTGCAGGAACATCAGACATGCCTGTTGCAGAGGAAGCAGCTATCACAGCTGAACTCCTCGGCAATGATGTACTGAGAATTTATGATGCAGGTGTAGCCGGAATACACAGGCTGGTTGACAAGTTACCAGATATAAGGAGCTGCAGAGTAGTTGTTGTTATTGCAGGAATGGAAGGAGCCCTCGCCAGTGTGGTTGGCGGACTTGTAGATAAGCCGGTAATTGCGGTCCCTACCAGCGTCGGATATGGAGCTAATTTCGGAGGCATCTCCGCCCTGCTTGCAATGCTAACCAGTTGTTCAACAGGAGTTACTGTTGTTAACATTGATAATGGATTCGGAGCCGGATTCTCAGCGAGCATGATTAACAGGATGGAGTGATTCTCTTCAAAATGAGGGAGAAAATACTGATTTCCACAGCCTATTTACCGACTGTTGAATACTTTTCATTAATTGCAAAAGCCGGTGAAGTAATCGTAGAGAGAGAGGAGAATTATCTGAAACAAACCTATAGGAACAGATGCTATATCCTTTCAGCCCACGGACCCCAGCTTCTGTCAGTCCCGGTTTACCTTGGCAGCTTACACAAAACTCCGGTAAAAGATATCCGCATCGATTATTCTAAAAGATGGCAGCAGGTGCATCTGAGGGCAATTACCGCTTCTTATAAATCATCGCCCTATTTTGATTATTACTTCGAAGATATTGAAAGAGTTATCTCACAAGACTCTAAATTCCTGTTAGAGCTGAATATGAAACTGACTGAATCTGTTCTTGAAATACTTAAGATAAATAAACCTGTTTCATATACCACTGTTTTTGAGCCTGTTGAAGATTCAGAAAATGATTTCAGATATAAAATTAAGCCTAAGGCAGAATCTTGTTTTACTGAAAAGGAGTATATTCAGGTATTTAATAATGGTACCGGATTTGTTCCACGCCTGAGCATTCTCGACCTTATTTTTAATATCGGACCAGATGCTGTAAGTTTTCTTTAAAAGTTATTTCGCTTAAAAAACTCCGAAAGTTGCCAAAACAGATAACAACGAAATCAGACAACCGTTTTCTCCAAAGGCACTAAAGTCCTAATATCAGAACTTATACCCAACAGTTATTGTGAACATATTTCTCACAGTATTTAAGCTTGCTATTGCCGGATCAAAACTGGTATCAAGAGCATACAATACATATTTCTGTGTGCTCCTGTAACTTGTGAATGCGAAGTCTATTGAAACATTTTGTTCCCTGTATCCTGCTCCCAAAGAGAATGAGCTGAAATCAAGATTTTCATTATCCTCTCCCGGTTTGAATGCTTTACCATAATAACCATAACCGGTACGGAGATACAGCTTATCTATTCTGAATTCACCTCCAAGCCTTATGTTGCTTGCAGATTTCAGGCTGTTCTTGATATTAAGATTCTTCTCACTGTAATCGAAGTTATCCCCTGTCTCTGAAAACCGTGCAATACTATAATCAACAAACTCATAATCGGCACTTAACAGAGCGAATTTCTTAACCTGAAATGCGACACCCGTCAATACTCTGAATGGAGTTGTAAGAGCATAGTTATATCTTGCTGGATCATTTGAAAATTCATATTTACCACCATCAGTAAAGTTTGAAGTAAGGTTCTCATAGAAATATTCATTTATTCTGTAAAAGGTCGGTGAATGAAATGCCAGACCTATCCGCAGTGTTTCGATTGGCTTAATAATTGCACCAATCTTAAGAGAATAACCTGTACCAGTATTTTCAAAATGGTCGGTGTAGGTAAAGTTCTCAAATTTTGAAGGAAGGTTGGCTGAAGTTGACTCGAGGTGTTCGTAGTTGCTGGTATATTTCAGTTTGCTTATTCCCAGTGTTGCTCCGAAATAGATTTTATTCGAATAATTTCCTCCAATAGAGAGAGCATGTTCACCTGTGTAGCCCTCGTTTGAAACGAGTCTTCTTACGGTCTGACCATATTGAGAAGGCGGGTTATCGCCGTAATTTGAGAAGACAGTTCCATAACTAAGTCTTGAACCCGGAAGCGAATCAATAACATAGGCATCATAAGCCATCCTGGCGTCGGGCACATTATCCCCGAGCTCATTATTATACCAGCCATTGCTTATTCCTGCCCAGTAGTCTGCCATAGAACTGGTGTTGCTAACACCCTGAATTCTCATACTCTGACTAAGATTATTGGTTTTATTAAATGAATAACCTATATTGAGTGTTATGAGGCCGGTTTCATTGCTGTTGGAGATAATGTTGCTTACAATACCTACCTGTCCAAGATTAAAATTGTACAGATAATCGGAAGTAATTCCATTAAAACCTGCCGAGGTATTGATATGGAACAGCTGTGGAGATATGGAGAGTTCTGAAGATCTGAAAACGCCCAGACCTGCCGGGTTCTGACTTAATGATGAAAGATCTGCCCCAAGAGCTGTAAAGGCACCACCCATCGACATGAACCTTGCAGTGCCACCATAGAATACCTGTGAGTATCTTAATGCATCATCAACATTCTGGGAAAAAACCCCGGAAAGAAGAATGAATGCTGCCAGTATTATTAAACTTATCCGTTTCATATTTTTTTATTTTTTCAGTAAAACTATCCCTGCACTCTTTAAATGGAATGAACTATTTTGAGAAAAATGAGTGTTATTAAACCTATCTCCTGCCCGATGAAGAACCTGATGAAGAACGGGAATCAGAACCTGAGGAACCAGAGGAACCAGAGGAACCTGAAGAACCGGAAGAGCCTGATGATGACCCGGATGAATACCCTGAAGAATAGGAACTTCTCGATTCAGAACCGGATGATCTGTTAGAGGAACCGGAGGAATAGCCCGATCCGCTTTCAGAACTTCTTCTTGCCGGAACAGAATAGTGAACTGCACCGCTGGAAGGAGAAACAGCTCTTCTCTGTTCACTGTTAACAGAAGAATTGTTTCTCGAATTATTTGATGAGTTCTGGTAAGATCCCTGATTTGAAGGATTTCTGACAGACCCTGAATTATTATATACCCTTGTGTTACCACCGTCACTGTTTCTGTTAATGCCCGAGTTAGCTCCGTCTGATACCCTGCTGTTGTTATATGATGGACGTGTGCTCATTCGCGGATTACTGTAACTCGGAGTATATGATCTGTTGGTGGTATTATATTCAGGCCTCATATTGGCTGACCTCTGTGTTCCGGGATTTGTCTGACTATTTGCTCCTTTTACCGGCTCCTGGTTCAGTTTCCTTCCGGTACTGGTTGCAGGTTGCTGTGAAATGGCATCAGATGAAACCGCTCTGCGCTGACCGCCAGAGACTGCAGCAGATTCTGAGGAAGGTCTGCCAGAATTGGCTCCTGTAGAAAGATAACCATCCCTTCGTGCTGATCCTGAAGGGGAAACATAGCCGTTCCACCTTGACGAGAGGGTACTTGGTCTTTCTTTTCTTCCATATTGAACCGAAGTTTTGGAGTCATTATAGAAATAACTTCCTCCGTATCCGCTTCCGTATCCGCCACCGTAATAACCGCCATAATACCCTCCATACATATTTCCGTAATAACCATTGTTATAGAAGTCATAATAACCTCCGTAACTGAAAGGATTGTAATAAAATGGATTGTATCTGTTGTAGAAAGGTGAATATCCTCCGAATCCAAAACCATATCCCATCGAAGGGTAGTAGAAGTCTGAATAGAATGGATCGCTCCAGTAAGGATCAAAATAATTTCCATGAAATCTTCTCAACCTTGATGAATATGAGTAATTATCATAATTATCATAACCACCGTTATAGTCGTAGTTATTCAGAACTGCCTGATTATCATAACCTAATGCACCCTGATACTGATCTGAGATAAGGGTATCGGAAGCATAAACATTATCATAATAGTTTTCAGTTGGTAAATTTCCCTCTGCAATCTGCTCATTGACAGGCGGGCTGGCTTTAGTTACAGGTTTGTCTGAAGCTAAATAGTAAAGATCATCGTACTCTGCTCCTGTATAAAGGCTTGATGAACATGAGCCCAGAGTCAGAAGTAAAAGAACTGATATGTAAGATAATGCTTTCATTTTTGATATCCTTTTTTTATACTTATAAGCAAATATTATACCAAAGAAACAAAATTCTGAATTAACTATTTTCAGATTCCTTAAAGATAACCGTTTTATTGATAAGGAACAGAGAGCTCATGGCTATATTCTTGTTTATTGGCTTTTTTACCGCCTCCTGGTTGATTTCTCACTTGAGGAGGATGAAGAAGAAGATTTTGATTCACTTTTTGATTCACTTTTCGCTGATCTGCTGCTCTCGCGTACGGCAGATTTTTCTGATCGTGCGGGGGATGACCTTCGGGCAGATGAAGCTGCTGTTCCTGATGGAGTTGAACTTCTTTCATTACGTGAGACATTGGTTCTTTCGCTGCTGCGGCCGCTGTTTACATTCTGAATCCGGTTACTGCTCCCCCTGGTTGTCTCAACTGACCTGCGTGTAGGGGTAGTGTTTGTTTCCCTGATTACAGGAGTGCTGGTACTTCTGTCGGCTTCCCTTCTAAAACTATTTCCTGTTGACGGTTCGGGCTTGATATCGGATCTTCTTCCCGAACTGTTACCTGTTGAAGGATATGTTGTCGAAGAATTTCTTTCTGAAGAGTTTTTATAGCTGCTTCTGCCTGAATTAGATGGCTGTCTGTAATCGCTGCGATCATTGTAATTGTTATGATTGTTATAATAATTGTTGTAATTATTGTAATTGTTGTGATGATTATTCCCGTTCCATCCGTAGAATTCGTTGTGCCACCTGTTTCTTGTTCTGAAAATTACTAAAGGTGTATGCCAGTTATTGAAATAAAAACCGGTATTCCCGAAGTAAAAAGAGTTTTCGAAATATGGATTATAAAACCTGTCATTCCCGTAATAATAGCTGTAAGATGGGTAGCTGAAAGAAAATCCGAGCCCAATGCCTCCTCCATAAATACTTATTCCCCATGAATCGGGCTGATAATTATACCAATATGCATCTGTAAATACAGGTGAATAATAACTGAAGGCTGAATAAGATTTATGAAACCTGTTTATCCGGGATGAAAAATAATAATCATAATCATCGTAATAATTATTTACTATTACCCGCGCCTCATCATTTCTGAACTCCTGCTTTCCGTGAACCTGGGCTTTTACGGTTAATCCGGTAAGAAGTATTCCAGTCAGAATTCCGATAGTGTATTTTGCTTTCATGATAAACCTCCTTTTCTTTTATTACCGATAACTGAACTTTTTATTTATTTTTGCGCAATCTATTTCTTTAAATCTAATTAATCAAATACCATACCAAAAAATGGCGAAGTTTTTAACTAACAGGGAAGAAAATTACTCACAATGGTATAACGATCTGGTTACCAAGGCCGATCTGGCTGAAAACTCTGCAGTAAGAGGATGCATGATAATTAAACCTTATGGTTATGCAATATGGGAAAAGATTCAGGCAGAACTCGACAGGCTGTTTAAAGAGACAGGTCACGTTAATGCATATTTCCCATTATTCATTCCAAAATCTTTTTTCAGCAAGGAAGCTGCCCATGTAGAAGGTTTTGCAAAGGAATGTGCTGTAGTTACTCACTACCGCCTTAAAAATGATGAAAATGGAAAAGGTATTGTAGTTGATCCTGCTGCAAAACTTGAAGAAGAGCTCATAATCCGCCCCACTTCAGAAACAATTATCTGGCACTCTTATAAAAACTGGATTCAGTCATACAGAGATCTTCCTATTCTGATTAACCAGTGGGCAAATGTTGTCAGATGGGAAATGCGCACACGTCTGTTCCTGAGAACAACGGAATTCCTCTGGCAGGAGGGTCATACTGCACATGCTACCAGGGAAGAGGCGATTGAAGAGACCGAAAAGATGATAAATGTTTATGCCGGTTTTGCAGAAAACTCAATGGCTCTTCCTGTAATAAAAGGATCAAAGTCTGAAAATGAAAGGTTTGCAGGTGCTCTTGACACATATGCCATTGAAGCTCTCATGCAGGACGGAAAAGCCTTGCAGGCCGGCACCAGCCATTTCCTCGGACAGAATTTTGCCAAAGCATTCGATGTGCAGTTTACAGACAGAACAGGCAAACTGGATTATGTATGGGCTACCTCATGGGGCGTTTCCACAAGACTTATGGGTGCACTTATTATGGCCCATTCCGACAACCAGGGACTGGTTCTTCCTCCGAAACTTGCTCCTATACAGGTTGTTATAATTCCGATTTATAAAAACGAAGAACAGCTTGCAGCCCTCTCTGAAACTGTAAATAAAATTAAAAAGGATCTCGTCGCCCAGGGGATCTCTGTTAAATATGATGACCGTGATAATAATAAGCCGGGATGGAAATTTGCTGATTATGAACTGAAAGGTGTTCCTGTTCGTCTGGCTATAGGTCAACGCGACCTGGAAAATAAAACAATTGAAGTTGCCCGCCGCGATAATCTCACCAAAGAGACTATTTCCATTGATTCCGTAAGTGAGCATATTCCAAAACTCCTCGAGGATATACAAACCAACATTTATAATAAAGCACTTAAATTCAGAAAGGAAAATACTTATTATGTTGATAAATGGGATGATTTTCTAAAAATTCTGGATAATCAGGGTGGTTTTATTATGGCTCATTGGGATGGAACTGTTGAAACCGAAGAGAAGATAAAGGAGGAGACAAAAGCAACAATCAGATGCATTCCGTTCGACACCCCTGATGAGGATGGGAAATGTATATACTCCGGGAAACCATCAAAAAGAAGAGTACTCTTTGCAAGGTCATATTGATTTTATAAATATTAAGAAGGGGGCATTCAACAATATGTCCCTTTTTTTTTGTCCTGAATTATTACTATTTTAGACGCCTGTATATCATTTAATACAACTCTTGTTATGTCCGATCTGAATGAAAAGAAACTGGCAATAATTGGAACTCTTAAAGAAAAATCCATACTTAAGCAAAAGGTTTTTGATAATACGCTGGAAGCTTTCAGCGGTGTAAAGGAAGTGCTTAAGGGTTTGTCAAAAGATGTAAATACTAATTTGTCGGGGCTGGATGGAAGAGTGAGACTTGAATATACAGACAGAAGCAATTTTGATGCTCAGATAAAAATCGCCGGCGATATCCTGCTTTTCAGCATGCACTCAAATATCTTTCAGTTCGACAGGGAGCATCCTGCATGGAAGACGCCCTATATTCAGAAAAATAAGTACAATGCCTACTCCGGGATAATAAATATTTACAATTTTCTCGCCGATTCTTTTAAATATTCAAGGCTTGATGATCTGGGATACCTCATTGCCAGGATCTTTATCAATCACGAAAAACAATATTTTGTTGAAGGAAAAAGACAGATGGGGATGCTCTTTACTAATTATGGAAGTGAAGAGATCAGCAAGGAATCGCTACAGGTAATTATCTCCACCGCAATTCAATATGCTTTAGAGTTTGATCTTCTTGTTCCTCCGTATGATGCTGTGAAAATTGCAACGGTAGGTCAGGCTGAGACAAAAATCCAGCACTCAAAACTGATTACCGGAAAACGTCTTGGATTCCAGTTTAATTCCGATGATGTATTGATAAGCAATCCCATGGAAACCTGATGTTAAAGTTTCAAAAAAAATACAGGAGTTCGTTCAGGCCTTTGATCATTCTGGCACTTCTGTTTTTTTACAACTTTGCCTATTCTCAAAACCTGCCGGGAAATAACACTTTAATAAGACTTGCACCCTGCACTTCAATTCAGATCAGGAACAGAATCTCTTTTTTCCCAAAAGAAACCTTCATTAAACTTCCCTCATCTCTGATACCTGAAAATAAATTCAGGAAAGATAAAGATCTCATTTTCTTTGATTCCCTGAAGATCAGAGCATCAAAAAAACCACTGACCAAAAAACTTTACGACTTTGTTATTATCTCACCTTCCCCATCCGGCACAAAACAGATAACATCTACAAGCGATGCCGGTTACGTCGGTTATTCCGGAAAAACAATCAGAAATATTGAAGTCAGAAGACTTAACGTGTTCGGTGTAAATATTGATAATCCGATTGCATCAAATCCTAAAAAATTTGAAGATATTTTAAATAAAACACACGTTAATACAAATGAGAATATTATAAGGAAGAATCTTCTTTTCACAAAAGGCGATACAATCTCTCCACTTACATTAAGTGATAATGAAAGAATTTTAAGGAATCTTTCATTTATTAACGATGCAAGAATAATTATTGTTCCGGTTTCGGATTATGAGGCTGATATTGTTGTTCTCACAAAAGATGTTTATTCATTAGGCGGCGCATACAGTTACAAGGGGCTTAAAAAAGGTGCCGTTTCTCTCTTTGAAAAAAATGTTTTAGGGATTGGTCATGAAATTGGGTTTGTAATGCCTTTTGATGCTGACTCAGCCGGTTCTCCCGGGTTTGGTGCTCATTACCTTATCAATAATATCAGGAAATCATTCATTAACCTGAATCTCTTTTACTTTAACGGACTTGGAACTGAATCCTACGGCATCAGCCTGAACAGGAGTCTTGTAAGTGCAACTACAAAGTATGCTGGGGGATTCTCTTTCAGACAAGTATCTACCACAGAAGATCTTGATACTCTGCCTGTTCCCGAACCGCTTAAATACAATTTGCAGGATTACTGGCTGTCACGCTCTTTTTTGCTGAATAAGGAAGCAGTATCAAGAATTATTATCGGAGTACGTTATACCAACAATAATGTATTTGACCGGCCATTTATCCTGCCCGATTCTTATTATTCTCTTCAGAAATACAAGATATTGCTGGGCTCTGCAGCGTTTTCAATCCAGAAATATTACAAGACCAATCTTATATACAGTTATGGACGAACTGAAGATATTCCTTACGGAGGATTAGTTAAAATTACTGCCGGAAGAGAGATAAATGAATTCAGGAACCGTACATACCTCGGAGCAGAGATTGCATTGGGTAAGTCAATAAAATCTCTTGGCTATTTCTATACCTCTGCAGGGCTTTCCGCCTTTAGCAGCACCAACGGGACAGAGCAGGGGATCTTGTCGTTAAGCACAAAATATTTTTCAAACCTGATTACGGCCGGAAATAAAATGATGCGTAATTTTGTATATATCAATTATACCCGTGGCTTTGACAGGCACACCGATGAGTTTCTGAGATTTACTAAGGATAATGGCTTTTCCGGTATCCGGAACGATACTGTAAGCGGAACACAAAGAGTGGAGTTAAGTCTTGAATCGGTAATATTCAGCCTATTTAATCTATATGGCTTCCGGTTTGCATTCTTCGGTTTCACCGATATTTCCTTCCTTTCGGGTACAAATGAGATCATCAAAAACGGCTATGCACTTTCAGGTATCGGGCTGGGATTCAGAGTCAGAAACGATAATATGGTCTTTAATACATTACAGATCCGAATTGGTTTCTTTCCCAATCCTCCAACTTATTCAAAAATCAATTCAATTCTTATCTCAGGAGAACAATTACTGAGTCCCGAAAATTTTGATTCAGGTCCTCCGTCAATAATTCCATACAGGTAATGAACAAAACAAATAATTTTTTGTCCTATATTTAGTTTATTAACATTAATTCAAAAAAAAAATGGCGGTTTTAGTTGGAAAAAAAGCACCGGGATTTTCTGCACCTGCAGTAATAAATGGCGGTGAAATTGTCGAAGGTTTCTCGCTTGAGCAATACCTTGGAAAAAAGTTTGTTGTCTTCTTCTTCTATCCTGCAGATTTTACTTTTGTCTGCCCTACCGAACTTCTTGCTTTTCAGGAAAGAATTAAGGAATTCGATGAAAGAAATGTTGTAGTAGTTGCATGCTCGGTTGATTCTCATTTTTCTCATTGGAAATGGCTTCAGACCGATCTTAAGGATGGCGGAATAAAGGGTGTTAAATACCCTATTGTTGCTGACCTTGCAAAGACTATCTCAGAAAACTATGATGTCCTCGCCGGAAACTATGAATATTCAGATGATGGCGATGTTACGTTCAATGGCACGCCAATGGCTTACAGAGGCTTGTTCCTGATTGACAAAAACGGTATTGTCAGACATCAGACAGTTAACGATATGCCTTTGGGAAGAAGCGTCTCCGAGACTCTCAGAATGGTTGATGCTCTCCAGTTCTTTGAAGAGAATGGCGAAGTATGTCCGGCCGACTGGCATAAAGGAGAAAAAGCCATGAAGGCTACACAGGAAGGTGTGTCAGAATACCTCTCCAGAAAATAGTTTATTCAGAATTTAATGAAAAGGTATCCCAGGAAAGGATACCTTTTTCTATTTTTGCATTTCAATGCCACATAATATGCTGAATGAATTCAAGATATTTATTACTGAGAACAAACTGGTAAAACCCGGCGACAGAGTTTTACTTGCAGTCAGCGGAGGCATCGATTCAATGACAATGGCTCACCTCTTCCTCAGGCTGGGATACAAAACAGCTATAGCCCACTGCAACTTCTCCCTGAGAGCAGAAGAATCTGACAAGGATGAAGCCATGGTTCACAGTTACGCCGATCAGAATAATATACCTTTCCACTCGATCCGCTTTGCAACAAAAGCTTTCGCGAAAAAGGAGGGAATGTCTGTTCAGATGGCGGCAAGGGATTTGAGATACAACTGGTTCGAAGTTATCAGACAAGAAAATAATTATGATTCCGTTGCAGTGGCACATAACCTTAACGATAATATTGAAACCTTTATAATAAATCTCACCAGAGGTACCGGAATTACAGGCTTAACCGGAATCAAACCCTGCAGCAACAATATAATCCGTCCTTTGCTTTTTGCTACAAGGAATAGTATTACCGACTACTGCAACAGACATCAGATAATCTTTCGCGAAGACAGATCAAATGCTGATACAAAATATACCAGAAATAAAATAAGGCACCTGGTGATTCCAGTGCTTAAAGAGATTAACCCATCTGTTGAAAATACATTGAGAGAGACTGCCGGAAGATTCACAGAGATAAGCGAGATAGTTTCAGAATATATTTCAGCGATAAGGAAAAGTGTATCGGAGGAAAAAGGAGTTTTGACAACATTCAGTATCAGCAGTGTTAAAAATTACCTGCATAACAAAACAGTGTTATATGAACTGTTTAAACCATTTGGTATAAATAATGTACAGCTGAACGACCTGATAAAAGTAACAGTAGGTAAAACAGGGGGCCAGATATTTACTGCCTCTCACAGAATCATCAAAAACAGAAAAGAGTTAATCGCAGCTCCAAAAGTTACAAACGGTGAAACACTCTTCTACGTCAGGAATATTACAGAGCTGAGGAAGGTACAGAATATATCTTCAGCCAGCTACGCCGATGTTACCGGAAAGTTCATAATTCCTTCTGATCCTTTAACAGCATGCCTCGATACTGAAAAAATATCATTCCCAATGATTATCAGGAAATGGAAAACCGGAGATCATTTCTATCCGCTCGGGATGGAACATAAGAAAAAGCTGAGTGATTATTTTATCGACAGTAAATATTCACAGATTGATAAGGAAAATATTCTGATCCTTGAATCAGCTGGAGAAATTGCCTGGGTTATCGGAGACCGGATAGATAACAGGGTAAAATTAACGTCAACTACTACCAAAGCACTGGTAATTAAAACAATAAGGCATTAAGGTATTGATTTTTACCTGTTTACAAATCGCTCCTTTTCCCGTGAATTCCCCTGTCAACCAGAATAAGGTCGGCCATGGCTATTGCGGTTGCAGCCTCAACGATAACCGGCATACGCAATGCAATGCAGGTATCGTGCCTGCCCTTCACTTTAAGAGTGGTCATTTTACCTTCAGAAAAATTAAAGGTGGTCTGATCAACTCCCGTTGATGAGGTTGGCTTTACAACAACATTGAATAATATTTCGTTTCCATTGGTTATTCCTCCATTTATTCCACCGGCATTATTTGAAGCTGTTGCACCTTTGCTGTTAACAAACGGATCATTATGCTCTGAACCCCGCATAGTGGCTGCAGCAAATCCGGCACCAAATTCAATTCCTTTTATAGCGGGTATTGAAAAAACAATATGACTTACGGCAGATTCAAAAGAATAGAAGAATGGTTCTCCCACGGCTTGTGGAGGGGTTTTCACCCTGCACTCAATAATACCTCCGATAGTATCATTCAAGGCTATGGCATCATCAACAGCTTTCTCAATATCAGCCGAGCCTCCCGCAGAAATAAGTTTTGCAGATATTTCAGCCGGTCCGGCTATCTTTTTTGCAATAACACCTGCAGCAACCAGGCCCCAAGTAATTCTTCCTGAAAAATGACCGCTTCCACGCATATCTGAGAAACCTGAATATTTAATCTGAGAAACAAAGTCGGCATGTCCCGGACGGGGAACCTGCCTGAATTCATCATAATCAGAAGATATTTTATCGCTGTTTCGTGTAATCAGAGTAACAGGAGCACCTGTAGTTACTCCGTTAAATACTCCGCTAAGTATCTCCGGAAGATCCGGTTCATGTCGCTTTGTGGTACCCTTGCCCCCGCTCTGACGCCGTTTTAGATCTGCAGTAAAATCCTCAGGCTTAATTTGTAAACCTGCCGGACAACCGTCAATTACCACCCCGATTGCGGGTCCATGCGATTCGCCGAAAAGAGAAACCCTGAAAACAACTCCGAAAGAATTCATAATTTATGTTATTTATCTCTGAATCTTTTATAAAAATCTATCACTTCACTTACCGAAACTTTTTTTACGACTGCTTTGCCAATTCCCTCGGTAAAAACAAAATTTATATCACTCCCTGCCTTCTTCTTATCGTGGCTGATAAGTTTTTCGATCATATCATCCGGAATATCATGTTTATCAAGTAACCCGAATCTTAGCAAAAGGTTTACGATTCTGGTTTTCTCCTCCAGGCTGATTAACCCCTTTTCAAACGAAAAATCTGTAGCAAGTTCCATCCCTGAAGCGACGGCAAAGCCATGCTTTACAGATTTTTGCAATTCAACAGCATGCCCGTAAGTATGTCCGAAATTAAGAATGCGCCTGAGACCTGTTTCCCGCTCATCTTCAGAAACAACTGCTGCCTTAAAATTAACTGATTTAGCTACCAGCTGAGTAAGCAGATCGCTATTCCTATTTATTATTTCATCAAAATTCTTTTCAATAAGATCAAATAAATCCCTATCACCGATAACCGCCGTTTTAATCAGCTCTGCCAGACCCGACAGATACTCCTGATCATTAAGGGTAATCAGCATTGCCGGATCACAAAGAACAAAATCAGGCTGCCTGATTATGCCAAGCATATTTTTGGTACTTCCCAGGTTAACTCCGTTTTTGCCGCCTGTGCTTGCATCAACCTGCGATAATAAACTGGTTGAAACATAGCCACATCCGATACCCCTCATATAGATTGAAGAGAGGAATCCGGCTAAATCGCAAACCACTCCTCCTCCTATTGCAAGAATAAAACCTGTACGGTCGATTCCGGATTCAAGGAGTTTTTCTGCAAGCCTTTCTACTACTTCAAGCTTCTTGCTTCCTTCCCCTGGCGTTACCGTTAAAACCGGAAAATCCGGAAATCGGTCACCATACAGACGGCTTATATTTTCATCCGTTATTATCACTACACCTTTTTCAGGAAGTAGCCTGCTTACAGATTCCCATTTTTCACCTACCCATATTTCGGAGCGTGAAAACGGCGTATTTATAATTATTTTTTCCAATTGAATAAACTATTGATTGCTAAAGATAAATAATCTGTGAATAATTCAACCCAAATGCCCTTAAAACAGGAACCCAAAATTATTTTTCGCTAAGCTCCAGCCACCTCATCTCTTTGTCATCCAAAGCCTTTACGATCTCTCCATGCCTTATTGATTTTGAATATAAATCCTCTGGAGTTAAAGAACCTATGCTCATTTGCGATTCAATAAGGTTTCTTTCAGCTTCAAGATTCTGGATCTCAGCTGAAAGTAATTCAAACTCCTTTTTTTCTTTAAAGGAGATGCCCTGTTTTTTCTCCTTTTTAACAGCAGCCCCTGGAACCACATCAGAACCCGGGTTTTTTGAAACTTTTAGGATGGCAGCTTCTCTTTCTGCATCTTCCTGCTTTTCTCTGAGCTGGGTATAATTTCCGGGAAAATCCTTTATTATGCCATCTCCCTTGTATTCAAATATATGATCAACAACCTTATCCATAAAGTACCTGTCGTGCGACACAACTATAACACAACCTTTGAAACCGGCCAGATATTCCTCAAGAACATTCAGTGTAAGTATATCGAGATCATTGGTTGGTTCATCGAGGATAAGAAAATTGGGATTCCTCATAAGAACAGTAAGCAGGTATAAGCGCCGTTTTTCACCACCCGATAATTTACGGATCAAAGTATATTGCTTTTCAGGAGGAAAGAGAAAATAATTCATGAATTGTGTTATGGAGAGAACTGTTCCATCGCTGATGACAACCCTTTCTGCTATATTCTTAACAGCATCAATAACTGTCATATCATCGTCGAATTCAATACCCTGCTGCCTGTAATACCCAAAGACAATTGTTTCTCCCCTTTCGACAGTGCCGGTATCAGGTGTCGTAAGTCCGGTTATAATATTCAGAAGGGTGGTTTTTCCTGTGCCGTTGCGACCTATAAGACCAGCCTTTTCAAACCTGCTGAAATTGTAAGTGAAGTCAGCAAGAACCACCTTTTCGTCATATGATTTTGACACATTCTTAATCTCAAGGATTTTTTTTCCCATCCTCGAAATATTCACATTGATATTGACACTTTTTTCTTCGGTTTTGTTTGCAGCCCTCTCCTTAATATCATAGAACGACTCCACCCTCGATTTTGCTTTATGACGCCTTGCTTTAGGCATTCGCCGCATCCATTCCAGCTCGGTCTTAAGAAGGTTTTTGGCTTTCTCTGTATTCATCCTGGATGATGACTCCCTGCTCTCTTTTTTCTCAAGGAAATACTCATAATTACCCTCATACCTGTACAGTTCATTATCAGCAAGTTCCAGTATAACATTACAGACCCTGTCAAGAAAATACCTGTCATGAGTAACCATCAGAAGAGTTTTGTTTGTCTTTATAAGATACTCTTCAAGCCATTCGATCATATCAAGGTCAAGGTGGTTTGTTGGCTCGTCAAGTATAAGAAGATCAGCATCTTCCACGAGTACCTTTGCAAGGGCAACTCTTTTCTTTTGACCGCCGGAAAGTGTCCCGACAACCGCATTAAGATCTGTGAGTTTTAATTTGAAAAGAATCTGCTTAACAGCAACTTCATAATCCCACGCTTTAAGATCATCCATATGCTGAATTGCAATCTGCAGCATTTCAGGTGTGGCTGAGATAAGGCATTTTTCATATTCCCTGATTACCCTTACAAGCTCGCTCTCTGTTGAAAAGAGTTCATCGATTATCCTGTTTGATTCATTCAGTTCGGGGGATTGCCGAAGGTAGGCTGTACTCAGATCGCGCTTAATGCTAAGAGCACCTTCATCAGGATTCTCCTTACCTGCAAGGATCTCGAGCAGTGAGGATTTTCCGGCTCCATTTATGGCAATAAGGGCCACTTTGTCATCCTTGTTGATGTTCAGGCTAATATTTTCGAAAAGAAGATGATCCCCTATGCTTCGGGCTATATTATCAGCCTGCAGGTAACTTATCATAAATTATCAATATTGTGCAAAGATAAAAAGTGTTACCTTTCCGACACTATAATATTTATGTTACTATGACTATCAGGGAAAGATTTGACCTGACTATTAATTATTTCCTTATCAACAACCCTGTTGCGGAAACAGAACTTATCTATCGTGATCCGTTTGAACTAATCGTAGCCGTAATCCTGTCGGCACAATGTACCGATAAGAGAGTCAATATCATAACACCTCCTTTACTTGAAAAATACCCTGATGCCGTGTCGATGGCTGATGCTGAGCCTGAAGATATTTTCGGTTATATCAGATCATGTACTTATCCCAATAACAAGGCAAAACATCTTTCCGGAATGTCAAAGATGCTGGTAAAAGAGTTCGGAGGAATAGTACCCTCCGATCCGGAGTTGCTTCAACGATTGCCAGGCGTAGGAAGGAAAACGGCCAACGTTGTAGCTTCAGTTATTTTTAAAAAGCCGGTAATGGCAGTTGACACACATGTTTTCAGGGTCTCAAAAAGGATCGGTCTGGTAATAAATGCAAAAACGCCTCTTCAGGCCGAACTTCAGCTTTCAAAAAACATTCCTTCCGGATTAATTCCTGATGCTCATCACTGGTTCATTCTTCACGGAAGGTATGTTTGCAAGGCAAGAAATCCACTCTGCAACGATTGCGGGCTTAAAATATTCTGTAAATATTACTTAAACAGAGGAAAAATGGAATAATATGCAAAGAAAAACAATAAATATATTAACCTTAATCCGGAATTAGGCAATAATGACTATTTTTAAAAAGTTTTTGAAAATCCCAGAACATATGGATTATAAACAACAGCATAATGATTTACTTTTAGCTAACAGGCAACTGAAGAAGGAGCTTGCTTTGTTACAATCTGAAAATCAGGGGAAAAATGAGGTTGAAAGCGATATGATATTCAGAGTATTCAACTCAGCCTCATATCTGATGGCTATCAGTAAATTAGATACCGGCCAGTATGTCGATGTAAATGACGCATTTCTGAAGGCACTTGGCTATAAAACTGAAGAGATTATCGGGCGTACCTCTGATGATCTACAGATTTTTGCAGACCTTGAGGATAGTAACAAGTATTTCAAGCTGATTGCCAAACTGAAAAAAATAAAAGACTATGCTGTAACACTGAGAACAAAAAGTGGTGAAGAGAAGCCGTATCTTTTCTCAGCTGAAACAGTGAAACTTGAAAATGAATTATACCTGCTTACCATTTATAACGAAATTGACATTTCAAAAAATAAAATGATAAGTGAGAGTCATGGAGTTGTTCTTGATGAAATTTTTGAAACTGTCAGCAGCTATCTGGCCCTTTTCAGTATAGGTGAAGATAACAGAATTTATATCATCGATTTAAACAGGAAAGTGGAAGATGTTGAATTCATCAAAAAGAGCGAGGTAATTGGAAAATGCATCGATGACACCCCACTAACTTATCGCCGCAAACTTATCGAACTCCTTCACCATCTTAGAATAACAGGTGAACCTCATAAGCTTTCAACCTCTGTGAAGGGAGATGATTCCGAAGGTTATTATATGGGGTTTATTCTGACTTCAGGAAATTTTGTTGTTACATGGGAGCCTGGAAACCTGCAGAAAAGACTTGATAAGATACACAAACAAAGTCTGGTCTTTGAAAAGTTTGCCGAATTGCTTCCGGAAATGGTCTTTGAACTTGATCTTTCAGGAAAAATCTTATACAGTAATCAGCGATGCCTCGATTTCTACGGTTATTCAAAAGCTGATATTAAAAAAGGTATTTCACTTGAAGTGTTCTTTCCTGACAACAGCAAGGAAATGATCAGAAACCTAAAAGCGTTGAAATCGCCGGGGGAAATTTCAAACAGTGAATATTATGTAAATAAAAAAGACGGAAGTTTCGTTCCTGTAGTTACCCATTCATTCGGAACATTTATTGATGACAGAATTATAGGTTACAGGGGTACTATAACTGATATAAGTACTCAGAAAAATTATGAGAATCAGATAAACAGGGAAAAGGCATTTCTTGAACAGATGTATAATTCTACACCTGCAGCTATTGTAATTACAGACTATGATGGAATTATTTCAATGGTCAACAGAGAATTCACAAATCTGTTCGGCTATTCTCCTGAGGAGGCAATAGATAAAAATATTTATGACCTTATTGTACCTGACGATGTGAGAAAAGAGGCGATAAGAAATAATATTATTGTTTCGATGAATCATAAGGAGGAGGTACAAACAATTAGAAAAGACAAAACAGGAAAAAGAATTCACGTCACGCTGGTTGCCACCGGAGTAGAAATTAATAATGAGATAGGTGCATATCTGAGCATTTACAGTGATATTACCATTGAAAGAAAAAACCAGCTTCTTCAGGAGATCTTATTCAATATCTCAACTGCTGCTCTTAAACAGTCTGAGATCAAAGAAATATACCCCACCATTGTACAGGAGTTAAGTAAGATCTGGGATACAAATAATTTTTTTATTGCCCTGTATGATGAGGCTACAGAAACACTCTCATTGCCTTTCTTCGCCGATGAAAGGGACAGTTTTAAGGAGATTCCTGCCGATAAAACTATAACCCGTTGGGTTATAAGGGAGAACAAATCGGTACTGCTCAAGGAAAATGACATGCTGGCTCTTGAAGCGAACGGATCTATTGACCTTATCGGAGCACCATGTAAAGTATGGATGGGTGTACCTTTAAAAGCTGAAAGCAAAACTATCGGAGTAATGTGTCTCCAGGATTATCACGATGAGAATAAGTTTTCGAATGAAGATCTTTCTGTACTGGATTTCATTGCAAATCAGATTGCAATAGCACTTCAGAGAAGAATTATGCTCGACAATCTTATTACTGCACGTCAGAAAGCTGAAGATGCTGCTCAGACAAAACAGCTCTTCATGTCGACAATGAGTCATGAAATAAGGACTCCTCTGAATGAAGTTATAGGTATTACCAATCTGCTGCTCCAGAGTAATCCGCGTGAGGATCAGATGGATTATATCAATACACTGAAATTTTCAGGAAACCATCTTCTTACCCTGGTAAATGATGTTCTCGATTACAATAAAATGGATTCCGGGAAAATCATCTTCGAGGAAACTCAATTCAATCTCAGCGAATTCCTCGAAGAGATAATGAGATCCTATTCATTCCGGTCAAAAGCAAAACGACTTGATTTTGATATTAAAAAAGGAAATAATCTCCCAACTGAAGTTATAGGCGATCCTATCCGACTCAATCAGATTCTCTCGAACCTGCTTTCAAATGCTCTTAAATTCACAAGCAAAGGAAGTATAACCCTTACTGTAAATGAATTGCAACGTACCGGCAAACAGTCAAAAATAGAATTTATTGTCTATGATACAGGAATAGGCATTCCAAAAGATAAACAATCTGAGATCTTTGAAAGTTTTACACAGGCTTCCCCAGATACCACAAGACACTTCGGAGGTACAGGACTCGGTCTGGCTATCTGTAAAAAACTGGTTGAACAAATGGGTGGCTCAATCACTATTGAAAGCGAACTGGGCAAAGGGTCAACATTCAGTTTTGCAATGTCATTCGGAATTTCTGAAAAAGTAGCAGGAACAGTACAGACAGCTTCATTACCTGATAGTTATGCCGGGCTTGAAGGAAAAAAGATTCTTGTAGCGGAGGATAATAAGATAAACTTTTTTGTGGCCAATAAATTCCTTGTCGGGTGGGGTGTGAAAGTCACACATGCCGAAAACGGGCAATTAGCACTTGATTGTCTTGAAAAGGATGATTTTGATTTGGTACTCATGGACTTGCACATGCCCGTGATGGATGGCATTGAAGCAACAAGAATTATAAGAAAATCAGAAAAGAAAAGAATAAGGGAGATTCCTGTTATTGCACTAACAGCAGCTATTATGTCTGAAAACAATGATAAAATTGAGGACCTTAATATCAGCGATTATGTCCTTAAACCTTTCAGACCTCATGATTTGTTCGAACGGATTCTTAAGTTTGTAAAATAAAAAAGAGAAAATCAGCTCTAAGAAATCAACCCTGTCTTCCTCACAAATGGCTGAAAATGGAATTTTGCCTACTTAATACAATTGTTGCTGATAAACCCGGATGCCTTCTTATTTCCCATGCTGAAAGATTTCCGGAAATCGTGACAGGCGTCATCTACTCTTCCTGAATTCAGCAAAGCAATACCCTTATTAAGCCATATATCAGAATTGCCCGGTTTCAGATCGAGCGACATGCTGTAATCTTTTATTGCCCAATCCCACGATTTTGAGATGAAATAGGCATCACCCCTGTCAATGTAACAATCGGGGTCGTTGGGATGAATTTTAAGATTGGTTGAAAAATATTCAATCGCTTTGAGATTGTCGCCTGAAACAGCTTCCAACTTACCGGCAAGGCTGATGGCAGCTTTATTCCCGGAATAAATTTCAAGATATTTTTCTATATCATCCAAAGCCTTATCGGTTTCTCCGGTTTTTTTATAACATTCTGCCCTGAGTATCAAAAGGCCGGCATCTGGTACTCCTGAGTCAATAAGTTGTGAATAGGTAACAGAGGCTCCGGCGTAATTGGACAGACCCGATTGCGCTTTGGCAAGAACCCTCAGATATTTTTCCCTGCCACGGTCTGACTCATCCAACCCTGATATAATACTTATAACCTCAGAATATTTACCTGACGAAAGATAGATTAAAGCTTCAGGATAGAAAATATCTTCATTGTCGGGGTAATTTTTCTTAATCCCATTAAGAACAACCTCAGCCTCCACTTTTTTTCCTGAGGCGAGGCAATATTCAATTTCCGAAATACCTTTTTCAATTGGGCTGTACCACTCCTTTTTCCAGAACTGACGCCACTCCGTTTTGTTTTCAACTGAACCGAAAGCAGGATCAAGCATAATCTCTTTTTCGCCTTTTCTGAAAGAGGAATTCAAATTCAGTTCAAGATGGTAAAGTGATGTTGAGGCATCACCTTTGAGTGCATATATCCTCGACAGACCATACTCGCCGGAGGAGGCAGCTATTTTATTTGCTTCGTTATAATCGCTTATCGCTCCGGAATAATCTCCTATTTCAATTTTTGCCTCAGCCCTTCCTGTATACAACCGGTACTCTCTCATCTCGTTCACAATGCCATTAAGCAGATTAATTGCCTGATCAGGCTTACCTGTTTCTGTAAATGCCTTAGCCTTAAAAATATAATCAGACACTTCCTGGCAATAACCATTCTGTGTTATAACAAATATCAAAAAGAGAATCAGAGTTTTTTTCATTTCAGATAGTTCTTCAAAATCATTTTGTTTCCTGAATATTCAACTTTGCATTTTCTTCAGTAATAACATGAACAAAGCCCGACAGATGGAAATGCTCCAACCCCGAGATCCGTCTTTCATACACGTCGCACTGATAAAAATAGACTCCCGGGGAAACAATTTTTCCTTTATATGTCCCATCCCAGTTGATTCTGGGTTCTTCAGTACTGAAAAGCAATAATCCGTTCCTGTTAAAAATACTGAAATCAATCTTATCAACAAGCCCTGAGGTTTTTGCAACCAGTCTGTCATTTATATCATCACCGTTTGGAGTAAAAACATTGGGGATCTCATAAAAGTTGCAGGAATCGATACAGATCATCAGCGACTTCACGCTTTCATTTCCAAATAGATCAACCGATGAAATTGCATAGCATCCTGCAATAATATCATCAGGCTGATTAAGCCAGTGCTTGTAAGAAAAGAGATTTTTGTCATTAATTGTTGCGAGGAGGGCAAGAGTTTCTTCAGATGTCTTTTTATAATAAATCTTGTAACCAGAAATATCTTCAAAACAAAGAGGATCGGTTAGTGACCAGGAGATTGTATTATAAAGGCTATCGCATTTGCTTGTTACATTTATCAGAGGAGGGCACGGAGGTTCATTATCAACAGGCGTTGTAAAGACAATCTCAGAGAGGTTCGTCAGATTCTTTGGCATGTTATCGGCAAGGTAGCCACCGGATGACCTGACATAATAGTGATACTGCAAACCATTTTCAAGGACGGCATCAGTAAACGCCAGCTGATTTGTAGACCCTACGGAATCATACAACATTGTTTTTTCATTAAGCCTGAAAAAATCGTACCTGTTATTAATCCACGGAACATTGCGGCTTATAGTAAACCGGGCTTTCCTGTCACCGGGGCTGACAGCCAGAAACAGAGATGAACCGAACGCAGGCTCTCCTATGAGGAATCTGTTTCCTGGTGCATTATTCCAAAGCTCAATCTTATAAATATAACCTCTTGACTGAGTGTTGATTAATGTATCAACGAGTATTGTATCGTTCAGATCAGCAGTAATAATCGATTTAATCTGCAGATAGTTCGTACCTCCCACTCCATCCGCTCTGGAAATAATATATTCATAAGGTCCATTTGCCGGAATTGTATCGAGTTTGTCGGGTTTCTTCCAGGAAATATAGATCGACCCTTTAACGGCATCTGTATTCCTGACGCTGACATTTTTAATAACAGGCACGCCTGAGACAAGCGTCGAAGTGATTTCATTCGAGGCTTTGCTTTCAGTTCCGTTGGGATATACAGAAACAATTCTATAAGTATATTCCTTTCCGAACTGCAATCCTTGTCCATTATCAGAATCTGAATATGAAACAGCTGAGCTGCCATCGACATAACCAACTTTTTCAAAGCCGGTTGATGCGGGTATTCCTGAAGTACAGGAATCAGGTACGAAAGTGGTTGGTCCTTCCCTTCTGTAAATACTAAACCCTGAAATCACAGTGGTTCCATATCCTGACCAGGTAAGCCTGATCAGCTTGCCCTCCGGCACAGCATTTTTTATTGCAGGTGAGGGGCCAAGAACCTTGATTTTCATGTTATCAATATCCGAAAGCTTAAGCTCGTGGTTATAGTCATCGGATTTAAAGATGATATTATACGGCTGATTTCGCACAGCCTCATGACACGGGATCCATCTGAAACGTGATGATGCATAACCTGCAACCGAATCAACTTTAGTAAAACGGGCAGGACAGTTAACAAGGCTGAATACCCCCGAAGTTGCTTTGAGGGTTAAGCTGTCTAAATTGGCATCAGTTGCAGTAAAGAGAAAGTCAACAGTATCACCCACTTCAGCGCAATAATCAGAAAGAGGGCCGTTTACGGGAGGTTTATTATTTGTATTGTAAACATCAATTTGCATGTCACGTTCAACTGATCCTATTTTTTTACCATTTCGCCACTCCTGAATCTCCATTGCCACATTAAATGTTCCGGTATCAGCAGGGGTATCCCAGATAAGGTCCCCGGTTATCGGATCAACAGTAATTGATTTTGTTGCAGGAGGCAGGGTATAGTTCTCAATAGGTTTGCCATCTTCCCGTGTGCAAACTGTAAGCACATATGAAAGACTGTCGCCATCCGGATCGAATGCTGCAGGATTATGAATAAACACATAGCCAAATGCTGCTTTATCATAAGGAGGGTTAAGCAGAACAGGAGTGCTGTTGCGTCCCATTGCGGCATTAACAATCAGAATTGTGGACATTGAAAAAACCACATTCACTGAATTCGGAATATTTTTAACTCCTGCATTCCTGTTCGGATCCTGAACCACAATCTTGTACACTCCCGGTCCAGGATAAGTATGAATTAATTTATAAACATTTCTTCTGTAAAAATTTGGAAGGGAAAGGATGCTTACTCTCGGAGCTGTTGAAATTGTATTGTCGCCCCATTCAACATCAAGAGTTTGTCTGTCTGCAAAACTTAATGAATAGGTAAAGGTCGTAATGGTAATCTCATAAGTGAGGTCAGACAACTGAACATATGTAATCTCCCCTGCTCTGTTATGTGTTGCATTCAGGGTAATAAAACAGAATGAAACTAAAACCAGCAAAAAGAATTTTCTCAATAAATGATTTTTCACTCTCTTAATATTTTTTACAAAAAATTGTTCATTTTTACCGGAAGTCAGCCTTAACTGTTCTTCAAATTTGTCTACCTTTTAAAACCCTCATATTTGATCGGTTATTATGCAGCCTCTTCATTGCCGGGTGATAAAACCATTCTGAAAAGAACCGATTCCAACAATGTTTTTCTCGTCCAGCTTGATGTTACTACATCAAAAATCAGACCAATCCCTGATCGTCTTTTATACTCACCCTGTCTTTAAGATACTGTACCGAACCTACCTCAATAAATGAAAAACCGGACCTTCCTGAAAAATTACCCGCAAGTACCACAACAATATCCTCACCAAGAAGATTGTGTGTCTTAACCAGTTTTTTTAAGGCAATATGAATAAACTCATCAACAGATTTTTTCCTCACCTGATAACTGGCATAAACGCCATAAGAGAGTGCCATCTCCCGCATGGTGGCTTCTGAATAGCACTGTGCAAGAATAAGATTAATACCACGGTAAGAGGCCATGTCCCTTATAGTTCTGCCCCCGGTGGTATCTGCAATTATCCCTCTGGCTCCTACCCTGAATGCAGTCTTGACAGCAACTTTGGCAAGATATGCCGAGATTTCGCCGGTGACATTCATGTGCGGAATATCAAGGAATTTTTCTTTATTTTTCTCAACTTCCAGCGCCACTTTGGTCATTGTCTTCACAGCCTCAACAGGATATTTCCCATTGGCTGTCTCACCACTCAGCATAATTGCGTCAGTCTGAGAATAGATAGCACTTGCAATATCACTTACTTCCGCACGGGTTGGCCGTGGATTGTTAATCATTGAATGGAGCATCTGCGTTGCAACAATAACAGGTTTTCTGCTTATTATGCATTTTGTGATAATCATTTTCTGTATTCCCGGAATCTTCTCATAAGGAATCTCAATGGCAAGGTCTCCCCTGGCAACCATTATACCATATACATTTTCGAGTATATCATCTATATTCTCAACCCCTTCCTGATTTTCAATCTTTGCTATTATTTTTATTTCGCTGTTAAAAGAATCAAGAACAGCCTGAACATCAAGAATATCCTGCCGTGATCTAACAAAAGAATGGGCAATAAAATCAACTTCATTTTTAACAGCAACCTCAATAAATGCTTTATCCTTTTCAGTAAGGGAAGGCAAAAATATTCTCGCTCCGGGTATATTAACACTTTTTCTTGAACCCAGAATACCATCATTTTCTATGATGCATTCAAGGGCATTCCCATTCTTCTTAACAGCTTTCAATTCCAGTTCACCATCATCCAGAAGAATAGTTGATCCGACAGATATGTCTGAAGAAAAAGCAGGGTAGCTAACATATATTGCCTCTTTTGAACTTGTTTTACCTGAATCCCCGATAATGCTTATCCTGTTTCCCTTTGTAAGGATAATAGGCTCATCGCAAACAGTGGTTCGTATTTCAGGTCCCTTGGTATCGAGTATAATGGCAATTTTATCAGAAACTTCACGCGTATTTTTTATTATCTGAACAACTGATTCTATAGGAAAATGGGCTGAATTAATCCTTACAACATCCATTCCTGCCTCAAAAAGCTCCCTGATGAAATCTGTTCCGCAGTTTCTGTCAGAAATGGTGGCAACTACCTTCGTTCTTTTCCTGTTCATTTATTACGCGTTTTTGATTTATCCATTTCAATAAATGCCTCAACAGCAAGCCTGTAACTATCAAGTCCGAACCCGGAGATGCTCCCTGCACAGTTTCTGCCTATGAGACTGATATGCCTGAACTCCTCGCGTGCAAAAATATTTGTAATATGGACTTCCACAACCGAAGTTTTTACTGCCGCAATAGCATCAGTTATTGCAACAGACGTATGAGTATAACCACCGGCATTAATTATAATACCATCTGCTGAAAATCCTGATTTCTGAATTTCAGTAATAATCTCGCCTTCTATGTTCGACTGGAAATATTCGAAAACAATCTCCGGATAACGTGATTCAAGAATTAAAAGATACTCTTCAAAAGAAGAATATCCGTACTTCTCCGGTTCCCTGCGTCCGAGAAGATTCAGGTTCGGACCGTTAATAATTTTTATTTTCATCACTTTTACAAAAGATAAACAAATAGGTAATACAGGTTATCATAAATAGAAAGAACGGTAAAAATAGCTAAAAAATATTTAATTATTTTTCCGGTTAGAGAGACTTCTTCCTTTGACTGAATATCAGGACAGAGATGAATGAGATCAAAACGGCTGCCAGTATCAGGAGAAACGCGTAACCCTGTGTTACATTCGGAACCACTGCTGCTGCTTTAACATCCTGCATCTGATATACAGGAATTATCCATTTAATAAAGTAAGCCTGAAGTAATGTAAGAAGGCAAATCAGAGAGAGCATTATTATACTGTGTTTTGCAGTAAAACGGAACAGATCCGATTCTTTTCCGACAAGTCCTACTGAAGCCGCACCGATAGCAATTGACTGAGGCGAGATCATTTTGCCGCAAACACCTCCGGTTGCATTTGCAGCCACAGTAACCACCGGGTCAACTCCAAGTGAACTGGCGGTTGATGACTGAAGTTTACTGAATAAAGCATTTGATGAGGTATCGGAACCTGTTATAAAAACACCAAGCCAGCCAAGTAAAGGTGCAAAAAACGGAAAAAGAATTCCTGTGTTTGCAAGGGCTTTTGCCATAGAAATTGACATTCCTGAATTATTGGTTATATAGGCAAAACCTAAAATGGATGTGATTGTAATGATTGGAAATTTCAACTGATTAAGTGTTGAAATAAACAATTTCAAAGCATCAGAAAAGCGCATACCAAAAACCGGAATTGAAATAATAGCTGATATTATTATTGCTGTACCGGAAGCAGAGAGGTAATTGAGCTTAAAAGTCTGAGGTAAAAGGCTATTCCCCTCACTGCTCATTATAACATTATGAAGACCTGGAATATCAAATTTAAGGAACCCGATATAGTTGAGCGTATCTTTTACGGGCTGCAATCCCCAGGCAATAACCATTATTGTAAGTATGATAAATGGAGACCAGGCTTTTATTATTTGTTGTGTTGAGTATTTTATATCAGTGTTTAGCGTTGGGGCAGGCTCATCTTTGAAACGCCAGATGCTTTTTGGTTTCCAGAATTTCAACAGGATCATCAGTCCTATTATCGAAGCCAGGCTGGCAATTATATCGGGAAGCATCGGACCCATATAATTGGATGAAAACCATTGAAAAAATGCAAAAGATAAACCGGAGACAAGTATTGCAGGAAATACTTCAACAGATCTTTTAAAACCCGACATAAGAAATACCAGATAAAAAGGTACAAACAAGGAAAGGAGAGGAAGAGTTCTGCCAACCATCTGAGAAATAGCCATTTCAGGAATCCCGGAAACCTGAGCAGCCACAGTTATTGGAATTCCTATTCCACCAAAAGCAACCGGAGCTGTGTTGGCTATAAGGCAGATTCCTGCTGCATATAAAGGATTGAATCCTAAACCAACCATCATTGCAGCCGTTATTGCAACCGGAGTACCGAAACCAGCGGTACCTTCCAGAAATGAGCCAAATGAAAATGCAATTAACAATGCCTGCAAACGCCTGTCAGAAGTAACGGAAGCCATAAAGTTCTTTATAATCTCAAACTGACCGCTCTTAACAGTAATATTGTATAAAAATACTGCTGCAATGATAATCCAGCAAATGGGGAAAAAGCCATACATTGCCCCATGAACTGATGATAAGAGTGCAAGTTTTACAGGCATCCTGTAAATGATTATCGCAATAAGCACAGCAATAGAAACAGTAAATAGACTAGCCAGATAACCCTTAATTTTTTTTATTATCAGAGCCCAGAAGATAAAGAATACAGGAATTGCAGCAGCAAGAGCAGATAATGCAGTGTTATTAAACGGGTCTGTTTCCTGAATCCAGTTCATCTTTTTTTCCTCCTGTCTTTAATTAAGTACTAATTTGAGTTAATTGGCTAATATAACCATAATAATCAAAATATTACTTCAGGTACAATCAAACTTACAACAGCTTCAATTTAAAACTGTTACCCTTTAAACTAACAGGCAGATCCGGTATTTTAGAATTACCAAACTTTAACAAGGTTGCATTTCTTTATGTTACTTTGTACCTTACAATGATATTTTAAGGTTAAAAACAATTCAGGAAATGAGTCTGGGCTGGAAACAATCATTCAGAAATTTCGAAATATATTTAAGGCTGGAAAAGTCACTTTCTGGGAATAGCATTGAGGCCTATCTGGATGATGTACAGAAGCTTGAAAGATATTTTTCAGAAATCGGTTCCGATCTGACGCCCGCCAAGGTAACCTATTCCGATCTGAAAAATTTTCTGTTATGGTATAGTGCTGATAATCACAATACAAGAACACAATCAAGAACGCTTTCCGGTATAAGGGCATTTTACAGGTTCCTCCTCATTGAGGGAGAAATTGAGGAAAATCCTGCCACACTCATTGAATCGCCAAAAACAGGGCTCAAGCTCCCAGAGGTGCTCTCGGTTATGGAAATTGACAGGTTAATCGGAGAAATTGACCTTAGCAAACCGGAAGGCCACAGAAATAAAGCAATTATTGAAACACTTTACGGTTGCGGCTTGCGTGTTTCTGAACTTGTCAATCTTCGTCTTACTGATATTCATTATGGTGAAGGGTTCGTTATTGTAACCGGAAAGGGCAATAAGCAGAGGCTGGTACCGGTTAGTGGCAAAGCTCTTAAGGAGATTGATATATATAAGAAAGACCGCGACCGGCTACCGGTGATCCACGACCAGAATGTTCTTTTTCTGAACCGGAGGGGAAGCCGGCTGTCGAGAGCAATGATATTTACAATCATAAAAGAGCTTGCCGCCAAAGCAGGAATTATAAAAAATATCAGTCCTCATACATTCCGCCACTCTTTTGCAACCCACATGATTGAGGCAGGAGCAGATCTGAGAGCTGTACAGGAAATGCTTGGCCATGAATCAATTCTGACTACCGAGATCTATACACATATCGACAGGAGTTTTCTTCGCGACACACTGATTATGTTTCATCCCAGATCGTAATAGCTACATTTTTGAACAATCTCTTCCCAAAGAGGTTATATTTGCAGAGTTTTTTTAAATCTTATACCATATTATAATGAACTATATTAAAGGATTTGGAACTGAGCTCATTTTCATTCTTACCGAAATGGCTCCTTACCTGATGCTCGGATTTATCTTTGCCGGATTACTCCACCTTTTATTTCCCAAGAAAAGAGTCAGAAAATATATGGGACAGAACAATTTCAGATCAATATTTAATGCTGCATTGCTCGGTGTTCCATTGCCACTCTGTTCCTGTGGTGTTATCCCAACGGGGATCTCTTTTTATAAGCATGGCGCTTCAAAAGCATCAACGGTTTCCTTTCTGATATCTACCCCACAAACGGGAGTAGATTCAATCTTTGTAACATATTCGATGCTTGGTCTTCCCCTGGCAATCATCCGGCCGGTGGTAGCATTCATAACAGGACTGATTGGCGGACTGGTAACAAAAAAAATTGACCCGGAGAAAGGTGAAGATTTTATTGAGAGCAATGAGGCCGGCGATGAACTGCCGGAAGGTTTTTTTCCAAAGATAAAAGAGATGTTCAGGTATTCATTTGTTGACTTTCTTCAGGATATTAGCAACTGGCTGATAATCGGATTGTTGATTGCTGCCCTCATATCAGTAATTGTTCCTGATGATTTTTTTGCTGATAAAATTCCAAATGATTTTCTTGGAATGATTGTAATCCTGTTAATTTCAATACCTGTTTATATTTGTGCAACAGCATCTGTGCCCGTTGCTGCAGTACTGATGCTCAAGGGTTTATCTCCCGGAGCAGCATTGGTACTTCTTATGGCAGGTCCTGCAACAAATGCAGCAACCATTACAATGATAGGAAAAGTCCTTGGCAAAAAATCACTAATAGGTTATCTGGGAGCAATAATTACCGGTGCTTTGCTGTCAGGTCTGATTATTGATTATTTTCTTCCTGCCGAATGGTTCAAAGTATCGGAACATTTCGGCCATATGGGTCACAACCACGAGGCTATGCTGCCCGACTGGCTCAAGATAAGCGCTGCAGTACTGCTTACACTTCTTATAATTAATGGCTACCTACGCAAATATCTGGACTCAAAAAAAATCAGCTCCGTAAGTGCTGCTCCATCAGGGTTTTCGGCAGAAAACATTCAGACCATACACGTCGGGGGAATGACCTGCAACCACTGTAAGTCAAATGTTGAAAACAGCATTAAGTCGGTAAATGGAGTTGAAGAGGTAAATGTGGATCTTACAACGGGAAATGTAAATATCAAAGGAAAATCATTCGACCTGAAGAAAATAAGATCGGGGATTGAAGATATCGGATATAAAATTATAGAGGACTAAATCAGATGCGAAATTCTTAAAAAGTTATCTTTCTGCCTGTTTAGTAATTAAATAATAAATGTTAACTTTGCGACTTATTTTCCAAAATCAATAATTTTACTTACTTCAAATTAATAAAAACTATGTCACACATTAAAAGAGTCTACTCCTTTGGAAAGAAAACTGCAGAGGGTAAAACTGATATGAAAAATCTTCTTGGTGGAAAAGGTGCTAACCTGGCAGAGATGTGCCTGTTAGGATTACCTGTTCCTGCCGGTTTCACAATTACTACAGAAGCTTGTAACGAGTATTACACTAACAATTGCACTCTTCCTTCAGAAATGATGCCGGAAGTCTGGGCAGCAATGACGAAGACCGAAGAGGCAATGAATATGAAATACGGTGATGCTGAAAACGCATTACTTGTATCGTGCCGTTCAGGTGCACGCAGCTCAATGCCGGGTATGATGGATACAGTACTGAATATTGGTCTCTGTTCTGCAACTATTCCTGGTTTTCTCAAGAAGACCAACAACCCTCGTTTTGTATGGGATTCATATCGTCGCCTCATTATGATGTATGCCGACGTTGTTATGGAAAAAGCGGAAGGCATTGATCTTGGTGAAGGAAAAGGAATACGTAAACAGCTTGACGAAAAACTTGATGAATTCAAGAAACAAAAAGGATATAAATCAGATACTGAGATCTCTGCTGATGAGCTGAAGTCTCTTTCGGAAGTATTTAAGAAACTGGTACAGGATGTTCTTGGAAAACCTTTTCCTGATGATGCAAAAGAGCAGCTGGAAGGAAGTATCAAAGCGGTTTTCAAAAGCTGGAACGGGAAAAAAGCTGTTTCATACCGTCGCATAGAAGGTATTCCTGATGACTGGGGTACTGCTGTAAACGTACAGGCAATGGTATTTGGAAATATGGGCGACACATCTGCTACCGGTGTTGCTTTCACACGTAACCCTGCTACAGGTGAGAATCTTTTCTATGGTGAGTGGCTTGTAAACGCTCAGGGTGAAGATGTTGTAGCCGGTATCCGTACTCCGAGCCCCCTTAATAATGACACTAAAAATGATCAGAATCAGCACCTAGCAAGTATGCAGGAAGCTATGCCTCAAACTTACATAGAACTAAATAATATCCGCAATATCCTTGATAACCACTACAAAGATATGCTTGATATTGAGTTCACTATTCAAGAAGACAAATTGTATATGTTGCAATGTCGCGTTGGAAAACGTACCGGTACTGCCGCTGTTCAGATTGCAATGGATTACCTCAAAGAAGGCAAGATTGATGAAAAAACTTCAGTTATGCGGGTTGAACCGGCTCAATTGGATGAAATTCTTCACCCCATTCTTGATCCTAAAGAAGAAATTAAAACCCAGGTAATTGTTAAAGGCCTGCCAGCAGGACCAGGAGGCGCAGTTGGAAAATTAGTTTTCACCGCTGAAGCTGCTGTAGCTGCTGTTCGTGCTGATGCAAAAGCTCAGGTTATTCTATTACGTGAAGAAACCAATCCGGAAGATGTTGAAGGTATGTCAGCGGCAATAGGGATTCTTACTGCACGTGGTGGTATGACCTCCCATGCTGCATTGGTTGCTCGCGGCTGGGGTAAATGTTGTATTGTCGGAGCAGGAAAACTGCATGTAGATTCAGTAAATAAACAAGCAAAGGTTGAAGGTTCTGATATTGTACTAAAAGAAGGTGATGTTGTTTCAATGAACGGATCAAGAGGATTGGTTTATAAGGCTGCTTTACCGCTGATCGATTCTTCAGAAAATCCTATTTTCCCACTTTTCATCCAATACATGAAAATTGTGGACAAATTCCGCACTATGGGTGTCAGGACAAATGCGGAAACTCCGGCCGATGCAAAAAAAGCACATGAATTTGGAGCTGAAGGTATAGGTTTGTTCCGTACCGAGCATATGTTCTACGGAAAAGGTTCAGAAGAACCACTGTTCTTACTTCGCAAAATGATTTTGAGCGATGGACAAAAAGAACGAGTTACAGCTTTAAATGAACTATTCCCTTACGTAAAAAAAGACATCAAAGCTACTTTGCTGTCAATGGATACCCTGCCAGTAACTTTCCGTCTGTTGGATCCACCATTACATGAATTTGTTCCACAAAATGCTGAAAAACAAGCAGAATTGGCCAAAGCGCTGGGTATTACTCCTGAAGCTGTTGCAAAACGTGGCGAGGCACTTCATGAGTCAAATCCAATGATGGGTCACCGTGGAGTTCGTTTAGGTATTACTTATCCTGAAGTAACTGAAATGCAGATTCGTGCAATTTTTGAGGCTTCAGCTGAATTGATTAAGGAGGCAAAACAACCGCACCCTGAATTAATGGTTCCTGTTACCTGCGATGTCGCTGAATTAGATATTACTAAAGTTATTTTTGATAAAGTAAGAGCAGAAGTGAGTGCTAAATTCGGAATGGCATCCATTGAATGTAAATATGGCACCATGATTGAAATACCTCGCGCTTGCTTATTAGCCGATCGTATGGCAAAAACTGCTGAATTCTTCTCATTTGGCACAAATGACCTGACGCAAATGACATTCGGTTTCAGCCGCGATGACACCGGTGGCTTTATGAACGATTACTTAGATAAGAAAATATTGACAGCTGATCCATTTCAAACAATTGATCAGGATGGTGTTGGTCAGCTTATCAAAATGTCAGTTGAGAAAGGCCGTTCAACAAGGCCCGATCTTAAAGTAGGAATCTGCGGTGAACAGGGCGGTGACCCTGCTTCTGTTGAATTCTGCTTTAAAGCCGGATTATCATATGTAAGCTGCTCTCCGTTCAGAGTGCCTATTGCAAGACTTGCTGCTGCTCAGGCTTCTATTAAATTTGGAAAATAACAGTCAATATTATAAGTAAAAAAGGCATTCGTGAGGATGCCTTTTTTTTTTCATATATCCCGCAATAATAAGTAATATAACTTAGTAAGCAATTGACATTCAACTACTATACTATTATCCTTGAAGATAACAGTTCCTAATAGTATAATATTAATTGCTTTTCCATCTCAGTTATAAAATGTATTCTTATATTTAACGGATTTGTTCGAGGGTTTTTAGCTTTAATTTTAAAAAAATAATTATGACCAGTAATGAAAAACTAAAAGGATGGGTAAAGGAATGGGCAGACCTTTGTCAGCCTGATTCAGTCCATTGGTGCGATGGTTCAGATATTGAAAACCAAAAGCTGCTCGATCTTATGGTCGCCAGCGGTATGGCTGTAAAGCTCAACGAAAATAAACGACCAGGGAGTTATTATTTTCAGAGCGATCCGAGCGATGTAGCTCGTGTTGAGAACCGTACATTCATCTGTTCAGGAAAACAGGAAGATGCCGGTCCTACAAACAACTGGAACGATCCAGCGGAGATGAAAATTATTCTCCGTGAAAAATTCAAAGGAAGCATGAAGGGGCGTACCCTGTATGTCATTCCTTTTAGCATGGGTCCGCTTGGTTCAAAAATTGCTCATATTGGCATTCAGATTACTGACTCTCCTTATGTGGTTGTTAATATGCGCATTATGACCCGTATGGGCAAAGCTGTTCTGGATGTTCTTGGTAATGATGATTTTGTACCATGTGTCCATTCTGTAGGAGCACCGCTTCAGAAGGGGGAAACAGACAGTAAATGGCCCTGTGCTCCTATCGAAAGCAAGTATATAGCACATTTCCCCGACACAAACGAGATTCTGTCGTATGGAAGCGGCTATGGAGGAAATGCCCTCCTTGGCAAGAAGTGCTTTGCATTGCGTATTGCCTCCAACATGGCAAAAAAGCAGGGCTGGATGGCAGAACATATGCTGATTATGGGTATTACCAATCCTCAGGGTGTCAAGAAATATATCGCAGCAGCATTTCCAAGTGCCTGCGGCAAGACAAATCTTGCTATGCTTATCCCGACAATTCCGGGATGGAAAGTAGAATGCGTCGGTGACGACATTGCCTGGATGAAATTTGGTGCTGATGGCAGGTTATATGCCATTAACCCCGAAGCAGGTTTCTTTGGTGTGGCCCCATTCACTTCAATGGCCACCAACCCTAATGCGATGCTTTCATGTAAAGAAAATTCAATTTTTACAAATACCGGTCTGACTCCTGATGGCGACATCTGGTGGGAAGGTATCGGTCATGATGCGCCTGCAGGAACCATTACCTGGACAAACGAAAACTTCGATCCTGCCGGTGGAAAACCTGCTGCTCATCCAAATGCACGTTTTACTGCTCCTGCAAAACAATGTCCTGTAATTGACAGCGATTGGGAAAATCCTGCAGGAGTTCCAATCTCAGCAATACTTTTCGGTGGTCGCAGGCCTGGCACATTACCCTTGGTTTATCAGGCTTTCGACTGGAATCACGGAGTATTTATGGGTTCCGTTGTAGGTTCCGAGGTAACAGCTGCTGCAATCGGATTAAAAGCAGGTGTGCGCCGCGACCCGTTTGCCATGCTGCCTTTCTGTGGCTATCATATGGGTGACTATTTTGGCCATTGGCTGAAAATAGGAGATAATGCTCCTGATAAAAACAAGCTGCCAAAACTGTTTAATGTCAACTGGTTCCGCAAAAACAGCGAAGGAAAATTCCTGTGGCCCGGATATGGCGACAACGTAAGAGTACTGAAATGGGTATTCGAACGTACCGAAGGTGCTGATATTGCAAATGAAACAGCAATAGGCTTTGTTCCAAAAGAGGGAACCATTGATGTTTCGGGGTTAAATGAGGGAGCTAAGAATATTCCGGAACTGATAAAAGTTGATAAAAACGAATGGCTGGCAGAGCTTGAACTGATTAACGAACACTATGCCGCATTCGGAGACAGACTTCCTGCCGAAATGAAAAAACAGCACGAAGGACTCGCAGCACGGCTGAACAAAGCAAAATAAGCTGCTGTTCATTAGATATTAATAACTTACATTTATTTAAGGTAAAGAATAAAGGGTGTCACTTAAGATACCCTTTGTTTTTTGCCTCCTTTTTGTCAGCCCCGGACAGCCGGTATAACCTGATTATGGTTGAATATTATTATATTTGCCGTGTTAATATTACTTTAAGGGGATGAATATACTGAGTACAATTACGGCATTTTTACTGGCATATCTTCTGGGATCAATACCTGCTGCAGTATGGATCGGAAAACGGTTTCATAATATTGATGTACGGGAACATGGAAGCGGAAATGCAGGAACAACAAATACCATAAGAGTTCTGGGGTGGAAGACAGGGATCCCTGTTTTGCTTATCGACCTCGGGAAAGGCTGGCTTGCTGCCATGCTTCCGGTTTTCTTTAATCTTGCTCCACCTGAGAGCGCACTTATCACCAACCTCCAGATATTAACTGGTGTCACAGCCATCGTAGGTCATATATTCCCGGTTTTAGCCGGCTTCAGAGGAGGAAAAGGTGTTGCTACTGTTTTCGGAGTACTTCTGGCACTTCAGCCACTGCTTACTATCGCCTGCTTTGGTGTCTTTCTGGTTATACTATTTATTACAGGTATTGTCTCAGTCTCCTCAATGGGCGCAGGTATTGCATTCCCCGTATTACTGTTTTCATTATTTGATACTCCCTCAACAATATTCAAGGTCTTTTCAATAGTTGTAGGAATTGCCTTGCTGGTTACACACAGAAAAAACATAGGAAGGCTTCTTAAAGGGGAAGAAAAAAAATTAATTAAATGGAGAAAAAAAGATAAACCTCTCGATTAAAAATTTTTATGATATGGAAAAGAGTTTAAAAGGAACAAACACTGAAAAAAATCTCCTGAAAGCATTTGCCGGTGAATCACAGGCAAAGAACAGGTATGAATTTGCAGCAAAAGTTGCAAAAGCAGAAGGTTACGAACAGATTGCAGCTATATTTTTAGAGACTGCTCAACAGGAACAGACACATGCAAAGAGATTTTTTAAATTTCTTGAAGGAGGGAATGTTGAGATAACTGCCTCATATCCTGCAGGTAAAATAGATACTACCAAAGAGAATCTTTTTGCAGCAGCAGAAGGAGAACACGAAGAATGGAGCGATCTCTATCCTGCATTTGCAAAAATGGCTGAAGAAGAGGGATTCAAAAGTATCTCAACTGCATTTAAAGCGATTGCAACTGCTGAAAAGGGACACGAAGAAAGATACAGGAAGCTTCTTGAAAATGTAATGAAAGACAGGGTATTCGGGCGCGACGAAAAAGTATTCTGGTATTGCAGGAAATGCGGTTATATTCACTTCGGAACAAAACCACTCAAAAACTGTCCTGCCTGCCTCCATCCTGAAAGCTATTTCGAACTGATGGCAAATAATTATTAACAGCCTCATCCTGATATCTTTTCATTTAATAAAAAGTAAAACAGGGCTAATCTGATTAAGTCAAAAAAAGAGAGGCATGATATTAAATCGTGCCTCTCTTTTTATTAATTATCGTTAAATACTTTACAATCAGTGTAGTCTTTCCAGAGCCGCTTTAATTCTTTTAACAGCTTCAACAAGAAGATCGTCGGAGTTAGCATAAGAAATCCTTATACAATTCGGCGCTCCAAAAGCATCTCCGCCTACAATAGCAACCTGCGCTTTGTCGAGCAGAAAAAGAGCCAGATCATCAGAATTGACGATTTTCGTCTCCCCATCCGATTTACCAAGATAATAGCTGATATCAGGCATAACATAAAAAGCTCCTTCCGGAACAGGTACTTTAAGCCCTTTTACCTCTTTCAGCAAACCGCAGATAAGGTCGCGGCGACGATGAAATGCCTCTTTCATTATTTTCTGAGAATCGCCATTTCCCTGTATTGCAGCAAGAGCGGCGCGCTGAGCAATAGAGCAGACTCCTGAAGTGAACTGCCCCTGTAACTTATTGCATGCCTTTGAAATCCATAGTGGAGCTCCAATATAACCTATTCTCCATCCTGTCATGGCATATCCTTTGGAAACTCCATTTACAGTAATGACCCTGTCGTAAATGAAATCGAAAGAAGCCATGCTTACATGCTCCCCGTTAAAAATGATATGCTCATAAATCTCATCTGACATGATGAATAGCCCTTCATGTTTCTCAATAACCCGGGCAATCTTCTCCATCTCCGTACGGGTATATACCATACCTGTGGGGTTCGAAGGAGAATTAAAAATAACTAACCTTGTTTTTTTTGTAACAGCCGCCTCAAGCTGCTCCGAACTGATCTTGAAATCATTTTCCAGGGTAGCCTCTACAATAACAGGTATACCTCCTGCAAACATGATCTGATCATAATAGCTTACCCAGTACGGGGCAAGAATAATGACCTCATCACCAGGATTGATCATTGATAAAATCACGTTTATCAACGAGTGCTTGCCACCAGCTGAAACAATAATCTGATCAGGAGAATAATCAATGCCATTCTCTTCCTTGAATTTCTTAGAGATAGCCTTCCTGAGATCATCATACCCCGGCACCGGAGGATATTTGGAATAGTTGTCATCGATAGCTTTTTTAGCAGCTTCTTTGATATAGTCAGGCGTATTAAAATCAGGTTCCCCGAGACTAAGGCTGATAATATCCAGACCTTTAGCTTTTAATTCCCTGCTTTTTTGAGCCATTGCCAGGGTTTGCGATACTGATAAAGAATTAATTCTGTCTGATAAATATTCCATACTTTTAATTATAAAGTTATCACATAAAAACAAAAAATGATTCAGCCAAATGTATGAAGTAAATTTGAAAAACAGAAGAAAAAACATCCCTTTAGTTTAAGAATATTATCGCCGGCTCCGGAACCTTTATTAATCAGAAAATGAGATCTTAATTTCAGGCTTTTCTGGAAAATCACTCTGTTTTTCAGAAATATCATCAATGTCCGAAAATAAAAAAGAAAACCTTAAGTTTGTATAGTAAACTAAAATGGTGAATCATGGAACTACTTGCTGACATACTGAAAATTTCCATTCCGGCACTTATTGTCTTCCTTACTGCATGGGTTCTGCTGCGAAATCTTATGAATAACGATCAGGATAAAAGGAGACAGGAGCTGATCCTTCAGAACAGCCGGACTGTAACTCCCATTAAGCTACAGGCTTACGAAAGAATCGTTCTCCTGCTTGAAAGAATCTCCCTTGAATCCCTTCTGGTAAGGGTCAGTAATTCCGACATGACAGTTCCACAACTTCATACCGCAATGCTGAATACTATACGCAGTGAATTTGAACATAATCTTTCACAGCAGATCTACATGAGTCAGCAGGCATGGGAGGTTGTGAGGAACGCACGCTCCAATATGATAAGGTTAATCAACAGTGAAGTTGAAAAGATGCCTCCAAACTCCTCCGGAATGGCATTAAGCAAACAACTTCTGGAAAAGGTAATGGAGCTTGAGAAAGAGCCAACAAGAGCAGCTATCGATTATCTGAAAGGAGAGATATCGAGAATGATATAATCTGCTCTTAAAGGCTCAACACAAAACCTTTCCGTCCTAAACCATTATCTGGTGAAAATGAGATAAAAGGAGAAGAAGACTGTTAAAGCAGGTCGACACTTCTTTTTACAAAAGTACTCAGCTCTTCCCCGCGAAGCATATTATTTGCCAGCAAAGCCAAATCAATAATCTGTTTAACAACCTTATTGGCAGCACCATACGATTCGAGTATATCTTTTCGTGAATTCTCAAGAGCAGAGAGCTCTTTTCTTAGATTTTCAAGATCGTCTTTTTCGACCTGGATTATTTCGTCAGCCTTTTTCTTTTTCTGTTCCTTATCCATGAAATCGATCTCATCTTTGAGTCTCTTTCTCTGGGTGTTATTTTCATCAAGAGAAGCACCTGCTTCAGCCTGAAGGCCCTCCGAAATTTTAATGACAAGCGGGTGGTTCGGATTCACAACAAGATTATAGCTGTCAGGCAATTCACCATAAAAATTCATTCCTCCGCCTGTCTGAGCCATCTCCTTCATCCTTCGCATAAACTCTGATTGGGTAATAAGAGCAGGAGCATCTTTCTCATCAAGAGTTTCGATAACAACATTAAAAACCTCCTTTGATTTTACACTTACATTGAAGACACTCTTAAGGTCATCCTTCAGCTCATCAGACAGTTTCGACTCACGAGTCTCATCCTTTTCAATAAGTTTGTCAACAACATCTGAATCGACTCTTACAAATCTCGATTCCTTTAATTTTGATTCAAGCTGATTAATAAGGTGTACATCGAGCTGACCATCCAGAAGTAACACATCATAGCCTTTGTTTTTAGCTTTGTCAATATATGTGTACTGATCTGTCTTGTTTGTAGAATAGAGATAGATAAGCGTTTTATTTTTGTCGGTCTGATTCTCTTTAATAAGTTTCTCATACTCTTCAAAAGTGAAGTACCTTTCATCAGTATTTTTCAGAAGAGCAAACTTTGAGGCTTTTTCATAGAACTTTTCATCAGTCATCATCCCGTATTCAATGAACAGTTTAAGATTATCCCACTTTTTCTCAAACTCATCCCTGTTGTTTTTAAAGATATCACCAAGTCTGTCGGCTACTTTTTTTGTTATGTGGCTTGAAATTTTCTTTACATTGGAATCGCTCTGAAGATAACTTCTCGATACATTGAGCGGAATATCAGGCGAATCGATAACACCGTGTAAAAGAGTAAGAAACTCTGGCACAATGCCTTCAACAGAATCGGTTACAAAAACCTGGTTGCAGTAAAGCTGAATCTTGTTCTTCTGGATCTCAATATTGTTTTTGATCTTCGGGAAATAAAGGATACCGGTGAGTTTAAACGGATAGTCTACATTAAGGTGAATATTAAATAAAGGTTCATCGCCGGAAGGATACAGCTCACGATAGAATTTTACATAATCTTCGTCTTTAAGGTCAGCAGGCTTAAGTGTCCATGCAGGTTTCGTATTGTTTATGATCTTGTCCTTACCTGTTTCTACCATTTTCCCATCTTTCCACTCTTTATCTTTTCCGAATGCAATATCAACAGGAAGGAACTTACAGTATTTTTTAAGCAGCTGTTCTATCTTGCTCTCCTCCAGAAAATCCTTTGACTCCTTATCAATATATAGTATAACGTCAGTTCCTCTGTTCTCTTTTTCAACATCTTCAATTGAAAATTCCGGACTCCCATCGCAACTCCATTTAACAGCCTGAGCACCTTCCTGATACGATTTGGTAATTACTTCAACCTTATCCGAGACCATGAATGAAGAGTAGAAGCCAAGACCAAAATGGCCGATTATTGCACTTGACTGATCTTTATATTTATCGAGAAAATCATTAGCACTTGAAAAGGCTATCTGGTTAAGGTATTTATCCAGTTCATCCTTTGTCATGCCTATGCCACAATCTGAGATCTTAATGGTTTTTTTCTTTTTATCGACCGACACCTGTATAGTTGTTTCGCCGATAACTCCATTGAAATCACCTGCAGAAGACATTGTCTTAAGCTTTTGCGTCGCATCTACTGCATTTGAAATAAGTTCACGGAGGAATATCTCATGATCAGAATAAAGGAATTTTTTAATTATCGGGAAAATGTTTTCTGTTGTTACTCCAATCTTTCCGGTTTGCATATTGAATAGTTTTATTGTTAAACATAAAGAATCTGCCGATCACTTTCAAAAGATGTGCCGTAAGTTTAAAACTGACAAATAGTCACTTTGAAAGTACGAATCTGTGACATCGGGATGCAGATTTGTGTTTATTCCCGCTGAACAATATTATCAGACAGACATAAAATGGTTAATCCGGATTCTATGCTGTACACCTTATTGAGATCAGTGACTCAGAAATAGTGAGGTAATCTGAAATAAGATACAAGGATCAGTAGTCCAGACATAGCCAGAAATGCCAGGAGAAGATAGATTGAAAGATTCCTTTTTTTTCTGAAGTTCCTGATATTATGTTCACTTATGAGCTTCTTGACTATATTATGTATCCGGAGGATCGAATTAGAATTTCTGGGTATATAGGCGTCAATGTTAAACTTCATGGTTTTCCTTATCTCTTCCATTTTATCGGCAGTGCCGACAAGGATCAGTCCGGTCAGAAGATCTATTTTTTTTATTTCAACTGTAAGCTTATCAACCTTTTCCAGCTGTTCTGCATTATCGTGTACACTTAAAATTGCCACCTTGCAGGATTTGTTTTTACTCTCTGCCTCAAAATCCGCGATAAAATCCTCACCGGTCTGAAATGATTTTACAGAGTATCTGGCTGCATCAGTAAACCGTTTTTTTATATCCTCAGAGAATCCTCTGTGATCATCGTAGCAGAAAATATATGTTTTGTGATGTTTCGCCATATCAGATTTACATACAATAAAGGTAGTTATTCTTTATTTCTTGCGTCAACATTAATCTTCAATTTCCATATTCCTTTAACCAGTGAATATGCATCCAATGAATAATCAGGTCCATAATACTGCCGGTCATCTTTAAATGCCGGTGAAAATGGAACCAGATGGTCAAAAACGATTAAGCTATCGGAACTGAATCGCAAAGACATCATTCCATTGGAAGCGTACTCAAAAACCGCTCTGAACCTGATTCTCTCTCCCGGATCAAAAAATTTTCTTCCAAATATTACAGAATCACGTGAATCAAAGCTTAAGACATCGATTATCTTCCTGCTTACAGACGGATTACCATAGTCGATCCCCAATAATATCCATGATTGTTTATTCTCGCTGATAAAAGGTTTGATATCATAATAAAGAGCACCATACCAGTTCGATCCGGTATAAACGGTATCGGTTATTAAAGGTTCATCCTTGTAAAAAGACTTCAGCCGGGTTATTCTATTTTTCATTCCCGGCTCCTGTTTCCTTATAAAATAGCAGAGGTACCTGCCGGGGCTGCTTCCGAGAACCAGGTTCCACGTTATTATTTTCAAAAGAGAATCGGGAGAGGTGATCTGTCCGAGGTATTTCAGATTATTGAACCTGTGGTTGAATACGGTATCTGAAGCAGCATAACTGTCAATAATTAAAGTGATTGAATCATTTATTTTAATCCGTTCGCTGTCATCATAATTATTAACAAGACGTCCAAAAAGTTTTTCCAGAAGCTGTGATGTTTCAATTGGAGAAATCTGGCCGAATACCGTTCCGGCAGAAATTGAAGAGATAAAAATCAGGATAAATATTTTACGCTTCATCACCTCTTTACATTTTCCATGGCACTATCAAGGAGTTTACCAAGCTTACTGCAAGCCAGGATGATCTCCTCTTCACTAATGATCAAAGGAGGAGCTATTCTGAAGGCGTCATTGCAAAAAAGAAAATAGTCAAGAATCAGCCCGAAATCGGGGGCATGGGAGATTACAAACTGAACATATTCATTATCAGGAAGCTGAACCGCCAACAGGAGTCCTTCTCCCCTCACCTCTTTTATTAAAGGATGTATGAGAAGTTTTTTAAACAACGTAGACTTTTCGTGGCAGCTACCGACAAGGTTTTCTTCAATGATAACATTTAGTGAAGCAAGACCGGCAGCGCAGCATACCGGATGACCTCCGAATGTTGTAATATGGCCCAGCTGGGGATTCGAAACAAGAGCCGACATTATCTCAGCTGATGATATGAATGCACCTAATGGCATTCCACCGCCGAGGGCTTTAGCAAGAAGGATAATATCCGGAACGACACCAAACTGCTCCATGGCAAACATAAATCCTGTTCGGCCAAAGCCTGTCTGAATCTCATCAAAGATCAGAAGCGCTCCATTTTCACTGCATCTCGTTCTGATTTTTTTAAGAAAGTCATTTTCAGGATATATTACTCCGGCTTCCCCCTGTACCGGTTCAATGATTACACAAGCAGTATGGCTGTCAATAGCTGAAAGTGAACTCTCATCATTGAAACCGATCTGAAAAGTATCGGGTAATAAAGGCCGGAATGCATTCCTGTAGAGTTCACTTCCCTGAATACTTAGAGCGCCATGGGTACTTCCGTGATAGGAATTTTTGAAGGAGATAATCCTGCTTCTTCCGGTGAATCGTTTAGCAAGTTTCAAGGCACCCTCAACTGCTTCGCTTCCCGAATTGACAAAATAACAGCTGTTTAGACCGTTTGGAAGAATAGCTGCCAGAGCTTCAGCATACTTTACCTGAGGAGACTGAATTATCTCTCCGTAAACCATCAGGTGCATATATGAATCTACCTGAGTTTTTACAGCTTCAATCACCTTTTTATGGCTGTGACCGGTATTGCTTACCGACACGCCTGAAATAAGATCGATATATTTTTCACCTGCAGGTCCGTACATAAAGACCCCTTCGGCCCTGACAATTTCGAGGAGCATGGGTGCGGAAGAAGTTTGTCCGAGATGCCGGAGAAAGAGTTGACGGTTAGTAAGCATGAGAAAAGGTGGAAATTATCTCGCCATCACATTAATATCATTCAGAAGCGAATCTCTGTATGATTTCCCAACAGGAATACTTTTCTGTGAAGAACCCACATTCAGATCCAGAGAGTTTTCCTTTATTGACTGGATCATGCTCTTATTGATAATAAACGATCTGTGCACCCTGATAAAAACCCCTGATGGCAACTGGGTTTCAATTGCTTTCATAGTAAAATGAATAGTGAATTTATCATCATTGGTATTCAGAGTAACATAATTTTCAAGAGCTTCTATGTAGATTATATCGCTGAGTTTAAGTTTTACAAGAGATGAACCTTTTTTAATGAAGATCTCCTCATCGCCGGTACTTGCTACCTCTTTCCGGGCAAAATACCTGATAGTTTTATCGATAGCTTTACAGAAGCGGCCGTAGGTTATTGGTTTGAGCAGATAATCAACCACGTTGAAGTCGAAAGCCTTAATGGCATACTCTTCTGCAGATGATACTATTATTATATTAGGGGGAAAATCGAGGCTTCGTATCAGATCGAACCCGCTCATCTCAGGCATTTGGATGTCGAGAATTATCAGGTCGATATCCTGACGTTTTGTAATAACATTCCTTGCTTCAATTGAATCGCTGAATGAGCCTATCAAATTAAGCGACGTAGATTTGCTTACATATCCTTCTAGGATTTTGCAGGTCAGTTTATCATCGTCAACAATAATACAATTCATTCTTCAAGGTTTATGCAGGGAATTCCCCTCCCAAAAATAATAAAAAAACATTCACAATTTTTAACAAATATATTAAAGTTGCTTTTTTTTTGATTTTTTTTTAGTGTGAGGGGTTCTTTTTAGTTTCATCCGGAAAATAATATAAAAAAAAGGGGGTGCATAACACCCCCTGTAAATCTGAATTGCTCAAGATTAAAGACCTTTGTTAAGGGCTGGAGCTGCTTTAAATTTTACAACTTTTTTTGCAGGAACCTTAAGTTTTTCACCGGTACGAGGGTTACGAACTTCTCTTGCACTTCTTTTCTCTACTTTGAAAGTGCCCAGACTAGGAAGCTGTATTCTTTCACCTTTTTTCATTGCTTTTCCAAAAGCTCCAACAAATGCGTTTAAAGCTTTGCCTGCATCTTTAATTGAAATACTTGCATCAGCAGCGATAGCATTAACCAATTCTTTTTTTGTCATAATGAATGATTTTTAGAGTTAGACCAATCTGACTAATTGAATACAAAATTATTTTTTTTAAATTCATATCCAAATTTATTTCATCGTTTTTCCACAAATAGTGCCACTTTAAGGTTAAAACCGCGATTTTTTTGGATGAAAGTACTTTTTCAGCCAAAATGTCGCAACTGCTCACTATTCTTCAGTTTGAGAAGATTATTCAGCAAATTTTGTTCATAATCTGTTAATAAGATACATATATATTTGATTATCAATATATTATCTATTTATTGAAAAATAATTCTCTTAAAACAAAAAAATATTATCTTTGCGGCGGAGAAATGGCGGAGTGGTCGATCGCGGCGGTCTTGAAAACCGTTGTCCGGGAAACTGGACCGGGGGTTCGAATCCCTCTTTCTCCGCAGAGACAGAACAACCCCGCACCAGCGGGGTTGTTTATTTTAATGAATTTCCGAAGAAAGTTTGCTTTCTGAAGGAAATGAGTGAAAATAAACATAACCCGACAGGGTTTG
>CAIJYD010000003.1 GCA_903824785.1 uncultured Bacteroidota bacterium
AGAATCACCCTGTAAATTATGATGAAAATGAGGCAAAAAAGGATGTTAACTTAGGGTGGTCTTTGGCAGCCGGAAATGCATGGTCTTACGAAAACGATCTAGGGTGGTCAATATGTCCGATTTTTCCACTAAAAGAAAAGAAAAACTTTTGTCCAGCATATTCTGTGGTATATTCTATACTATCATAACTACTTGGATAATCAACCGTTGGTGAATCCGTAATAAAACACTTTTGTGGTGCATTAATCATTCCCATGGACACTCTTCTTTAATTTTAATAAATCAATTTTATTTATTGCCACTATTGCATTTAAATCTGTAAGTTGTTCTCATATTTAGTTTTAGACTAACTTTATGTAAATTTAACAATAATATTTCTTAACCAGATAAATGAAAATTATAACATGGAATATGGATTATTGGAAAAGAAGTTCTGAGCAAAGGGAACTTGGTTGGAATTATCTTGTAGATTCAATAAATCCAGAAATTGCTTTGCTACAAGAAGTTGTGCCACCAGAAAAACATTTCGAAACACATAGTATTTTATACCATGAGATTGATAAAAAGCGAAAATGGGGAACTTCAATTATCGCTAAACACAAAATAGTTAAAGAGATTTACTTAAATAATACTTATCCTGGATCAACAGGATTAATTGTAGCAGAAATAAAGATCGCAGACAACTTCATTTTGACTGTCATTAATATTTATGGTCTGATTGATTCTGACGGATATGCATCGACAACATTGCACCACATTCTCTCCGATTTGACGCCAATTCTACACAATAATAAAAAGCAAAATATTGTATTAGGTGGTGATTTTAATGTCTCTGAGCAGTTCGATTTGGTGTATAAAGATCAATATCCGTCTCATAAACTTGTATTCCAAAGGCTTGAGGACTTTGGTCTGATAAATTGCACAAAAGAAATATACAAAGACCATATTCAAACTCATGTACACAGTAGAAGCACTTTCGAATGGCAGAACGATTACATATTCGTGAATAAAAATGTCATGGAAAAAGTCATTGATTGTAAGGTGGTGAACAATCCGGAAATGTTAAATTTTAGCGACCACTATCCTGTATTCATAGATGTTCAGATATAAGATCGATGAAAAGAAGTCCTGCATTTCTGTTCTTGTCGATCTTTACTCAGAATATAATTTAGTATATTTGATATTATCAAATACTTACATAATTAAATCATGAATAAAGTAATTAATAATCCTCTGGCAATAATTGTTATTTTTGCCATATTATTAATTGGATGCAAGAAAAAAGAAGAAGTTCCTGTATTGACAACCACCGCTGTTTCCAATGTAACTGGAACTACTGCAACAAGTGGTGGAAACGTAACAAATGAAGGAAGTTCCACTGTAATAGGTCGTGGTGTCTGTTGGAGTACAGGCACAACACCTACAATAGCCGATAGCAAAACTTCTGATGGTGCAGGTGCAGGTAGTTTTACAAGTAATATAACAGGCTTAAATGGTGCAACTAATTATTTTGTTCGGGCATACGCTACTAACAGCGCTGGAACTGGATATGGAATGGCGATGTCCTTTACTACGCTGGGGCAATCTCCAACTCCAACGGTTATGGCAGCAACTAATATTAATATATCAAGTGCTACATTGAATGGTAGCGTAAATGCTAACTATCTTTCCACTGTTGTAACATTTGAATATGGTGCAACTACTGGTTATGGGAGTACCGTTACTGCCACCCAAAGTCCCGCAACTGGAAATACGGTTACCAATGTAAGTGCAGATATTACAGGTTTAGTGGTAGCAACTATCTATCATTACAGAATAAAAGCAGTTAATTCTCTTGGAACAACCTATAGTAGTGATTTAACAATTACAACATTAGGTCAAGTTCCAACAGTCACAACTTTGGCAGCATCAAACATTACATTAGTGGGAGCGCAATTAAATGGCACAGTAAATGCTAACTATCTATCAACAGTTGTAACATTTGAATATGGTACAACTACAAGTTATGGCAGTTCAATAACCGCTACACAAAGTCCTTTAGCGGGCGGATCAAATACAAATGTTTATGGTAATCTATCAGGTTTAACATCAGGAACAACTTACCATTACAGAATAAAAGCAGTAAATTCTCTTGGGACGACATATAGTAGTGATATATCATTCACAACATTAGGGAAAGTGCCATCAGTATCATTATTAACAGCAACAAACATTACATTAGTAGGAGCGCAATTAAATGGAACGGTAAATGCAAACTATCTATCCACTGTTGTAACATTTGAATATGGCACAACTACAAGTTATGGGAGTAACGTTACTGCCACTCAAAGTCCATTAACAGGCGGATCAAATACTAATGTTAATACGGTTATTTCAGGATTGGCGGCAGGTGTGACATGCCATTTTAGAATAAAAGCAGTAAATTCTCTTGGTACATCTTATAGTAGTGATGGAACTTTCACAACATTGGGTCAAATTCCATCTGTTGCAATACTTGCAGCAACACCCTATATCTCCGGTGAAGCAATGCAATTTAATGGTATTGTGAATTCCAACTATTTATCCACGGCTGTAACTTTTGAATACGGTACATCCATTAGTTACGGGAATACCGTCACAGCCTTTCAAAGCCCAATAACTGGATCAACAAGTACAACCGTCAATGCTACTGTCACAGGATTAACGGTGGGTATAACTTATCATTACCGAATAAAAGCAGAAAATTCTCTTGGAATATCATATAGTAACGATATGGCTTTCATTTATTTGTATTATGGCGCAACATTCCAGGGTGGATTAGTATTCTATGTCGATTCTACAGGACAGCACGGATTAGTCTGTGCTCCAAGTGACCAAAGTGCAGGTGCAGGATGGGGTTGTGTCGGAACATCTATTTCTGGTGCAAGTAGCCAAAGTATTGGATCTGGAAATCAAAATACAATTGCTATTGTAAATGGTTGCACCACCGTAGGAATCGCTGCTAAAATTTGTTTCGACTTAGATTTAAATGGTTACACTGATTGGTATCTGCCCTCTTTGGGAGAATTAACTTTAATGTCAAGATTGTATGGTTTAGGTTTAGTAGGTAGTTATCCTAATTACTCTGAATATTGGAGTTCCAGTCAGGATGATGCGGTTAGAGCATGGGCATATATTTTTGCCACTAATAATAGTAGAGGGAACGTAAATCTCAAGGAATACACTCTCTACGTACGGGCAGTTCGATCTTTTTAATAAGTTATTAGCATAAGCAAAAATATTTATGATCATTAAATGATTGTCCTTGAAATAAAAAGAATATTGTGAGATATTTTACTATTATACTTTGTTTTTCATTTCTGCTGATAATTAATCAAACAATGTGGGCAGATACCTTTTCTGCTCATAGCCAAAAGCATTCAGGGTTGATGTTAAAAAAATCTGATTCTACAGAGATACTTAACATAAAAAGAAAGACAGATACTGCGAATGTTAAAACATCAATAGATACTATTAATGTTAAGGTTTTTGGTATCAACCATAATAAAAAGGAAAAGAAAGATTACATTAATTTATTTCTTCCGATATTAACATTATTACTTGGCTTTTTTCTTAATCGTGGATATGAATACTTTGCTGAAAAAAGAAGAATAAAAAAAGATGGTGAAAGATGGATTGCAGAGTTACGAAGTCTTGAAGAACCATTGGATGCCCAAATATCATCACTTAAAGAATTTCTAACAATTCATGAACAGGACAAGTTTGAAACACCTGAGATTAAAGTATTTCAAATACTGAATTGTGAAGTTTTTAAATCACTTGACAAGAGTAACTTATTAAAATATTTAGAAAGTCGGCATAAAGATTTTCCTAAAGCCATCCAGTTATCGAATAATTTCCATACTTATATAAGTGCAATAGCATTTTCATATGATGATATAACGAGGCGATTTAATGATTATTTAAATCAGGCATCTACGCATGTTGATTTGTTTAATGCGCATCTGCATCAAATGATGCAAAGTTTTGCTTTTTATGGTGTTATATTAGAAAAAAAGACAAATGAAAGTCCAACAAATAACGATACCTTCAGACAAATTCACGAATTGTTTAAAAAATATATTTATCCGCATACAGAGGATGGGGAAATCGACTTATTTTCTTTACAATCTAATTTTCTTAAGCCCCTTTTAGATATAATATCAGTTAACAGATTAGATGAAAATCTAAAAGAAATAAGTATCCATTCTTCCAACTGCAACTTGGAAATAAAAGCCGTAAGAGCAGAAAAAGAATATTTAATTAAAAATTTTACAAAAGCAATTGGACATTTAATGAAATTAAAAGAAAACTTGGTTACACTACTTGAAAAGTTAGAACAAAAATACTAAACGCACTATTAGTTAACACTTTGTCCTGAATTCAGAAAGATTTTAAGATTATTACTTCACGTGAAAGACTAACAATGTGAAATAAGAGTAGTCAAACACTCTTTTTTTAATTAACCACGATCAATGATGGTCAATATTCCACATCTGTCCACAGCAAAGGTGAATCTCAGCAATTAAAACATGTACTGTTCGTTGTCATGATTTATCTGTTAGACTTATTAAATAATCCAATGAAGCAATTTCCCACAAGCAGTATTCAATATCACCCTGCAAAAGCCATGAAATTTCATAGACCTGCCCTGTCCGCAAATTTTGAATCCTGAGGAAAACAAACCCATCAGAATCCCAGACATGTAGAAGCCTAATTGGAAACGTTTTCTGACCTTCGCAGTACAAATATGGCATCCCTATTCTAAGTGTTTTATTAAGCGTCAGGATGCACGGTAGATTCAAATAAACAGTATGTTCGGGAAGATATGAAAGCAGTGGGTTGATATCACCTGGGGATTTTATAGTATGCTGTGATTGCTCTTTCATAAATATCAGTAATTAAATTCCAGCAGGTCATGATTGTTGGCATTACTATTGATATCTTCAACCACCATATCTTTTAAATCCTGCCAGTTGATGAACAATACCTTTGGATCAGGATCATGTACATTGATTCTTATATGCCCTACCTGGTCCATTGCACAATCTCTATATTCAATGATAATTACTGGCTCTTCAACTAAAATGTCCTGGATTTGGACTTTACCGAAAGTATCTGGAGTTATCATCAGAAATTCAGTGTCGGTTGCACCATCGCCTTCTCTCTTCCTGTGCAGAAAAACTTGTAGTTGTGGGCACATTATTGAAAACGGAGAAATGCCGTCAAGAAATTCTTCAGTGGCAGGACTAAATGGCTTGTTATGTAATTTTGTTTCTATCATGTAATGTACACATATTCTGGTATATATAGCCGTAACCCCCCCTCTGGCTGGCTGGGATACCAGGTCCTTCCAGGTGGCGTCTGTCCGGCAGAAACAATACCTGATCTCATTTCCTGATCCCAATAATAAATACTTAGGTATTTTTTTTTAGGATTTGTTTTATAAAAGTAAAAATCTAAGGCAAAAAAGAGCATACCTATTTTTAAAAAGTATCAGAAAATTTACAAAAATTTCTGACTTATGTAAAAAGTTGATTTATAGATTTATATAAAATATTTTTTGAAATATTTTTGTTAAGATAATAACTACTGTTATGATAAGTAATGTATCTGAATCCATCATGATCGTTCATAATTGGTTCATAAAAAAAGGTAACTAATTGATTATTAGTTACCTTATGGTCGGGGTGAGAAGACTCGAACTTCCGGCCTCGTCGTCCCGAACGACGCGCGCTGCCAACTGCGCCACACCCCGCTTTGGCCACCTTCGTCATAACACCGGCGGCCTCTCCTTATCAATGAAAAATAACGACAGGATTACAAAAATAACAAAATTTTATAATCATCTTACACATCTTTTCATTTGTTAATCATACTTTCCGGACCAAATTATTATTCTGATTTTTTTCCTAACTTAACAGCTGATTTTACCCGTTTGCCTTATGACTGAGAACAACCGCATTTCTTCAATAGACATCATGAGGGGCCTGACCCTGGTACTGATGCTTTTCGTTAACGACCTTCATATGTCAGGCGTGCCTGCCTGGCTCGGACACAGAGCTGCCGATTTCGACGGAATGGGCCTAGCCGACTGGGTTTTTCCCGGGTTCCTTTTTATGGTGGGTATGGCTATTCCTTTCTCCGTCGGAAACAGAATTACAAAAGGAGATGATTCATTCTCAATTGCAAAACATATAATTATAAGATCCGTAAGCCTCCTCATAATTGGTGTGCTTATGCTGAATTCAGGAAGGGTTAATCCGGAATTTACTGGTATGTCTAAAAACCTCTGGGCATTACTTATGTACACCGGCGTATTCCTTGTCTGGAATAAATACATTGAGAACGACAGAAATTTCTTTTCCATCGCAGGTCTCCGTCTGGTCGGAATAGCACTACTTGTGGCTCTTGTATTTAAATTCAACTCCGGGAAAATCGAAAACAACGGCTCTTTAATAACCAGCTGGTGGGGAATACTTGGCCTTATAGGATGGGGATATCTTGTCTCAGCTTTGATATACCTTGCACTCCGGAACAATATCCTGAATACTGTGGTGGCAGTAATGTTTTTCCTTGCTGTCAATATCCTTTCAAAACTTGATCTGCTTAATTTCCTCAACCCGGTTAAACCAATACTTGGAGTTATTATTGAAGGAAATGTTCCTCTGATAGTTCTTTCAGGATTACTTACAACCCTTATCCTGAAAAAATATTCCGGGAGTAATTTCAGGATGGCAATAATGATAATTGTTGGAATGGGCATTCTCAGCGTCGCTGCAGGTCTCTTCCTCAGAAACTGGTTCATTATTTCAAAGATACAGGCCACTCCAAGCTGGGGATTATTATGTAACGGTATAAGCATGCTGCTCTTCGCTTTGCTCTACTGGATAATAGATGTTAAAAAACATATCCGCTGGAGCTTCTTTCTGAAACCTGCCGGAGAAAATTCCCTTACCACTTACCTTGCCCCCGATATTGTTTATTACCTTATCTGGAGCACAGGAATCCCTGTTCTTTTCTACAAACAATCGGGCGCCCCCCTTATTGTTATTGCCGGGTCAATAGTATGGGCACTTCTGATGGTCGGAATAACCGCCCTACTGGTAAAATTCAATATTAAACTGAAACTATAGCTCCGGTATAGAATCACCTTTCTTAAGACATAGGCTCAATACTCTTGCGAAACAGCAACTTATCCTTCATCCAATTAAAGGAATGAGATCAAAGTTATCTGCTCATTGAAAAAGGATATGCCGATTCTTTGGTGCCTCTCTCTTTATCTGGTCCAGACCCCATTTTGAAAACAAGTTTTCCTCCTTTGTTAAGCTCACTATGTTTAATATAATTCCTGTCAACTGTTTTCCCATTCAGCTTAATGCCCTTAACATAAATGTTTTCCTTACTGTTTTCAGGAGCTTCAATTACCAGCCGTTTTCCATTATCGAAGTTGAGTGTAACCTTGTTGAATAACGGCGAACCAAATACATACTGATCGGTACCTGGTGTAACTGGATAAAACCCCAGGGAAGAGAAGACATACCAGGCCGAAGTCTGTCCGTTATCCTCATCACCACAATAACCGTCAGGTGTATAGTTATATAGCTTATCGAGAACCTCGCGAACACGGTATTGTGTTTTCCATGGCATCCCGACATAGTTATAAAGATATATCATATGCTGAATAGGCTGATTACCATGTGCATAGTTTCCCATGTTGGTGATCTGCATCTCCCTTATCTCATGAATAACCTGTCCGTAATAGGAATAGTCGAAAACTGGAGGCACTTCAAAAACTGAATCAAGTTTTGCAATAAAGCCCTCCTTTCCTCCCATTAAACCGACCAGCCCTTCCACATCCTGAAAAACGCTCCATGTATAATGCCAGCTGTTGCCTTCTGTAAAGGCATCGCCCCATTTATAGGGACTGAAAGGCGACTGGAACGTACCATCAAGGTTACGGCCGCGCATTAACTTTCTTCCGCTGTCAAAAACATTTTTATAGTTCATCGCCCTGCGGGCATAAAGGTCTATCTCATCCTGAGGCCGGCCTAATGTTTTTGCAAGCTGCCATATGCAGAAATCAGCATAGGCATACTCGAGGGTTCGGGCAGCATTCTCATTAATGCCAACATTATAAGGAACATAACCAAGGTCATTATAATAACCGGCACCCACTCGTCCAACAGATGTGAGAGGCCCCGGCCCTTTTGTATTCTTGATTATCGCCTGATATAATGTCTCGATATCATACCCTCTTATACCTTTATTATATGAATCAGATATCAGTGATGCTGAATTTGAACCTATCATACAATCGCGATGACCGGGACTTGCCCACTCAGGAAGCCATCCGCTCTCTTTATAGGTATTTACAAGCCCTTCCATTATCCGGCTGTTAACATCGGGATACATCAGAGTGAAAAAGGGAAAGAGTGCCCTGAAGGTGTCCCAGAAACCGTTGTCGGTGTACATATACCCGGGTAAAACTTCGCCGTTATAAGGACTATAATGAACTATCTTATTCTCAGCATCTAACTCAAAGAACTGGCGTGGAAACAAAATCATCCGGTAAAGACAGGAATAGAATGTTCTTTGCTGATCAGGAGTTCCTCCCTCCACTTCAATGCGTCCCAGCTGTTTATTCCAGATCTCCTTTCCCTCCTTCTTTACTGTTTCAAAATCTTTTCCCTCCGTTTCGCGTGACAGATTAAGAAGAGCCTGTTCAGGACTAATAAATGAGGAGGCAACCTTAACGTTTATCTTGTCGCCTCTTTTTGTCCTGAAACGCAGCACAGCACCAACATGACCGCTTTCTGCATCAAGTGTGTTCAGGTTTAAGGTGTCGCCACTCCAGGTATGGCCAGCGATGAAGTCCCTGTCAAAGACCGCAACAAAATAGTTGTGGAAATTATCAGGTACTCCGCCGCTATTATTACGACAATAGCCGATTACTTTACGCTCGGAAGGAATTATCTTAACCATTGACCCTTTATCGAATCCATCAATAAGAATATAGGAAGAGTCATTCTCCGGGAATGTAAAACGAAATATTGCTGCCCTCTCTGTGGGGGTCACCTCAGCTGTAACATCATAGTCGGCCAGATATACACTATAATAATAAGGCTTCACAACCTCTGCTTTATGAGAAAACCATGAAGCCCTGTCGTTTTCGGTTATCTTTAACTTACCTGTTACCGGCATCAGCGAAAAAGCTGCATAATCGTTTATCCACGGGCTTGGCTGATGAGTCTGTTTTATTCCCATAATCTTCGTGTCATCGTAGGTATAACCCCATCCGTTACCCATATTCCTGGTCTGTGGTGTCCAGAAATTCATCCCCCAGGGTAAGGCAATTGCGGGATAGGTGTTGCCGTTCGACAGCTTGAAATCAGAATCGGTCCCCATCAGAGGATTTACAAGATCAACAAGATCTGTTACCGGTTTGGCTTTGCGAAAAGTACAACCTGTTATCAGAAGAAATGAGGTAAGGGTTATAAAAACACCATAGATTATTTTACTCCTTAATAATCTTTCAGGATAATCATTTTCGAAAGGATTTCTGCTTTTCATATTTTCAATTTATAAGATTACTATAACTAAAAAGTTCTTAAAGTGCAGACTTCCGCATACCGCACACCGGATGCCGGATGCCCTTACTCTTGAAGTTTGGAATACCTAAAATGATTATAATCAAATTTTTAAAATAGCTCCAACTCAATTAATCTCTGAAATACCATTTCCGGGGTAAGCCATTTCATACATGCCAGATCTCCTCTTCTGCAATCACCTTTACCATAAGTTGTACAAGGGCGGCAGCTCAGCTTGTCAATCCCGATACTTACAGAATAATTTTCCGGTTGCATCCATGCTCCGAAACCGCTTAAAAGGTCTGTTCCTCCCCATATTGAGATTACTTTTGTACCTGTAAGCGCTGCCATATGCATATTTGAAGAGTCCATAGCAATCATCAGGTCAAGCCTGCTCATAAGGGCCAGTTCTTCATCGAGGTTAAGCTTACCTGTCATATTTATGGAGCCCGGTACTTTGGACTGCAACACTGCAATTCTTTCATACTCATCATTTCCGCCAAACAGCCAGAACCTGGTTTTATGTTTTTCCGAGATCAGTCCGAGGAGCCTGACCATATATTCTTCAGGCCACATTTTCAGTTTATGCCTGGCATAGGGAGCTATCCCAATATTTAATTCATCCGTTTTACTGATTAAACCCGTTGCAGTTGCCATTGCTTCTTCCGATGGAACTATCGATGGCGCATTCTCGGGAATCACAGAAAAGCCGGCCCTGAAAAAAACATCACAGTATCTCTCCACTGAATGTTTTAACTGCTTCCTGTTTTTCCCCTTAATAAGATTTTTCTTTTCGCTTCGCCCTTTATCAATAACAGCGGCAGGTACACCTGAGAGGCTGAAAAAAAACCTGAGGATCTTTGATCTTAAGACATCGTGAAGATCTATTATGTAATCGAACTGACCTAACCGGTTAATGTCTTTGTAAAGATTTACCAGACCCATCAGCCCTTTGTGTCTCTTTTTGAAATCAGGAAAAAACAGCCTCACTCCTTCCATGGAAGAGAAAAATGGTTTAAAGGAAGAACGTGTAAGCAAAACAACCTCAACATCAGGATATTGCTTCCTCATTCCCCTCAGAACAGGAGTGGTGAGAGCAACGTCACCCATGGCAGAAGTTCTGATAACAAGAAGCTTCATTTTAGTATTTTTCGTACGATTTTTCTTCAATCAGCCCTGAAGAGGTCCTGATATTAATTTCCCTTTTCAGTTCCGATCTCTTATCATTCTTAAAATAAACTGATCTGGCTACTGCGATAAAATCATCTCCGAACTCTTTGTTTCTTTCAAGGTCGCGAATGCGGTCCTCGATATCCCATAATTCACAATTAACCGCATACAGTGCAGTATATAGCGGATCGGTTGTACTAATGATTGCTGCAGAAACATCAATCAGCTCCTCATATTCCTTTTTCAGGTTTACAAGTTTAGCATTATCTTTTATCCGTTCAAGCTTAATCTGAATAATAGTCAGCTTATCAATTATCTCACCGTTTGACACCTCTATTTTCATCTTTCAAAAAGTATTTGTTCAAATTTAGCATCTTTATTCATTCCACAGGTTGTCAGACTGCTCAAAAAGAGTTTATCAGTACGGATCCACATCTACACCTATCTTAAGGGAAGAGGCTCCTTTCTCTTTTTCGACTCTTTCAATGGCATCAATGATAAGTTGTTTTGCTTTTCCCTGAGGCTTCTCTCTTTCAATTTTAATAAGAATTGTTTTGATATACCACAACTGCACCTGTGAAATCAGAGGATATTCCGGGCCAAGGATTCTTTTTCCGAATATCTCCTTCAGGTCTCGTCCAAGGATATCAGCGAAATGATTTAAAAGAGCCCTGTCTTTATGTCTGATATTTATTTTAACCATTCTGCAGAAGGGAGGATAGTTGAAAGTAACTCTTTCCTCAGCCTGCATCCTGAACATTCCTTCATAATCATGACGCAGTACCAGTCGTATAATCCTGTTAACAGGGTCGGAAGTCTGAATAACAACTTTGCCTTGTTTCTGTCTTCGGCCTGCCCTTCCGCTAACCTGTTCCATAAGCTGGAAACTTCTCTCATGGGCTCTGAAATCAGGATAGTTCAGGAGGTTATCGGCGTTTAAGACCCCGACAACGGTGAGATTTTCAAAATCGAGACCTTTTGAAATCATCTGAGTTCCAATAAGAATATCAATCCGCCGCTCTTCAAAGGCTTTTATTATTTTGCTGAAGGAGTTTTTGTTTCTTGTTGTATCCTGATCCATTCTGACGACTCTGGCTGCAGGAAATACAATTTTTATCTCATCTTCTATTTTCTCTGTTCCGAATCCTTTGGTCACCATTCCGGAAGAATGACAGTTGCCGCATTTTGATGGCATTCCCGTGGTATAGCCGCAGTAATGGCAGACAAGCTTTCCGATCCCCTTGTGGTATGTCAGGTTAACGGCACACTGGATGCAAACGGGGATCCATCCGCATTCTGAACATTCTATATATGGAGAGAACCCTCGTCTGTTCTGGAAAAGAATTATCTGTTCATTTTTGCCCAGAGCTTCATCCATTGCCTGAAGCAGTTCAGGCGTAAAATGTGAAACCATAAGCTTTTTCCGGTAGGCCTCGCGGGTATTGGCAATTATTATATCAGGCAGTCTGATAAGGCCATACCGCTCTTTTAAAACTGCCAGGCCATACTTACCGTTAACGGCGTTATTATAGCTTTCCACAGAGGGAGAGGCCGATCCGAGCAAGGTTTTTGCCTTATGAAGTGCTGCAAGCATTATGGCAGAATCACGGGCATGGTACCTTGGAGCAGGGTCGTGCTGCTTGTATGATCCATCGTGCTCTTCATCAATAATAATTAGTCCGAGATTGCTGAAGGGAAGAAACAGAGACGACCTTACTCCGAGAATAAGTCTGTAACCATTTACCTTGTCGTTGTCTGCCACCCTTTTCCATATCTCCACTTTCTCCGGATCGCTGAACCGCGAGTGATATACCCCTGTTACAGCTCCGAAATGCTTTTTCAGCCTGAGGATGATCTGAGTAGTAAGAGCTATCTCAGGCAGCATATAAAGTACCTGCTTCCCGAGTTTTAACTGCTCTTCAATAAGATGAATATAAATCTCTGTTTTGCCGCTTGATGTTACTCCATGCAGCAATACAATTTCTTTTTCCGCAAACTGTTTTACAACTGCCTCGTAAGCAATCCTCTGTGCTTCGCTTAACTCTTTTACCTGTTCTTTAAAGTTCCCCTCCTCTGCTATTCTTGACACCATAATTGATTCAGATGACAGAATTCCCTTACCGGTAAGTGCGTCCAGGATATTTGAAGAAGATCTGGCCTCGGAAAGTAGAAACTGCCTGCTTACAGGGACAATTGCAGAGCCTGAAGAATATCCAGAGAGCCTGATATAGGCGGAGAGAGTTTCCTGCTGACGCGGAGCCCTTGCGAGATTATCGAGAATAGCATTCAGCTCGTCTTCAGTATAACTTCCTGATAGTTTAATAAATGACTCAAGCCGTGGTTTGTAAGTGTTAAACGATTCTTCCGAAGGCAGGGCTGCTTTCATAACCTCGCCTTCGCAGCATAGATAATATTCCGATATCCAAAGCCACAGTTTAAGTTGTAATTCATTTATCAGCGGGATATCGCCGGAAACAGTTATTATTGATTTGACATTCCTGATGTCAGGAGCCGTTTCGTGAACATTGCAAACAATACCCGAATAAAGGTTCTTCCCACCAAATTGAACCATAACCCTGACACCTGGCTTAACTATTCCACACATACCCTCAGGGATCATGTATGTGAATCTTCCCCTGACAGCCAGAGGCAAAATAATATCAGCAAATTGTGGATTTGTCATTTTTTTAAGCTGGATGCAAAGTAAGAATAATAAAAGAGAGAAGAAAATTTTAGTATCAGTGTAACTCCGGGAACTTTTATTAAGGTCTGTTGTTATTAGTTATAAAGATAATTTTAGTGTAATTCTGAAATTAATAACCATGTGGCAGTTTAAACTAAACCCGGGCTGATATGCATATTGCAGGAGATATTTCAAATTTATAATATCAATATTTTTTCACTAAATTTGTAGTATAACAAATACCTCATTTAAGTTCATTATTAATTAATTGCCAAATAAGCTGAGATAGGAGTTTGCTTCTGCCTGATACCCACTATATTTATGGTTTATTGAGAAATAGTGAAAATAGCTTCCAACGGATAAACCAGTTATAAGTTGCTGCCGGCTGATACGGAAGATGATTAAAAAACAAAAACATACCAGAGATGGAGAGAGATGATAAAAAGTTTTCGGGTGGCAGAAAATACAGAAATGATGAAATAACGGTTTACTGGAAACCATCGTCATGTGTGCATGCCTCGTACTGCTACAGAGAGCTGGTAGAAGTATTTGACCCCGGAAGGAGGCCCTGGATTGACATGACTGGTTCCACTACAGACAACATTATAGATATTGTTAATTTATGCCCGACTGATGCCCTTTCATGGAAGTGGAACAATGATGAGAAGAACGCTGAGATCAGCGAAGATCAGTTGAACCATGTTAAATTCAGAAGGCCGGAACTTATGGATACAAATGAAGCTGCCCCTCAGGAGACACCGGTATCGGTAAAGATTATGGTTGACGGACCTATTGTTATTAAGGGGAATCTTACTCTCTCCAATAACGGAACCCTGAAGGAAGTTCAGGAAAGCATTATTTCGATATGCCGGTGCGGAGCAAGTGACCATCAGCCACACTGTGACGGGCAGCACCGGAAAATTGGTTTCATTGGTTAAATAACTAAGGTATGGAAGAAAATAAGAAGCAAAAATCGCAGGCTCTTGTAGAAATAACCGACTTCGGTCCATTAAAAATCACCGGGAACTTTACAGTAAAAGACCTTAAAAGGGATAAAGAGGATTCCGCCGGGGAGATCTGGCTTTGCAGATGCGGAAGATCAGAAAACAAACCGTATTGCGACGGGTCGCACAAGAAATAGTTACCCGATTGTTTCATCCATTTCTGCAATTTTATCTTGCCACGACATGAAAACAGCTCTGCCCTCTTTCGTATGTGGCCCAGCATTTCCTTTCGGTTCTTAATTGCCATATAACCTCAGCCATGGCCTCTTTCAGGAATTTTTCATCGCAATTTGTCAAACCCCATTTCCTTACAAAAAATCTTTTATAGCTGATATCCAATGCATTGCCGTACATATGGGGACTGTTTGCAGAAGCGTTTTGATTAGATCTTCTAAGGGATTTTACATTTTCAGTTTTTCGTGTCATGGATGTCACAAAAAATCTTGCTCCCCTTAACCCTTTTTTTGAAGTTTTCTCCCTGAACCTTACTCCTATCTCATCCAGTAGCCGCCTTGTATCCGGAGTAACATAAGGATAGCTATAGGTCATTACTTCAATTATATACTTATTCCCGCTTCTGGCTTTTATTAATCTTCCATCTGAAATTGCTTTTTTCAGTTCATGGTCATCTTTACAGGCCTGTATTCCTTTTCGTTTTGCCTCAGCAGAATAATCAACTATTCTGTCATTTAGCCTCCGGCTGAAATTTTTCTGCTTATAATCAAGGCAACGTGTACTGAAATAGGAGAAAAGAAAAGTCCTTCTGCTATTATTACCAATGAAATATATTGCAATAAATGAAAAGAAGACAAATGAAACAATCTTCAACCAGAATACCAGACGAAACTCATTGAATTTCATTATCTTCTATCTGAATGAAGTATTTGTTAAATAAAGCTGTATTGATAATTGTCTTGTATAAGTTAGTTTAAAACCTGAGTTATCAATGAAGCTGCATCGCTGAATGAGATAGCCGAAAACACTGAAAGTCCGGAATTGTCAATAATTTTTTTAGCCTCTACAGCATTTGTTCCCTGAAGCCTGACAATTACCGGTACCTTAATCTCTCCTATAGATTTATATGCCTCAACCACTCCATTGGCAACTCTGTCGCATCTGACGATTCCTCCGAAGATATTAATAAGTATTGCCTTCACGGCGGGGTCCTTAAGGATAATTCTGAAGCCGGCTTCTACTGTTTTGGCATTGGCACCTCCCCCAACGTCAAGGAAATTTGCAGGAGAGCCTCCTGAAAGTTTTATTATATCCATTGTAGCCATTGCCAGACCTGCCCCGTTAACCATACAGCCTACATTTCCGTCGAGCTTTACAAAGTTCAGATTATGATTCCCTGCTTCAACTTCAACAGGATCCTCCTCGTTAATATCACGCATAACAGCAAGTTCAGGATGCCGGTACAAAGCGTTGTCATCAAGAACAAGTTTACAGTCGACTGCTAATATTCTGCTATCGCTGGTTTTCAGAACAGGGTTAATTTCAAGTAATTGAGCATCTACCCCTGTGAATGTTTTGTAAACCCCTGTAAGAAATTTCTGCATATTTTTAAATGCCACACCCGACAAGCCCAGGTTAAAGGCAATATTTCGTGTCTGAAAGGGCTGTACTCCGATTCCCGGATCAATTTCCTCGGTGAATATCAGATGGGGAGTATTTTCTGCAACATCTTCGATTGACATTCCGCCTTCAGTTGAATACATAAAAATATATCGCCCTGTGTTCCTGTTAAGAAGCATACTGATATAAAACTCTTTCGGTTCCGATTCACCTTTATAATAGACATCCTCTGCAACAAGCACCTTGTTAACTTTTTTTCCTTCAGGTCCGGTTTGAGGAGTAATAAGCTGCATTCCAAGGATCTGTCCGGCAATTCTGCCTGCTTCGTCAACTGATTTTGCCAGTTTAACGCCACCTCCTTTACCTCTTCCGCCGGCATGTATCTGTGCCTTGATAACGAAAAATGAGGATCCGGATTCTTTCTGTAACTTTTCTGCTGCTGCAACTGCCTGCTCAGATGTTTCTGCCACAAATCCTTCCTGAATATCTACATTATAAGATTTAAGAAGTGACTTACCCTGAAATTCATGAATATTCATTTTATAAAATTTTAATTATAAAAACAACCTATGAACCGTAGAATTCAATGGTCGCAAAATAACAATAAATACCATATTAATTAATTATTTTCGCATAAAAAAGAATGCGTAAACTTCTGAACAGTGAACTTGAAAGAAAGACAGTAGAACAATTCAGGAAATCTGAGAAATCGCCCTTTATAGTAGTTCTTGATAATGTAAGAAGCCAGAGTAATGTGGGTTCTGTTTTTCGTACTGCTGATGCATTTCTTACAAGTGCGGTTTATTTATGCGGGATAACAGCCAGACCACCTCACAGGGAGATTCAGAAAACCGCTCTTGGGGCCACGGAATCTGTACCCTGGAAATATTTTTCTGAAACATCAGAGGCTGTCAGGGAACTCCAGGATGAAGGATATAAAATTATTGGTATTGAGCAGGTTAAAGGATCTGTTGAGCTTCAGAATTTTAAGGTTGCCAGGGGAGATAAGTATGCTCTGATTTTCGGGCATGAAATAAATGGTGTGGATCAGGCTGTTCTGGATCTTTGCGATTTTTGTGTTGAGATCCCGCAGTTTGGTACTAAACACTCCTTCAACATAGCAATAAGTGCAGGAATAGTTTTATGGGAATTGAATAAAACCTCACTCTGACCCCTCTTTATAATCAGAATGAGGAAATAATATAAAAAAAGGCCGCCTGTCAGGGCAGCCTTTTTTAGTTATAATAAATTTTTACTGAACTGTTGATTTGAATGTATCATCAGTGAAGAACTTAGCAAATTCGATATCAGTTTTTGCATAAGCTTTCCAGTCGGCTTTAAGTCCGATTGCCTCACGAAGATTGTTGAGCATGTAATTCCTGTCGTCAAGACGGGCACCGATAATAGCTTTCAGATAAGAAGGTTTTCCGCATTTGCAGAGTTCCTTCATGCTATCGAGAGTTGATTTGGCTTTGTTAACATCACCTTTCAGGACAAGAGCAAGTGCAAGGTCGTAACAAGGCTCGTTACCGAAGTAATTTACTGCTTTGTCATATTCACCTTTAGTAATTGCAATTACACCCAGACCCCATTTTGACTGAGGAGATGCAGCTGTCATTGATGTGAAATACTCTTCAGCTTTAACGAGATCGCCTTTTACAAGTGAGGCAAAGCCGAGGTTATTTTTAACAACGTCGTTATTCTCAAGAGTTTTTGCAGCTTCAAAAGCAGCAATTGCATCATCTGGTTTGCCTAAAGCCATGTAGATATACCCGGTGTTGTTTTTTGCGCGGATACATTTAGGATGAATTTCGGCTAAAGTCTGATAGAATTTAAGTTGCTCGTTAATATCTTTGGTAAGGGTAGCAGCGTAAAGCATTTCGTCTACAGTCAGAACTTTAGGATCTGATTTCATCTGTGAAAGGATCTGCTCATCAGTACGGCCGATCTTATCCACGTTAACCATCATTTTTGATCTTCTGAGCCTTGGGAGGATATCAGTTTTGAGTGATTCAAATGTTGCAGCCATATTCTTGATCTCTTTCTCACGAACATCAGCATCAGCATACATTGACAGAACACGAAGGATGAGTTCTTTATCCTGAATGGCTGATTTTTCTACTTCGCTCTTAAAGCCGTCCCAGTCTTCAGCAATATTTTTTGCCTCAAAGAAACCTGCAGTTTTCGCTGCTGGTATTTTTACGAATTCTTTTTTAATGAATTTGTCAGCGGTAGAACCTCTGCTTCCGGAAAGTTTTTCATTCAGTTCAAATTTCCCGTCAGGAGAAGCATAAGAATTGATAACCGTATTTTTAAACTGACGGTTTGGATCTGTGCTTACCGTTTTGATATAGGCTTTAAGGAGAGCAATATCTTCAGCTTTCAGTTCTTTGCTGAGGATATCAGACTTATTAATAAGGTAATTGATGTCAGCTGCCTGAACTTCAGGAAGAATTCTGACAAAATTATCTTTCATAATAACTGCTTTGCTTTCTTTCTCAACCAATGTTGATGTTGCAATAACGCCATCAGCAAGCTTAACGGGGTCAAGATCAAGGCTTTTTGTTCCTCTTACAGCTTTCGCTCTCAATACCAGTTCTGATACTTTCATATTCTCCTTGTAAGGAATAGTGCTGGTATAAGTAAAATCGCCACCGGCGTAATTAATTACTTTATTATTAGCCTGAACTCCTTCACCCTGAAGAACCTGAACTTTATCAAAAGCAATTTCACCACCTGCGTAAGTCAAAACAGGAGAAGCAGTAACAGTAGTTTTTTTATCAAAAAAACTTGCAGGAAAAGTTCCTTTTATAGTTACAGTAACCATACCAGCATGTGCTTCGAGAACTTTTGGAGTAACCTCATACTTAATTAAGTTAGAGTTTTTCTTCATCTTATTCAAGCCACTGCAACTTGTCATTAAAGCTGCGGCGAGGATAAGGATAAAATAGCTTCTGATTTTTTTCATAGTTAAAATTATTATTTGTTTAAGATATCTGGTTGTCTGTTTGTAATGCACAATGTACTAAAAATATAAACCGTACGACAAATTTAAAATAAAATAGTAATAATTGAAGCAAATTGAATAAAATAATTACAATATCACTTTATTCAATCCTATGGGGTAATCGTCGAAAAAGATTGTGTCTATTATTTTTGAATAATTTTTTTCATCTGAAACAAAATCTATTTCATTAATATCAATAACAAGGTACTTATTTCCCGGGTTTTGTTTAAAGAGCGAGAAGTAGCTCTCCTGAATTTTCATCAGGTACTCCTTGGTTATTGATTTCTCGTAATTCCTGCCTCTTTTTTCAATATTCGAAAGTAACCTGTCAGGGTTAAGGTGAAGGTATACATATAAATCAGGCTTTGGAAGAGAGCCATAAATGATATAGAAGATCTGCCTGTAGAGGTTGTATTCATCGCCTGTAAGTGTCGATGCTGCAAACACCAGAGACTTCATAAAGTAGTAATCGGCTACAGTAAAAGTCTTAAACAGATCCTGCGGCACCAGTTCTTCCTGAAGTTGTTTATATCTGCTGGCAAGAAATGACAATTCGAGAGGAAAGGAATATTTATCAGGGTCGCTGTAGAACTTAGGAAGAAAAGGGTTGTCGGCAAAATGCTCAAGAATGAGGCGTGCGTTGAACTGATCTGCAATTCTTCCGGCCAGTGTGGTTTTTCCTGCACCGATATTTCCTTCAATAACTACATAATTATATTTAATTTTCATCGCTGAAAAATACAAAAAATCCCGCAATTGCGGGATTTTTATTTATTCTGATGGTTGATTTTTTTAACTATTCTGATTTTGCTCAGGAGTTCTTTTTTCAGGTTCCTGCCGTGGAGGACGAGGCAGTAGTTCTTTCCTCGACAATTTTATTTTTCCTGTTTTAGGATCAATGTCAATTATCTTTACCTCAACTTCCTGCCCTTCTTTAAGAACATCTTCAACAACATTTATCTTTCTCCATTCAATTTCAGAGATATGAAGCAGTCCGTCTTTGTTTGGAAGGATCTCCACAAATGCACCAAACTGAACAATCGTTTTTACTTTTCCTTTATAGACCTGGCCTATTTCCGGAACTGTAACAATTTTTTTCACCCAGTCGAGAGCTGCGGTTATCACTTCAGCATTTTCTCCAAAAATATTTACATCTCCATGACCATCAATCTCTTCAACAATTATTGTTGCTCCTGTAACACGTTGTATCTCCTGAATTATTTTACCTCCGGGACCGATAAGTGCACCGATCATTTCTTTTGGAATTGTAAGCATTTCAATCCTTGGAGCATGCGGTTTAAGTTCCGGACGGGGTTCTGCAATAACCTCATTCATAATGCTGAGGATATGTAATCTTCCGGCTTTAGCCTGATGAAGGGCTTTTGAAAGAATCTCGAATGAAAGACCTTCTACCTTAATATCCATCTGAGTGGCAGTAATACCGTCGCAGGTTCCTGTAACTTTGAAATCCATATCTCCAAGATGATCTTCATCACCAAGGATATCAGAAAGAACTGCATATTTTTTTGTTACCTTATCTGAAATAAGACCCATTGCAATTCCTGATACAGGTTTCCGTATTTTAATACCTGCGTCCATAAGTGCCAGTGTTCCTGCACATACAGTAGCCATAGATGAGGAGCCATTAGATTCCAGGATATCAGAAACAACCCTTATTGCATATGGATTTTCTTCATCTGAGGGCATCACATTTTTAAGAGCACGGTGTGCAAGGTTACCATGTCCTATCTCTCTTCTGCTTATTCCGCGGGCAGGTTTTGCTTCACCTGTTGCAAATGGCGGGAAGTTGTAGTGGAGAGTGAATTTTTCTTTTCCCTTATTCAGAACATCATCAATAATCTTCTCATCGAGTTTTGTTCCGAGGGTAACGGTTGTAAGCGACTGAGTCTCACCTCTTGTAAACAGGGCTGAGCCATGAGTTGCAGGAAGAGGATCTATTTCGCACATTATCTGTCTGATCTCATCAGGCCGTCTGCCATCGAGACGAATATTATCATCAAGTACCAGTCGTCTTGATGCCTCTTTCAATACATCGTGATAGTATTTCTTTACAAGGCTCTTATTGACAGTATTCTCTTCAGTATACTGACCAAGAAAAACAGTAATTATAGCTTCGAAAGCATCAATACGTTTGTGTTTATCTGAGGTCGATGATTTTGCAGCCTGATAACATTTGGCATAAGTCTCGTCCCAAACTTTTTTTCTGAGATCTTCATCATTTACTTCATGGCAATATACCCGCTTAACGGTAGAACCAACCTCTTCGGCAAATTCCATCTGCGCTTTACAGAGCAGTTTAATAGTGTCGTGAGCGATCTTAAGAGCTTCGAGCATCTCTTCCTCTGAGACCTCTTTCATCTCGCCTTCAACCATAAGGATATTATCGTATGTGGCACCAACCATCAGGTCGATGTCAGCATCCCTGAGCTGGGTAGCAGTCGGATTGACAATAAATTTATTGTTTATCCTTGCAACCCTTACTTCTGACATTGGACCGTTGAAAGGAATATTTGAAACAGCCAGTGCTGCAGATGCGGCCAGGCCTGCCAGTGCATCAGGAATTATATCCATATCAGCGGATATAAGGTTGATGGTAACAAATGTTTCGGCATGAAAATCATCAGGAAACAGAGGTCTTAACGCTCTGTCAACAAGTCTTGAAATAAGGATCTCATAATCCGAAGCCCTTGCCTCTCTCTTCAGAAATCCACCTGGAAATCTGCCCGTCGAAGCATATTTTTCTTTATACTCAACTGACAACGGCATGAAGTCAGTATCTTCTTTTGCATCCTGCGCTGACACAACTGTAGCCAGCAACATTGTCTTTCCCATTTTCAACAAAACAGAACCATCGGCCTGTCTGGCCATTCTTCCTGTTTCAAGGGTTATTGTCCTCCCGTCGCCGAGATCAATAATCTTTTCTTTTACTTTAAACATTATATGTGTGATTTATGAAATATGAAACTACGAATATTAGAAATAGTATGAAAAAAGGCAATTTAAAATTGCCTTTTACTCTATTTACGTAATTTCAACGCTTTTATGATTTCGCGATAACGTCCGATATCTTTAATCTTCAGATAGTCCAGAAGCCTTCTTCTTTTCCCTACAAGTTTGATAAGAGCCTGCTGGGTACTGAAATCTTTTTTGTTCTTCTTAAGGTGTTCAGTAAGGTGATTGATCCTGTATGAAAACAGAGCTATCTGGCCTTCTGCTGTGCCTGTGTCGACTTCAGATGTTCCAAACGTCTTAAAAAATTCCTGCTTTTTTTCAGTTGTTAAATACATATCTCTAATTAAAATGTTGTTGATCCATAAATAAATCGAGTCTCCAATTTTGGAACGCAAAAATAAGGCTTTTTTATGTAAATTATCAAACAATTGTCTTTTTTTTTACAAAGTTCCTGAATTATTTATTTTTATCCCACATTTTTCCTTCCGGAATCAACCAATATTTTCTTAGTTTGGTTCTTTTCTTTTTAATTTTTCAGAAAACGAATATGGGTATATAAAAATTGCTTTACTCTGTTATAAAGACGTAAAATCCAATATAAAAGTTGCGTTAAAAAACTTTATGATTCAGTTATTTGTCAAACATTTTCAGTTTTTTGTCAAAAGAAATGAAAAATACTTCACTTATGGCTCAAGTATGAGCTCATTCTGATCTTTTAATTTAATACCCCTGCCAATGAGTTTGCTGCCGATACGGCAATCGAGACATCTTCGCTTTTTACAGTAATCGTTTCTTAATTGAATGAGTGCCTGGGAGTAATAAGCCGACTCCGCGACAAGGCCTGCAATTTTCCATTCATCGATAATTATGTTATTCTCAGGATTAATATTTTCGAGGAAGGAAAGGGCTCTTTCACAAATATCCAGACGGTCCCTGCTCTGTCCATAAACAAATATTGCAGGAATGACTGCATTAATCAGCAGGATAGCTGTAGCCTGTGAACCGGTATTCTTCGCGACACTCCTGCTCTCTTTTCCGAAAACATAATGGTTATTCCAATATTGAGAAGCTGTTACGTCGAACACATCTTTAATCTGCCTGATATCCGTTGCCTCCAGAACTCTCGAAAAAAGTCCGCCTGTTACAGCAAGCATTGCTGCCAGCTGTGATATTCTGACTGTCGGAAAATTCACCGGTCTTAACCTGGAAAATTTCCATCCCCTGCCATGAATAGGTTTCAGGGAATATTTGGCTGAAAGAATCCTGTATTCCATAATAAGCCTCAGGTAATAAGGATCAGAAACTGCCTCTTTAAAAAGAGCCTCTTCGAGCATTCCGGCTGTTCCAAAGAGGAGTGCCTCAATCTGAAACCTGTTATCAGCGTGCTTTCTGATTATCCTGAACGGGATGGCGGTTGCGAGCATTTCAAAAGGCTCTGTATTAACCCTGAAACCGAAATAGCGGGTCAGCAGCCTGTAAAAGGTCTCCTCCCAGTCATTGCCCGTTTCGGCGAACGTTCTGAGAATGGATTCCGTTTTACTCTGAAGCCTTTCAATAACAAGAGAATTAAGCCAGTGTCGGATAAAAATGGCGTCAAGGTTCTTAATTTCATCCTGACAGGCAATAATATATGGATTATTAACAAGTGCCGCATATTTTTCATAAAGTGAAGGGTCAAATGCCAGTACAACAGTAAGCAGCTCCTCTCCCGTTGAATTGAAAACCTTTTTGTCGTTTTCAGCTACAACATGAAGGATCACATTATTAAAGGCGGGGTCATTCTGATGACCATGAACATCAAAGTGCGACGACCTGGTATGAACCTCAATATTCCCGGCCCATACAGTACCTGCAATTAAAATGCGGGCATTGAAAAAATCGGGCCCTGAATCGCGGTTATAGTCTCCGGGGTGAATAACAATTATTCTGTTCCCTTCGTTATCAAACAGATTATCAGGGTAATATAGCCTGTATTTCCACAGGTAATGAAGAAACTCCTCTTTCATTTCAGCACGAATTATATGAGAAAGCAGCAAGGATATAAAATTATGAAAAGTTCTTCTGAATTGCAAACGGTGAAAGCTGCTGTAATTTTTTTCTAAAAAGAGCCCTTCAGGGGAACACAGTGATTCGGCGGAGAAAATTTCCTCCGGGTAAGTAATCTGTAAAAACTTATGATTATACTCAGATCAGCTTTCGTTCGGAGAGGTATTTCTCCATTTCAGTACTTATCTCTTCAGCTTTTTCACCGGCTGTCTTATCAAAATTTTCGCTGCTGTCGGCAAATATTATTCCTCTTGAGGAGTTTACGATAAGACCACATTTGCTGTTCATCCCATAGCCGCATACATCCTGCAGGCTGCCGCCCTGAGCTCCCACGCCCGGAACCAGAAGGAAATGGTCGGGAACTAATCTGCGGATATCTTTTAGCATATCAGCACGGGTTGCACCAACAACATACATCATATTATTAATGGTACCCCATTTCTGTGAAACAGACAACACCCGTTCGAAAAGCTTTATTCCGTCTTCGTTGTGATACTGAAAATCATCAGACCCTTTATTCGATGTAAGTGCCAGAAGAACAACCCATTTGTCTCTATAGGAGAGGAAAGGGGTAACAGAATCTTCTCCCATATAAGGAGCAACTGTTATAGCATCGAAGGGCATATTTTCGAGAAAAGTCCTGGCATACATTTTTGAAGTATTTCCTATATCCCCTCGTTTCGCATCTGCAATAACAAAGATATCGGGATACATCTCCTTAATATAGTTTACTGTGGCTTCAAGGGAATTCCACCCCTTTGATCCATAGCATTCGTAAAATGCTACATTTGGCTTGTATGCTATTGAGTATTTATGTGTTGCGTCAATGATACGTTTATTGAATTCAAATACCGGATCTTTTTCTTTAAGCAGAAATGATGGAATCTTCTCAATCTCTGAATCGAGTCCGACGCAAAGAAAGGAGCGTTTCTTAACGATATTTTCAAATAATTCAAGATGGTTCATCAATGACAGTATTAAATATTGTTCTCCTTAAGAAGCTCGGCATTTTCGGCCATCTGCAGTTTATCAAGAACTTCCTGAATATTTCCATCAAGAATTGAAGGAAGATTATAAATGGTGAGGTTTATCCTATGGTCGGTCATTCTTCCCTGAGGATAATTATATGTCCTGATCTTTGCAGAACGGTCGCCAGTTGATACCATAGTTTTCCTCCTTCGGGAAACTTCATCGAGATATTTTTGATATTCAAGATTATACAACCTTGTTCTCAGCTCTTTAAGTGCTTTATCATAATTTTTTAGTTGCGACTTTTCATCCTGACAGGTAACAACAATGCCTGAAGGAATATGGGTAAGCCGAATTGCTGAATATGTAGTGTTTACCGACTGGCCACCCGGGCCTGAGGAGCAATAGGTATCCTTTCTTATATCTTCCGTTCTGAGGTCAACGTCAAATTCATCAGCTTCTGGCAGCACTACGATTGTTGCTGCAGAAGTATGAATACGACCCTGTGTTTCTGTCTGCGGAACTCTTTGAACCCGGTGAACCCCTGATTCGTACTTCATTATACCATAAACACCTTCCCCGGTAATACTTAGAACTATCTCCTTATACCCGCCTGCAGTTCCCTCAGAGATATTGGTAACATCTACTTTCCATCCTCTCGACTCGAAAAATTTGCTGTACATTCTGAAGAGATCACCTGCAAAGATACTGGCTTCATCGCCACCGGTTCCGGCTCTGATCTCCATAACAGCGTTTTTATCATCTTCCGGATCGGCAGGGATAATAAGCATCTGTATCTCATCTTCCATTGCAGGAATACGGGAAGTGAGTTCGTCGAATTCAGCCTTGGCCATCTCGCGCATCTCTTCATCCTTTTCCGTAGCGAGCAGTTCCTTTGCACTTGCTATATTACTAAGAGCCAGTTTATACCTTTCGTACGATTCAACAATAGGCAGAAGATCCTTATATTCTTTATTCAATTTGACATACCTCTTCATATCCGAGAGAATTTCGGGCTGAGTAAGTGTGTCTCCTACCTCAATGAATCGTGTTTTAACACCCTCCAGCTTCTCAAGAATAATATTGTTTGCCATATAAATCAGATTTTCGGGTGCAAAGATAGTAAGAAATAGGAAGAATATAAACAGGAGGAAGGCAAGTGGGTTAATATTAGGCTAATATTCAAATGTTCCTGCTTCAGAACTGATTGTAAGTTTTTTCCCTTCAAATGATTCACAATAGCCGATTACCTGAGCCTGAAGATTGAATTCTGCAGCTATTCTGATTATTTCGGCAGCATTTTCCTCCCGGGTATAAATCTCGAACCGGTGACCCATGTTAAACACTTTGTACATCTCTTTGAACGGAGTGCCGGATTGTTCATGTATAATCCGGAATAATGGGGGTAAAGGGAACATGTTGTTTTTCACAACATGCATATTATCAACAAAATGCATAATTTTGCTCTGTCCTCCGCCTGAGCAATGAACCATACCATGTATTTCGGGGCGCATTGTTTCGATTACCTTTTTTATCACAGGGGCATAAGTACGTGTCGGTGAGAGAACCATTTTACCTGCATCTATATTTAAGCCATCGATGGGATCGGTCAGCCTCAACTGACCGGAATAGATAAGATCGTAAGTAAGATTTGTATCAAGACTTTCAGGGTATTTAGAAGCAAGATAGGGTGCAAAAACATCATGCCTTGCTGAAGTCAGCCCGTTACTGCCCATTCCGCTGTTATACTCCTTTTCATAAGTGGTTTGTCCGTATGATGCCAATCCTATAATAACATCACCCGGTCTGATATTATCATTTGAAATAACATCGGCTCTTCTGATGCGGGCTGCAACTGTTGAATCAACAACTATCGTTCTCACAAGGTCACCCAGATCGGCAGTTTCTCCACCTGTTGACCAGATCCCTATACCCTGACTCCGCAGCTCTTCGAGAACCTCTTCGGTTCCTCTTATTATAGAAGAGATTACTGCACCCGGGATATGATTTTTATTGCGTCCTATTGTTGACGAAAGAAGTATGTTATTATAAGCGCCAACACAAAGGAGATCATCGAGGTTCATTACTATGGCATCCTGAGCTATCCCTTTCCAGACTGAAAGATCGCCTGTCTCTCTCCAGTAAACATAAGCAAGAGATGATTTGGACCCTGCCCCGTCGGCATGCATAATATTGCAATAATCCGGATCGTCTCCGAGAAGATCAGGTACAATTTTGCAAAAAGCTTTCGGAAAAAGACCCTTGTCTATGTCTTTAATAGCTTCATGCACATCTTCCTTTGATGAAGAAACGCCTCTTTTACTGTATTTTGATTCTGTGGCCATATCTGATATTCAGACCGCAAAGATAAAAAAAATGGATGAAGTAATTTAATTTACTATTTCTGATTTTTCCCGTTTGCATAAACCCATTCAACGGATTGTTTAAGAAGTTTCCGGAAAACGGGGTTTCCGAATGTTGCCACATCATGCCCGCTCTGAAGAGTAACCACCCTGGCTTTCCCATATTTTTTAGCCCATCCGATTACCTCCGAACTGGCTGGTTCATCTGTAGTGAGCAAAGGTGTAACTCCATCCTCCACATAGTAACCTTTGTATGCCTCATCGAAAATATCAAAGTCCTGTATCCCTTTGGTTACGGGGTGCTTCCTATCCGTAATTTTAACTTTAAAATGAAGATCATGGATATAGGAACAGGCATGATATTCCTTGCCTTTTACGGTAGTTGGTTTGTGGAAATATTTTCCTCCGATAATATTGAAATATTCAGGCCAGTCGTCGAAGGCACAAATACTGTGATGCAGCACCACCAAAGGTTTTCCCTGGTTTATACATTCAGCAAATACTTTTGCCTGTTCATCAGTAATTTTCTGCCACATATGGTAGAATACCAGCACATCGTACTTGTCTCTGTTCTCCGCAAGAAACAGATCATAGGCAGCCGGAAATTCAGATACACTGCATGTAATATTCTCACCAAGGGAAGAGAGCATCAGGTTAAACTGTTCAACATTATAATCGTGTCCGCCTGTTATAACCATAACTCTGACAGGTTTTCCGGGAACAGCATGTCCTGATAATGAAACGGACAAAATAATCAATAAAGAGAGAAGGAATATCCTGATTTTCATTTTTCAGATATTAGACATTTTTATTTTTTAGTTGGTTCATAATCCGTTCTCAGAACCCTGAATTCAGTTCTCCTGTTAATCTGATGAGCAATCTCTTTCTGTTCATCGCTGCCAAGGGAATTAATATACTGTTCAGTAAGAGGTGTTCCTGCTTTAAGGAACGGATTTTGTTTCACGGTTTCAGCATCTATAATTTTGGGTGTTGACTCACCATATCCTTTAGGAACGAGACGTTCCGGTTCAATGCCCTTATCGATAAGATACTGAACAGCAAACTGGGCTCTTTTTTGAGAAAGGGTCTGGTTAAATTCTTCGGTATCGCGCGAGTCAGTGTGCGACATCAGTTCAATTACAGCATTTGGGTTATCCAGAAGTGTTTCAACAAGCTTATCGAGAGAAACCATCGATTCGGGGCGGAGATCCCATTTGCCAAAATCGTAAAGGATATTTGGAAGTTCAATTGGTTTGTCGATTGATGTAAGAAGGAGGGTTACCATGAAATCGCGGCTTTTTGCCTGTCCTTTGGTTGTCTCTTTATTTTTTCCGTTAAGATATCCTCTTTTTGAGGCGAGGAATATATAGTCGACATCAGCTTTAAGGGCAAATTTAAAGTCGCCACCAGCACCGGTTTCCGCCTGAAGGTTTGATCCGTCGCTTGCAATAAGTTGTACATGCGAACCCGGAATTGGAGTTCCGGCTTTTTCATCCTTAACAAGGCCGGTAACGTTGAATTTCATCGGAGGTAGTTCAAAGGAATAAATCTCATCGTTCCCTTTTCCTTTCCTTGTAGATGAGAATAGCCCTTTTTCGGTCCCATTCTCGAAAGTTATTCCAAAATCGTCGGCAAAACTGTTTACCGGCGGCTTCATATTTAGGACTGCCCAGCTGCCATCAGCCATCGGTTTTGCCTTGAAGATATCGAGACCACCCATTCCTATCTGACCGTCTGATGAAAAATAGAGAGTTCCGTCTTCCCTGACATAAGGAAAGAGTTCATCACCGGGAGTGTTGATATCCGGGCCCGGATTAACCGGTTTTGACCAGGCTCCACCGCTCTTTGCCCTTGTTGACATCCAGATATCTTTTTTACCGGAGCCACCGGTAATATCTGAAACAAAGTACAATGTAGAACCATCGGGGGATATCGCAGGATGAGCGGCAACAAGCGAATCAGGCAGAATTCCGGTACTTTTAGGATCGCTCCAGGTATCGCCCGATCTCTTTGAATACATTATTACACAACCTTTTTTCTCCCGTTTTCCTGATTCACACCGTGTAAAATAGATCTCTTTAAAGTCAGAAGAGAAGGAAGGAGTTCCATCTTCGAACTCACTGTTGATGACTTCAACAGGAACAGGAGTGCTCCATTTGGATTTCTTATCAATACGGCTTTCGAATATATCTGTGTAACTCTGACCTGTTGCGCCATGGGTTTTATTACCTGCAGCACCTTCGCGCGAGGAGGTAAAATATATCTGCCCAAAATCATCTCGTCCGTACGCAGGACTAAAGTCAGATTGTCTGGAATTTATGTCCTTAACCTCGTCAACCTTATATGCTTCAGGGTTCTTAAGCCATTCCGCAGACAGTTCGCAGGATCGGATCTCCTGATCAGCTCTTGCATCGGCCGGAGCCAACTGCTTATACTTTTTAAATTCATCAATTGCAGGCTGGTACTTGCCATTTTTCTTCAGAGATTCTGCAAACCAGAATTGAGCATCGGGTTTTGAATAAGTTGATTTGGTTGCCAGTTTGTACCATGTCTCGGCATTTTTCGGATCATTTGTCAAGCGATAACATTCCGCAATCATAAATATCAGCTCAGTTCTCAGATTCTTATCTGCCTTTTTGACTTTGGTGTATGCCTCCTTGAAAAGATCAATGGCTTCGAAATATTCGCCTGCGGTGAAAGATGAGTAAGCTCTCTCTGTCTTTCGTTTCTGAGCAGCAGCTTCAGGAATAAGTAAAGTAATAACCAGTATAATAAGTAGTAATAATCGTTTCATAATTCACCCTTCAATTTGCCCATAAAAGTAATCAATTTAAGGAATTCCGGTAATAATATTTTAACGTGACAAGACTACATTTATTATAAAAAAAAAAGGATCCTGCAATTTGGATCCTTTAATTCAAAACAAAAACCAGATAACCTTTATCTTGTAAAGAGTAACTCTCTGTATTTTGGAAGAGGCCAGATTTCATTATCAACAATGAGTTCCAGTTTGTCGATATGAATGCGGATCTCATCCAGATATGGCTTTACTTTGCCTTCATAAGCAAGAGCCATCTTATATGAGTCCTCAATAACATTTGCCCTTTTCCGTTCCTCGATCATTTCATTCACCAGTTTTTTAATCATTGATATATGATCTGAAATGGTAATTATCAATTCTTTCCGGGCACCTGCAAGTCTTTCAAACTCAGTATCGCTGAATATTTCCTTGAGCCCTTTTACATTCTCAATAAGAGTAGTCATGTAAGTAATTGCAGTAGGAACAATGTGATTGATAGCAAGATCGCCAATAACACGGGCTTCAATCTGAACCTTTTTTGTGAATTTCTCATATTCCACTTCAACACGGCTTTCAAGTTCTTTATCGGTGAAGATCCCTGTTCCTACAAGAACACTTCTCGACTTGGCAGAGAGGAAACAGGTAATTGATTCCGGAACACTTGCAATATTTGAAAGTCCTCTTTTCTTTGCTTCCGCGTGCCATTCCTTACTGTAACCATCGCCTTCGAATAAAACCTTTTCAGACTCGAGGATATATTTTTTCAATACCTGAAAGATGGCTTCATCCTTATTTCTTCCTTTTTTAATAATAAGGTCAACATCCTTCTTAAACTGAGTAAGCTGATTTGCAACCGCTGCATTCAGAACAATCATTGCGGAACTGCAATTGGCTGATGAGCCTACAGCTCTGAATTCGAACCTGTTACCTGTAAAAGCAAAAGGAGATGTCCGGTTTCTGTCGGTATTGTCGAGCAGTATTTCAGGTATCTTGCCAATTCCAAGTTTGAGCTCTGTCTTTTCAGCAGGGGTCATCTTTTTCTCGGTAACCTTCCGTGCTATATTCTCAAGCATTTTAGTAAGATACGTTCCGACAAATACTGAAATTATTGCAGGAGGAGCTTCATGACCACCAAGTCTGTATGAGTTTGTCTCATTCATTACAGATGCTCTCAGTATCTCGTTATTATCATATACAGCCTTAATTACATTTACAAGAAATGTAAGGAACTGCAGGTTTGTTTTTGGGTTTTTACCCGGAGATAAAAGATTAACACCGGTGTTGGTAGACATAGACCAGTTATTATGTTTCCCTGAACCGTTTATTCCCGCAAAAGGTTTTTCGTGAAAAAGAACTCTGAATTTATGTTTCCGGGCCACTCTTTTCATAATATCCATAAGCAGCTGGTTATGATCAACTGCGAGGTTTACCTCTTCAAATATCGGGGCACATTCGAACTGATTCGGGGCCACCTCATTGTGACGTGTTTTAACAGGAATTCCAAGTTTATACGACTCGCACTCAAAATCTTCCATAAAATTCATCACTCTCTCCGGAATAGATCCGAAGTAGTGGTCAGAAAGCTGCTGATCTTTTGATGACTGATGACCCATCATGGTTCTTTCAGCAAGCATCAGGTCGGGACGGGCATAATATAATGCTTCATCTATCAGAAAATATTCCTGCTCAATGCCGAGTGTTCCTATAACTTTGGTTACATCTTTGTCAAAATACTGGCAAACATCTACTGCAGCTCTGTCGAGTTCCGAAAGTACTTTCAGCAGGGGAGCTTTATAATCAAGCGCTTCTCCGGTATATGATACAAATATTGTTGGGATACAAAGGGTTGTTCCGACAATAAACACAGGAGACGATACGTCCCATGCAGTATAGCCCCTGGCTTCAAATGTATTGCGGATCCCGCCGCTTGGAAAACTTGATGCATCCGGCTCCGACTGAACGAGAACCTCACCTGAAAAATTCTCAACAATCCTTCCGTTGTCGCCAACTTCGAGGAAGCCGTCATGCTTTTCTGCTGTTCCATCTGTCAGAGGGTGAAACCAGTGTGTGTAATGTGTTGCACCTTTACCTATAGCCCAGGCTTTAAGACCTGTAGCAACCTGATTAGCTTCCAGCCTGGTTAAGGATTTACCTTCATTTATCGCACGCTTTACTACTTTATAAGCCTCCTTTGACAGGAAATGTTCCATTTTTGGAAGATCAAAAACGTTCATTCCATAATATTCGGAAACAATTTTTGATGGTGTAACTACTCCAACAGGCTCTCTGTTGAAGACCTCTCTTAATGCACTAAATCTAAGTTCTGCCATTTCTGTAAATATTTTTTTACAAAAATAGCGTATTTTTAATATATCCCCCTATTTTTATATGTTTTTTTTTGAATTATTATCTGTTTTTTTCAACATACCCCTGTTTTTTTAGCAGAGATGCTTAATTTATGTCATAATTATTACTAAAACTAAATAAATCCGGATTATATGCCTTTCAAACCTGGTGCAACTAATACATCAGGGTGGTTCGAATCCTTTTTACACTCCGGAATCGTAATATTTCCATATAATGATTTTTTAAAATCAACTGCAACTACCTTAAATTCAGGAGTGAGCGTAAACTCATCACCAACATTACCGGTAAGGTAATTAATTGATGATTCAGGAAAATGGAATGTTGTATAGATAACTCCCGGTTTTACGATATCGGTAATTTCCGCTTTCAGGTTTGTTTGTCCTCTGTCTGACGAGACCATTACATAATCACCGCTCTTAACTCCTTTTTCTTTTGCATCGTCAGGATGGATGAACAGTATATCTTCTTTAACAAGCTCACGGTTTGGAGTTCTTCTGGTCATTGTACCGCTGTTATAGTGTTCAAGAAGACGGCCTGTGGTAAGAATATAAGGGTATTCTGATGAATTAACCGCAAGCTCGGGAGACTCTTCGAAATCCCAGATATGGAATTTCCCTTTCCCCCGTTTAAAACTTTCCGTATGAAGTATCTTTGTTTCAGAACCATCCTCTTTTACCGGCCACTGCTTTCCGTTTTTACCAAGTTCATCGCGTCTTACACCTTTAAAAAAAGGTACGATACCTGCAATCTCATCAAGTGTTTGTCCGGCGGAGTATCCATTCATGGTATATCCCATGGCGTTCATCATATCAACAACAATGTGACCATCAGGCTTTGTGCCTGAAAGTGGTTCCACGACCTTCTGAACCTTCTGAATACGTCTCTCTGCATTTGTAAATGTTCCCTCTTTTTCAAAAAATGAAGAGGCAGGAAAAACCACATCAGCGATCCTTGCCGTATTCGTCATAAACAATTCCTGCACAATTAAGAAATCGAGTCCTTCCAGTGCATCTTTAACATGGCATGTATTGGGGTCGGTCTGGAGAAGATCTTCTCCCATGATCCACATAGCCTTAAGATCGCCTCTCTGCGACGCGGCAAACATTTCCGGTATTTTGTATCCTGGTTTTGAGGGATGCGGTTTGCCGTAAAAATCTGTATACAAGGCTATATTCTCCGGATCTTCAACATCCAGATACCCCGCTCCCTGGTGAGGCTGAACACCCATGTCGGCTGCTCCCTGCACATTGTTCTGCCCTCTGAGTGGATTAATGCCTGAGCCTTCCTTCCCGAGATTTCCTGTCATCATGGCAATATTTGAGAGGAGAGTAACCGACTTAGTTCCTTGCCAGTGTTCCGTAACTCCCAGTCCATGGAACTCCATTGCTGAGTCTGACGAAGCATACACGATGGCAGCCTCCCTGACAATCACGCGGTTAACTCCACAGATATTTTCAAGCTCAGTTATGTCCAGCTTACGCAGGTAATCCTCAAATCCGGCCCATCCTTCAGTCCTTCCCCCGATGAACTCCTTGTCAATAAGTCCTTCATCAAGAATAAAGCGGGCAAACATATTAAGAAGGGCAACATTTGTTCCCGGTCTGTTCTGAAGATGGTATTTTGCAAATCTTGCCAGATCGGTCTTCAGTGGATCAATAACAATAAGAGGAGTTCCTTTTTGCGCGACCGCCTTAATTCTGGCTCCTGTTACAGGGTGAGCTGCTGTTGCATTCGATCCGACAACGAGAACACAACCTGTTTTATAGAGATCATTTACAGAGTTTGTAGCTGCACCTGTACCAAATGCCCATTGCATTCCCATTGCCGTGGGCGCATGACAAACACGGGCACATCCGTCAATATTATTTGTACCTATAACGATTCTGAAAAACTTCTGCATAAGATAGTTTTCCTCATTTGTACAGCGGGCAGATGATATTCCGGCCAGTGCATCGGGTCCATACTTGTTTTTTATCTCAGTAAGCTTTGAAGCAGCATAAGAATAGGCCTCTTCCCATGACACTTCCTCAAATTTGCCGTTTCTATTTATCAGCGGTGACCTTAGCCTGTCGGGGTGATTATAAAACTCAAAAGCAAATCTTCCCTTCAGACAGGTGTGTCCCCGGTTAACATCAGAATCCAGGGGAGCCTCTATCCCCCTCACCGTTTTATCCTTAACTTTTACATCAAGATTACAGCCTACACCGCAATATGTACATACTGTCCGGATAACTTCATCAGCCGGAATGGTCTTTGTTCCGTACCTGTCGGAGATTGCATTTGTGGGACATGTCTGAACACAGGCACCACAGGAGACACACTGAGAATCAATAAAGTTCCCGTCAAACCCCTTAATTATTCTGCTGCTTATTCCGCGGCCCGACACACCAAGTACGTGTTCAGCCTGAAGTTCATCACATGCTCTTACACAGCGGTAACAGTTTATGCATTCCTCCAGATCTGACCAGATATATGGATGACTCCTGTCAGCCGGCATGCCGGAATGTTCATTAATAATTGGGTATCTCACCTTAGGTATTCCTACTGAAGCAAGGACTTTTTGAAATTCAGTAGGCTGACTACCTGGTAACGGAGCTGTTTTATCAGTAGGATAGCCTGATAAGACAAGCTCAATAATATTCCTCCGCAGTTTTTTAATCTTCTCTGTTGAAGGATAGACATACTGTCCGTCTGCAACAGGGGAGTGACATGAAGCCATCACTTTCAGCGGACCATTCTCCCTGAGAGCTACTTCAACTGAACAGATTCTGCAGGAACCATAATTTTCAAGATTGTCGGACTGGCACAGGGTGGGAATAAGTTCCCTTCCCTTTATCCTTCTTACAAATTCAAGAATTGTCTCACCCTGAATTATCTTAAATGGTTCGTTATCGATGTAGGCAGTTTTATCCATGATTAATTTTTTCAGTTGTAAAATATTCTTCAAGTTCGCTACTGAAATAGTGCAATGCATTTCTGACAGGTAACGGAAGACCGCCTCCGAGTGCGCACAATGAGCCAAGTTGCATTGTCTCAAGCAGATCAGAAAAGAGCTCTCTGTTTATTTTTTCACCATCATCAACAGCGCTTTTCAGAATCGAAGAACCGTGGTCGGCACCCAACCTACAGGGAAAACATTTTCCGCATGACTCCTTTGCAGTGAAATCAAACAAGTGCGACAGGAACTTTATCATTGGGAAATCAGCAGGTATTGATACTACCCCGGCATGACCCAGGAGAAAGCCGGACTCGCTGAACGATTCAAAATCGATAGACAGCTCTTTTACTTTAGAAGCCGGAACAATTCCACCTAACGGGCCTCCTATCTGGAAGGCTTTCACCGGATATTTCATTCCACCTCCCATTTCGTTAAAAAGATAACTCAACGGGGTTCCCATCCTGACCTCATAGAGTCCGGGTTTTACAAACGCGCCATCAAGAGAGACAAGCTTTGTTCCTGCCGACTTTTCAGTACCTAATGCCGAAAAAGCCGCACCTCCCTCTCTGAGTATATAACTTATATTTGCAAACGTTTCAACATTGCTCAAAACGGTTGGGTTTCCAAAAAGTCCGTACACTGCGGGAAACGGCGGGCGGGTTCGTACTTCCGGCCTCAGACCTTCAATGGAATTAAGCAATGAGGTCTCTTCACCGCAGATATAGGCACCGGCACCTTCAACTACATAGAATTTAAAACTAAAGCAGGTTCCGGGCAAATCGAAAGATGTAAGTTCTTCCCTTTCAATCTGTTCAATGGCAGCCTTTACTGCAATGACCGATTCAGGATATTCGCCCCTTATGTAAACAACCCCTGTATCTGCACCGGTAATTGCACCTGCCAACATCATTCCGAAAAGCAGCGAATGCGGTCTCTCCTCGAGAAGATATTTGTCGGAAAATGCACCGGGGTCGCCTTCGTCAGCATTGCATACAATATATTTCTGAGATGATTCGGTACCTGCTGCAGTTTTTAATTTAAGATGAAATGGAAATCCGGCTCCTCCTCTGCCGCGGAGGCCAGATATTTCAATCTCTGCAAGCGATCGGGGAATATTCCCTGCATATTCTTTCAACGGACGGTAGAATTCCCTCAGATCAGTTATTTTTTCAAAGAGAGGAGGCTTGTCTGCATTTGTACCTGTAGTGAATTCCGGTTTATTGCTATTCCTATTATCAAGGATTTCATCGATGTCGCTAATGTCAGCCATTGAATGAGTTGCATGACCATGCATAAAAGAGTGGTTCGTATGACAATGCCCGAGACATGTTACTGTGCCAATTTCATTCTCATTAAACCGTTCCAGAAGTGCCTTTCTGAGTGGTTCCTGCCTTCCTGAAGTTAAACAGGCAGTCCCGTCGCAGATAAAAACCTTTTTCCCTTTATGACCGGTTCTGAGAAAATCATAAAACGAGCTTGTTCCAAGTATGGCAGATTGTCCAACCAGATATTTTTGCGATAATTCCTTAAGGGCGATATCAATATTGTCAGCGGTTGTTAAACTGCCATTGACAATTTCGCCGAAAAGATTGTTTTTCAAACCTTTTCGTTCAGAAAGGCCTCTCAGGTTTTGCGACATATATTCTAGTTTAATTACTTATGCAGATTCTGATATTCAGAATACCAAGCTATCTGAATTATTTTAAATATATTCATAATATGAGAATTATCACAAAAATCAATCATAAAATTTAAGATCCCAAGCAGGTAGTTGATCTGAAAATGCAGGTAGGAAACGTATGAAAGTCAAAGCAGTCAATAACCGGGGAGAAAATGTATTTATAAAACACTCTATTGCTAATAATTACAGAACCTGCAACAATTTGTTAAGCGGTCAGAGTTTTAATGAAAATTTGTTATATTTGTCGCCTGTATTAAAAAAAGGTATATTCTATTAATTATTAAAGAACATATTACATGTCAGCACTTCAATTTTTGCGCGAGAAAGCCGGAGTATTAGTGGCGGGAGTTATTGGACTTTCCCTCTTTTTGTTTGTTGTTAGTGATTTCTTTGGAAATGGAAGAAGCCAGAGGATGAAACAGAAAAAATATTATGAAATCGGACAGATCGGTGGAGAATCTGTTTCATACCAGGATTATGAAACAAGATTGCAGAGTCTTCTGGAGATCTATAAATTATCAGGGAGAACAAACATTGATGAAGCTACAACCGAAACAATGAGGGAGCAGACCTGGCAGCAGATGGTAAGAGAAAAAATTCTGGATCCACAGTATACTAAACTCGGAATCGGAGTAAGTACCGAAGAGATCGACGAGCTCGTTCTCGGGAACAATCCTCACCAGATTGTACAGCAACTATTTACTGATCAGAAAACAGGGGCTTTTAATAAGTCGTTTATGGTTAATTTTCTGAAACAGACCGAAGTTGACGAAACAGCTAAAAAATACTGGCTGTTCTTTGAAAATGAGATTGTAAACGAAAGGACCAACACCAAATACAACAATCTTGTTGCCAAAGGATTATATGTTACATCCAAACAGGCAGAATTCGACAAAAATATTTCAGCCAGTACTGTTGATTTTAGTTACATTCTTAAAAATTATGCCTCTTTGTCTGATTCTTCAATTACTGTTAATGAAAACGACATTAATTCCTACTACTCAACACACAAGGGCAATTACAAAAGAACTGCATTACGGGATATTGAGTATGTGACATTTGATGTCATTCCTTCAGATGATGATATTAAGCAGACCGAACAGTGGATTCTTAAAGCAAAGGAAGAATTTGCCACTGCTCCGGATCCTGTTCAGTTCATTAATCTTACTGCTGATTCACGTCATGTTGGCTTTTACTCCCCTTTGAGCGGAGTAGCTGAAAACCTGAAAGATTTCGCCAAAAAGGAAGATCTGGCTGCTATTTTCGGACCCTATGTTGAGGATGGTTCTTATAAAGTTGCCCGGTTACTTTCGGTTTCAGACCGTCCGGATTCAGTCCATGTAAGGCACATACTCTTATCAGCCAATCAGACCAGATCGCTGGCTGTTGTAAAAAATCAGGCAGATAGTCTTGTTAAATTAATCAAATCGGGCACTCCGTTCGAGGTTCTTGCACTTGCTAATTCTGAAGATAAAGGATCCGCACAGATAGGCGGTGATCTTGGATGGTTTCCTGAAGGAAGAATGGTTGTCCCATTTAATAATGCATGTTTTAGCGGAAAAAAAGGTGATATTAAATTAGCTGAAACTACCTTCGGCATACATATTATTGAAATCCTTGCTCAATCGAAAGATTCAAGAAAATACAGTATCGGGTTTATCGACAGGAAAATAATTCCGGGTTCAATAACAAACCAGAAAGCATATAGCGAAGCTAGTGCATTTGCCGGAACCAATGATACCTATGAAAAATTCACAAAGTCAATTGCGACAAAGGGTTTAAATAAGAAAGTTGCAAACGATATAGCTCCACAGCAGAAAACATTACCGGGACTTGATAATCCAAGATCACTGATAATGTCACTGTTTCAGGCTGAGAAGAATAAAATTATTCTTGATAACAGTCAGCAGGCTGTTTTTGAAATTACCGATAAATATGTTGTTGCTTACTGCACGAAAGTTCAGGAAGATGGAACAGCTTCAGCCAAGGATGTTGAAAATGACATTAAGTTTGCACTTATAAAGGATAAAAAAGCAGAGGCCCTGGCAGCTGAATTTAAAAAGAATAACAGTGCAGGAAAAACCATAGATGATATTGCCAGAACAATGGGCTTGACAGTACAGGAGGCAACCCAGATAAGTTTCAAGTCGTATACAGTACCCGGAGCAGGGACTGAGCCTGCACTTGTCGCAGCAGCATCTGCAGCGAAGCAGGGAGTTCTCTCTGGTCCTGTAAAGGGTACCAATGGAGTATTTATGCTGGTGGCAAATAATGTCACAACTGCGCAGGGAGAAGATATTAAAGCAATCAAAGAAAGGATGAAATCATCCTTTCAGATGAGAGGCAATTATGAAGCTTACGAAGCGCTGCGCAAGGGTGCCAATATTACAGATAAGAGGTATAAATTCTATTAATAGAAACTCCAATTTTTTTTATAAAAGAGGCTGCTCCTTTTGAGGCAGCCTCTTTTTTTTTTCCTATTTCGTTGTTCTCTTAAGTATCTAAACCAGTATCGCAAAAATACAAGGCGTTTGAATCGGAGTTGTTTATAGCTTAACATTAATCAGTTGTTATGCCTGGTATTAAACTACTGCAGGCTATAATATTTACAACACTGCTGACACCACTGAATGATTATGACCTTCCCGTACAGCTTAATCAGTGGGGAGGCTATGATTTCCCCGGTATTAAATATCATCAAACAGGTACTATGGGGATAATATAATAGAAAAAAGAAGCTGCATCTCGACGAAAAAATTCAATGTGAACGCTATAGAAGTTACTCTAACGATAATGCTATTGTTAGAAATGTGCTGCAAGTGAATAAGTAATATTTATAAGCAAGAGATAAGAGCTTTACTAAAACCGGCAGATAACCCCTGCTCATTTCGATTATGAAAACCTCACCTCCAATAAGCTACTTCTTATCATAACTTAATGAATATTAATTCATTACCTATTATGAAAAATAAATACATGCAGGATATGAGCTCTTTTGAATTCATAGCGAACCGGGAAAATATGAAAAAATACTAATTGGATGTAATTGGATACGTACATAAAGAGATCAGCCTGACGCCCTTTAACACTATTGGATACAATTGGATATCGAAGATTTTTCGTCACAAGCAGTGGGAAAACTTCGATCCCACGGTTTTTTTATTTAATGGTCGCAAACCGTGTATATATTAATTGAAAAGTATACCTCCTTTAGAACCTTCATTTCGTCGAACCAATCAGCAAGGTTTATGATGGCTCAATTACTTAGGAGCAGGGTTATTAAAAGTGCCATTTCGGCTATAGGGAAATCCCTCACGATGCAGGACCCTCTGCAAACTAAATGATTACCACAATACTTAAACGCTCTTAAAGTAAGCTCCATTTCGGCTAAAGGGAGATACTTGTCATTAGCGAACACTCCGGCAAGCTAAATGCTTGCTGCACTACTAAAAACGCTTAAAAAAAGTTCCATTTAAGCGAAAGGGAGATCCCTCACGTTGTTCGGGATGACACCGGTGTTTTGGGGGAGGATAGAGAAAGGAGAGCCGATTCACGGTGCGAATCGGCTCTCCTTTCTCCATATCATAAAATTGAATGTCATCCCGATACGTCAGCGAGGGATCTTATCGGGTTACGGAAAAATTAATTATGAAACATTGTATTTAGAAATAAGCTGGACTGATTCACTGTCACCTTGTTTGAACCGGGGGGTATTATATATGGCTCTTTCAGCCTGCACACAGTTGAAAAACAACAATATTGTATATATTAATTGAAAAGTATACCATCTTCTCGTTGAAAAGTATACCACTTATCAATAGTAACCCGTTGCTTTG
>CAIJYD010000004.1 GCA_903824785.1 uncultured Bacteroidota bacterium
CCAACAGATGAGCTCTTTGTAACTGTTGTGCTGGCAGTTGGCTTTGTTGTAAGGGAATTTTCAGTATCTGAGTTCTTCCAGCCGCTGTACTGGAATGTCAGAGTCGGGTTGTCGTCGCCGTAAGTCTTTGTCTGGGCAACGGCGGTAACGGTAAGGGTGGCTTTGGTAACCGTAAAATCAGCGGCCACATAGGTATAGCTGTAGTTATTGTCGCTGCCGCCGGAAACAGTAATTGCACCGGTGTAAGTACCAACAGCTGTGGTGACACCAACTGAAGTCGCTGCTGCAGGTTTGGAATCGAGGACTGATTCACCGTCGCTGTTCTTCCACCCGCTGCAGGTGAAGGTAAGTGTTGGGTTGGCTGCGCCATAAGTCTTGGTCTGGGCATCGACGGTAACGGTAAGGGTGGCTTTGGTAACCGTAAAATCAGCGGCCACATAGGTATAGCTGTAGTTATTATCGCTTCCTCCTGATACAGTGATAGCACCGGTGTAAGTACCAACAGCTGTGGTGACACCAACTGAAGTCGCTGCTGCAGGTTTGGAATCGAGGACTGATTCACCGTCGCTGTTCTTCCACCCGCTGCAGGTGAAGGTAAGTGTCGGGTTAGCTGCACCATAAGTCTTGGTCTGGGCATCGGCGGTAACTGTAAGCGTGGCTTTGGTGATGGTGAAACTGGCCGTCACATAGCTGAAGCTGTAGTTATTGTCGCTGCCTCCTGATAAAGTGATACAATTGGTGTAAGTACCGACAGATGTAGTGACATCAACCGTTGTTCCTGATGTCGGTTTGGTATCAAGAACCGATTCACCGTCACTGTTCTTCCAACCGCTATAGGTGAAGGTAAGTGTCGGGTTGGCCGCACCATAAACTCTGGTCTGCGCATTGGCAGTAACAGTAAGCGTGGCTTTAGTGACTGTGAATTTAGCAGCCACATACGAGAAAGAATAGCTACCCGACACTCCGCCTGAAACAGTAATAGCACCTGAATACGTTCCCACAGATGAAGTCTGGCTTACAGTTGTGGTTGCTGTTGGTTTAGCTGTCAGAACTGATTCACTTTCGCTGTTCTTCCACCCGCTGTAGGTGAAGGTCAGTGCAGGGTTGGCTGCACCATAAACCCTGGTCTGGGCATCAGCAGTGACTGTAAGCGTGGCTTTATTAACCGTTAAATTGGCGGCTACATAGCTTAAGCTGTAGTTGTTGTCTGACCCGCCTGAAACAGTAATTGCACCGGTGTATGTTCCTACTGATGACGACTGGCTTACGGATGTGCTTGCTGTTGGGCTGGAATCAAGAACAGATTCGCTGTCGCTGTTCTTCCAACCCGAATATTGAACTGTGAGTGTAGGGTTGGCATCGCCATAAGACTTTGTCTGGGCATCGGCGGTAACTGTAAGTGAGGCTTTTGTGACTGTGAAATTAGCTGCAACATAGGTGAAACTGTAGTTATTGTCGCTGCCTCCTGAAACAGTGATGCCTCCAGTGGAAGTCCCGACAGAAGTAGTAACATCAACCGAAGTTCCTGCTGTAGGCTTGGTATCGAGAGCCGATTCCCCGTCGCTGTTCTTCCAACCCGAATATTGAACTGTGAGTGTGGGGTTGGCTGCGCCGTAAACCTTGGACTGGGCATCGGCTGTAGCTGTAAGCGTGGCTTTGCTGACCGTGAAATTTGCTGCCACAAAGGTATAACTGTAGTTATTGTCGCTGCCTCCGGAAACAGTGATTGCACCGGTGTAAGTACCAGCAGATGTGGTGACATCAACCGAAGTTCCTGCTGTAGGCTTGGTATCGAGAACCGATTCCCCGTCGCTGTTCTTCCACCCGCTGTACGTAAACGTCAGTGTAGGGTTGGCATCTCCGTAAGCCTTCGTTTTTGCGACAGCAGTAACTGTAAGGGTGGCTTTGTTTACAACAATAGTTTTTACCACAGAAGTTGCTGCAAAACGCGTTGCGTCTCCCCCCTGAGTGGCTGTGATAGTTGTGCTCCCCGCTTTTAAAACAGTAGCCTGATTCCCTGATATGCTGACAACTGTTGGATCTGTTGCTGTATAAGTAACTGTCAGTCCTTTATCGGTGGCTGCATTTCCAAGTGTAAAAGCTACGTCTCCATAAGTCTTGGCTGAAATAGCCGGGAAACTGATTGTTTGAATTTGCCTGTTCCCGGTGGTAAAGCTCCAGGTACCTGATGCAGCAGTAATTCCGGCAAAATCATTGCCAGCGGCATCTTTTACAAAACCTGATGAAATTGCTACTGATATTGCAGTAGACACAGGAAGTGCATCAGCAATGTTTACACTTAAGGTCAGCTTATTGGTTGAAAGAGAAAAAGCATTCCGGTCTGTTTCATTCGACAGATCAAAAGTTTTATAGGTAGTACCTCCGTTTGACAATGTAAGTGTGCCTGAACTGCCGAGGCTGACTTCTTCATCAAAGGTTATCGAAATGCCGGGCTTAAGTGAAACATCTGTGGCACTCTTTTCAGGTGTGAAAACTGTAACAACCGGGGGAGTTTTATCAACTACGCTAATAGTAAATGATTGCTCGGTATAACCATTATCGTTGGTAGCCCTTACCACCACGGTATGGTTGCCCAAATCGGATTTAGATGGCGTTCCTGTCAGTGCCGGGCTGGTCTGTATCCGGTAAATATTATTTGTACCGGGAATTGAATAAACCAGTGCACCGGAGGTGGTCAGTGTCATTTTATTTGTATTCAGCGTTTCAGATGTTACAAGCTCATATGTTGAGTAATCGCTTGTATATTTGCGGATACCATTACCTGTCAGGGATAAATATACATTACCGTTTGCACCCTGAACAATTGATGTTGGAGATCCGGGAAACAAAACCCTTGGAAAAGGAGTAGAATTCAAATTCACTCCATCATAATCCACAATCGCATAATCATAATTATGAGATCCTCCCAGGCATATATACAACTTTCCATCCTGAAAGAAGTTCATCTTACCAAAAGTGTTAGTGTATGTATTAGTGTAGTATTTAATTGCTTGCAATGTGGTTTCATTTATCTTGTAAATGTCACCTGTTTTAAAGCTTGAAGCATAAATCCAGCCCCCCTTACTTGTCAGTCCCCTAAAACCCTGTTGGAGATTGCAAATAGATACCGGGGAAGCAGTTGCATCGTTTAAGGGAATCCTGTAGACGAACCCATTGTAGCCGGGATTATTATAGGTGGCAAAATACATATATTTGCCTGTAACATGGAAATCAAGAATACCAAATAGTGTTAGCTTACTCCAGAGCGATGTTGTTCCATCTTCCTTAATCTTGTATATACTTTTATCATCGGTCAGGACATAAATCTGACCTGTAGTATCTGCTGTCACAATATTGATTGTTTGATCCGATGGAATATTTCCGAAGCTTTCATTAACGATACTCTCATTTTTTAAAGAGAGCCATTCGGGCAATACCGGCGTAGTTATTGTGTTTGTCAGGCTTCCTGATTTTGGGGCAACTATCTTGTAGATGTAGGTATTTCCGTATGGCACAACAGTGTCCGGTTTAGAGCTAATAGTTACCGGGGAATTAGGAGTCTTAAAGGTTATTTTACTTCCATAAGATGTTCCTTCTGAATTGGTTGCATAAGCACGTACATAATAGGTAGTGCCATCCAGTAACCCGGTAATCAGGGCGCTGAAAGATCCGGTTCCCGAGCTATTGGCAACCGATATTGAATAGGAAGATCCCACAGCCGGAACATTGTCAATTCCGGAATAAACAACTCCCCGTGACGTAACTGTGGTATATCCGTCAGCAGTTACATTTCCGCCCATCGTTGCTGAGTGGGCATCAAACGATGTTATTGCAGTTGTCGTAATTGTTGGCAGAACCAAAGCTTGAACCGTCACAGTGGATACCATTGAGAGAGTGGCGGCATCGGAGCCTCCGTTCTCTGTGCCTCCGCTGTCTTTAAGGCTGGTAATTGTTACAACCCGGTTTCCTGAAGTAGGTTGATCACTGTAATTGTAATAACCCAGTAAATTGACCGTAGACTGAAGACCTAAGGCAGTCTGGGAACCACCGGAAATTGTCACCGTGGCTGTTGTTCCGGAAACAGAAACCTGGTAGGTATTGCCATTGGTATAGATTTTTCCTGATTCGCCGTTTGTAAGAAGAACCGTAGTCCCGTCGATGTAAAGCCTTTCGTAAATCCCATCAACTAAACTGGCCACAGTAATAGTGAAACCTGTAATCGTCTGACCGCTTTCCACTGTTGATGCTGATGCACCTGAGAACAACCTTACAACATCGGAGTGTTCAATGTATGCAGGGTTGGCAGCTGTTGCAGTGAGCGTAGGCGGATCGTTGACAACGGAGGTACTGATTGATATTGCTGCAGCACTGCTGGTTAAGGCAGAAGCATCCTGTACCGTAACAGAAACCGACCGGGTTCCAAGAGAGACTTCCGAATTGTTGGAATAGGTTATTTTCTGGATGAGTGAACTGATAAGAGTATTAGTTGCTCCCGAACTGAAAGTTATTCCCAGATTAAGTCCGGCCTGCCCGGTCTTGCCGGAGGTGATGGTTCCCACAGTGGTACCTCCGACTTTAACTGTACTGCCCGCATTCATCCCGTTAGTCAGGGATACTGTACCTGAGGTGCTGATTGACAGATCTTCACTGGTTGAAGCAGAACCGACAGCCACAGTAAGGCTGCCGCCATTGTAACCTGAAGCATCCGGATCTGTTACTGCTGCATTTCCTCCGGCATCAATTGCCAGAGGGGGATCCCCCTCCTTGAATGCCCCCGAATCACCATCCAGATTACTTACTACCGGGTTTCCCTGGGTTGTTGTAAAGCTCCATGCTCCGGAAGCAATTGTTAATCCTGCAAATGCATTGCCGCTTAGGTCCTTTATAAACCCCTCGCTTATTGCCACACCAACAGTACTATTCTTAGGTAATGGCCCGGCTATCTGAAAACTCAGTGTCTTTTTATCGCCCGACACTGTAAATTCACTCTTGTCATTCGCAATCGATAAATCATAAGTTATTAAAACTGAGTTACCGCTTTTCAGAGATAATGTACCCGCCGATCCAAGGGCTACCTCTTCATCAAAAGTAATAGCCAGGGCAGGGCTCAGGAGGACACCTGATGCCCCGTTAACCGGCGACAATGAGGTTTTCGTTGGTTTTATCGTATCAATTACGTTAATGGTGAGTGACTGCTGGGTATAACCTGCATTATTTGTTGCCTTTAAAACAACCGATTGATTTCCAACGTTGGTTTTTGAAGGGACTCCTGTCAGCACCGGGCAGGTCTGTAATCGGTAAAGTAAATTTGTGTTATATTTTGAATAGATTAAGGCACCCGAAGCAGTAACTGATAAACTCAGTATATTATCTGTTGCACCTGTTGAAACGACCTGGTAAGACGAGAAATTACCTGTGTATTTCCGAATGCCTCCACCTGCAACCGACACATAGAAATAGCCATAAACGTCTTGTCTGATTGAGGTCAGCGTTGATAATGTTGATAGTGCTGTTGTTATTGAAGATCCGTCATACTTCAGAATTGATTTGCTATTATAAGTTGCGATATATAAATTGCCCTGCTGATCGAAGGTCAGACCATATGGTCCGTTCACAGGTATCCCATCTGACTGGCTCAGGAACACCTGTAATTCTTTGGTAGTTACATTAATCCGGTAAATCTGGGAACTGTACAAATTTGCTGCATAAAGCCAGCCGCCGTTATCGGTAAGGGCGATTGCCCCTCCGGTAAATGCGGCAAAAGTCTCTTCCCCAGCCGTTGGATTACTTATTAAAATGCGTGTAACGGAATGGTTATCATCATTATACCTTGGAATATATATGTATCCGCCGGTAATATGCAGGGCACTGACTGTTCCTGATAACAACCCTGATTTCCAGAGCGTTGTTGTACCACTGGCATCAATTTTATAGATCTCTGTTCCGCTCGATGTAATCGCATAAATGTTGCCATCATCATCGCCAGCCAAACCGCCAATTATTTTTCCGGCAGGAATATTTCCGAAGCTTGTTGCCACGCTTTGTCCGCCGGCGTTAAAAGTCATCCACCCTGGTAAGGTAGGAGCGGTAATAGTAGTTGTAAGCTGGCATACTGTTGTTGCCGCAATACAGTAGTTGTAGGTGGAGCCGTAAGCAACAGATGTACCGGGAGTGGTGGTTATTGCCGGAGGAGCAACAGGCGTTGTAAATGTTGCTAAGCTGCCATAGCCTGTTCCTGCTGCATTGGTCGCATACGCCCGCACATAATAAGTTGTATTATAAAGTAACCCTGACACAGACTGGGAAAAAGAACCTGTCGCGCTTCCGATCTGAACTTTTGTGTCGGAAATATCGGGTGTGCCTGATAATTTATAAACTACGCCACGCTCAGTTACTGTTGCCCCTCCGTCGGAGGTGACATTACCACCCATGGTTGCTGAAGTATAATTGAAAGTCGATATTGCTGTGGTGGAAACTGTTGGGGTTGTAACGGATATTCCACCGTATTCATAAGAACCTATATCGGTTGTTCCGTTTCGCGCCATTCCCCGCTGGTCGGTAGCCGGAGCTCCTGTGTTGGTGGCTGCATCAATGGCAAAACTACCTGTTGAGAGAGCAAGTGTCTGTGTACCGTTTATGGAACTGTTATTGCCTGGAACATTGGAAAGATTCAGGTCCTGAATGGTCAAAGCCGAATTGTTTCTGGTCCATTGGGTGCCTGCCGAACCCGAAGCAGTGTAGTTGTACAATATGTCGCTGGCCTTATCGAAGCGCCAGCTGCCTGAAAAACTGCTCATCCCCTGTTTCTGAACAATGTTATAACCATTGTCGGTTAAAGTAACACCTCCAAAAACAGAATAATCCGTGCCGGTATTGCCAGCCAGAATAGAATTGGAGACTGCAATTATTCCGTACCTTGAATAAATTCCGACACCCGTATTATTTGATATCGTTGAGCTTTTAATGCTGAGAGATGCCTTTCTATCCACATATATTGCTCCCGACCAAGATACACCAGCGATATTACCGGTAATGGTGGAATTTGAAATTGAAGCTGTATTTAAAACATATAAGCCGGAGCCATATGGCGCTGAATTATTGCTAATGGTACAGTTCGTTGCTGAAAGATTACCTAAAAGAACATAAACTCCACCGCCGTCGGTTGTCGCATTATTATTATTAATACAAAGATTAAGCAGCGATAAATTCCCATTCTGATTAAAAATTCCGCCGCCGGCTGTTCCTTTACCATATCTGATTGTGAGATTTTTAATTGTGACCAAATCACTGGTATAAATGCTGAAAACACTGGCAGTGGCTATTCCCTGTGCTGAAGCCCCCTGCACAACAGTTGACTGTGCCCCTTGTCCCTGAATGGTTATGCTTTTTTCTATCTGCAGTCCTGCCTCGGTAAAAGTTGCTGCAGCCAGATTTAAAACATCGCCGCTGCCACACGCAGCCAACGCGGCAGAAATTGTAGTAAAATCGCCTGTTGAACCGACATTATAGATTTGTATAAAGTTAACAGACAAGTCACTTTTCGCATAGTTAATTACAACAGAGGCATGTCCGCTGCTGAATGCTGAATTCTGAAAGGTGAAAGTAAGGTTGGAAATGTCATTTACATTGGCGTGGGAAGTGGAAGTACCGGTAAGAATAACCAAAAGTGTAAGGTTATCTGATCTTAGAACTCTTGCTGTAAGTCCGGCCGGAAGATTTGAAACAACTACCTTGCCTGAAACTACAAAATCTTCTCCATTGATTCCCGCGAAGGTTTCACCACTAAAATTATTACACGTAATGGAAATGGTATTGGCTATTGTTCCATCATTAACGGATGATTCAGTAAATACGGCACTACTGTAATCCACGTATATTCCTTCAAGTTTTACGAAAGGGGCCGGATTGGTTCCGCCCGATTCTTTACTCCAATCAGTTGCCGGGGGTGTACTTCCTGCTCCGCCAGAATAATAATACGTATTAACTGTTAAATTCCCGCCGCCACTGTTGGTTATCTGCGCAATACTCCAGTAACCTCCAACATTTAACAGTGCTATAGTGTTATCTGTTTCAAGAATATAAAAAGGGTAACTGTTGTAGTTATAACTGCTTTGCACATAGCGTCCGTTTACGTTTGCCGACCCGGCGCTGGTTACTACATAAACGGCTGCTCTAAGGCCTGAACTAAAAGTCAGTGCCAGAAGCAAATAGCAAAGTCTGCATTTATTACACATCTTTAATTTCTACTTGTTGTAAGGCCCCCTTTTATCCAGTACAATTAACTATCTCTAAAAATAATGGCTTGTTTCGAATTAAACAAGAAATTGCCATGGACAATTCGTGGACAAATAAAAACTATTTTCAAAAGAAGTTAAACCGGATTGAAGATCCTCGCAGCAAGCAGCGAGGAACCGGAACGAAGTGGAACTTAGAGCAGCTAATCTTCGATCCCATGGAATTTTTTATTTTAAGTCCGCCGGGATTCAACTAACTGAAAGAGAAATGAAGAATTAGTTTTCAATTCTTTAAATGTTGTACTCAATTGTGTCTGTAATCTCCTTTCAGCCAAAAAATGCAGCCAAGGCAGGATATTAAATAAATAATAGAAACCCAATACAGATATGTTCTTTATCTGAGCCAGTTGTGAATAATTTTTTCACCCAAGGGTGTCATTATTGATTCAGGATGAAACTGTACTGCTTCAATATCTGCTGTTAAATGTTTCACACTCATTATCCTGCCAGATGCTGAGGTTGAAGTAACTTCCAGTGTGGAGGGTAGAAAATCGGGGTCAGCAACCCATGAATGATATAATCCCGCTTCAAAACAATCAGGGATATCTTTGAGGATTTTACTGCAGGCACCACTCTTATTGATCAATATCTTTCTACCATGTACCGCCTCATCCAGTTGCCTCAGTTTACCACCATAGAAAAGTACAATAGCTTGTAGTCCCAAACAGATTCCGAGAATCGATTTTTTACCAGAATAGTGTTTTAATATTTTTTCCATTATATTTCCCGGCCTTGGCAAGTCGGGACCCGGCGAAAAGATGATTTTGTCAAACAGATCAATTTCTTTGATATCGATCTTGCCTGCCTCAATAATTTGTATTTTTGATCCAGGATAACTTCTTACTGAATGCGCAATATTATAGGTGAATGAATCGTAATTGTCAACAATCAATACTCTGATGGCCGGGACTTCCATTGATAATTTTATCAGTTTAATGAATAAGTATGGCGCTGATCAGGAGCCGTTTATTTTTATTATTGATTTTGAAATGAAGTCACCCGAGATACATAAACTTAATTCACTTCCCTTCGGTATTAAATTTTCGACACCACTGATCTCAAGTAAACTCCCGGAGCAAATATACACCAAAGAGATCTCATTGAAAAAGCATCCGTTACCATTCACCAGATATTCAGAAGCATTTTCGATTGTCAGTAAAAATATTGCACTGGGGAACACCTATCTGCTTAATCTTACATTCCCAACAGAAATTGAAACTGATATGACTCTGGAAGAAATTTTTTACTCCAGTGTTGCTAAATACAAACTACTGTATCATAATAGCTTTGTGGTTTTTTCACCTGAAATATTTGTCAGGATAAATAATGGGGTAATAAAATCCTTCCCAATGAAGGGGACAATAGATGCATCAGTCCGGAATGCTGAAAAAAATCTTCTTGATGACGTAAAAGAAGAAGCTGAGCATAATACCATTATTGACCTTATCAGAAACGATCTTAGCAGAGTTGCTTATGAAGTCAAAGTAACAAAGTACAGGTATGTTGACAGGATTAAAACCGGAAAGAGCGAGATGCTTCAGATGAGCTCTGAAATTACCGGCACTCTTCGTGATAAATATGAAAACCATCTTGGGGAGATTATAACGGGTATGCTGCCGGCCGGATCAGTTACCGGAGCACCCAAGAAAGAGACTATAAAGATCATTAAAGGAAGTGAAAACTATGAAAGGGGCTGGTATACCGGTGTTTTCGGTGTATTTGATGGTACTTCTCTTGACAGTGGTGTAATGATAAGATATATTGAAAAAAATGGCGATAAACTATTTTTTAAGAGCGGTGGCGGAATTACTTATATGAGCGATTCTGTCAGGGAATACAATGAACTAATCTCAAAAGTATATGTCCCGGTTGGTTGAAACAATAAAGGTAGATGATGGCAAACTGCTGAATATCTGTTATCATAATGAGCGGATGGAAAGGTCCTTAAAGGATCTATTCGGAATGGAAGGTGAGGTTTGTCTTGAAAAAATTATAACTGTTCCTCAATCTGCAATGAAGGGTGTTTATAAATGCAGAGTGATATATAATGAAATAAATACTGAAATTGAATTCATCCCTTATGTTCGAAGACCTGTCAAAACTCTCCGTATTGTTTATGATGACAACATAAGTTACTCCTATAAATTTACTGACAGGACAAAAATAGAAAGGCTAATGGATCAAAGGGGTGGAAGCGATGACATACTTATTATAAAAAACGGGATGGTTACAGACACCTCCTATTCCAATGTAATATTCAGGGATAAAATTGGCAATTGGGTCACCCCGTCAACCTGTCTTCTTAAGGGAACCCGTCGACTTAACTTGTTAAAGAACAGGATTATTACCGAAACAGACATACGGGTTTCTGATCTTAAATACTATAACGAAATAAGGCTTATAAATGCGATGATTGGGATTGGTGATTCAGAAAAAATCCAAATAACTGAATAATTAGAGAACCTGTTATATTATTCAAAAACATATAAATACACCTTTCTAAGGTTTAACATGCTTCATGCCGCTTTTCTGGAAAAGAATTATTGCCTTTTGTTTGAACTTTATAATCTTTGCACTCTATGTTTTATTGTTTAACTACCTGGTGACATGCCATAATGGTGCTTTTAAGTTCCGGATCCTATTTAAATCTCAAAGAATATAAATCAGCATCTTTCATGTAAATTCTTAACCGAACAGGTTTGGAAGCCAGCTCGCTTACATTTTCATTTCCTTTCCAGGAAACTATTCTTGCTATCTCGTTACCTATAAGAATTTGCGACTCATCCATGGTAAATCCGGGTATCAGTTTCCCGTTTTCATCCTGTATTTCAAATCTTATTTCTCCTGCTGCTGAAGTTGAATAATTTATTTCAAGTTCGTTGCCGGAAAAAATGAATGGTTTTGTAATTACCTCACCACCACTGTATGGGGCTGAAATAGAAGTGAATCCATCGATCCGTAAAGAGTAGCGGTGTAAATGGGCTTTAGGCTGGGCATAATCCTGATTTGCATAAACCGACATCTCTTCGGGGCTTGTTTGTACAACATTAAGAGCAGGGTAATTCGAGCGTGAAATCCAGTTATTCAGGCCAATACCAGGGCGGATTAATGCTTCCATAAACCTCCGGGTATAACCGTTTCCTCCCCGCGTAGTCATAAAATAGGCATCGGAGCAGTCTTTGAAATATCCCGGATCCACATTAAGTTTTTTAGCCTGATCATCGGTCAGTATCTGTCGTCCGGGCATCAACCTCCCGCCGATGGCTACGTAAATTTGTGGCGCCCTGAAATAGGGACTTGTCTGCTGGGTATAGAGATGCTCGTCTGGGGTATCGCCAAAAGTCATCGCAACCGGTTCCGACCAGTTTATATAATCAGTTGAAGTAGCTCTGCTGACAGACCGGAAACCATTGTAGCCTCCGCCGCTCCATGTACGGAAGTAACAGACATAACATTTCTCCCTTTCCGACCAGAAAGAGACGTTTTGGGAATCAAAAACACCTTTATGATAAACACCTTCCTCCTTCATCCTTTTCCAGTGAATACCATCCGGTGAAGCAAAAGCTATCAGTCCGCTTATCTCTGTCCCTCCAAAACCTTTATATTTCTGATCAGGCCTGGCATCAGGATTTGTATCAAGAAACGGACTAAAATTATGAGTTGCCGGTGCCTCATTCGCGAGAATCACGTTGTTGTCAAGAGACCCAATAATGTTATGAATTTTCAATGCCGGTTTCACCCAGTGAATACCATCTTTCGATTCAGCGTAACAGGTTACTTCTTTGCTGTTTCCGTCCTTGCCGGACTCAGGTACTCCCCGATAATAGGCACGAAAGCTATCTCCTTCCTTTATTATAGTGCAATATCCACAAAAACTTCCTTCCCATGGTTTATCAAAATACATTACAATTCCCTCATCATGAGGTGTATGCATTATGATTCGTGTACCTGTAAGCTGGTCAATAAGGTAATTATCTACAAATATCTCTCTGCTGGTTCCCAATTGAATGATTTTATTTCCACTTTGACCATAAGTTCCTGAAAGAAATCCAGAAAGAGAAAAAACAGCAATACTAAATAATCTTATAACCCTTTTCATTATTGAATTTTTTTAATATTTATCAATAAAAATCTTTAATGCTTTTCAAGGAATAACCCTCACCCCAAGTGATAACTGGCTGTTTGCCGGTGAAGTAAATATACGACGCCTCTCAAGATCTCCGCTCGCAAATCCCTCACTCCTGGCGCCTTTAGGATTTATGATGAATAAATATGCACTTCTTTTATCCTGAAAAGGATCAAGTAATATGCTGACCTGGTCTTCATTACGCTCTTCCGATTTATCATGTTCCATTGTATTGGTCGAAATCTTACCTGGTTCACTGTCGTAACACCTGATTCCAAAAAATATCCCTCTTTTATTATAAATGACTCTGATTTCCGTTTTTTCAGAAGGTGCTAATCCCGGAGTTGGTTCGACCATTTTAAAATTGGAAAAAGGCACAGCGTTTTCCCAGAATGGATCAGAAAGATTTCCATCGATAGCTGGAGACTGGTCTGATCTCAGAGCTTTGATGGCCGACTCCTGAGCCACTGTAAGATTGAAGGAGATAAATAAACAAAGTATAATGGCGAAAAAAGACCGCATCCCGGATAATTTTTAAAGAGTCCGCAAGTTAACCTCATAAAGATTAATTGCAATCCGGTCTTTCATGTTTTATTGCTCAATCCATCTTAAAATTTGTTAAATTCTGAAAAACAAAAAATCTCAGCAAAAGTGGAAAAATCTTTTGTGCTGCCTATAGCGGACCGGGCATGTTAAACCAGAATACCCTGTTCAACATACCTGAAATATGCTGGAGTAATGTTATACTCTTTTTCAAAAATATGAAATGGAACAGTACAATCATTTTGTTAAAGTTATGAAAGAGTCAAATACGAGTCAAATAATAATCCGGCCGTCCGGCATCAGAAACCGATCGTTCCTCAAACCCGCATTATCGCTATCAGTTTACATTCCCGAACCGGAGGCCATCCTTATCATTTTTATATACATATTTAAATTCTTTCCCTCCCTTTACAAATGACAAAGTCAGACTTCCGTTATTATCAAAGCTCTTGTTTATTGATTTGTAAATTTGTTGTGCTTCATTATCATCAATAACAGGTAAAATGATAGTGGCAATAATTGTTTTATCTTTATTGGCCTTCACAATTGTTCCGAAATATTCAATCCAGGTAAAAGGTCTGGTTGCATTTACAGCAGCACTTGGATGTCTCCCCTGGCTGATATTGAATTCCTGATCAACAACAGGTATCAGTGCCATATTCCCTGATTTACCTGTAAGTAACACATAATTCTCTTTAACATCCTTCGCTACCCCGTTATGAAAACGCACCTCTATTTCTGAGCCGGGAGCTGATATTACTTCGTCAACCACAACAGTAACAACCGGTTTATCAAGGATAATATGCCTTCTCCAGCCTTTCATTTCAATGCCGGGATAAGCATTAGTGGGATCCATAAGGACATAATCCAGCTTTTCAGAGGTGCTGAATTTTAGCACTTTACCACCAATATTGAAATTATACGGTTGCTTACGCATTTTCCCCGGCAACTGTAACTCACCATTAACGAATACCACATTATGACCGGTGCTGCCAGCCTGAGGATAATTCCATCGCTCATCGTTAAAGTACTTTTCGTCGTATGAACCGCTTCCAATATCAGTTATAAAATAGTCTCCTTTCCAGTTAACAATGAAATGTCCAATATCAAGATGCCCATGATGCGGGTCGTCATTTTTGCCGGCTTTTCCTGCCACAAGTACCTTATCCTGATCTTTAAAATCACTTCGCATCACCCACCAGTCAATGGTTCTGAAATGTATGGAAGCACTCGCCGGTGGCACAGGTTTAACAGCTGATCTTGGCCAGATAATATCGAACATATCAGTACCTTCTTTATAAAATTCATTACGATAATAGGCAGCCGTGCCACTTTTAGTCTCAGTAACCAGTTTATTAATAAAATATGTGTCTCCAAGTCTTCCTCCCCCTGAATCTTCAAAGTTAAGAGAACCTTTTCCAGGCACAGAGATATACAAAGGGAAATTGACCGGGTTGCTTTTCAGCCGTTCGTTTTCAAAGAGGTTTAATTTATTGTCTGTCAGTCTTTTCAAAGCATCAGCAAAAAAAGCGGAAGTATGAACGCCATAGTTCCAGTAACCACCACCCTCCTGCCAGCCGCCATCAATATCCAATTCGTTTAGAAGGCTGTTAATCCGGTTATACGATTCGCTTACAACATCTGTCAACTGAGGATCTTCAATAAGCAATGCCAGTCCTGCCAATCCTACCCCAGAGTTACAGACACCACACCAGTTGCATCTGTATGCACTTGCCCACCAATGATATTCATAGTTTCCCCTTACGCGTGTAATAACTTTTTCGAGCAGGGCTCCTCTTATGCGGTCACGCTGGGCGACTGTAAGCGCAGGATAAAGCCAGTCATAAACCGCCGCCATCAACCGGCCGGAATCGCCATTAACATGATCAAACGAAAAGCTGGCCTGATCATCGGATACGTTATAGGGCATTATACGGCTGTAAATAATAGGAAATTCATGTGCCCTGATTGTCCAGGTGGTCAGATCGCAAAAAGCATCCGCAAACTCAAAAGATTTCTCAGCATACTTTTGTTCTCCGGTCATCTGATATACAAAAGCCAGAGTTAGTGCACTACCCCTGTTAAGATAGGCATATTTATCATATTTGCCATCCCTGTCTGATTCTGTCCAGCCGGCTCTGGTATTCTTTCCCTGAACAGGAATATTCCGGTCAACTGGCATGTTCATAAGTACGTTTGCTTCTGCAACCATTCTGGCCATAATATCGCGGCTTTCCGGATCACTCTTAATGAGTTTCAGCATTGCTGGTTTATCAGCTTCACTAAAATAGAGGTAGGGGTGCTTCAGTTTGCTTTTATTAATGGCTTTGTCAACATCATTTTTAGTAATATTGGTAAAACTGGCAAACAACACAACTAATGATACCAGACAAAAAATCCTTTTTAATTTTTCCATCATAATGAGTATTTGGTTAAAAGTAAAGTTACAAGTTTCTTAAATCCGATATCCAGCTCATTGCAGAACGGCATAAACTTTCACTCCCCGGAGATTTACATTTACTGTTGAAAATCCATGCTTTGTCTCCCGGATATCAACATTTCTTGTTTCATCTCCCAGTTCAGGACTTACCATTACAAGCTTTGACAGCGATATTTTCCGGGTGTTTATTTCATACGTGAGATTATTGTCCTCAATTTTTGACTCAATATTTTTCAATATCGGAACTCCTGGAATATCTTTAATCACAGGATGAGGAACTGCAACCATGGCAGTATTCATAAAATGTATGACCAGCTTATCTTTGTAAAATCTTACTCTGGCGGCCCATCTTGTATCGCCTGTCAATTGTTTTAAAACGGGATGAAACATTCCCTCCTGAATGAGCTTTTCAAGAGGATTTGCGACCGTCGCACTTTCTACCTGAATTAAATTTTTATACCTCGATCTTAGAAGCTCTTCTGACAGAGGAGCTGCTCTCCTGAATCCTTTCTCATCAAAAGTTCCAAATGGCAGGGAGAGCCATGCTGTTCCTCCTTTGGAAAGATAGGTTTTTATGGCTTTAAACTGACTGTCTGATACGCAACCCAACCCTTCCATAATTAAAGGAGTGGTCTCCTTACATAATAAGAGAGCATCTGAAAGCTCCTCTGAACGAACAAAGCGATAGCCGACATTATTTTTAAGAAGGCTGGCAGACCAGGCTTTTACCCTTATCCACTGCTCTAATCCATCATCTCCGCGCCATCCGTTATCGCGGCAATAGCTGCTGCTAACCAGCCTCGTCTCAATAAAATCCTTACTGTCATAATAATTAAGGTTGCTTTTTTTCAATTCCCAGTTGTTGACAGGACCAATAATATCCTCCGTTTCCATCGCATCAGCAGGGTCCTCTTCCAATCTGTGGGTAAGCGTACTGCTCCAGTTCGCAACACCCCAGAAACGGCTCAGGCTCCATCCCAGATAACCCCCTTTCTCATATATTGTATAACTTAAAGCCATAGCAGGTGCATTTCCTCTTTTCCGGGCAATATCTTTTTGCTGAAGAGCTTCTGCATCCATCCTTACCCAGTCAACACAGTTAATGTTTGTACCCACATTTTCAAGCATGAAAAAGTCAAGATTAGGGGAGAGTTTCTCGAGGTTAAGTGAAATTGAATTCAATGTTATCGGACCTGTACTTGAACAGCATGACATCAGAGGTTTATTTCCAATAACACTCTTAACCATTTTAACATGATCGGCGGCAGAATCGATCTTCATCCTGATCCAGTCCCTGAACACCGGATTTTCATAATTTCCCCACAGGAGCATACTTTTTGTTGTATCACCCCAAAAATCCTTTTCACCGAACTTGGGAATCTCAAATCCATATTCCTTTTTAAACCTGTCCCGGCAATATACACATCCGCAGGTTGTTAATCCGGCATAATCACACATATCATCCACCTCAATTCCATCAAACGGAACTTCCCTCATAAGTCTTTCCAGATATTTTTTATGCATATCAAGAAACCCGGGATTATTATGGCAAAATACCTCCATTTGATATTGCCTTGCATAGCCCCTGCTTCCGTCACGAAGATCGACCTCGCAGATATCCCTGAAAAGATGTCCTTCATATTGTGCAAATTCCGCGGCAATTGGGTCGTGAAACAATAATATATGATGGCGCTGGCCTTTATGCAGCTTTTTAAATTCTTCTTCTCCCCTGGGTCTTTCAACATGGTTGCAGGAATAGTGGTCCATAAATTTGATATCGTATTTATGTAATTCCTCACACACATTTGCATAATAACCATGCAGTTGACCAAAGTAATTTGAAAAGTCGAACCGGATGTGAAAACCAAAATTTATTGCAGTGTCAATATTTGCTTTTGCAAAAGCTTCTGCCCGGTATTTTATTTTATCAACAATTTTCTTTTGAGACCAGAGAAGGTCTTCAAGGTTGCACCACCAGCTTGCAGCTCGGTTAGGAATAAATGGTAACTCATTTATACTGTTACTTTTACCTGGCTCATGAAACAGAAATGATTGTCCGATCAACGGCAGGTTTCCGGCTACTCCAAGCCCTATTGCGTTTATGGCCGATGTTTTGACAAACTGACGACGGGAATGTGAAGATTTCATAGTATATCATAATTGAATTGTAAATATAAAGTTTAAAACTATTAAATGGAATTAAACCAGAACTTCCAGTAAGCCGTATGCGACTCAGACGACTAAAAGGCTGAAGCAGTAAGCGAAGAAGAATTTCAATGCAGGTTTTTGGGGAATAATTCTTAAAGATTGTTAATAGGTTATTAAATAACGGAAACACTCCTTACCTTGCCGTTAATTGCAATGTTCCATATATGTTTAAGATAATAAAACTGTCCGTCAGTTTAACCATTTTGCTTTTTTCTTTCGATCTATTCTCACAGGAAAGCTCATCAATAAAAGCCTTCATGACAGATTCTCCTGTTACCATCGACGGGAATCTAAATGAAGCTTCATGGCAGCAATCACAGGTTGTTTCTGATTTCATTCAATTTGAACCTGATGAAGGAAAAGCTTCATCCCGTAAAACTGAAGTGAGGATATTATTTGGCAAGGATGACCTCTACTTAGGTGCAATTATGTATGATAATCCGGAAAATATTGAGAATAATCTTGGACGGAGGGATGAATATAACAGGGCTGACTGGTTGATGATTTCGATAGATTCATACTTCAATAAAAAGACAGCTTATACTTTTGCAGTTAATGCAGCCGGAGTGCAACTGGACGGACAGCAGGACGATAACAAAAAGCTCAGCACCACCGAGGCTAATCCTCTGCTTCCTCCCGGTCTTGATGTCTCCTGGGATGCCATCTGGTTTTCTGACGTCAGGATCACAGATGAGGGATGGATAGCCGAAATACGCATTCCGTATAGTATGCTCCGGTACTCCAGAAATGAATTGCAGACATGGGGTATTCATTACAGAAGGCGCATTCCACGGCTGGGAGAGGTTTCCGAATGGCCATTTATACCACGGAACGCAAGGACCAACCTGGTATCAGGCTACGGTCAGATAACCGGATTAAAGGGAATTGATCCAAGACGTAATATCCAGGTAAAACCATACCTGCTTTCAGGTCTCGATCTCTTTGAAAATGAGAATATACCGGGTAAAACCGACTACAGATTAAAATACGATGCAGGAGGTGATATTAAGATAGGGATCGGACCGAATATTATACTGGATGCTACTATCAGTCCCGATTTTGGACAGGTTGAAGCAGATCCTTCTGTATTGAATCTAACAGCTTTTGAAACTTTTTTTGCGGAAAAACGACCCTTCTTCCTGGAAGGAGCTGACATCTTCAAATTCGGCATAGGCAACAGCCGTTTGTTTTACTCCCGGAGATTTGGTGCTAATGAACCTATTATTGCTGCTGCCAAATTATCAGGACATTCCGACAAAGGCTTATCATTCGGACTTCTGGGTACTACGGCAGGTAAAAATTTTAATCCGACTAACAATTATGCAGTATTTCGTGCAAGCCAGGTGATCGGGAATTATTCATCTACGGGAGGCATCCTTACATATTATTATAGCCCCTCAGGTACAGGAACAGGATGGCAAAGCATGACAGGTGGAGTTGACTGGGACTTAAGATTCAAAAATAACAAATACAGTTTCGAAGGGATAGCTGCATTCTCTGACAGAAATCCTATCAGTTCTGGCAAAGATCAGAAAGGAGCAATGAGTGGCCTGGTAATCAGGAAAAGACAGGGAATTATTGATGGACATTTCACCTTGCTGATGTTTACCGATAAGTATAATCCAAATGATATAGGATGGATCAGCTATGAACAAAACTGGTACCAGATATGGGCGAACCTGAACTATAAAATCAAAGAAGGAAAATCATTTGGCTCATTCCAGAGAGGAGATCTCAGCTTTTTCTATACAAGAAGGTATTCATTTCTTGAACTGTATAACATGGGAAGTAATGTAAACTTCAGCGCCATTCTTACCACAAAGAAGTTCAGACTGCTCAAATTTGGAACTAAATTTTATGACCTGCTCGGTGGTTATGATCTCTGGGAAACAAGGGGTTTGGGGATTTGGGCAAAGCCAGCCTATGTTGAATTATCAGGAGAATTTAACAGTGATGAGAGAAAAAACTGGAAAATCACCCCAAAAGCTACTATCAAGAAATATGATAACAAAGGAAGCGAATACATAATAGACTTTCAAAGTATCATAAATACCGGAACCCGATTATCATTCCAGGCCAATATAAAAGGTAACTGGGAGGATAATAAAACTGCCTGGGCATCGAATGAAACTTTTATGCCGGAAAATGGTGCCTGGAAAATTGGAAGTTCGTCAACATCTCCTGATAATCTTGTTTATACTGACTTTAAAGCTTTTGATGATAATGGCATGCTTGCAAGTATTCTGGCTGATGTGAAGGAGACCAGACCCGGACAATACTATGTACCCGTATTTGGAACACGTGACACAAGGTCATTGGATCTTACTGTGCGAGGGTCACTTACATTTACCAGCAAATTCTCCATGCAGCTCTATACGCAGCTATTTGTGGCAAGAGGGAGGTACGACAATTTCACAATCCTTGCCAATCCTGATGATATGGTTGATTTTCCGGCATACCCCAAAAAAAGGGATTTTAACTATAAAAACCTACACTCTAACTTTGTGACCCGCTGGGAATACAGACCAGGTTCAGCAATATACTTTGTCTGGAGCCTATCCCAAAGCAAAGATGAAGTGATGAATCCTCTTGCACCATGGGGGGAATCATTATACCAGCAGTCGCTGGGAGGCCAGATTTCCGATCTCCTCAGGACCTTCCCTAAAAACAGCTTTATGATTAAGCTTGATTATGCCTTCCATTAAAATAACCCTTATTATAGTGCCATTGGTTCGATCATTATGAAATCAGTAAGATTACCCTGAAACTTACTGTCCAACTCACATAATTATAAGGAATTACAAGATCTTAAGAGAGAACAGCTTTTGCTTAATAAATACCTGCCGGCAGTTATAAGTATTTAAAATAGGTTAACCTTCTGTTGTTTTATAACTTTAAAAATATATTTTTGCTGTAACTCAACAACAACTTATTTGAAAGAAGTTAAAACACAAAATAAAGCTTTGCAGCTAGCTTTGTAAGGTTTTTCTTCGCCGGGGTTCTTGTAAGCAATGAAAGCAAACTTATAATTATATCTATGAAAGTTTTGTTACTATTCAATCCGTATGCAGGGCATGGCCATGCCGGAAAAATTCTTTCGCAGGTCGAAAGAGCTTTTAAAGACCACGATATAGAATTCGATTTGAAGTTAACAAATTATCCGGGCCATGGGATTGAAATAGTCCGAAATGCAGACCTGAGCAGTTACGACGGACTGATTGCCGCAGGGGGCGATGGAACACTCTTCGAAGTGATTAACGGATATTTTCAGAATCCTGCAGAGAAGAAGGTGCCGATCGGGATTTTACCAATTGGAACAGGGAATGCTTTTGCCCGTGATCTGAAACTGGATAATACCACCTGGCTGGAAGCTGTTAAAATAATTGCCACCGGGAAAACCCGTAAACTTGATGTAGGAAAATTCCATTCAAACGGACAAGACTCATATTTTCTCAATATCCTCGGACTGGGTTTTGTAGCCGATGTTACCGGGATTGCCCATAAGCTAAAGATATTTGGGAACTTTTCCTATACTCTCGGGGTGTTGATCCGTACCATTTTTCTTTCAGCCGACAAACTTTCTATTGAGATTGACGGACAGAATCTTGAGCTCGAATGCACTTTTGTTGAAATTTCGAATACCCGGTACACAGCCAATTTTTTAATGGCTCCAAAAGCTGTTATTGATGATGGACTGTTAGATGTTACCATTGCCAGGAAACTGACCAGGATAAGACTTCTTAAATGTTTTCCAAAAATATTTACCGGTGAACATGTGCTATTACCTGAAATAGACTCCTACCAGGCTAAAAACATTAAGATCGTAAGTAAAAAACCAAAAGTACTTTCCCCTGATGGTGAATTAATTGGTACAACTCCGGTTGAAATTGAATGTCTTAAACAAAAAATTGAAGTTTACTGGAAATGAAAAATCTTGTTTCAATTTTCATCTGGATATTAGTTATCCTTTATGCCTCCTTCTTTCTGATTTTTGCATTGGGGTGCACATATCTTTTTCCTGTGCGTATTTATGATCCATTGCTTAAAAAAATGCTGCGTTTTACCTTCTTCCTTTTGGGCTCCAGTGTTGAAATGGAAGGCAGGCATTACGCTGCACCTGGTGCAACTTACCTGTTTATGGCTAACCATGTCAGTTTATTTGATCTGCCTCTTTTGGCAGGGTTTATTCCAGGATCGGTGAGAGGAGTGGAAGCCCATAGTCATTTCTCATGGCCACTTTATGGGTGGGTGACAAAAAGGCTTGGAAACATTCCAATTAATCGTGAAAGTATTCAGCAATCTGTTGGCAGCATGCGAAAGGTCCAGTCCCTTCTTGAAAGTGGTCATTCAATGATCATCCTTCCGGAAGGCCATCGTACTTTGGATGGTCAGACCAAACCCTTCAAAACATTACCTTTTGCAATGGTTAAACAGACAAATACGGGTATTATACCAATAGGACTTTCGGGCTTGTACGATCTGAAACGAAAAGGAAGCTGGAAAATCAGCCCGTCAAAAATTAAAATTTCACTTGGCCCGGAGATTACTAAAGATCAGATAGCCGGCTTTTCAGCTCCGGAATTGCGCGACTATGTGCAGAACGAAATAGCCAGACTAATAGAAAAACCATAAGACACAATACAGACTGCTTCCATTCATCTGGTAACCGGTACATTACAAAAAAATGACCGTTGTATCTGAACCCTGATGATTCGACAAAATATCTAACGGACTTATTTACAACTGTAACTTAAGTAACAGACAAACAAACTAATGAGAATCTGGTCAATACATCCAAAATACCTTGATGCAAAGGGATTGGTAGCTCTCTGGAGGGAAACTTTGCTGGCAAAACATGTTCTTGAAGGCAAAACAAAAGGATATAAAAATCACCCGCAGCTGAACCGGTTCAAAAATTCGGAAAATGCAGTTGCCTCTATAAATCAGTATTTGACTTCGGTTTATGAAAATTCAGTGGAAAGAGGATATTCCTTCAATAAGAATAAGATCGATCCGGACTTTAGCCCAACCATAATGACTGTAAATGACAAGCAGATAAAATTTGAAATGAAACATTTGCTGAAGAAGCTGGAAAAAAGAGATCCTAAACTATTTCAGGAATTATCCCGTAATATTGAAATTGAACCCCATCCGCTTTTCAGAATAGTAGAAGGAGAAATAGAATCCTGGGAAAAATAAAAATCAAATTCTTTCCTTCAAAACATTACGCCCCGCTTATTACTATTCATCATTTCCCTGACCTGAAGTTGCCAATTGCCTCTGATGTAAACAAGCACCGTCTGTAGATCCTGAAGCTCTTAATTTTTCCTTTAAAACCGCTGGAAAAGCTCACCTCTTCTTCTCCATTCACATCATACATATATGGATTAAACCGGGCATAGCCAAAGGGACGTTCTCCTCCGTCATATAAATCACCGTCTATAACAAATGTCAGGATTTTAGCCAGTCCATCCACATTTATTACAATGTGATGCTCTGAGTTTGGTTTTATAGTACCAGACCCGGAACTCCAGAGAAGAGGTGACCGCCCATCATCCAATAATATTTCAAATGCACCTGTTTTTAAAATGCTGATTCTAATACCATTCCCGGCGAACTTTGCCCCGCCCCCGAAACCTTCAGTGTTTATCCTTCTTGTATCCAGCAAAACCTGATCATTCATCAGTTTCCCGGTTTTCATTTTAATCTCCAGAGAAAACCCATCGCCATTATACAATTTCCCCAGAGCCGGCATTTTAAATTTTTGGGAAGTCCGGATATTTTCCTCGCTTAAGTTCAGAGCGATTCCGTTAGTTGTAAAAGTGTTGTTTTCAGCCTGATTCCAAAGCATTTCCAGGTATTCCCGGGGAATTTTATGAATCCTGGCAATACTTTTTTGCGTCTCGGTAAAATAATATTCTCCGCTCTCTTCAATCCAGTCGGGGTATGAAATAGTATTTGAATAATTCATATCATATAAAAACACCTCAGGCTGACTCCAATAGATAAATCCGTTCTTTTCAATACCCCCGGCGAGCCATGTTGGATTGCGGCTGCCGAGTGGGTGCGTTCCATAGTCCCTTCCGCCATTATTATGAAAGAATATGGCATACTTCCCATTTTTGAATTTATAGATTTTATTTAAACAACGGGGCTGTTTCATCAGTTTACCACCCGGAGTATAAGTAGCCCACTCGGGGTTAGTCCAGGTATGCCCGTTATCGCGGCTGTAAGCCTGTACATTATGTCCCTGGTTGGTTCGGTTCACACAGTAAAGGCTGCTATCGTTCAGTGAAACAATATTATGCTCATCAGCTACTTTGCCCTGTGGAGGAAGTAATCCTTTGTTGCCTTCAGGCAGGGTTTCCCATTTTATTTTTTCAGGATCGGATTCTGTTAGTATATTTTCACTCCTGAGAATTGCGCCTGCGCCACTTGCCATAAACCCCTCCCCAAAATTGCCCACTTTTGATAAAGGTAAATAGACCGCATTTCCATGAATAATTGCCACAGCTACACTCCAGAAAAACTGTATTTTCCCTTTGTAGATATTATTATCATCAATTTCAAAATTTCTGATTGGGACATCATATCTCTTATCTGACCATGAGTATCCGCCGTCATCGGAATATTTCATTTTCATTTTACCAAAAGTGTCTACCCGTTTTATTGGTTTACCTTTTTCATCAAGCACCTCACGCATGTTCTCTGAATTATAGGTGTAGAACACATAGATCCTGCCCGATGGGATAATTAACGGGACTCCCCAGGATGCTTCGGGCCCATTGGCCGGTTCAACAGCGATTAATGGAGTCCAGGTTTTACCATGGTCTTTGCTGATAGTAGAAACTATGTGCTGTCCCTGTTGTCCTTCATTGCCAATACCGGTAGTCATAACGACAACCCATTCACCTTTTTTATTAATAACTGAGTATGGCTGGTCGCAATAACCTTCATCAGGAATAATACCAACTGCATTTTCAAGGTTTCGCCAATCTTTTAAATCCTGGGATCTGGAAAATAATGATAAAAAACAAAGAGAGAGGATGAGGGTGATTTTATACATTTTATAAAATTTATTTGTCTGAAAAACAGATTTTACTGAAGATTCATTTTCCCATTATTATGTAAAAGTACTCTGAAAAAATATATCCGTGAATTTATTTTGCCATTTTGCAATGTTAAATAATTAACAGCCTTAATTAAGCGTTTCACTATTCTCAAATAAATGATTTCTACTCTTCCCGTGGGGGTGAAAGTTTCAAGATATTACAACTCTTTAACCTGAGGGGATAAGCGAATCTGTTTCTGACTTCCTTTCCGTTATCTGTTATTTTTTGGAATCAATCTTCCTGTATCTTTCGGCGATAGCAACATATATACCCAGGCTTATATGATATTCTTCACCAAAGTACAATTGCGGGCTATTCATATAATATGAGTAGGCAGCCTGAAACTGCAGCTTTACATTTTTCCAACCTCCGCGGAGTGTTATAGCCGGTTCAAAATAGTAATGAATTTTATTTGAAGGATCATTAAGTTCATTATATAAATCGAGATTATTATTAATATTATTATCAACGGTGATAAAGGATAATCTGTTCAGCCGGGTTGACCAGCCGATGTCGAACAGATTAAAGGTCAATCCCAAAGAAGGCTGAACAAAAACCTTTAAAGTTGACAAATCAGATTTGCCGGAATAGGTTGGAGTTATTACCCCATTGTTATAAAGATTTGTGCTATATTCATGATGCTGATTGGCTATGCCCAGTCCTCCGTAAACTTCAAACACTCCGTTTTTGCTTATGGGCTTATAATACCCTAAAGCTCCGTCAAAATAATTTCCTTTCCCATAATCTTTATCAGCTTCATCTCCTCCGGTTGCCGTCATAAAATCGGCCATAACTCCCACTTTATCTGTAATTGAATACGCGGCCTGAACTTCGACACATGTTGTTTCATCTCCTCCTCCAATCGTACCAGATATCCGATACTCATTTTTTTCTCTGAATAGGGGAACATTCTGTACACTGGGTACATAATAGTAGTGTGTGCAACTACAAAAAACAAAAGGAAGAAAAATAATTGTTTTAGATAGCTTTTCCATACTTATTGAATTTAGCGATATAAGGTCATTTTGCATTCAGAGGGGGAACACCTGAATTAATGTCATAAAAATAAGAGAGATAAATATTTCTAAATTATCATAAATTGTTCCTGTAGAATCAATTCAATTTAACCTGAATTATTCATAAAAAGGGGGTTTTTGTTCTTCAATTACAACTTAATTAGTTATATTTGAAGTGCTTACAACAAAAAAGCCCCCCTCTATTATGATAAACAAAAATACAGAATATTTCACACAAGAACTTAA
>CAIJYD010000005.1 GCA_903824785.1 uncultured Bacteroidota bacterium
CCTAATATTTTTGTTTCCTAAGTTCCTTCATAAAGCAAGCTTTCTTTGGAATCTCTTTAAAATCCACAGCTCTGGAGCATTTAAATAATCTCCGGGATTACCTTCGGTGATCCCCAGGGGGGAGCCTTGCAACACCTGAACGAACCAGTATCTGAATGGTATATTATAACATATAGAATATCAGTACTATAATGGGGGGGGGGGGGGGGGTGAAAATTTGGATTTCAGGTTCCAAATTAGTATCTTTATATTGATTATTTTCGACCTTACTCATCTCGTTCTTTGATTCTAAATTCTTACCGGAATCTTTTATTGTTATTGACCATTTACAAGATCGTTACATAGAACTATTAAAATTGGTAATAATGAAAAAAACACAAGGACATACCACGAAGAAAAACAAAATGCAGGTACAAAACCAGAGCCTTCCCAAATCACCTACCGGGATAAAGGGTCTGGACGAAATCACAGGTGGCGGATTACCCAAAGGGAGACCTACCCTTGTATGCGGCAACGCGGGATGTGGCAAAACGCTGTTAGCGATGGAGTTTCTTGTCAGGGGTGCAATTCAGTTCAAGGAACCGGGTGTTTTCATAGCATTCGAGGAAACGGAAAAGGAACTGACTACAAATGTTGCTTCGCTTGGTTTCAATTTAGAAGACATTGCAGCAAAAAAAATGATGCTGATCGAACATGTCCATATAGAAAGAAGCGAAATAGAGGAGGCAGGTGAATACGATCTGGAAGGATTACTGATAAGGATCAACTTTGCTATCGACAGCATAGGTGCAAAGCGGGTTGTCCTGGATACAATAGAATCACTTTTCGGAGGGCTTCCCAATGTTCTTATACTCAGGGCTGAGCTCCGACGGTTGTTCCGTTTTCTGAAAGAGAAAGGTGTAACAGTAATCATTACAGGAGAACGCGGCGATGAAATGCTCACACGCCAGGGTTTGGAAGAGTACGTATCCGATTGTGTTATAGTACTCGACCACAGGGTTACGGAACAGGCCTCAACACGTCGGTTACGTATCGTCAAGTATCGCGGTTCATCGCACGGAACCAATGAGTATCCGTTCCTGATTGATGAGACAGGCTTTTCGGTGCTCCCGATCACATCAGTAGGACTTACACATAGTGTTTCCACAGAAAGGATATCAAGTGGCATTCCCCGACTCGATACAATGCTTAGCGGTAAAGGATACTACCGTGGCAGCAGCATACTCGCTTCGGGCACTGCTGGAACCGGAAAAAGCAGTATAGCGACGCATTTAACCTTTGCTGCATGTAAGCGGGGAGAGCGTGTGCTCTATTTTGCCCTTGAAGAATCGCCCTCACAGATTATCCGTAATATGCGTTCTATAGGGATAAACCAGGAGCAATGGGTTAAAAACGGATTGTTGAGATTTCATTCGAACCGTCCTACGTTTATTGGCCTGGAATCATATCTGACTATGATGCATAAAGCTATAATTGATTTTAAGCCCGAGGTGGTAATTGTTGATCCGATAAGCAGTTTTATTGTCGGCACAAACGAATTTGAAGCCAAATCAATGATAATGCGACTGGTTGACTTTCTTAAAATGAATAGTATCACCGGTTTCTTTACTGCTTTGACCGGAGTTGGTTCTGATCTGGAGGATATAAAAATAAATGTTTCATCTCTGATCGATACATGGCTGCTTTTGCGCGATATTGAAATTGGCGGTGAACGCAACCGGGGTTTATATATTCTTAAGTCGCGAGGTATGGCACACTCAAACCAGATACGCGAGTTTCTACTGACTGACAATGGAGTTGAACTTCGCGATGTATATGTCGGTCCCGACGGAGTCCTTACCGGTTCGGCACGAACGGCAAAGGAAGCAATTGAAAATTCAGAAAAGTTATTAAGGAAGCAGGAAATAGAACGCAAACAGCTAGCACTTGAACGTAAGCGGAAAGCTCTGGATTTCAAAATCAAGGAATTGCAGGACGAATTTGAAGCAGAATCGCTGGAAGCCCTCAAAGCTATCAGTATTGATACGGAACTAAGCAAGAATTTTTTACAACTACAAAGGAATCAGGCATTAAGCAGAAAAGCTGATACTGATCAAATACAGGACAGCAGTAAATAACGTTATAAGGTAGGAGCTAAAATGAAAATAAATAAAGGGAAAGTCGAAATGAGTAATCAGCAGGATAATCCTTCAATACCAGATAATGAAGAGTGGATATTGAGATTGTATGTTGCAGGCCAGTCTCCTAAAGCAGTAACTGCTTTTAAAAATCTCAAGACAATCTGTGAAGAACAATTGAATGGCAGGTATAAGATAGAAGTAATTGACCTCTTAATAAATCCCCAATTGGGCAAAGATGACCAGATTCTCGCCATCCCTACTTTGATCAGAAGATTCCCTGAACCGGTAAAAAAGATCATTGGGGATCTCTCAAATATGGACAGGGTACTTATTGGATTGGATTTATTGCCAAGATTTAAATAACAATAATACTGCATGTGATGAAAAAGAAAATTCAGGAAATAAAAAACTCTCCCGACCAGTTTGAACTAACATTAGAGTGTTCGGGTAGTGAAAAATATATACTGAGGTTATATATAGCCGGTATGACACCAAAATCTGTCCGCGCAATCTCAAATATAAAAAACATCTGTGAGGAATATCTTCAGGGACTATATAACCTGGAGGTGATAGACATTTATCAGACACCACAGCTAGCTAAAGGCGAACAGATAATTGCTGCACCAACGCTTATCAAAAAACTTCCTCTTCCGCTGCGCCGCATAATCGGCGACTTGTCGAGCACCGATCGCTTGCTCGTGGGGCTCGATTTGCGCGAAATAAAGTAAACGATTGAATCATCTTTTTGTAAATGATCAATTCAATGGAAAAGAAAGAAATACCGCTTACTGAAAATCAGCTGCTTCTTGAAAACGAAGAGTTGCGCCAGCGTGTGAATGAGTATGAAGAAACATTGAATTCAATACGCAATGGAGAAATAGACGCAATAGTTGTTTCAGGAGTTAATGGAGAAAAAATCTATTCTCTTACTTCCGCTGAAACCATATACCGGATCATTATTGAAGAAATGAATGAAGGTGCCATTACTACCTCCCATGAGGGATTGATCACCTATTGTAATACCTGGTTTGCAGAACTTGTTTCTGAACCGATGGAAAAACTTGTGGGCTCTTATTTTGTAACGTTTCTTCAAGAAAGTGAGCAACAGGCGTTCATTGATCTACTTCAAACGGGATTGAAAGGTAAGATTGTTGGTCAGAAATCCTATAAATTAATAAGTGGGCAGGTTTTAGACCTTCAAATCTCAATAAGCCCGATGCCTGCAGATATTCAAAATGGAGTTTGCATTATGTTTTCCAATATTACACAGTTGAAACAACAGGAAAAAGAGTTGGTGCTTTTTAATAGCCAATTAGATCAGAAAATAGTAGAAAAAACTAAAGAATTATCAAAATCCAATCAGGAGTTAAAAGCCTTACATATGGCCTCAGTAAGCATGATGGAGGATGCAGTTGAAGCAAAGAAAACCTTAGAAATTACAAATGCAAATCTGCAAAAGGAAATTAGTGTGCGTATGGAGGTTGATGAGAAGTTGAGGGAAACAAATAGAATTTTACTTAAAGCCAAAGAAACAGCTGAAGAAAGCGACCGCCTGAAATCTGCCTTCCTTGCCAATATGAGCCATGAGATACGGACTCCCATGAACGGCATTCTTGGTTTTACTGAACTATTGAAAGAGCCGAACTTATCAACTGATGACCAACTGGATTTTATTCAAACCATCCAGATAAGTGGCGAAAGAATGCTTAACACCATCAATAATATTGTTGATGTCTCAAAAATTGAATCGGGACTTACAACTGTTGTTATCGATGAAATAAATGTTAACAAAAAGATTGAATTCATTTACAAGTTCTTCAAACCAGAAGTTGAAAAAAAAGGTTTGCAGTTTATATTTAAAAATGCCTTACCAACAATGGATGCAGTCATTAGAACAGATAATGAAAAAGTCGATGGACTCTTGACAAACCTTGTAAAAAATGCCATTAAGTTTACTTATGATGGTTCAATTGAACTTGGCTATGAGAAAAAGGGTGAATATCTTGAATTCTATGTGAGAGATACAGGAGTTGGTATTCCAAAAAACCAAAGAGAAGTCATTTTGAAAGATTCAGGCAAGGTAGTTACGACCTTAATCGCCTGTATGAAGGCAGTGGTTTGGGTTTATCCATTTCGAAATCTTATGTGGAAATGCTTGGGGGGAAAATCTGGTTGGAAAGCGAAGAAGGCAAAGGTTCAACATTTTATTTTACTATCCCTTACATTTCAGTAAAAGAAGAAAATACAGAAATAAAAGATGTTGATTCATCAGAGATTAAAGAAGTTCAGATGAAAAACCTGAAAATTCTGTTAGCCGAAGATGATGAAATATCTTATTCATTTCTTAAAATAACTATGCAGAAAATCGGGAAAGAAGTTTTGCACGCAATAACAGGAGTTGAAGCCATTGAGGCTTGTCGCAGTAATCCAGACCTTGATTTGGTATTAATGGATATCAGGATGCCTGAAATGGATGGAAATGAAGCGACTCGTCAAATCCGCAGATTTAACAAAGATGTAATAATCATTGCACAAACTGGCTATGCATATGCAGGGGACAGTGAAAAAGCGAAAGAAGCAGGTTACACTGATTATATAACGAAGCCAATTAATATTACTTTATTGTTTGAGATGATCAAAAAATATATTAATAAATAGAAAATGAATGATAAAATATAAATCAATTTGCGTGTTTCTTTTTTAAATAATGCATCACTAGTGTCCGGTTAAGGACGGTTAAAAGTAATGTAATTTATTAATATATAGTACCTTAATTAAGGTCAAAAGTTTTTACGACTTGAATTTATACTTTCGCTCAAACAATATTTTGAGCGATTATGTACACCGGGAA
>CAIJYD010000006.1 GCA_903824785.1 uncultured Bacteroidota bacterium
AATTCATAAGTGGTCCTCCCTCCAAATCTCAACCGAAAACCTTCGATTGGATTGTACATATAAAATGTACTGACCGGTCCGATTTCGAATTTGCCCAAATCTGTATATCCAAACAATACGAGGGTCGCAACATTCTTTATTCTCTTAAATGCCGGAACATTTAAAATACTGTCCATTGCAGTATAAGTGCCTGCCTCGGATTTACTGAGTGGTATCGGTCGTGATATTTCCCAGTATTGTTTGCTGCGATCCATCGCACTATCTGTGATTTCGATCTTCTCCCCCCCTGACAATAGTTTTTCATTTTCGGGGGGACTGAATTTGTAATTAGTGTATTTGACAAACTTTTGGCCAAATAGTCCCCTGCTTTTCTTATTAATTCCAAAATTTACAGAGGTTTGATCCGTTGACAACATCAAATTATTATTTCCTGCTCTTTCATACTCCTGAATAATCTTTATGTCAGTTACCCAGTTCAGGTTAATATCTTTATTTACCGACAATTCAACTCTTTTAATTGCATAGCTGCCATCCGTTGTTATATATAAGTATCCCTGAAAAAGAAAATCATTTTTATTTCGCGAACCAAAGTACATTCGGGTATATTTTTCGCTGCCTGATTTTATCGTATCTACGATATAATAACGGTAGAAAGTTGTTGCCGAAGAGGCAATGGGGCTTAGGAACTGATTGGATACTAATAAGATATTTTCGTTGTAGATGTTAATGTCCTGGTATAAATATTTGATATTTTCTTCAATCCCATTATTATCAACTCCAGGAATTGTAACAACTTTATGTGCTGTTATATCTTCTTTTACTTTATGTGGCGAACGCTGATAGGAGTAATTCGATATTTCCTCTTTCAGATATATCGGCAGGATCTTTTTCCCATTGTTTTTGACTGAATCTATATTTTCGAACACAAACTGAAAATGTCTGAAGATTTTTTTCTTCTGATAATCCTGAGTTATGTCGTTGATTGCAAATTGAATTTTCTCATATTTCTCATTTTCGAAGTAGTCTAAAGCCTCAATGCTATTTTGCTTTTTATTGGCAATTACTTTTTCAATTAAATCAACTGCAGCATTATTCTTATTTTGATATTTTTGTTTTCTAACAATAACTTCCTGCAAAACCTGGACCGCCGGATCCATTTTAATTACCATATTTTTAGAATTCTTCGATAAAATAACAATTTCAGAGTTATATCCGACATATGACGCTATAACCTTATTTTTAGAGGGTAAAAAGTTTTTTATTGTGAGTGTAAAACCTCCCTTTAAATCCGTTATGGTTCCTTCTTTATAATCTGGCAGATAAATATATACATAAGCCATAGGATCATTCGTCTGTGCATCGAGTACGACTCCATTAAAAACCTCTTTTTGAATTGTTTGAGAAAAACAAATCAAAGATGTAAGGGAAATAAATAAACTGAGTATAGACTTTTTGAAGTTCATTTTAAATGAATAGATATTTTGTAAATTTCTCAGATTGATTACATACTGCCATATTCTGTTTTATGATAATTCCATTTTCTAAAAACCCAGTATTTTTGCATAGTATAGTTAAAAACAATTGATACAAATAAATCGGTTGCAATACGGCTGATTCTGTAATCGAATCCCAGAAATGCTGTAATAAGATATGTGCCTGAGGACTTTAACAGAATACTGTTAACTACAACTAAAACAAATTTCATTAACTGCTCCGACATTGGATTTCTATAAGAAGTATCTTTTGAATAGAATGTCCATTTTTTATTTAAGCTAAAATTTACAATGGCTCCAATCACCCCGCCTATGGCAATACTAATTGTATAATGCAAATTAAATATCTGGGTGAAGAAAACCATAATGAAGTAATCCACGGCTCCACCTAGAAATGCTGAGAACTGAGCTTTTATAAAAACAAGCAATTTCTCAGGCGATTTTCCGGTATTTGTTCTTTTTCTTTTCATTATTATCGTATTCATTTGCAAGCTTCAATAGCTTACCAGTATCTATAATATTCATTACTAACAAGATAACTGTAACCAGCAGAGAGACATACTGAATTGATCCCTTAAAAAGCACTTCTCCCAATAAAATCAAAGAGATGATAATTCGAACCTCGGTGGGGCCAAAGAGACCAGAATCAATAGAGTATTTGCCTGAAACTTTGTATCGAACCGAAGTGGTGATCATTTCCCACCCATACAATACTACAAAGCCAAATCCAACAATTTCCCAGGGTCCTTCAGTATAAACAACAAAACCCAGCCCCATTAAAATAACTCCTAACCAATCAACTGTTATGTCGAGTGAGAACCCGTACCATTTTCGTTCTTTATGCCGATAGTAGGCAATTCTTCCATCGAGCGAATCGCCAAACCAACTTATTGCATATCCCAATACACCAAGCAAAAGATATGGTGTACTCACATATGTAGCCAATAAAAAGCTGGAAAAAGTTAGGATGTTGCCACCAAATCCAATACCTGTAAGCATATCCGAACCTATCCAAGAAGGAATACGCTGAACTAAAAATGCAAGGGCTTTCTGCTCGGGTTTTCTTAGAATATTTGTTCGTTCCCTGTCCACAGAAATTAGTTCTATAACTTTGTTGAGTGATTGAAATCTGGCAATTTCCATAGTCTTGCTTTTAATTGTTTTTGAAAATAAAAGTGAAATCAAAATCTTAACTTTTCAGTCATTAACCCAAACCGAAGAACATCCAACCGGTGACTGAAATAGATGTTATAATAGTCTGAACCATGATAGTACTGAGCAAAGAGACCAATGTCCTCCAGAAATTTCGGATGATAGTAAAAAGTCAGACTGAGATTGAGTCTTTCAAATGATACTGCATTCCAGTTATTCAACTCACCAAACATCCATGTCGATTCGCCTTTAACTGAGATATCTGCTTTTTTCTTGGTCCTTAGAGAGCTCTTAGCAGGAAGCTTGAAGATTGAAAATGAATTATGCCAGCGAACGTTGCTGTATTTTCCTTTTAATTCTTCTCCACTCCACGATTGTGGGTGAATTTCAATTGAAGTTTTAAAAAACTGGTAAGCATTGAATTGAGTATTGATATTAGTTAATATTAATCCTGATTCAATATAGTTTGCGGCAAAATCTCCGGATTTTAGATTTATCTCTCCACTCTCCAAAAAGAAATCTCCGTCTTGTCCGTTCGAATGGTGTGCATATCGTCCAAAAAGGCTAAATTTTCTGCTATTAACATTATCATTCAGCATATAATAAATTGTAATTTGTGGCATATAGCTTGGAGTTCGGACAGGATAAGATCTCTCCTGGTACATCCGGAGGATAATCTGAGGTGTAAAAACGCCCATCAGCCTCGAATTTTTACTTTTTCTGAGGTAAAAATTCGGAACTATATTCACTTCGAACCAGAGCGGCTCAATATTACCAATATCAGTTGGGGAAGTAAAATAACTATTCCCCTGATTTACTTCAGCTAATTCTATAAGCCCAAGCCCTGATATGGAGTCTCCGACTTGTCCAAAGCCTGAAATTCTAATAAATATCAAAACCAATAAAGTAATCTGGAGTCTTTTCATTTTATTTATCTTTTCTATTTGTGATTTTTTCTTTAATTGTATCAACCACATAGTAAACCATTGGTACCAGATAAACCGTCAAAATCATTGATGACAACAAGCCTCCGATGATTACCCAGGCTAAACCATTTTTCCATTCACTGGCTGTCCCTTTGGCCAATGCTATTGGTAACATTCCGATCGCCATGGCTACAGTTGTCATTAAGATAGGACGCATACGCTCTTTGCTCGCAATGATTAATGCCACTTTATAATGCTTGCCTCTCGCTTTTAGTTGATTGGTAAAATCTACAATCAGAATGGCATTTTTTGTTACCAGACCCATAAGCATTATTAATCCTAACTGTGCGAAAAGGGTTAAATGATTTAATGATAAGTTTAACGCAAGGAAGGCTCCAATTGCCGCCACAGGGATGGCAAATAAAGCCACAAACGGATAAATATAGCTATCATAGAGAGCTACAAGAATAAGGTAAATAAGTATAAATGAAATTAGAAGAACCGATCCCAGAGCTCCAAAACTTTCATTTTGAGTTTTAATATCTGCTCCCCATGTCAGTTTAACTCCATCCGGCAATGGTTGTGTTTTCAGAAAGCTTATTGCTTCATCCGCCAGAGTACCCGAAGGCTTGCCAAACGATTCAGACGTCAATGTTACCGATGGTTGTCTGTCTAATCTTTCAAGTAACGAAGGCGAATTATCCTGTCTGACTTCTGCAAATTGTGAAACTTCAATAGGTATATTCATTGGGTTTACGATGGAAAGACGTTGTACATCTTCGTAATTTTTTCTATCAAAGTCATCCAGCCATATTCTGACCGGATATTCTGTCCCATTTTCGGTAAGAGTGGCATCATCGTTTCCTGTAAAGGCAGTTCTTAAATTTATCCCTACATAAGCAGTTGTTAATCCTAACCGCTGCATCTTATCTTTGTCGGGTATTATCTTGTATTCAGGGTTTCCTTCTTTTACTGATAATTGAACGTTATCGGCACCCGGAATTTTTTCAACAACTGCTTTCAATTCATTTCCTTTTTTTATTACCAGATTCAGATCGCTTCCGCTTAAAGTGATTTTGATAGGTGCCTGTTTTGGCAGTAAGCCTAAGACTGACATTGAAAAATTGACTCCCGGAAACTCTTTTTTCAGTTCTTCACGGAGCGATTTCATAAACGGTTCTGTTTTGATTTTTCTTTCCTTTTCACTCTTCAACTGAATAGTGAATTCAGATAAATTGGCCGAGCCAACACCTAAACTTCCAATACCTGTACTGGGTCCGGCTATATTGCTGAAAAGTGTGGCAACTTCAGGTTGCTGCAGAATAAAACTTTCTACTTTCTGAGTCCTGATATTGTTCTCCTTAACTGTAGTTGTTTTATCATATTCAAGATTCAGACGAAACTTCCCCTGATCACCTGTCGACATCATCTCTTTCCCAATAATGCCTTGTTTCATTATCACAACAGTCATTATCAACAAGAAAAACACGATTCCTGTAAAGATTAGTTTATGGCTAAGTACCCATTCCAATTGATGCCCATACCAATCGATAAAGGTTGTTAATTGTCTTTCAAACCAAAGAAGAAAACGGTTCATGAAGTTGGTAGGTTTTAAATCTTCTTTTTTTCCAATCCGGGAAGCTAACCAGGGAACTAAAGTAAAGCCCACTAATAAGCTGGTGAGGGTAGATGTAATTACCACAACAGAGAATTCTTTAAGCATATCTGCAACAAATACCTGCAAAAAAAGAATTGGTAAAAAGACTATCACAATAACCAGTGTAATTGATATTGCCGAAAACCCGATTTCCATCCGTCCGTCCATAGCAGCGGTTATTTTCTCTTTGCCCATATCCAAATGCCTCTGAATGTTTTCAAGAACAACAATTGCATCATCGATCAATATTCCAATAATGAGCGACATGGCTAGGAGGGTCATCAGGTTTAAGGTGAAACCAAGCAACCACATCACTGCAATGGAAGTAACCAATGAAGTGGGTATGGCAATTAATACAATAAAAGAATTCCTGTAACTTCTTAAAAACAAAAGCATCACGAGTGAAACCAGAATTACCGCCAGAATCAAATCATCTACAACTGAATTTACTGCTGCAATTGTCTTCTCAGTAGAATCATCGGCAATATCAAATTTCACTCCGTATTTTGAATTTGCACTTTCGATCTGTTTAAGTTTTGAGTGAACTGATTGTGAAACATCAACTGCATTGGCATCTCCCTGTTTCTTTAACAACAGACCTATTCCGTTTACTCCATTATACCTGCTTACAGAACTTATTTCTTTCACACCATCAATAACAGCCGCCACATCTTTTACATAAACCGGCATTCCTGGCGCAGCCAATGCCACCTGAACATTCATAATATCATTCACATTTGAAAATTTACCAATTAAGCGGACAGAATTGCTTTCTTTTTCAGTCTGTGCTTTACCTGCCGGTAAATCAATTCCTGAACGGTTAATGGCCTCCACCACCTGATAGAGCGATAACTTAAACAGTTTAAGTTTATCCTGGTCTGCCTTAACCTGAATTTCACGTTCTTCGCCACCAAGCAGGGTTATCTCTGCCACTCCTTTCAATTGCTGTATTTGTGGCAGAAAATCATCTTTCATTTTTTGATAGAACTCTGTAGCAGGCAGACTACTTGTTGCGCTTATCGAAATGATAGGAAGATCGTTTGGAGAAACCTTACTCATTACCGGGCTTAAAATGCCTGCAGGCAGGTCCTTTCGGATATTGTCGATATAGCGCTGGGCATCCTGCATGGCAATGTTCAAATCCGTCCCGTATTTCAGGTTGGCGATAATTACAGAGGCATTGGGCATCGACTTGGTCTCAAGATAATCAACACCTTCCAGATTCGACAAGGCATCTTCAATTTTTCTGGAGACAGATGTTTCCACTTCATTGGGTTCAGCACCAGGATACATTGTTTTTATTAATACTACCGGCTGGTTAAAGTCAGGCAATAGTTCATACCCCAGGTTTTTAAAACCTATTATTCCCAATAGGGCGAATACGCTGAAAAGGACTATTATCAGCGAAGGGCGATTGATTGATATTTTTGTAATATTCATTATTCCTGATTCTTAATTGCTTACTGATACATTTGCCCCGTCAAACAGGTTAATAAATCCGTTGGTTATTATCACCTCGCCTCCGGTTAATCCACCTGACACTACTGCTTTATTCTGAAACCTTGTTGAAATTGTAATATTTTTAAGAACAGCCTTACCGTTATATACGATATAAACCTGTGGTTGAATGTTTGTCCCAATAACACAGGAAGCCGGAATAATGATATGTTTTTCATCACTATTATTTTTTAGTTGTACCCTGCCAAACATGCCAGATTTAATTTTTAAATCAGTTGTGTTTTTAACTGAAAACTGCACTGGAAAGCTATTTCCCATATTGGCTTTGCTGCCGGTCATAATAACTTTCCCCGACAATGCTGTTTCAGGATATACATTTGCAGTCAGCGTATAAATTTGATTTAGCTCAAATTGAGACAATTCGTTTTCCGGCACATTTACAGTAAACTTCAAATTAGAGATATCAGTAATTTGCAGTAATGGAATTCCCGGTGCGGCAAAAGCGCCTTCTTCGGTAAGTTTTGCTGTAACAATCCCGCTAAAAGGGGCCATAATGGTAGTCTTGTTAATCTGCTCCATTAATGTAGCCTTTTGTACATAGGCCGATTTCAGAGCCAGTTCCGTCTTTTCCAACTGAACACCCTGAATTGCGTCTGCCTGAGCAAGTATCCTATACCTTTTCACATCGGCTTCCAGCCCTTCAATCTGAATTTCAACAGTTTGCAGCTGAAGTTTCAATATGGAGTTATCTAATTGAATTAAAGCCTCTCCTTTTTTGACGATGCTCCCAATATCAACTAAAACCAGGTTTATCTTGCCCTGTATATCAGCGCTGACTTTAGTTTCTTTATTGGGTTCAAAAGTGCCAGGATAAGAAATATCATTGTTAACACTTTCGGGTTTCAAAGTAAGGGCCTGAACATTAATGGCCTTTTCTTTATTGTAGTGATAAACTCTGTTAACAGTTGTTTCTTTATTGTTTTTCAGGCGAATTACCATTATGGATATTAACGCTAATGCCAGCATTATGTAAATAATCGTTTTCTTCATTTCCTTTATTTTAAATTCGTAATTTTTAATTTTTAGTTGAAATCAGATTCCCTGTAACTTTTTTGTACTCAAGCTCTGCCCTGCGCAAATTTATCAGAGCCACTAAATAGTTTTGCTGTGTTTCCCGAAGGGCGTTATCAGCCAGTAGCAAGTCTGTTATGTTTGCAACCGCTTGTAGGTTTAGCATAACAGTGTTATCATAAATTTTTTTGGCCAGCTCTGTTTGAGAACTCACCACTGAAATATTTCTGATTGCAAGTATATATTGCATCTCTATGTTTTTCAGGTCAAGCTTTGATTTTTCGGTTATCAGCTCTTTTTGAATAATTGATTTCTCAATTTCAATCTTTTTACCCAGTATCTTGTGTTGAGTAGCCCTGCCATTAAAAAGTGGAAGCGATAATTGGGCTCCAACATATCCTATAGGATGAAAATTGAAAAAGCTATTACTTCCTGTAGTACCAAAACCAGTTGTTCCATAAACACCATAAGCGCTCAGGGAAGGCAATTTCGAATTTCTGAGACCATGTAACTCAGAGTTATTAAACTCTATTTTCTTATCAATAAGCCGAACATCTGAGGTAATCTTAGATTGAAAACTTCCCCTAACGATTGATTTTTCAATATTTAATACTACTATGGAATCTGAAATTGGTAAGCCCATGAGAAATTTAAGTGCATTCAATACCTGTTGGTACTGTGAAATAACTGTACTTCTTTGAATGGTTATTTGCTCAACCTGCAATTTCAGCCTGTCTACATCTGTCTCTTTAGCTATCTCCTGCTGGTATAACAAAGTTGTTGTTTTTACCAGTTTATCAGTATTAATGATATTGCTGTCGAGGAAGGTTATCTGAGTAAAAAGAATCTGAGCATTATAATATGCATTGGTAACTTCCATTATCACATCTTCATCGGTTTTTATTTTTTGAATTTCTGACAATTCCATGGCTATTCGGGTGCTTTTTATCGCACTTAATGCTGTGCTGTTAAAAAGGGGTACGGACAACTGCAGACTGGCATTCAGGCTCTGTGGCACACCAAACTGAACTTCTTTATAAGTACCTTCGGGGCCACCAAAAGCCGCAGCCGGCATTAACTGATAAGGAAGGTCTGTATAATAGCGATAATCGGCTATCCCATTTAGCTTGGGAATCAGGTTCCCTTTTATTTCCTTGTTCTTTTCATTGGAAATATTTACATCCTGTCTTGATAACTTAATACTCCGGTTATAAAGTAAAGCAGTATCAATACATTGCTCAAGAGATAATATCTGAGCCTGGGCAGCAATATTCACGAGAAGTATTACCACGATTAATAAAAAGTATTTTAATCTCTTTTCTTTTTGTTTGCACCTGTGTTTAACCATTTGTAAGATTGTTTAATTAATATCCCTATTTCAAGTTTAATCTTTTGCAATTTTCAGAATCTCTAAATCATTAATCATTTTGTTAATCAGACGTTGTTCGTTCATGAACGAACGAAAACTTCCTAAGATGTTATTAACCAATGATCCTGATGCTAGTTTAGTTTTAAAAACTGTTTCTTCTTTTCCATGATTTATGACTTCCAATAAAAAAGCCTTCACAGATATTTTGATCCTTAATAAAGCGTTCTGCAATTCACTATTCATCTCCTTTGACTCTATAAAAAAAATAACGGATAAATAGTATTGCTTAATTTTTAACAATTTATGCATGTTTTCAAATAGAAGCCGGAGCTCTTCTTCCGAAGTCCCATCCGAGCTCCGAGTATTGTTTATCAATTGCTTTATTTCAGTTTCTAGACTTAGTAATATCAGTACCAGGATATCATCATCTTTCTTTAAATAAGGATTAAGTAAAGAATGGTCTATTTTCATTTCTCTGGCCAATTCTTCAATAGATAAAGAATTAATTCCTGATTCATTAATGATCTTGCCAGCTGCTGCGACCATATCTGTTGT
>CAIJYD010000007.1 GCA_903824785.1 uncultured Bacteroidota bacterium
TACACTTTCGCTCAAACAATGGGTCTAACTCTTTTTGAGAAGACTCCTATCAAAGAACTTTTTAATAATAATATAAACTTAAATAATTTGTCCGATGAGAACCAGTTGTCACTCTGGGATTCTTAACCGGACAGCAGTGAATTTAGATTTTAAAATCAAATAGTTATAAAAATCGCTCAGAATTATTCTATTCAACGTTTTTACATAGTATTGACTAAATTGCCTTTATGATGAAGGTCAGAAACAGCTTATTTTGATAAATTTATGAAAGAGCTGATTGTGAAACAAATAACACTGCATTAAACCTGAATTTAATTTGATGAAGTGAATTAAAAGCTTCTTTTAAACGAGGGATTTATTCAGGTGGCATAAATCCGGTTAATTCAGCAAAATATCCACTGTCATAAACAAGGATGCTGATCTCATAAAAAAACAGACAATTAAAACTTACTTAAACCATTACCCAAGTTCCCTCACAGGGAACCTTGTGAATTATAAAGGGACGATTGTTTGTCTTACAGGATCAACAAGATTTTGAGAATGAAAAAACAGAGGCTATTAGGCAATTAATTGCCCCACAGAATCCAGAAGAAAATAAAGTAAGAACAAAGGTAGCTTCAGCCTTTAACACCAACCGCACTTATGTAAACGAGGCCACCAGACTAAAGGCTGAGAAACCAGAGTTATTTGAGCAAGTAAAATCAGGTGAAAAAACAATAACGCAAGCAGTTAGAGATCCTCCTTGTATTAATGGCCTCATTTCTACCATCAAAGCAAAATTGCGTTCTCGGAAATCAGTACTACAATGAAGATTCCGTATATCTCTCAACAGTCAACGTGATTTTTCCCGAATACTTCAGCAACAATCAGAGAAGTCGTTACGTCTCTATTGCCGTCTTTACTTTTTTAAACTAATACTGGTTCTCTGCTTGCAACAATCCTCCCCCAAACAAATAGCACTGTCAAAACCACCCCAAATACAGGGTCATAGTCCCCCTCTAATCAGATTCAAACAATCGGACGATTATTTACTGCCAGTTTTTAAAACCAGAAGAACTAAAAACTCTTAATAGGGATTTTTCCAAACATCCAAAAATCAACAACAAACGATTAAGTTGTTATTGTAATTATTTTTTTGCTTCCATAAAAAAAGATTTGATACTCAAGCTGTTTGCCTTTTTAATGCATTCTTGCAAATATTTTTCTTGTTTGTCTCCTTTTTCACCTGCAATAACCAAAATTAGATTTGAACCGAACTGTTTTGTATAATCCTCGATTTGTCCACGACATTTTTGACTTTCTGAGGCCAGTTTAATTTTCCTTGCTAATTTTAGCTCTAATGCAATCTTTGTTTTTTCATTTCCAATAGTTAAATCTATTAGCCCCTTATTTGATGTGTCACTTTTTTTGACGCTTTCGAAATGCTCCTTGAAATATGCTTCAAGTATTTTGTTCAAAGGTACTTCTGGCAATTCCAATAACTTTTGATCATAATGAAAATCTATAAGAATATCTATTACTCGATTCATAGTGACTGCACTATCAAGCCATTTATCCTCAATATTTTTCTCTCTATCAATTAGCGAAATATCATATGATTTATCAAACCCCAGATAGTTAGAGAGTAGAACATTGCCAATTTTTAGTTCAGAGGTAGGGGTGAAAATATTAAGTTCAAGAAGGTCAGAAAATTTAATTTCTTTCTTTCCTGCTTCCCATAAATTATGAATCCTGTGTATCAGTTTTGTATTTTGGCTAATCGGATTACCATCAAGGTCATTGGACTTGTCAATAACCGTAATTTGATATGATTTAAAATAGAGCTGCTTCTCAAGTTTAATATTACGAATAATAATATTTATTAAAGAAGTATCAAAACCGAGATTAGAAAGTTCGGATGTTGGAATTTCCTGAATCCCTTGTCGAACTAGTCCTTGAATTGATAAGATTCCTTTTATATTTTCTTTCATAGAAGATTTCATTTTTATTAACATTTGCATACAAACGATTTGGACTATCACTGAACATTTAAAAAAATGTCATAAAGTTACTGTTTTCCGATTTTTGTAAGGTCTTTATAATCAACTACTACAATACTTTGATCAGCATCGACTTTAATCGTGCAGGAGATGTCGTTTTTTAAGTCTACAATAGTGCCGGTATGATCTTTAAAAAGTTTAGTCCATTTAACTTTATCGCCTACTGTAAATCCACGGAAGTTTGCATTGACAGCAATACCCCAAACGTCACCCTCAACAGCTAAATATTTTGTGCTTACCCAATAAATCTTGACATTTTTAAGGTATTCACCACCAGGCGTTGACTTTACAACCTGATCAATCGCAGCTTCAACTGAAGTCGCCTTTGATTGATTGATTTCTTGCTTATTTGCCCCCATGTAACTTTTAAGCAAAACGTAATCAACAGAAGATTCAATATTCCTGTTAGAGATCATGTTTACTGAACCGATTTGTTTTGTTGTAACGCAGGATGCTAATAGGAAGATTGCACAGAAAAAGAGAATATTTTTCATTTTAGTCAGTTTATTCCGACCGGTTCCTTAATTCGGAGGTTATAAAACGGAAGCGTGGAACTGAACTTATCCACACAAGAGGCTCTGGTAAGCCCTGAATATGAACAAGAAGCCCCACGCCGTACCGACGTGAAGCATTGACGAATTGCTCATATTCATTTGAATTTACCAGATTCCTTGTGCAAGCAATAAGTAACGCTTCGGTTAATTATTACTCAAATGTAAGCAATATTGTCCAATCCTGTCTCATAAATAATTAAGAGGTTATTTTTTCAGCATTTCATACCCGCCACATTACTGTTCTGCAAATAATATTTAACTTTCCAATTCACAGAAGCTACATGGCAACCGGCGACAATAAGATGATTAAACTGTATTTGGATATTGATGGCGTTCTATTGACAAAAAAACAAACACGCATATCAGATAATTGTGTCGAATTTCTGGAATACATTGTAGGAAGATTTGATTGTTATTGGCTTACAACACGTTGCAAGGGAGACGTTAATAGTACACTGGAATCATTATCCGGATTTTTTGATAGCCGTTCAATAGTAAATTTGAAAAAGATAAAACCGACAAGCTGGGATAGTTTAAAAACCGAAGCGATAGATATTAGCGAAGAATTTTATTGGCTCGATGACGCACCTCTTCAGGCAGAAATTGATTATTTGAAAAAGAATGGTGTTCTGAACCGGCTAATAATTGTTGATCTTGAAAGAAAAAATGAGTTGCTGAATGTAGTCAACAATCAGTTGTCAGTACTTTGAAGAAGGCATGGTTTAACTAAATACAGTTTAGGACACCTCCTTTGCCTTCCCAAATAATCGTCCCATTATTTGGAGCAAGGAATACATGGGAGGATGACCTTGTTTTTGAGACGTTTTAGACATAGTATATTGTTTTGGGGAGGATTGTTGTCCGGATGGCTCTTATAATAGTTAATTGTTATATGTAATTTGGGGTACAATGATTCTCAATTTAACTCTATCTTCTCAAAAAATCAAAAATTTCAACGTAGCTAATAGTGGCTAAGATGCGGTAGTTATGATTTAAAATTGTAAATTTGTTTTATGGGAAAGCATTTGAAATTCATATCAGCCGAATACCTTGAAACCTATTCCTTGAAATGCAAAATAGATTGGTACGAGGTATCTCATAATCTTAGATCAAAGTCAGTGTTTACAGCTGAAGATTTTGAATATTACCTGATTGCATCATCTCTTTATTCCTCAAAAATTGAGGGTAATTCACTTGATGCAAATAGTTTTTCCAGAAATAGGGGAAATAAGAGTTTCCCAAAGAAAAAAGAAGTTCAGGAAATTGAAGATTTAGTAAAAGCCTACAAGTTTGCCTCTGAAAACAAGTTAAGTAAAATAGCCTTTCTTAAAACTCACGGAATATTATCTAAATCATTGCTGCCTGCCAAAGAAAGAGGCATTCTAAGGAAACATCAGGTTTCTGTGAATGATTCAAGAACACTTAAGCCGGTGTATATTGCTGTTGAGCCACAATTTGTAAATCAGGAACTTTCAAAATTATTTTCTGATATTTCTGAATTATTAAAGCGTGATCTAAGTCATAAAGAGATCTTTTATTATGCTTCAATGATTCATCTTTGGCTTGCAAAAATTCATCCCTTTGGTGATGGGAATGGCAGAGCTGCCCGGTTACTTGAAAAGTGGTTTCTTGTTTCAAAACTTGGAATGTCAGTCTGGTCTTTGAATTCAGAAAAGCATTATTGGGATAATCGTCCGGCTTACTATCAGAATATATCTTTAGGGTTTAATTACTATGCCTTACATTGGGATAGATGCCTACCTTTTTTACTGATGTTACCTGAAGCATTGAAAGAAACCATATTATAAAATTGTTCAACCAATGCGACCACTTGCACCCCATGCAGGTTTGATGTTGAAGTTAACCGAATATAAAAAAAATGGTTACTAAATCTTTGAAAAACTCTTCAGATCAGTTTCGTCAATTTAGAGTAATTCCCTGTATATTGCATAGTTTTTAAATCACTGGCAGAAGAATCAGTTGCAAATGATAGAAAAGAGTAAGCTTAAAAGTTATGTCCTATTAATGGCCTATGATCTGCAAAAGATATTTGAAAAGGCTTTTGGGAAAGAAAGTCCAGACTCCCTAAATGGACAGATCCTTTCAAGTTTTAGAAGATTAGAAACAAATCCAATTAACATTTATTCGTGGACACCTGACTGGGATTATATATGTTACATCACTAGTGTCCGGTTAAGGACGGTTAAAAGTAATGTAATTTATTAATATATAGTACCTTAATTAAGGTCAAAAGTTTTTACGACTTGAATTTATACTTTCGCTCAAACAATATTTTGAGCGATTATGTACACCGGGAA
>CAIJYD010000008.1 GCA_903824785.1 uncultured Bacteroidota bacterium
TTACAGCATTATATTATTATTTACTTAAAAATTTATTACTATGATCGTAACAATTTTTACAGGCAACATCGGCTCAGTGAAGCCAGTTGCACAGGTTGGTGATTCTAAAGTTCTTAACTTTAACGTTGCTTGTGATAAACACTTCACAGCCAAAAACGGTGAAAAAGTCACCGAAACTACTTGGTTCGAGTGTTCACTTTGGAACCGTGAAAAAGTTTTCCCATTCCTTAAAGTAGGAACTCAAGTTACCATACAGGGAGACGTTTCAGCAAGGGCTTACATCGACAAAGAAGATGCTAAAAAAGCAATTGCGGTTCTTACTTGTACTGTTGATACAGTAGAATTTCAAAGTAAAGTAAAAACTGAAGAAAAGTAAATCACGGGGGGTAAACACCCCCCTTTTTTTTGTTTAAACCCTAAAATTTAATTATCTTAGCACCTAAGAGGTGGCAAAAACCCGGTCACTCGATCATGGTTGTATTGCAGACATTGACTTTCACAATTTCAAACTTTCACATCTGCCACCTCTTTCTTTTTACTCCAAGAAAAAAGGCCCCTGAAAAATGAATCTCTGGGGCTTTTTTTATTCTATTGTATTTCCGGGTGCGATTCCCTTAGAAGTTTAATAGCATCGCTCAGGGACCTCTTTAAGGGGTATTTGGAGTTGCTATGAAAAGCCATGTATCTTGAATAGGTTTGTAAGTATTCATAATCTTCGAGTACCATTAGAAAAGTCTTTGGAACATCCTTGTAAGCAGCCTTAGTTTTTTTCGATTCATGATCTTCATTCATTTCAGGAATCAGGTTGCTCAGACCCCCACCCAAGTGACTGTTTTTTAGATTATCAAAATTCTTCTTTGCCATTGGTTATCTTTTTATAATTTCGTTTACCAGACTCATGTAATCTTTTGCCCCGTTACTTTTAGGATCATATTCAAATATATCTTTTCCGCTTGATTGAGCCTCGGCCAGTGCTACGTTAACTCTTATCGCTGTTTTCATAAGATTGTCGCCGAAATATCCTTTAATCTGGTTTTTGATTTCCTTAGTAAGAACCCTTTGCTCATTATATTTTGTGAAGAATACCCCTTTTATCATAAGTCCAGGGTTAAAGTGTTTCTTGACCAGGTTTATAATTCCAACAATAGAGTCAATTCCTCTATATGCCAAAAATTCAGCTTCCATTGGTATGTAAACTTCGTCTGCAGCAACTAGAGCATTTAGGGTAATTAATCCAAGTGAGGGAGGACAATCTATTATACAGTAGTCATAAGTTTTGTCAAGCCCTGCAATAAGTTCTTTTAGAATAATCTCTCTTGGCATTCTTCCTGCAATTTCCAATTCTATTCCTGAGAAATTCAAAGAATTTGGGACTATGGATAAATTCTTTTTGATATTTATTATTGGTAGCGGTTCTCCTTTACTGAAAGAAAGGTATAGATCTTTAACGGGATCAAAAATGCCAAAGCTTTCTGTAAGGTTGGATTGAGGATCTGCATCTATAATGAGTACATTCTTTCCCTTTTTTGCGAGCCCGGCAGAAATGTTTATAGCTGAAGTGGTTTTTCCAACTCCACCTTTGTGATTAGCAATAACTATTTTCTTCATTTATTTTCTTTATATAAGTGCAAATATTGTAAATATTTTAATTATTGCATAA
>CAIJYD010000009.1 GCA_903824785.1 uncultured Bacteroidota bacterium
TACACTTTCGCTCAAACAATGGGTCTAACTCTTTTTGAGAAGACTCCTATCAAAGAACTTTTTAATAATAATATAAACTTAAATAATTTGTCCGATGAGAACCAGTTGTCACTCTGGGATTCTTAACCGGACAGCAGTGAAAAGTCTTATATAAAATTCTTCTTGTTGTAAATGCACTCTTTGCGTTTACTCTTCTGATATCATATCTGGCTGTAGTTATAAGTCCGGCTGACTTCTCCCTTCCTGCCTTTTTTGGTCTTGCATATCCTTACATCCTGTTAATAAACATCGTTCTCATATTTATCTGGGCTATGCTGTTACGATGGGAGGCGCTGATCTCTTTATTTGTTATTGTTATCGGGTTTAACCATTTTTCAAACTATTTAAAACTCACCAAACCGGTCCGTGACAAGACAAATACATTTAAGGTATTGAGTTATAACCTGCACATGTTTAATTACTTTGAGAATAAGAACCTCATTAATTCCGAAAAGCAGGTGTTTGGTTTTATTAAAACCCAGAAGGCTGATATTATATGTCTTCAGGAATTTTTTGCGATTGTTGACCCTGTTCAAAAGGAAGCATTAATGAAAACTGCACTTGGCGGGAAATACTATTCTCATATGAAAGTTCTGGGAAACGGTAAAAACAGATTTTACGGGATTGCTACTTTCAGCAGATTTCCAATCATAAAAAGAGGAGAAATAATACACCCGGGCTCTTCAAGTCTTTCAATTTATACTGATATTCTTATCCGCAACGATACTTTCAGAATATACAATAACCATCTGCAGTCCTTCAGACTAAAAACAATGGAACGTTCATTCCTGCTGGAGATGGCATCACCCGACGACAAAGAGACAATTGATGAGGTGAAGACCTTATCTGTAAGCCTGAGAAAAGGATTTGTACGAAGAGCTATTCAGGCACAATCAGTAAAAGACCATATGAAAAAATCGCCTTATCCTGTGATTGTTGCAGGTGACTTCAACGACACTCCTGTTTCCTATACTTACAGAAAGATCCGGAAAGGGCTTCATGATTCTTTTGTAAATTCAGGTTATGGAGCAGGATTTACCTATAAAGGCAACTATCCTCCGAACAGGATCGACTACATATTATATGAAGATCCGCTTATCAATAGTTACTTTGAAATAATACGGGTCAAGTACTCTGATCACTACCCTGTTGTTGCCTATTTCAAAAACAGAAATTAGAACGGCAGTTTTCTGAAATCGACATTTCCACCCGAAATTATCAATCCGGTTTTTTTACCTCTGAAGAATCCGGGGTTCTCTTTGATTATGGCAAGTACTGTAGCAGAAGAGGGTTCAATAACAATTTTCATCCGTTCCCAGACCAGAAGCATACAGTCGATTATTGTCTCTTCTTTCGCTGTAAAGATACCATCCACATTATTTCTGATTACTGAAAAAGTCAGTTCACTCAGCGAGGTCAGCAATCCGTCGGCTACTGTTAAGGGATTAACAGATGGTGTGAGTATCCCTGTTGTAAAGGAGGTGAACGCATCATTTGCATTAAGTGGTTCTGCTCCAATCACCTGAATATCATTACTTATTCCTTTTACACAGGTTGAAGTGCCGCTCATCAGGCCTCCCCCTCCGACAGGAGCAATAACTATATCAAGGTCACCTTTTTCATGCAGCAGCTCTAAAGCCGCAGTCCCCTGTCCGCATATAACATTGAAGTTATCATACGGGTGAACAAGGGTTGCCCCGGTTTTATCCATAATCTTCCGGGTAGCCTCTTCCCTTGACTGTAACGTTGGTTTACAGAAGGTAATTTCAGCCCCGTAACCGGCCACGGCATTTTTTTTAACAACAGGTGCATTTTCAGGCATGACAATATTTGCAGTAATTCCGTTCATCCTTGCGGCAAGGGCAAGAGCAGCTGCATGATTTCCTGATGAGTGTGTGACAACCCCTCTGCTTTTCTCTTCCGGGGTCAATGAAAGAACAGCATTTGTTGCTCCCCTGAATTTAAATGCCCCGACTTTTTGAAAGTTTTCACATTTAAAATAGAGCTCACAGCCAAAAAGTTCGTTCAACTGTTTTGAACTCATTACCGGCGTCCAGTGAGTAAATGGCCTTATTCTTGAATGTGCAGCCTGTATGTCAGAAAGTTCTGGTAGTCTCATTATGTGTGTTTTCTCAAAAATAACAAATTAAGAATACAAAAAAAGGGACATGCCTGAGCACATCCCTTTAAATACTATTTTTCTTTTCTGATATTAACCAAACAAACTCCATGCAACGGTAACACCTGCCATAACGACAGCTACCATCGACATAAGTTTAATGAGGATATTCATTGAAGGACCACATGTATCTTTAAACGGATCACCAACGGTATCTCCGACAATACTTGCTTTATGGCACTCACTTTTCTTGCCACCATAATTTCCTCTTTCAATATATTTTTTAGCATTATCCCATGCACCACCGGCATTGTTAAGCATACTTGCAAGCGTGAAACCTGTAGTCATTCCGCCCATTAACAAACCAACAACACCCGGAACACCAAAGACAATACCAACAGCAACAGGGACTATGATAGCCATAAGTGCAGGAACAACCATCTCTTTCTGTGCACCTTTAGTTGCAATCTCAACGCATTTTGCATATTCAGGTTTCCCGGTTCCTTCCATAATTCCAGGAATTTCACGGAACTGACGTCTTACCTCCTCAACCATTACTCCGGCATTCCTTCCAACAGCTTTCATAGCCATTGCAACAAATACGAAACACATCATTGCTCCGATAAAAAGACCAGCGAGCAAGATCGGGTTGAAAAGAGAAAGGTTATATGCATTCACAAAATCTTTGATTCCAGCATGAGAAACTTCGACAGCACTCTGTCCTGCCTGAACAACAGCCGGTACATGACTCTTATAGAACAAAACATCACCAATCTGTTTATAGCCGTCAATACTTTTGTCTGCAAGTCTGCCAAGCCAGAGTTTTACCTCCTCCATATATGCAGCAACAAGGGCCAGAGCAGTAAGAGCTGCAGAACCAATAGCGAAACCTTTACCGGTAGCGGCTGTAGTGTTTCCAAGTCCGTCAAGAGCATCTGTTCTTTGTCTTACTTCTTCAGGAAGACCTGCCATTTCAGCATTACCACCTGCATTGTCTGCAATTGGTCCGAATGCGTCTGTCGCAAGAGTTACACCAAGTGTTGAAAGCATACCAACTGATGCAAAACCAATACCGTAAACTCCCATGGCAAAATTACTAAATCCACCTGCAAATGAATATGCAGCAATAATACCTGCCACAATTGTTAAAACAGGAAGCCATGTCGAGAACATGCCAACAGCCATACCTTCAATAATAACTGTTGCCGGTCCGGTTTGTGATTGTTCAGCTATTCCCTGGGTAGGTTTATAACCGTCTGATGTATAGTATTCTGTAGCCTGTCCGATGATTACTCCAGCCAAAAGACCTGATACTGCAGCGCCGAAAACACCCCAGGTAATCCAGTCTGCATAAGCCATTACAGCCAATACAACCAGAATAAGAGCTGAACTTCCTCCTGTTCCAAGCAAAAGTGCTCTGAGAAGGGCTTTCGGAGAAGCCGATTCTTTTGTTCTTACCATATATATTCCGGCGATTGACAATAATACTCCGATTGCTGAAACGATCATTGGAGCTATGATTGCTTTAATCTGATAATCACTTTGACCTGCAATTGCGGGAAGGGCAGCACCAAGAGCAGCTGTAGCAAGTATTGAACCTGCGTATGATTCATAAAGGTCGGCACCCATACCGGCTACGTCACCAACATTATCACCAACGTTATCAGCAATTGTTGCAGGGTTACGTGGATCGTCTTCAGGAATTCCGGCTTCAACTTTACCAACCAGGTCAGCACCTACGTCAGCAGCTTTTGTAAAAATACCACCACCAACACGTGCAAAAAGAGCCTGCGTTGAAGCACCCATACCGAAAGTTATCATTGTTGCTGTAATCTCAACAAATTTCTGGTGCTCATCAATTCCCGGCTGAACAAAAGTAAGGCCCAGTAAATTCAATCCGTTTGTCATGTGCTCCGGGGTAAAAACAACCTCTGTCAGAAATATGAACCAGGCTGCAATGTCGAGAAGAGCAAATCCAACAACCACAAGACCCATAACCGCTCCGCTGCGGAGTGCAACCTGCAAACCTTTATTGAGCGATTTTGATGTTGCCCAGGCTGTACGGTTAGATGCATATGTTGCTGTTCTCATTCCCAGATAACCGCAAAGACCTGAGAAGATACCTCCTGTCAGGAAAGCAAACGGAACAAATGGGTTCTGAACACCCATATATGCCAGGATGGATAACAAAACAACAAGAACAACAAAAATTTTACCAACAACGGTGTACTGGCTTTTCAGGTAAGCCATTGAACCTTCTCTGACATATTCAGCAATCTCTTTCATCTTGTCAGTGCCTTCTTCCTGTAATATCATACCTTTATAAAAGATCCAGGCAAACAATAGTGCCAGAAGAGCTGAAATAGGCACAATCCAAAAAATACTACTAATCATGATATCTGTTTTTAATTAAAATTAGAACTGTGAAATAATAAGTTGTCCCTACAAAACTATATTAGTTTTTTATTAATGCAAACAAAAAACAAGGGTTCTTGCAAGTTAAACCCATTTAAATTTTTCTAAGTATCCTAAATCACACTGATATGATCTTATTTCTCTATTTGGGAGAGCGACTCTATATTTCCTGTTTTGAAGGAGGAATCTCCCTTTAATTTAAACAGTTGACCGGATTAGGATATTCACATAAATATTTTACTACTTTTGCCGGAAAGTTATAACAATGAACACTATAAACAAGGATCTGCTTGACAAAGCATGGGATGACAGGAGTTTTCTTAATAATATTGAGGTACAAGCCGAGATAAACAAAACCATTGAGTTACTTGACAAAGGGCTGATCAGAGTTGCAGAGCCATCAGGAGATGAATGGATTGTAAATCAATGGATAAAGAAAGCTGTCATTCTCTATTTCCCGATCAGAAAGATGGAGACTTTTGAAGTTGGTCCATTGGAATTTCACGATAAGATCCCTTTGAAAACAAACTATATGTCGCTGGGTGTAAGGGTAGTACCTCATGCAATTGCCAGATATGGATCGTATCTGGCCCGAGGGGTTATTCTGATGCCCTCATACGTTAATATAGGCGCGCGTGTTGATGAAGGTACGATGGTCGATACTTGGGCTACAGTCGGTTCGTGTGCACAGATCGGAAAACATGTCCACCTCAGCGGCGGGGTGGGAATAGGTGGAGTACTTGAGCCTGTTCAGGCAGCACCGGTGATAATTGAGGATAACTGTTTTATCGGATCGAGATGCATTATTGTTGAAGGAGCCCATATCGGGAAAGAAGCAGTGCTTGGAGCCAATGTAGTGATAACCAGCAGTACAAAAATTATTGACGTAACATGTTCAGAAAGAACTGAATATAAAGGTTATGTTCCACCCAGATCGGTGGTTATACCCGGCTCATATCTGAAAAAATTCCCTGCCGGAGATTTCAATGTCCCGTGTGCATTGATAATAGGTACCCGGAAAGAATCTACCGATAAAAAAACCTCTCTGAACGAAGCACTCAGGGAACATGACATACCTGTTTGATTTATTTAAAATAATCCTTATATTGCGCCGTATGCTTGTAATTAGTCGCTGTCGTGAAAAAAGAACATATTCTTATCCATACATACTGATTTTTTAATTACTTTTGGGGAAAATCCAAATTAAAACTGGTTTATGCCGAAAATATCCGCTGTAATAATTACCTATAATGAAGAATTGTTCATCGAAAAATGTCTGGCATCAATTCAGGGAGTTGTAGATGAGATAGTTGTCGTTGATTCATTTTCCACCGATGGGACAGAAGAGATCTGCAAAAAGTATAATGTCAGGTTTATTCAACATAAATTTGAAGGTTATAAAGATCAGAAGAATTTTGCTCTGAAACAGGCAAAATACCAAAAAGTACTTTCTCTTGATGCAGACGAGGCTTTAAGTGATAAACTGAGAGAGTCAATCCTTTCTATTAAAGATAAATGGCAATATGGTGGTTACTTTATCAACAGGCGAAATAATTACTGTGGTAAGTGGATCAACCATTCTGAATGGTATCCAAACAAACAGCTCAGACTATTCTATGCCAACAAGGGGGAATTCGGAAAACTAAATATCCACGAAAAATTTATTATGTCCAATGGGGACAAAATAGGCAGGCTGAAAGGCGATCTTCTTCACTGGGCTTGTCTTACCCCTCAGGAATATATTGATAAAATGACCAAATATTCGGTCATCGGGGCAAAGGAGTATTATAAAGCCGGAATAAAAGCCAACCCTTTTACACCATATTTACATTTCATCTGGGGCTTTTTAAGATCCTACGTTTTTAAAGGTGGTTTTCTTGATGGCCGCGACGGATGGATAATCTGCACGGTATATGCAAAGGCTGCCCTTAATAAATATAAGAGACTAAGGCAGCTCAACAATAACGGAGTTGAACATTAGCCTTTGACCCATGATCTTCGATGAAGATATAAATAACTCTCTTTCAGTACTTAGGAATGGCGGGATAATACTTTATCCTACAGACACAATATGGGGCATTGGTTGTGATGCAACCAACCCGTCAGCAGTTGAAAAAATTTTCAGAATCAAAGCGAGAAGCGGGAATAAAAGTCTGCTGGTCCTTGTTGATAGCGACAAGATGCTTGAGCGTTATGTTATGGAGGTTCCGGAAATAGCATATGAGCTTATCAGCGTTTCCGACTCTCCGCTTACAATAGTTTACCCTGAAGGGAAAAATCTGGCTCAGGGAGTTTGCAGCGAGGATGGTTCAGTAGGGATAAGAGTATGCCGGGATGAGTTCTGCAAAGAACTGATCAGCAGATTCCGGAAACCAATAGTTTCAACATCAGCAAATTTAAGTGGAATGCCATCACCCGAAAATTTTGACGCTATCGGAAAATCTGTTGTTGAAGCTGCTGATTATGTAGTAAAATACCGACAGGATGATCTGACCAGATCTGCTCCATCACCTGTCATTAAAATAGAAGTGAACGGCACATTTACAATTTTAAGGAAATAATAGTGTCATGATTAATCTGATACTATTCTGAAATTCCTGATGAAATAAGCTTGTCAGTTTATTTCCGTAAGCCCTTCAGGAATATCCATTACTAATACTTTCAGGTCGTTATCTATTCTCACTATAAAATCTTCATGAAGCGGAATCAGATATTCTTTATTTTCAGCAGAAACTATACTCAGCAGCCATTGTCCCGGATTTTGAATAACCTCAACAACTGCCCCAAGCAGGATATCTTCCTTTATATAAACCATATAACCTGCAAGGCTCCAGGACGTTTCATTCTGATCATCTAATTCAACCTGACCTGTTAGGAATACTCTGCTCCCTATGAATTCACTTACTTTCTCTATTGAGCTATACCTTTCAAATTCCAGTTTCAGTATATCAGCACCCGAATACTCTGAATCTGATATAAAAAAAGGAACCGGTCTTCCTTCAATTTCAAGAAAGACCGATTCCATCTGAGGTATATTTTTAAAAAATTCTTTTTCTAACTTAACTGTAACGGCACCCTCGTAGCCGCTGACTTTTGTTATTCGACCCAGTAATATATTATTTTTGTAAGCCATTGGATCGCAGATCCTTATGCCTCAAAAATTACTCCTGTGGTTTATCTTCTGCAACAGGCTCGGATGCAGTCTCTTCAGCAGCGGGCTCCTCAGAAGCCTCCTCTGTTCCCATCACCTCAGCAACAAGGGCTTTATCTCCTGCTGCAGCTTTGGCTGCGAGATCAGCATTTCTCTTTGCAAATTTTGCTGCTCTTGCTTCGCTAATGCTCTTTTCCGCTGATAGTTTCTTGCCTAATTCATCATCCTGTGATTTCTCAAGACCTGATTTCTTGGCTTCGATTTTCGCTTCATTCTGCTTAACCCACTCATCAAAACGTTTCAAAGCTTCAGCTTCATCGAACGCTCCTTTTGTTACACCTTCAAGAAGATGTTTTTTCATTAGAACACCTTTATAAGAGAGGATAGCTCTACAGGTATCTGTAGGTAATGCGCCATTTTGCAGCCAACCCAACGCCTTATCGAAATCGAGTTCGATTGTTGCCGGGTTAGTAATCGGATTATACGACCCGATTTTTTCAATATATCTGCCATCACGTGGCGATCTGCTATCTGCAACCACAATGTGGTAGAAGGCCAGTTTCTTACGGCCTTTTCTAGCTAATCTGATTTTAACTGCCATTAATTCTTACGCTTATTTAATTACCTGTTTAAAAAATTGTGGCTGCAAAGATAACAGTAAATATTTAATTGAACAAATGAATAATACTAATTGACAAGCAATTTTCAGTTATTCGGATAAGCTTGAAGCAAAACTTATTATCTGATGCTTCCCTCTTATAACCGGATAGTTGCAAAAAATGAATAGGTATTTATATAGAAATATTTTCCGGCAACAGAAAAACTCCTCAGATTTATAATCAATTTTACCTATTTTTGTTAACTGATCTAACCGAATATTTTTAAACCACCAATGACAGTTTTCTCTCACTTACACGTTCATACTCAATATTCTATACTTGACGGTGCTTCTGATATCTCATTGCTGACAGATAAAGCAGTAGCGCTGGGAATGAATGCCCTTGCTATTACCGATCACGGTAATATGTTTGGCGTTAAAGAGTTTCATAATAATGCCACAAAAAAAGGATTAAAACCAATTATCGGGTGCGAAATATATGTAGCTAAAAGATCTATTGAAGAGTTCCGTGTAAAAGAAGACCGCTCCGGCGATCACCTCATTCTGCTTGCAAAAAACCTTACCGGTTATAAAAACCTTATCAAACTTGTTTCAACTGCCTGGATCAAAGGCTTTTACTACAAGCCACGCATTGACAAGGAGTTACTTGTAAAATACCATGAAGGACTCATCGCATCTTCGGCCTGCCTGGCAGGTGAGATCCAGGATGAGATACTTAACGGTACTCTTTCCGGTGCAGAGGCAGCCCTGAAGAGCTATCTGGATATTTTCGGTGAGGATTTTTATCTTGAGATCCAGCGGCATGAGACCTATGACCCTGATGCTGACAGATCCGCTTTCCCGCTTCAGCAGAAAGTAATTGAAGCATTTAAGAAACTGGCAGTTAAGTTTAATGTAAAAATAGTTGCATCAAATGATGTGCATTTTATCAATGCCGAAGATGCTGAAGCACATGACAGGCTGATTTGCATCAATACTGCAAAAGATATTGATGATCCTAACCGGTTAAGGTATTCAAAGCAGGAATATCTCAAGAGTGAAGAGGAGATGCGTGCAATGTTCACAGATATCCCTGAAGCTATTGACAATGTTGAAGGGCTCGTAGCCAAGATTGAGGAATTTAAGCTCGACCATGGCCCAATTATGCCTGAATTTGAGTTGCCTGAGGGACATACTGACAAAGACGAGTATCTGAAACTTCTTACCTACAAAGGGGCCACAAAGAGGTGGGGAGCGTTAACGAACGAGCAGACAGAGAGGATTGATTTCGAACTGGAAATGATTGCCAAAATGGGATTCCCGGGTTATTTCCTTATTGTCCAGGATTTCCTCAATGCAGCAAGGGAGATGGGGGTCTCCGTTGGCCCGGGAAGAGGATCGGCTGCCGGTTCTGCTGTTGCTTTTTGTCTTAAAATAACTGATATAGACCCTATTAAATACGGCTTGCTGTTTGAAAGGTTCCTTAACTTCGACCGCATATCAATGCCTGATATAGATATTGATTTTGATGAAGACGGAAGGGATTCAGTTCTGAAATATGTTGTTAATAAGTACGGACACGATAAAGTTGCTCATATAATTACTTTTGGGTCAATGGCTGCCAAGATGGCCATCAGGGATGTTGCACGGGTGCAGAAACTTCCGCTTCCTGATGCAGACAGGCTGGCAAAGCTTGTCCCTGATCGTCCGGGAATAACTCTTGCTGAAGCTTATGCTGAAGTTCCGGAACTGGCAAGGGAGAGAAATTCATCCAATAAACTGATAGCTGATACTTTAAGGTATGCTTCAGTTCTTGAAGGTTCAGTAAGGCAAACAGGAGTTCATGCCTGCGGAATAATAATCGGAAAAGATTCTCTCGATAATTATATTCCTCTATGCACGGCAAAAGATACCGATCTCTATGCTACTCAGTTTGATGGCAGTCACGTTGAGTCGGTAGGTCTCCTGAAAATGGATTTTCTGGGTCTGAAAACCCTTTCGATAATTAAGGATGCCATCGACAATGTTAAAAAGTCAAAAGGAATAGAGATAGATATTGAAACACTGCCTCTTGATGACAAAAAGACATTTGACCTTTTCAGCAACGGAGAGACAACCGGGATTTTCCAGTTCGAATCGACCGGAATGAAGAGATACCTTAAGGACCTTGAGCCTAACCGGTTTGAGGACCTTATTGCCATGAATGCCCTCTACCGCCCCGGACCAATGGAATATATCCCAAAGTTCATACGGAGAAAGCATGGAAACGAAGATATTGACTATCCGTTGCCTATAATGGAGAAAATTCTGAGTGACACCTATGGGATCACAGTCTATCAGGAGCAGGTGATGTTATTGTCACAGCAGGTGGCCGGTTTTTCAAAAGGAGAAGCTGATTCCCTTAGAAAAGCGATGGGGAAAAAGAAACGATCCATCATGGACGAGATGAAGGTTAAGTTCAATGAGGGTTGCGCAAGGAATGGTCATGATCAGGCGACAGTAAATAAGATCTGGACCGACTGGGAAGCCTTCGCCCAGTATGCTTTTAACAAATCGCACTCAACCTGTTATGCTCTTGTTGCATTCCAGACAGGTTTCCTCAAGGCAAATTACCCTGCAGAATATATGGCAGCTGTACTCAGCCGTAACATAAGTGATATTAAAAAGATCACAATTTTTATGGATGAGACCCGCCGGATGGGGATGGAGGTACTGGGGCCCGATGTTAATGAGAGCAATCTGAAATTTACCGTTAACAAGGACGGAAATATAAGGTTTGGTCTTGGTGCGATCAAAGGTGTTGGAGAAAGTGCAGTATTACAACTTATTGAAGAGAGAGAGAAGAATGGACTGTACAAAGATATGTATGACCTTGTTGAAAGGGTAAACCTTAACTCGCTCAATAAGAAGAACCTTGAGGCGATGGCTGTTGCCGGAGCATTCGACTGTTTCCGGGCAATAATACGGGCCCAGTATTTTTCGCTCGATACCAGAGGGTCAAGCTTTATTGAGAGTCTTATCAGGTACGGGAACAATGCAAAAACCGTTAAAAACTCAAGTCAGCAGTCGCTTTTCGGTGAATCAGGCGGCTTCGATATGGTTAAACCTGAGCCGGCGCCCTGCCCCGACTGGCCAAAGCTGGAGAAGCTAAACAGGGAGAAGGAGGTAATAGGAATCTATCTGTCATCTCATCCGCTTGATGATTTCAAGCTGGAGATCAACACCTTTTCAACAGCAACTCTTGCCGATCTGCAAAACCTGCGCGAATACCTCGACAGAGATGTAGTCATTGCAGGAATGGTAACAGACACAAAAAACGGTATCAGCAAAAACGGTAAGCCATACGGCTCATTTACCCTTCAGGATTACTCCGATTCGTTCAGGTTAATGATGTTTGACAAGGATTATATTGAAAACAGTAAATATTTCTTCATGGGGTATTATCTTCTTGTCAAGGGAAGAGTGCAGAAACGAAAATATAAGGAAGATGAACTGGAATTCAAAATAAAAAGTATAAATCTTTTGTCGAGTGTAAAAGACGAACTGATTAAATCGGTTACTCTTAAGATAGATCCCGGAAACATCAGCATTGAGATGATAAATGAGCTTAAGGAGCTGGTTGAAGAGAATAAGGGAGCAACAGAACTCAGATTTCTTTTTATGGATTCTGAAGACAAAGTTACCCTGCCGATGTTTTCAAGGACATTCCGTGTTAGGTTAAATAACGAATTAATCTCTTACCTCGACGATCATCCGGGCATAGATTATAAAGTTAATTAGCTATCTTTGCAGCAGATACTTATGGTAAAATCTTAATATATTAATTACTATGGCATTAGAGGTAAACGACAGCAATTTCGATGAAATTGTCACAAAATCAGACAAACCGGTACTCGTTGATTTCTGGGCAGAATGGTGTGGCCCATGCAGGATGATTGGCCCAATCGTTGAAGAGATCTCAAATGAGTATTCGGGAAAAGCCCTTGTTGTAAAATGTGATGTCGACAGCAGTCCGGGTGTTGCTGCGAGGTTCGGTATCAGGAATATTCCTACAATTCTATTCTTCAAGGCTGGTGTAATCGCAGACAAACAGGTTGGTGCAGTTCCAAAGAGTAACCTGGTTGCAAAACTTAACGCCCTGATTTAATAAGGGTTTATGACAGTCTGTGTCTTTGCCTCATCAAGCAGCCGTATCAGCAATGAATATTCAGTTGCTGCATCTAACCTTGGATTACTTCTTGCCAGAGATGGCATGGAGGTGGTTTACGGAGGTGGAGGCATAGGCCTGATGGGAAAACTGGCTGATGCTGTTCTCGAAAAAGGGGGAGCTATTACAGGTGTGATACCCTCTTTTATGAAAGATGAGGGATGGGACCATTCTCTGGTTAAAAAGATGATCTTAACCAAAGATATGGGGGAAAGGAAAAAGCAGATGTTTGAACTGGCAGATGCTGTTGTTGCTTTGCCCGGAGGAGTGGGGACCCTTGAAGAGTTAACCGAAGCGATAACACTTAAACAACTGGGTCTCTTCACAGGACCAATAATAATTCTGAATACACTTGATTTTTATAAATCCCTCATTGATTTTCTGGAGCAGATGATCTCAGGTCATTTCCTCAGGTATGAGCATAAAGGAATATGGGAAATTGCCAGTACCCCTGAAGAGGTAATGGTGCTGCTTGCAAAAAAGGAGGGGTGGCATCAGGACCCCCGGAGCATTGCCAGGATCTAATTTTCAGGTATTTTCGTACCAATAAACAGAATATCATCAACCTGGCCCAGATCACCTTTCCACTGCATAATCTCCATTTCGAGTCTTTCTTTCTGTTCAAGAACAGGCAGATGCCAGATTTCCGACAGTAGTTTCTTTACATTTCCCGATTTATATTTCTTTACATCAGCTGATCCAAACTGATCAGCATAACCATCGGAACACATATATACCATATCTCCGGGCTGAATCTCAATAGGCTGATTGGTAAAATTCTTTTTCTCATCCATTGTAGTCATCCCAATAGGAAATCTGTCGCCTTTGTAGACAAAAACTTCACCTTTTCTTACAACATACAAGGGATTAAAAGCACCTGCAAATTCGAGTGTAAAGTTCTTTTTATTAAAAGCGATCAGAGCCAGATCCATACCGTCGTTAATTGCTTTCTCATGCCGCTGAAGGAGTGCTTTCATAACCTCCAGGTTAAGCTGGTCGATAATAGCGGCAGGCCTGGTAAGACCATATTCCCTCACAACTTTATTCAGTGAGTTGTGCCCGATTATTGACATAAATGCCCCCGGAACTCCATGGCCGGTACAGTCAACAGCAGCAATGAACTGCCAATCACCGTTATCGTACATCCAGTAAAAATCACCGCTCACAATATCCTTTGGAAGAAACAGAACAAAAGTCTCCTTAAAGGTATCTTCTTTTGGAAGCATGGCTCTCTGAATACGCTCTGCATATCTGATGCTTGCAGTTATATCTCGGTTCTTTTCTTCAATCTCCATACTTTTCAGAACAACCTCTGCAGTTCGTTCTTTAACTTTTTCCTCGAGAATAATCTTTTCTTTAATAAGATTCTTTTCCCTGAAATGTACATAAACAACAATAACAACGACAATTAAAAACACAGATAGCATAATAAACCACCATGTAAGGTAAAATGGAGGTTTAATCATAAAATGGAAAGTCACAGGTTCGCTGTTCCATATGCCATGGCTATTGCTGGCAATTACCATAAATGTATATTTTCCTGAAGGAAGTGCAGAATATATTGCCCTGGTCTGATCAGTTATCGGGCGCCAGTTGTAGTCGGCTCCCTCAAGCTTCACCTTGTATCTGACCACATCGGGGTTGGTAAGGCAGATACTGTAATAATCGAACAGAACAGATCTCTCGGTATAATTCAGCTTCATTCCGGAAGTCATTTCACGAGGCTCATAGTTAACCTGCATTCCCAGGATATGTGTCAATGGCTGAAGCTCCCCGGTAACTCTCTTATCCGGGGTGAGATGAATTGCCCCGTTGGCAGTTCCAAACCACAAATCCCCTGAAGCGGTTTTAAATACCGCATTAGGTTTTGCCTCGATACCTGAGAATCCATTTCTTTCAGTAAAAGAAAAGATTCTCTTACTATCGGGGAAATACTGGTTCAAGCCGTTATTTGTACCTATATAAATACTACCATCAGCTCCTGTTTCCAGTAATTTAATGTTATTGGAAAGGAGGCCATTATCCTGATTTACAGTCGAAAGTATTGAGTCATTTCTGAAGCCAATTAATCCTTCGCTTGTTCCGACCCAGAGAATACCCTTCTTATCCATTACCATCGTCTTGGGAATAATTCCCGGGAGAGAAGCGACAGGTTTGAATTTTTTTCCGACAGCGTCATATTTTATAAGACCAGGCTTTCCTCCTCTTGGTTCGGTTCCGATCCACATATCTCCGTTTGGATCACAGTAAAGGGCAGTAATAAGTGATATTGTCAGACTGTCCATAAGAGTATACCTCTGAAAATTCTGCTCATTAATGGTGCCAACGGCAACGCCCTCAACAGTACCTATCCAGAGATTATTCTGCCGGTCAATTTCCAGCGCTTTTACCTGCCCGCCCCGATAGAGGATTGAGTTAATATAAGGTTGTGCTTCAAATTTTGAACTCTTCATATTATACAAAATAACACCACCTTCATTTGATCCGACCCACAGATTCCGATCCTTGTCTTCCCTGAAGAATCTGATATCCTGAAAAAGTGAATTGGTTGCCTCGTTATAAACAACAGGTTTTTTGTCTGAACCGGGATAATAACGGGAGATCCCTGCATTTGTACCAAGCCAGACGGCTCCGCTGTTATCCTGAAAAACCGCATTAACATTCTGATCAGGAAGAACCTCCTTCTCATTAATTATTTCAAAAGCATCTCCCTTGAATATTGTAAGGCCATTATTCTGATCAGCTATAAGAATATTGCCCTCAACATCTTCAATAATATCATAAATTCTCGATGGTTTCAGTCCGTTTCCTGCATCGAACTTGCGAAAACGGTCACCGTCAAACACAGCAATTCCGCCTTCCCAGGTTCCTGCCCACATCCGGCCTTTACTGTCCTCGGTAAGACAAGTAACCCAGTTACTGGTTAATCCCTTTTTCGGAAGGTCAATTACCTCCATCCTGCTTTCGGACATAATGTATTTATAGATGCCTCCGTTATAGGTTCCAAACCAGATATTCCCTGATCTGTCTTCGAGAATACAGGTCGAGCTGAAATAGGTTGTCATATGCGGCATCCGGTAGATTTCAAATTTATTATTCTCCGCATTATAACGTCTGAGACCCACATCGGCGATACAGATTAATGAACCATCCCTGTTTACCGTTTCTCCAAAAACCTGATCGCTCAAACCATCTTTTCCCCTGTACTGCTGAGCTGTAATATGCTTAATATCTGTAACCGGAAAAGCTGCCATTACGGCTCCGTCGTTGGCCGAAGTAAACCAGATTTTATCTTTTATCAGTGCAATTCCTGTAATGTCACCCGTTATTTTCAGTGAGTCAAAAGCTATCTGTTCGAATTTCTGACCATTGTACCGGGAGATACCTCCATTAAGATGACCGAACCAGATATATCCGAGTGAATCTTCGGTAATACATTTTACGCCACCGGTAGCGAGGCTGTCGCGGGAGGTAAAATTATCAAATTTCTTTCCGTCGAACCGGGAGACTCCATTGGCGGTTCCCAGCCAGATATAATCTTTCGAATCCTGCAGAAGGGTATAGACTTTCTGTTCACTTAACCCCTGCTTGATACTATAGTTATCGAAGAAATATTTCTGCGCTCCGGAAGGTAAAACCGCCCCGGTCAGAAATATCACAACACAGGCAAAAAGTCTTGCCTGCCACTTTAGAAGGCTTATGACTGACATATATATCTATTTTGCAATAAAGAAGAATGTACCGTTCATATCTTCAAGCCCCTGAATTTTCCCGAACTTGGGTTTCTGCCCGCTTTCAGTTGAAACAGCTGAAGTAACCGATTTGACAATAGTTTCAATTGGGATACAGGCATTTTTATTATTCATCAGGGTATTAGCGAATGTTGCTGTGAATTTTGAGTTATCAACAGCCAGCTCATATCCTGCAGAGGAGAATACCTGTGCCGACTTGGCACCTGCCACTATTGTATTGTCACATTTCGGATCATCATTTGCCGACCGCATTGCGGTATAAAAGCCTGGGCCTGACTCGCAGGCATCAGAAACGACAAGAGTATGAACAACAACATCGCCATACCCCTGCAAGCCTGCTTTCAGGGCATTGATATTAAAATAGGTAAATTCATCATCTCTTTTTGCATCAACAGGAATCCAGTAACCTATGTCATTTATAAATTTTCCATGGCCGGCGTACCATACCAGAACCGATTTTACCTGATTCTTTTTCACAAGGTCGCGGAGTTCAATATTAAAATACTTCTCCATCTCGTCCTTTGTCATATCTTTTTTATGTATAATGTTATGTATCTGATAATTAGCCAAAGCCCTCTGTATTGTGCTGACATCCTTTATCGGCCCGTCGAGGCTGGCAAAAGTTTCGTAACTTGAGTTTTCGATAAAAATAACCCAGGTTCTGCCCATCGGATTGCCTGAAGCTATCTCTGCTCCTTCCCTGTTAAGCTTAAACTCAGTCTCTTTCCTGTTGCCATAAATATCTTCTGCAACCACACTGAACTTATTTAAGTTGGATACATCCAGAATTGCTGTAAAGCCAGGGTTCAGTTCATCGCGCCTGTAACTTGCAGTAACATCACCGACAGTAATTGAACGTATCTGGCTTTCATCGGCGATGGTTCCCTGGATTGCAATATTTGGTGTTGATGAATCGAGAAAAACCTGTCCGTCTTCAGAAGTATAAGGTGCCACAACGCTGATCTGCGGCGGGTTAATTTCTGTCCTGGTAAGAGAATAGGTGAGAACTTTCACATTATCATAATCATCACGGGCTACTAAAGTTACTGAATCGATTCCGGTGACATCTAAATTGGAAAAAAACTCATAGCCTCCGTTCTTTTCTGAAATAGTGACCGGGCCGTTGTTAATCAGAAATGATTTTATTTTACTCTTATCCTTAATGAATCCGGTGATAAGAATGGCCGTTTTGTCGCCCTTAATTTCAATGTTTTCTTTTACAGGCTCGGGGCTGACAATGGTTACCTCAGGAGCAACCTTTTCCCTGTTAAGTTCATAAAGGCGTGTCTGTGCATCTTTAAGCATTTTTCTTGCCTTCATGTCAAACTCGGAGAGAACAGTAATCTTGTTATAGTCCTCCATTGCTTTATCAAAATTCATACTTTCTTCGTACGATTTGGCCCGTGCAAAATATGCATCCGGATCATCGGCTTTAATTAAAATATAGCTTGAATAATCTCTGATTGCCTCTGTATGCTGATTAAATTCCTGGTAGTAATTGCCCCTTATAAGGAAAAACAGAGGATTTGTTTTATCTATCAGGATATTTTTGGAAATGTCATTGATAGCATTCGGATAATCAAGGTTTTTCCTGTAAATCTTACTCCTGATAAGATAGGCCTCAGTGTTCCGGTCGTTACTTTTAATAACTTCATTGCACTGGTTCATAGCCTCCTGCGGATTGGTTATAAGAAGCATTTCTGCAAGAGCAAGCCGGGGTTCAGCTAAAAATTTATTCTTCAGTATCGCTTTTTCAAGCTCTTTTTTTCCAAAAACATCATTCCCCAGTTTAATAAAGATAATCCCCCTATAATAATAATCCATTGGAGTATCCTTTATAATAAGCACCGTATCAGACACTTTCAGTGCCTGATTATAATCTCCGAGCCCCATTAAAGCAAGTACTTTTTCCGGGTATAACCGAATGTTGCGTTTATCAAGTGCCGAAGCACGGTTAAAAAGTTTAAGAGCCTCTTCGAAATTTTCCACCTTATTGCAAACTATCCCAAGGTCTATTACCACATCAACATTTTTTGGGGCAAACACTCTCGCCTTTTCATAGTCGGTCTGTGCTTCTGTATATTTCATCAGGTTCATATAGGACTGGCCTCTTGCATAATAATAATCAGGGTTTGCAGGGTCAAGATCTATGGCACTTGTAAACTGGGCAATAGCATCTTCATACTTCATGCTTTGCACAAACTCGGTTCCTGCCTTGAAATACTTCTTCGCACTCTGGCCGGAAGCCGACAGAGATAGAATGGCCATTATGGCTGCTATCAAAAACATTTTACTCTTCATCATAATAGAATTTTGATATTATATGTATGCTGAAACCACACCTGACTGACTTCGCACAGCACTCATCTTCAGGTTGAAGATGATCTAAAACAATCCCATCGCTGGGTTATGGTCAATCTTTTTAGTTTCATGATTCATAACTAAATTAATTCTGCAAGAACTATCAAAGCTACAAATATTTATTCAAATTATCAATCGTCGGGGGATCATGAATTTCAGCTTTTGAACAAACTTCAAGGTAACTGCCACTGAATTGTATGCGCGATAATTGTATTCCTTCAATTAAAGGTGCTCTGACACCGGCTCTGAAACGGACTTCTCCTGTAAAAATTCTTGCCTCATCCCATAACCCTGTTGAGATAAAATGGTTAAGCACTTTTGCTCCTCCTTCAATAAACAGTGATTGAATACCAGCTTTGAAAAGATATTCTGCAACCTGTAACGAAGAAGGAACATCATCATTCAGCCTGACTTTCAATCCATAAGGACTATCATCGTCCATATTATGAGTGAATACGATAACCGGGGCCCCATTTCCATAAACAGATGATTCTTTGCTTACAGCTCCGGAACCGCTTAAGATAATCTTTAATGGATGAGGTCCACTCCAATCCCTGACATTAAGCTTCGGATCATCTGCTCTTACAGTACCTGCACCAACCAGAATTGCCTGTTCCGATGCTCTCCATTTGTGAACCAGCACTCTTTCAGGCTTACCTGAAATCCAGAATGGTCCGGGTTGATTTTCTTCTTTCCTTAAAATATCCAGATATCCATCGGCACTCCTGGCCCACTTCAATATTATAAATGGTCTTTTCTTTTCATGAAAGGTGAAAAACCTCCTGTTAACTCTTCTGCATTCTGCTTCTGCCAGACCGGTTATCACTTCGCAACCGCCGTTTCTTAGTCGGGCAATGCCCTGCCCCGATACTTTTGAACTCGTATCAATAGTTCCGACTACTACTCTGGGAATCGATAAAGAGAGAAGGTAATCTGCACAGGGAGGTGTTTTTCCAAAATGAGAACAGGGCTCAAGATTTACATAAAGCGTTGAGGATTTTAATAATGTTTTGTCAGAAACTGAATTGACAGCATTTACCTCAGCATGAGGCTCCCCGGCTTTAAGATGATACCCTTCTCCTATTATTCTTCCATCGTGAACAATAACAGACCCGACCATCGGATTAGGATAGGTCAACCCTTCAGCATTTGATGCAAGTTCAAGGCATCTTATCATGAATTTTATGTCAACTGGCTCTCTCATTTCACCGAAAATGCTAAATTTGACTTATGGGTGTTAATATACAAACAATAAAAGATATCAGGTTTTATCTTTCAAGGGAACTTGAAGAAATATATCAGGAACCGGAAATAAGTGCCCTTGTCAATATTATTATTAAGACTGTAACGGGGATCTCAAGGTTGCATCAGCTCTATATTCCCGAACACCCGGTTACAGTTGAACATGGCGTCAGGATTATTGATATCTGTAAAGAACTCCGCACAGGAAAGCCTCTTCAGTATGTTCTTGGGGAGACTGTTTTCTACAACTGTACTATCAGAGTCAACAGTGCGACACTTATTCCCCGTCCTGAAACAGAAGAACTTGTTGATCTTGTAATAAAGGAAAACAGTGGGTTCACCGGTAATATTACAGATATAGGAACTGGTTCCGGTTGTATAGCAATTGCCCTGGCAGCCAATCTGACCGGATCGGTTGTAACAGGAACAGATATATCGGGCGAAGCAGTCAGAACAGCACGGGAGAATGCCCTGCTTAACAATGTCTCTGCATTTTTCATTGAAAGCGATATTTTCAGTCCTGATTATGATATATTGAGAAAGACAGATATTATTGTCAGCAATCCGCCGTATGTACTCAATTCGGAAAAGCAGTTTATGAACAGAAACGTGGTTGATTTTGAGCCTCATCTGGCTTTGTTTGTTTCTGATTCTGATCCGCTTGTATACTATCGCGCAATTATTGACGCAGCGGAGAAGATCCTTAATCCTGGCGGAAGGCTCTATTTTGAGATAAATGAGGCAATGGGAAACGCAATGATCCGTTTACTTGAATCGGCAGGATATTTAAAAATTGAAATTGCTGAGGATATCAATGGCAAAAAGAGAATTATTAAAGGAACAAAAAGTGTCTGAAAGTGCTGTTTATAAGATTGCCCTTGCGAAAGCTATGGCACAGTGCTCCCGTAGAGAGATGTGTATCAGCGAAATACAAACAAAGCTTAAGTCGTGGGGTGTCGTAGATGATGATACGGAAAAAATAACGGGGATCCTGATCGATGAAAATTTTATCAATGAGATCCGGTATGCCACCGCATTTGTTAAGGACAAGTTCAATTACAACAAGTGGGGGAAAGTAAAGATTACCGCACATCTTAAATCAAAACATATTTCATCAGGGATAATAACATCAGCCCTTGATTCTATTGATGATGAGGTATATAAGAAAAGACTGAATGACCTTATATCGGGCCATCGCCGGTTTGTAAAAGCTAAGAATCCGTATGACCTGAAAGCCAGACTGCTGAGGTTCGGTTTGTCAAAGGGTTATGAAAGCAGTCTGTTGTATGAAATGCTCAATGAACAGGAAGATTGAGAGTCTTACACCTGAAATCCTGTCAGGATATTTGATATATATGGCCAGAAGGCGATCAGGAAGATCACACCTGAGCCTAAGCAGTCAGTAATAATTAACTGTTTGCGGGTATCGGGATATCTCAGGTGGAATATTGTGAATGCCACCCTCATTATAAGTTGAAGGATAAAGAAAAGAAACACCTGCATGCCGTAAATATTCCACTGAGCAGCCTCTTCTATTCTCCCTCTTACTATAAGCGAAAAACTATGTGACAAGCCGCATGAGATACATTGTTCACCGGTAAGTTTTTCGTGCAGACAAATAACAGGATAATTATCCTTTTCAGGCGAAAAAATGCCGGAGTATGCAAAAATCAGCACTATTACTCCGGCAAAAAAGATGTTAATAATCAGGTAAGGTTCATTTCTGTACCGTACCCAGTTATTTTTTCTTTGGTAAAGTATCATTTTTCTGAGTGTTTCCACCTTCAAGATCTTCCAGTTTCTGTTCCCGATCCTTTTTATCAGAACTGGAATTTATCTCTACTGTTTCACCATTGCTCTCCACCTTAATAGAGATATTCGCATCTTCCATCTCCTTAACAACATTCTCCTGAACATCGTTGATAACGTTCTGAATCTCCTCAGGCCATTTATCGGCATTTTTTGCTATTTTCCCGGCAATAAATACCTGTGAAAGAGAGATCATCGAAGCAATTATTGCAATAATAAGCCCGGCAATCAGCAACCCGCGGGGAGAATTATACCTTGAGGCGTGTGAAAGCCCTACTATAGAAAGAACCAACGCAATGATTCCCGGAATAATTGCAATAAGTCCCACGCAGGGAATAACTGCAAGTACAAATGTTATTATAGCTGTAATGAGAGCTCCAATCCCTAGATTTTGTGCTGTTTTGTTTTCTACCTCTTCCATGACTTTAATTTTAATTATTACTTTTCATTCCTGGTAAGGATGTTAACCATATCCTGCTCTAAAGACGCCACAGGATTCTCAATGATGCGTCCGGCTTCAATATTATTTTTATAAATTATAAAAGTGGGAACCCTTTGGATATCGAGCTGGTTATATTCTCCGACAGGCGACAGTTTTCCATTGTCGACTCCGATAAAAGTAAGCTTCTCAACCGGAAATTGCCAGATATCGAGAACCTTCATAAAGCGAGGAACTTCTCTTCTGCTGTCGGGGCACCAGGTTCCAAGAACTATTTTTATTGAAAGGCCTGTGTTATCTATATCCAATAATTTATTAAGAGCCTCACTGCCAGGCATATATTCATCAAACCCTTTAACATACCAGACAGAATAAGGCTCGCGGGACAGTTGAGAAAGATTAAAATATCCAAGAAGCCAGGTTATCTGATCTGAGAAATTAACCGCCACAGGGGCGTTATCGGAATTTGTTACAGAATTCTGGGTTATTTCCGTTTTAGCCATAGCAGCAGGTTTTATTGTTTTACATCCGCCAAAACAGAGAGGAAGCAAGACGAGCAAGTAAAAGATCCTTTTCATTTTAATTCAATTAAGAGAATACAAATTAAAGAGGATTTTTTTAAATGCAAATAACAAATAACCAATAATATGCTTTGAAGAGGAATCTGATGTTAACTCTCCGGTTTTTTAATCCGGTTGGTATAGTAAATTGAGATGCCAATTGATATAACGGCAAGAAAGAGCAATGCCAGTATTCTGTAGATTATCTCTATTCTGGCAAGATCGACAAGGAAAAGATAAAATGCGGCACAGATCATGGTGCCAAGTGCCATATACCTGTATTTTATGTTTTTAAGAAGAATGCTGACAAGGAAATAGAGAAGTGCTGCCAGCGTCCATGAAAGTGTGACAAATTGTTTTGGAACAGCCTGTGCCATAGCATATAGCATCATAAAGAATCCCTCAATCATATAAAGGTTTCTCATAATGTCGGTCTCTATTTTTAACCTCGAGCTCTTCCAGTTTATTATTCTGGCAGAGATGAGAGAAATAAAAGCAAAGGAGAAATTTACACTGTTTATTGATTTGGATGAAAAGAGATATACCAGCATGATGGTCAGGAAAAGAAGGCTGTTCATAACAACGATCAATCTGTTCCGGAACCAAAGTGCCATGGAGACCACCAGAAGGCTCTGGACGGAAAGGAGAAGATAAACTTTCGGGAAACCGTAGAGACCGTAAAGTGAGATCGTCATTGCCATAAATCCGTAAAGAGCATAAAATGCAGAAGCAAAATTCCAGTCAGACCGGGAATGAAAGATTGTTGAATAAACAAGACAGCATACTGTTATACCGGCAAAAAGAGAAACATAGTCTGTGCTGAAAAACCTTACAACAACAAGAAAAAGAATCAGAGTAAACAGAATGCCGTTGGCTATTGTGACTCCAATTAAATAATCATCTGTGGAAGTATCATCTTTTCTGAAAAATAATATGGAAGAATAGGAGGCCCCCAGCAGAAAAAGATATATAACACCAAAATGCTGTTCTGCAATCAGCTGCAGAGGATGACCCATAAGCGGGTTTCCTAACAGCCAGAGGGAAAAAGAGATATAAGTAAGAAATACTGTCACCACCAGCAATGGCTCCCAGTTAAACCGGTGATAGGAATATATTATTGCAGCTGATGTTAACGTAACCAATGGCAGAGTAAAATGCGTCGTATCGCCAATGGCAGCAGTTACCAGAGCAAAAATAACAGTTATTGCTGCAAAGGCCTGCGACCTGTTTTGTATCGACCAGTAAGCCTGATAACCAATAATAAACAGAAGGAGGATCAGAGATATTGCCTTGTTTGAAATCAGGGGGGAATCTGAAAAAAAGTGTAACCTTACAGTAACGTAAAACAAGAGGATCTGGGCATTCATCCTGAACATAAAAGCAAGATGAACATTTGATTTCTTCAGATATTTCGCAAGAAAAAAGATTGAAACAGCTGCTGCGTACCCAAAGATGACTGATAAATACTGATGACCAAGATTCATCATATATTGTGTCAGGATTGTGATGCCAAACAGCAGAACTATATTCCCGAGCCAGGCGAGACCAAACCGGCCTATCTGAGATTCGAGTCCGGTCTCTTCTTCAGCCGCCGGATCAGAAGACAGGAAGGGTTCATTTGCAGGAGCCTCCGCGATTGTATTGTATGGAATATCAGTATTAACCGTTGAAAGAGATTCTTCCATCCGGCTCAGACGAAGCTCAATAGAATCAAGTCGTCTGACAATTTTATCTATTTCGCTGTCATGATCTGCCATGGCAATTAATTGTAATTATTCCTCCTCATCCACCATTTTCCATGGTGGCAGTAACCATAACAAGAATGTGAGGATCCCGATAGGAAGTATAAGCCAGAATGCGGCCATAAGTGTTCCATCGAGACCAATCAGGCCCAGTTTAAAACTTGTAAATCCAGAGAAACTTTTTGAAAATAACTGTCCGCCGATTACAACATTCCATCTCATCGAATAAACGCCTATCAGAACAAGTATTCCTACAATGAAATACATTGTCTTACGCACTTTTATCTTATGCTTGTAGAACTGAAGGAAAGCAAGGGTTATAAGTGGGATCAGAGTACCCACAAGACCCTGAGAGATAAAAAGTGTGAGGTATAATTTACCCGAGACCAGCAATTTTATTATCTCAAAAGATTCTTCTGCTACGTAAATCCTGTGGATCTGGTCGAGAGCTTCAAGAGTAAAGTCAAGAATCAGTACAAAGAAGAGATACTTCCCGATTGCATCAAGCACATTCAGATCGATGGTTTTTTTACGGAAATATGAAATTATCATATAGACGAGCAGGACCAGTGAAATTCCGGATACCATTGCTGAGAAGAGGAATATTATTGGCATAAGAGGTGTTGACCACCATGGATTTGCTTTTATTGATCCGAAAATAAACCCGACATATCCGTGTAAGATAAATGCCGACGGAATCCCGACAACGGTAATAATATATCCCAGTTTTCTGTCCCATTTCAGTGCCTGAGGAGAAATATCGCTTACCCCAAGTGTAAGAATCTTGTAAACCCACTTCATTACACCTTTTTTCTCATTCGACCAAACAACCATACTGTGACGGTAGTCGAACCAGATCTCAAGCAAAAGAACAACTGCAAGATACCACAGGTAAACAAACCCGAATATGGCCATTGCAGAAGAAGAGTGAGGCGTAATCATTATTTCGTATGCTCTCTGAGGCTGCGAGAGATGGCTTATCAGAGGCATTGTTGCTACCAGAAGAAATGAAAGAGCAGTAAGAAGAGCAATCTGGTAAGTAGGTTTCAGAATCTTAACCTTGAAAACCCTTTCCAGGGAAGCCAGAATAAATGCTCCGGCAACAAGCCCTGTAATAAAAGGGTAAACAACTATCAGAATTCCCCATTGCAGGTCAATCTCATTTGGGAATATATAACCCTGTGAATTGGCCAGGATATCGTACAGGTTTTGGTATTGTGGTTCCATATTATCTTGCCTCCGAACTTAATGCATTATAATAAAGTTTAGCTCCGGTATTAAGGTTAGGCCTGAGTACCTGAGTTGTATGCTCCTTTAAAAATTTAACAAGAGGGCCCTGTTTGTCTCTCAGATTACCATACATTCTGGCACCGGTTGGACAAACTTCCATACAGGCGGGAGCAAGATTTTTCTTCAACCTGTGGTAGCAAAGTGTGCATTTGTTTGCAACTTTTTTCACAGGATGAATAAACCTGCAGCCATAAGGACATGCCTGAACGCAATACCTGCAACCTATACAGTATTTCTCATCAACGAGAACGACACCCTCGGGGCTTAAAAATGTTGCACCTACGGGGCAAACCTGTTCACAAGGTGATTTTGCACAATGGTTGCACATTTTTGGAAGAAAGAAAGATTTAAAGATATCCTCATCAGGAACTCTCTGAACAAATCCGTCTATACCACCGTTGGGAGAGACAATATCCACTGTGCCATCATTTTTTACAGTATATTGTTCAACCCAGTTACGAAAGAAAAATGGTTCTTTCGGAACATCATTTTCATTTTTGCAGGCTTTAGCGCAGCTCCCGCAACCGATACATTTCTCAATATCTATTGCAATACCATACCAGGGCAGAGTTTCATCTTTGGGTTCTGCGGCAAAAATCAAAATCTGTGATGATTTCAGCCAGGTATAACCGATTGTAGCGCCTGCCAGAGTAACAGCCGATTTAAGAAATTTCCTTCTTGACGATCCTATTTTTTCATTTCCCATGGTTGATGCGGATTGTGACATTCTGTGCAATTTTTTCCAATATTATGTTTAGTAAGGTCGACCTGTAAAACAGCATCTTTCTGTCTTGCGGCATTCATCATGTGGCAATTCCCGCAGAATTCCCTGCCTGTCGGTTTTAAAATATCTGCTGCCTCTGCACTTGTTGAGTGTTTCTGACCCGGCCCATGGCAGGTTTCACAATGTATCCCGCTATGAACATCCAGTGCTTTCAGATCTTCTATATCCTGATGACATTCAAAGCAGGCCTGCTGCCCTGCATAATGAATCTCAATAGTTGAATAATCATCCATTGAGGCAGCGCGATAGGGGCCATACTTTCCAAAAGTGTCCGGAATAAGAAGATGTCGCAAAACCAGAAAAAGAGAGATAACTATTGCAAATGCGAGTGCAAGTCGTGGTATTTGAGGTGGAATATATCTCTTCATTTAAGTATGAATATATATTTATAATTCTTTTCAGGAGTGACCAAATTATGCTTTGTTATTTTACAAACAGTAGAAAAATGATATTTATGAACCTGATTATATGATATTTATACTGATTCTAAATAGCTCTTTTCCGGAGTTTTTTGGTAAATAAAGCACGAAAGCCCCAAGGGATGGGGAGACAGGAATTTATTGTTATTGTATTAACAAATAGCTGCTGGTATTCAGCAACTTCCGTTAATAAAATAACAGAGCTGTGATATCTGAATTAATTGATCTCCAGTAAAACCTCAAGGATCTGTTTTGCTGCTCTGGCAACAGAAGTACCCGGACCAAAGATTGCCACTACACCGGCATCATAGAGAAACTGATAATCCTGAGGTGGTATCACGCCACCTGCAATAACAAGAATATCTTCACGGCCAAGTCTCTTCAATTCATTAATTACCTGAGGTATAAGTGTTTTATGTCCGGCAGCCAGACTTGACACACCAAGCACATGGATATCATTTTCAACGGCTTGCTTTGCGGCTTCTGCAGGGGTCTGGAAGAGAGGCCCGATATCTACATCGAAGCCAATATCGGCATAGCCTGTTGAGACAACTTTTGCGCCACGGTCGTGACCATCCTGGCCCATCTTGGCTATCATTATCCTGGGCTGACGGCCCTCTTTTCCGGCAAACCTGGCTACAAGAGCCCTTGCTTCATTGAACTCTTCATCCGGCTTATACTCGGATGAATAGACACCTGATATTGTTCTTATCACTGCTTTATACCTCCCTGCTATTTTTTCACAAGCATAAGAAATTTCTCCCAAACTGGCACGTTTTGAGGCAGCATCAACAGCTAGCTCAAGAAGATTACCATCGCCGGTCTGAACACATTTTGTCAATGCATCAAGGGCACCCTGACATGCTGTTTCGTCTCTTTCAGCACGAAGCTTTGCCAGTCTCCTGATCTGCGAATCGCGTACAGCTGAGTTATCCACCTCAAGCGTCTCCATCGGATCCTCTTTATCGAGACGGTATCTGTTAGTGCCTACTATTGTCTGAACCCCTGAATCGATCCTCGCCTGCGTTCTGGCAGCAGCCTCTTCAATACGCATTTTCGGAACTCCCGATTCAACTGCTTTTGCCATTCCTCCGAGACTTTCTATTTCCTGAATATGTTCCCAGGCGCGATGAGCAATCTCATGTGTAAGGCTCTCAACATAATACGATCCTGCCCATGGGTCTATTGCCCTGCATATCTGAGTCTCCTCCTGAATATAGATCTGGGTATTTCTGGCTATCCGTGCCGAGAAATCCGTAGGAAGTGCCATTGCCTCATCCAGTGCATTTGTATGAAGGCTCTGGGTATGCCCCAGTGCTGCAGCCATCGCTTCAATACAGGTCCTTCCAACATTATTGTACGGATCCTGCTCAGTTAAGCTCCACCCTGATGTCTGGCAGTGAGTTCTGAGAATAAGCGATTTAATATTTTTTGGTTTGAATTCACTGACAATTTTAGACCAGAGCATCCTTGCTGCCCTCATCTTGGCAATCTCCATAAAATGATTCATCCCTATTGCCCAGAAAAATGAGATCCTTGGGGCAAACGCATCAATATCGAGCCCTGAATTAACTCCGGTTCTCAGATATTCAAGTCCGTCGGCAAGTGTATATGCAAGTTCTATATCGCAGGTTGCGCCAGCCTCCTGCATATGATATCCTGAGATACTTATGGAGTTGAACTTTGGCATTTTATCGGAGGTATACCGGAAGATATCCGAGATTATCTTCATTGAGAATTCAGGCGGATAAATATATGTGTTCCTGACCATAAACTCTTTTAGGATATCATTCTGGATAGTACCGTTCAGCTCATCAAGCTTAGCTCCCTGTTCGAGTGCAGCAACAATATAAAAAGCCATTATAGGAAGTACCGCTCCATTCATTGTCATCGAAACTGACATCTTATTCAGAGGGATCTGGTCAAAGAGTAATTTCATATCAAGAATTGAGTCGACAGCAACACCTGCCTTTCCAACATCTCCTGCAACCCTTTCATGATCTGAATCGTATCCTCGGTGCGTTGCAAGGTCGAATGCCACAGATAAACCCTTTTGCCCAGCTGCAAGGTTGCGCCGGTAAAAGGCATTTGACTCTTCAGCTGTTGAGAATCCGGCATATTGCCTGATAGTCCATGGGAGCATTGCATACATACCGGAATAGGGTCCGTTTAAAAAAGGTGGCAACCCGGCACCGTAGCCAAGGTGCTCCATTCCTGCAAGATCTTCTTTTGTATAGACACTTTTTACAGCTATTTTTTCGGGTGTGATCCAACCTTTCTTAAGGTTATTCGCCTTTGTCCATTCACCGGAATCTGTTTTTGGAACGGATAGTGAAGAAAGGTCGCTATATCTGAATTTTGGTCTCATAATCTTACTTATTCTCTTTTATCTGATCAATCCTCAGCCGTTCAAGCTCCTCCGAACCTCTGAAAAGTTTAACCGGTTCTACCATCAGATCATCTTCAAAAGCAGTGGCTTTAAACATTCTCTCCGGTTCAATTCCTGAAGGAACCTTTTCATTCAGATCAGGAAACCTGTTTGTGCCAAGTAGAATCTCTTTCCCGCTGGAAATATCCTGCCTCCTTTTTAAAGCAGATTCAGACAATTTTCCCTGTATCAGCCCTGACAATAATGAGGCCAGAAATCCACCATTCTCCTCAATTTCAAGGAATAATTTCCAGGCGCTATCGGCAATAAGGTTTGTGAGATTTTCAATATAATAGGAGCCGGCGGCAGGATCAGCAACTTTATCGAAATACGATTCTTCTTTAAGTATCAGCTGCTGGTTGCGGGCAACTCTTTCGGAGAATTCCCCGGGCGACCTGAAAGCTATATCGAATGTCTGAACGGTAAGTGAATCTGTTCCGCCTATAACCGCCGACATTGCTTCGGTCTGTGTCCTGAGCATATTTACAAAAGGATCAAAAACTGTTTTGTTCCATTCACTGGTAACACAATGGATCTCCATTTTAATGGCTTCATTGCCTGAAAGATTAAACCTTCCGGTAACAACTGACCAGAGCAGGCGTGCAGCTCTTAATTTTGCTACCTCAAAGAAATAGTTCGACCCTGTGCCGAAACTGAAACGGATCTTAGAAGCTGCAAGATCTGCACTCAATCCCCTTTCGGTAAGCTGTGTCATATATTCGTTTCCCATTGCGATCCCGAATGCAAGTTCCTGTACAATACCGGCTCCTGCATTAGTAAAATATGAGGCATTCAGATGAATTGTCCGCAGATATGGAATAACTGAAGAGGATGTTGTTAAGGAGGCCAGATAATCTAATCCCTGTTCAATGGTAACACATAGTTTCCCATTCACCATTAAACGTCCAAGAGGATCGGCTTCTATTGCTCCGTGAATCTTCTGAAGGTCAAGACCTCTCTCCTCTGAAATCAATAATATAAGGTCAAGGATCTCTTTCGCTTTGCCATTACAAAAAAAGTTTATCTCAATGGCTTCAATCAGGATTTCGCTGAGAAGCAACCTGAAATTTTGTTCGTTGACAGATTCAGGTTCGGTAATAATGAATCCGATTGAATCAACCCCTTTTGTAAGAAGATTCCGGGCTTTCATATTTGCCACGGCATAATCCGACACCTCAATATTCTGTCTTACACGCCAGTTGTTATCATGTATTTTTGTTCCCCGTATGAAGGGAAATTCCCCGGGGAGGGTATTGATATACTTAAGGTTTTCAAGATCTGCCATCCGGTAAAAAGGGTTTACATCAAATCCTTCAGCCGTTTTCCAGACAAGTTTTTCATTAAAATCAGCTCCCTTCAGGTCGGCCATGATTTTATCCATCCACTCTTTTGTACTTACCGGAGGAAACTGTTCAAATAATTTTTCCTGATTCACCATTATTTTAACTGTTGAAAATATTAGCACAAATAAAGCTAAAAACCATCTATGCGAATATGAATTTTATCATATTGAAGTGCTTACTGGATAGCCGGTTATTTCCCTGCAAATTCCATCAGAAACGATTTTATGAATGGATTCAGGTCTCCGTCAAGAACTGCCTGTACGTTACCTGTCTCGTGGTTTGTTCTTAGATCCTTAATCATTTTATAAGGATGAAGCACATAGGATCTTATCTGCGACCCCCATTCAATTTTTTTCTTTTCTCCTTCAATTAATGCCTGCTCCTCCCGCTGCTTTCTCAGCTCAAGTTCATACAGCTGCGACTTAAGGATCCGCAAGGCATTCTCTTTGTTATTGAGCTGCGACCGGGTCTCCTGATTTTCAACAACAAGACCTGAAGGAGCGTGTTTTAGTCTGACTGCCGTCTCGACCTTGTTGACATTCTGTCCCCCTGCACCACTCGATCTGAAGGTATCCCATGAAATATCTGCAGGATTTATTTCGATCTCGATGGTGTTATCCACAAGCGGTGAGATAAATACCGAAGCAAATGTTGTCTGACGTTTTCCCTGTGCATTGAAGGGAGAGATCCTGACAAGACGGTGAACCCCGTTTTCGCTTTTCAGGTAACCGTATGCCCGCTCTCCGGTTATTTCGATTGTTACTGATTTTATTCCTACCTCATCACCCGACTGGTAATCAAGTTCCTTCACCTTATAATTATTTCTTTCTGCCCACCGGAGATACATCCTCATAAGCATTGCGGCCCAGTCATTGCTCTCGGTACCGCCTGCGCCGGAATTGATTTTTAAAATAGCCCCAAGCTGGTCTTCCTCTTTCTGAAGCATATTCCTTACTTCCAGATCCTCGATCATCGATAAACAATTGCTGTATTGCTTATCAACATCCTCCTCTGTTGCTTCTCCCTCCCTGTAAAAATCAAAAAGAACCACCAGGTCGTCAATCGCGGTGTTTATTTTATCAAAATCTGTTGTCCAGCTTTTTATCTGTGCAATGCCTTTAAGGAGATCCTCGGCTTTCTTTGGATCGTTCCATAAGCCGGGCTGTTGTGACATGTCCTCCTTTTCAGCTATAAGAATCAGTTTGCCTTCAATGTCAAAGGTACCTCCTTAACGCATCGCGGCGTCCCGATAAATCCTTTATCTGTTCGTTAGTTATCATTAATTAAGTTTTAATCCATGCAAATTTAATCTTTTAACCTGAATTATTCATAAAAAGGGGGTTTTTGTTCTTCAATTACAACTTAATTAGTTATATTTGAAGTGCTTACAACAAAAAAGCCCCCCTCTATTATGATAAACAAAAATACAGAATATTTCACACAAGAACTTAA
>CAIJYD010000010.1 GCA_903824785.1 uncultured Bacteroidota bacterium
ACCATATTATCCGCGATAATAAATCGTTCAACCGGATCCGGAAATACATTATCGATAATCCCGGGAATTGGGATAATGATAAATTTCATAAATAATCAATCAAAACATCCCAACCAAAACCAGGGAAATTGTAAATAAATTTTGGATTGAAATACCAAAACATTTTCCATTCGTAAAATTGAATTCATTCGTGGTAATTCCAAATCATGTTCATGGGATAATTATTATTGATAAACCATATAATGGTTTTAATGGACCATTAATTGATGAATGCAATTCCACATCAAGGGATGTACAAAATGCGATATCCCATAGGGACGCAAAATTTTGCATCCTGCAACGCCCAAAAAACAATCCCTATTAACCTGATGGTATTATCTGAATTTGTTTTTTATAATTCTGACCCTTTATACCAAAATAGGGTACAGTTATTGTAGTTTACCGGAAACCTGATATCTTTGGAATTCCATATTTCAGATTTCTAAAATTAATTTGAACATAATAAATTGATAACACTTCTTATGAAAAAGCTAACAGTATTAATATTGGTATTACTGTTCTCAGGTTTCTTGCCTGAACAGACTACAAATGGCTGTACTAATTTTCTGATTACCAAAGGTGCTTCGAAAGATGGATCGGTGATGATCACTTATTCAGCCGACTCACACGTGTTGTACGGTGAACTTTATTACTGGCCATCAAAAGACTGGCCGGCTGGCACAATGGTTGATATATACGAATGGGATACCGGCAAGTACCTGGGTAAGATTCCTCAGAAAGCACATACCTATTCCGTTGTTGGCAATATGAACCAGCATCAGTTGTCAATAGGTGAAACAACCTTCGGTGGCCGACCTGAATTAGCTGATTCCACCGGAATGGTCGATTATGGAACCCTCATCTATTTTACCCTGCAAAGAGCAAAGAATGCCAGGGAAGCAATTTATAATTTCTCACAGCTTGTTACTGATTATGGTTATGCCAGCTCCGGAGAATCATTTTCCATTGCAGATGCAAATGAAGCATGGATACTTGAACTCGTTGGAAAAGGGCAGGGGAAAAAAGGTGCAGTATGGGTTGCGAGACGTATTCCTGACGGTTACATATCGGGCCATGCAAATCATCCCCGAATTACTTCGTTCCCGCTAGCAGACGGAATAAAATCTATTACATCAAAAGAGATTGATAAAATTTACAATCCTGAAATAGAGACTGTTTATGCCTACGATGTTATCGATGTGGCACGTGGTTTTGGCTGGTATGCAGGACAGGATAAAGATTTCAGTTTCAGCGACACATATGCTCCTCTCGATTTTTCAGGTGCAAGGTTTTGTGAAGCAAGAGTATGGTCGGGATTTAATATGGTAAACAGCCAGATGAATAAGTACCTCGATTATGCCATGGGTGAAAACCTGAAAAACAGAATGCCTCTTTGGGTGAAACCGGATAATAAAATAGGTGTTAAGGAAGTAATGGGGATGATGCGCAATTATTACCAGGGAACTCCTATGGATATGACCAAAGATCTCGGGGCAGGTCCTTATGGCAGCACCGTGAGATGGAGACCGATGCAATGGCAGGTTGACGGTGTTAAATATATTCACGAAAGAGCTATTTCCACCCAACAGACAGGCTTTTCATTTGTATCACAAAGCCGCTCATGGCTCCCCGATCCGGTTGGTGGAATCTTCTGGTTTGGCGTGGATGATACTTACTACACAGTTTATTCGCCAATGTATTGCGGAATCACAAAGGTTCCTGAAACATTTGCAGTAGGTAACGGAGACATTATGACATTCAGCGATAATTCAGCTTTCTGGGTCTTCAACCAGGTTACAAACTTTGCGTATACCCGAACCCGTCTTCTTATAGGCGAACTACAGAAAAAACAGTCCGACCTTGAAGATGGTTATATGAACGAAACAATAAATACCGACAAATCCGCCGAAGCCCTATATAAGAAAAGCCCTGCAAGTGCTGTGAAATTCCTGACAGATTATTCTGTAAAATCAGGAAATAATACTGTTAAGCAGTGGAAAGAATTCTACGGATTTCTCTTTACAAAATATGTTGACGGTAATGTCAAGGAGAAACAAGTTGTGCCACAAGGGTATAAGTTTATGGTCCCAAAAGTTTCACAGCCCGGCTATGGTGATGAGTGGAACCGCGCTATTGTAAAAAACACGGGCGACAAGTTCAGGGAGAAATAGGTAGAAGACGGAAGTCGGAAGAGATTACACCTTCGCTAAAACTTAGGTGGACGAAGAATGATAAAAGACAACGTAAAAAGACAAAAGTAAAAACCCTTACCGCAGGACCTGCATGACTTGCAAGACCTGCAAGACTGCAAGACAGAATTAATTTGAATAATGCTTGCAAAATCTTTTTCCTTAACGTTGCGGTTTATCAAAAATTTATTTGTAAGTTTGCGACCTGAATTTTGAAATGTAATTGAGAATACAAAATACTTTGCGAGATGAATTTAATGAATATTGTTGAGAAAGAATTTGCGGTAAAAAACGAATATCCTAAATTCGGAGCCGGAGATACAGTTACTGTCCATTATAAGATAAAAGAGGGTAACAAGGAGAGAATTCAGCAGTTCCGCGGTGTAGTTATACAAAGAAGCGGAAGTTTGCATACCGAGACTTTTACTGTAAGGAAAATGTCGGGAAATATCGGAGTTGAAAGAATATTTCCTATTGCATCGCCTTTTATTGATAATATTGAGGTGAATAAGCATGGAAAAGTTCGCAGGGCAAGAATCTTCTACCTTCGCGATCTTACCGGTAAGAAAGCCCGCATCAAGGAAAAGAAATTTTAAATTCACATAAAAAAAAGGCTGTTCATTTTGAACGGCCTTTTTTATGTCTCATCGTTTATCTGTCTCGCAGAATGATCAGAAATTATATCTTTTTTACAAGTTCATCACCCTTGGTTTTAGCCTCTTCAACAAGCTTCTTCGCCTGAACATCTGCTTCTTCTACCAGCTGGTCAGCTTTTTTGTCAGCTGTTTTCTTAATGGTATCCGCCCCTTTACGTGCACCCAGTTTGGCAATGGCTCCTTTTGATTCGGCGCCGGCGATCAGATTCTTTGCCTGAACATCCGCCTCGTTTCTCAGTTTCTCAGCAGCCGAAGCAGCCTCATCCCGCAGTTGCTGCCCTCTCTCTTCTGCCTCCTTTACAAGTTTTGCGGCCTGCAACTCTGCCTCTCCCCTCGCCTTTTCCTTTGCCTTATCTGAAACATTTTCAACAGTCTGTTTTACGGCATCTTTTACAGTAGCCTTCGTCCCTCCTGTGGCTTCATCACCGGTACTTCCGAAAAACGGAGCAACAATGGGCTTGGTAAAAGTGCCGGTTACCTTAATATTAACTTTAAGGATATCGGATGGTTTAAAAGCAATACCAAAAGCAGAGGCTTTGGATGAAAGATTATCGATAAGAGTGTTAACTGAACTTCCGAGATCGGTACGCGGAATCTCCGTTTTGACCAGATAATTCAATGTCTGATCTATTCCCTGATCACCGCTTATATTCATCTTCAGATTTCCGGTTTTTACATCAAAGGGGCTGAGGTAAATTCTGCCATCGGCAATCCTGAAACTTATATTAATATCTCTGAATGTATTACCATATTTATCACCCAGTTTCAACGTCTCTTTCATCTTATCGAAAGTTGCAGATTCAAGAAGCGTAATCTCTTCAGACTGAAGCTTTCCCTCCCCATTAATTGAATTTGTCACGGGCATCATATCTGTTCCCAGAAGGCTGGAGAATGTGAGGCTGGCATTTATCTTTCCATCGATACCTTTTGCAGCCGGCACAAGCTTCTGCACAGTATTAAAAGTATTGAATGCATCCCTTACCGCAATATTCCTGACATCAAAACCAGCTTTCATAAACGGCTTAAGAGTATCGCGTGTATCATAATCGGCATTCATTAAAATAGTTCCGTTAAGGATATTCATTCCGGCATCCCTGATACTTAAAATTCCACCCCTTACAATAACATGACCTTTCACTTTCTGTGCTTTAATGCTATCATAGCTGAAATCATCAATCATGGCATCAAAGTCAAAATCAATATTTTTTGGAACCTGTATCAAAGTCATTGATGAAGTGTCTTCAACAGAGGTCGTATCCATTTTTGACATAATTTCCGAGACATCAGTGAACTTTGAACGCATTGACAGGTTTCCTTTCAGAGTCTGATCGCTGAAAACATAAGGGATATAGTTTTCAATTCTTCCGGTAAGAGCAAAATCACTTTTCCCGCCCACATTCAGATTGGTATTTGTAATGGAGGCATAAGCGGGTGTGAATTCAAAACCGGCCTTATTTATCTTCACTTCAGGATAACCGGTCATTGCAACAACCATATTTTCAAAGGTCATAGTACCGGAGGCTTTGAAATTTTCGTATTGCTCCTTTTCAATCATAGACATCCGTCCTGCCATCTGAACCGACATATCAATAATTCCCGACAGGCTGATACTATCCATTGGAACAGCTTTTGAGAGAGCTGAGAGATCAATTCTTCCGATCATTGATCCTTTAAAATCGGGGTCGCTCATTGGTGTTTTCAGTGAGAATGTCATATCGAAAGGGCTTCCTGCGAGTTCCATATGAAAAAGATCGAGAACAACAGTTGACCGATCCAAATTCTTACCATCGGCAAAGATTTCTGATTTGAGATTTATGTTTTTAATCTGTTCCGGCAGATCGGGGTAGCTCAGTAAGCCGTTTTTCACGGAAATGTTCAGAGCAACATCTGGCAGAGTACTGTCGGCATCGCTGTAAATACCCTTCGCTGAACCTGACAGATTAAATTCACCACTCGTCTTCATTTCTTTATAATCAGCCAAATAAACAGCAGGTACAAGCGACAACAGAGTCTTAAACGACGTCTGAGCCGTAACGAACTTAATATCTGTTTCAATATCATCTCCCGGCATGGCAACCATTCCTGAAAAATTAAGTTTCAGATCATTTAATGCAAAATAATTTTCACGGAATGTAAATTTCATATTATCGAGATTTGCAAGCAGATCAATCTTTGAATCGACAGCTGCCTTATTCAGGTATTTCATCCCCTCCATAACAAAAGTAACTTCCCTGGCATTAAGAGAGACCTGCATATCGGATTCACTCATTGTCATATCACCCTTAAGGTTGAAATTCATGTTTTTGATATAAGCTGCCATATCAGATTCCTTATCTGTATAAGATATTGCGCTGTTAATTATTGAGACTTTTTTCAGTTGAATTCTGAACCCCGAGGAAGCGGTGTCATTTTCGGTAACGGCTGTTTCGGTAGTGTCTTTCATTATGTCCCAGTTGGCGGAACCGTCTTTCAAAACAATCGCATTTACCACTGCCTGATCAATAACAACAGATTTTACTTCATAACCTGAATTGCCAAGAAGACTTGAGAGGTTAAAGACAAGATTAAAAGATATGAATCCGGCCAGGGTGTCATTACTGAAATTATTGATTCCCACTACCGAGACGTTATTGAGGGAAAAAGTCAGATTCGGGAAGTTCCGGAAGAATCCAAGTTTATAATCTTCAAATTTAACAGAAGCATTTACTGATTCGTTAATGACCTGTTCAACCTTTGTTTTTATCTGCTCTTTAAACAGCAGAGGAATAGTAAAAAGAAGGATAAGGATAATCAAAATTATTCCAAGCAGTATTTTAACGATCAGGCCGGTTAATTTTTTCATTACTAATATATTTTTAGTTGATTATCAATAAAATACGAAATGTTTATTTGTTCTTATTACGACATCTAAAAGTAAATAATTTTAGTGAGAATAAAAAGTCCTGAGGGATGGGATAGATGAAAGTGGACGGAGTACCGGGAGTTGTAATTGAATTCTTAAAACTTTAAGTACTCTTAACTTTAGCTCACTTTAAGTACTTCTTTTTTATAATTATTGTTATATTTGCGTCCGCAATAAACCAGGTAAGTGTGAAACGTATTTTTCATTAAAAGGCTGGCATTGCGGCAAACCCAAAGAGTAAAAAGGACCTGTAGCTTAATTGGATAGAGCATCTGGCTACGGACCAGAAGGTTGGGGGTTCGAGTCCCTCCAGGTTCACTAAACAGACAATATAATACCCTTGTAATTAATGTATTACAAGGGTATTGTATTTTATGGAAATTGATATTACACCTGGATTATCTCATTTCAGAGCCTGAATGACAGGCAAAAATCCACTAAAATTCCCCCTAACAATCAGCCTAATCCTGATATAAAGATATAGCACGGTGGAGCGAATACGTTTGCCGGGATTCAACAAACTAATTAGCCAAATAAGTTAAAAATCCCGAACACACCTGACAGAAAGGCCACTCGCCTTACTGTTGCCGTTTCTGCTCACACCTGCGTTGTCATAGATGATGTACCTGATCCAGGCGCCTGGTGATGGATACTCAGAAGAACTCAACCAGTAACTAATAACCCCATTGGAGCCGTAATATCCCCCGGAGTTTCGGGTGCCACCCGGAAGGGCTGTGAAACCTGATGTATTTGTCGCTCCGGTATTAGGGTCTATCCAATGAGATGTGCCTGTTTCTTTAAGTTTACCACCTGCGACACTTTCTCCTCCCAAATAGGTTGTAAGGGTTGTCCACTCAGCATCTGTAGGTACGTGCCAGCCTGTAGGACATACATTTTTGCCTCCATTACTTGCAACTTTAGTACCAGAATTATTATCTACTGCATACCAGTTATAAAGTCTTCCATAGGTAGTTGAATTACCTGGAGTATTACTATAATCGCTATAGGCACCAGTGGTCAAAGCTGCCCATGCCGCATTATCTGTTACATTGGGTATTGATAAGCCATCATTGTATTTTGTGGTTTGAAGATTCTCTTTCATCCAGACCTGTGTGCCAATTTTAACAACATTATATTGATTGCCTTCAACATCTGATAATTTATATGTGCCTGCTGCAATTAAATTATCTTCAAGTATCATTATTTGCTGCTTTATGCCTGAAGATTCTGAAGAAGTACCGGATGATTTGGCATACAAAGCATAAGGTGCGCTCAGCAATTGGCTTGTTCCAACTATAGCTGTATAATTCACGCCTCCAGAAGGGTCTGTTTCAGTTTTAAGATAGTATGTTCCGGTTGACCAGTCAATAGCTGAAAACGTGCCTGTAACAACTGAACCTGCACCAATTTCTATATTCACTAAACCATTGGCATTGGTTGTTGGGGTATGGGTTTCAACATAAACGGGGTTCGCATCTTTCAGAACTGTTATTTGCATTCCAATCTGAGTACTTACCACCAAAGCATTGCTTGCATTGCGTATTACAGCCTGGTAACTCATCTTCTGTGGTACTTGAGCATTGGTAGAAGTCAATAGGCTGAAGGCAAAAGTCAAAATGAAAAATGAAGAATATTTCTTTTTTAATTTGTAAGTTTTTTGAATCATCTTATATTTTTTATGGTTGATACTTATATTTTACTAACGATCAACTAATTATCACATCAGCATATCATTACACATCACGATAGCTGAAGTAATCTATGTTACTCTTTTCATAACTATGTAATTCATTATTAATTAATTGTTAAAACGAATATCCCCAAGTAATAATTTAAAAAATATTATCCCAAAACCGGTAAAATATTTTTGTTAAGTTAAAAAAATCAATCCACAATCAAGATTTTTTAACGAAAAAAATTTTATAATGAGCTATCATACTCAATACTTGCCTGATATACCAATAGGCTTTTTTATCATATCCAGAAACGCTCTAATATCTTTTTGATGGAATTTGAAATCAGAATATGATGATGGAATCTCATCTCTGTTTTAACCTGAATTATTCATAAAAAGGGGGTTTTTGTTCTTCAATTACAACTTAATTAGTTATATTTGAAGTGCTTACAACAAAAAAGCCCCCCTCTATTATGATAAACAAAAATACAGAATATTTCACACAAGAACTTAA
>CAIJYD010000011.1 GCA_903824785.1 uncultured Bacteroidota bacterium
CAATTCATAATAATATGTCAGTCGGGACTTTAAGGATTATTCATTTTAAAAAACAAGCAAAAAAAGAATAGAGCAACTAATAATGTATCCGATAATAAACAGATTATTAATGAATTAATTAAGTATTACAAGGACATTGACTAATGATATTTCGATTTTTGCTGGTTTACAATCTGCCTTCTGAATTTTTGAACATTCCTTTTGATGCCTCTATTGTATCTCTTTGAAGGTTAAATAGAACGGTTTCCTATTTTTTAATCGAATCATAGATGCTTTGCAGAATCTCCGATCTGATATTCATATCTGATACCCGGTTGTTATTCCTTGTGGGATAAACCCTGTTGCAGAGAAAGACAAAGGAGATCTCGCTTGCCGGGTCAATCCAGACAAATGTTCCTGTATATCCCGAATGTCCAAAACTTGAAGGCGAGGCACTTCTTGTGGGGTAAGCATCCTTTTGGGAAAGCTGGGAGTTATTCAGAAGCGGTTTATCGAAACCAACCCCTCTGCGGTTTTTATTCTCAGGAAACTGTACGCTTGTGTATTCTTTCATTACATCTTTCCCAATAAGCTGCTCTCCTCCGTATTCTCCCATTCTGCGATAGAGCTCCATCAGTTTCATAAGATCGTTTCCTGTTGCAAATAATCCGGCGTGTCCCGATATTCCACCCAGCATTGCCGCTGTTTCATCGTGGACAGTCCCTTGTAAAAGCTGCTTTCTGAAAAGTGAATCATATTCGGTTGGTATTATTCTGCTCATCGGATATTTAAGATAGGGGTTGAAACCAATATCAAATGCACCGATCTTCTTATAAATGTTCTCTGTTACAAAATCATTCCATTTCTGCCCTGTAATCATTTCAATAATCTGAGGTGTAATAATAAATGTAAGGTCAGAATAGATATATTTCTTTTCACCAAGCTTACTCTCCTTTATCTCAGAAAACATTTTCTTTCTGAAGTTCTTGTTGATATAAAGCCCATTGGCAACTTCCAGGGGATATTTTTCAGAATATTCATGGCTGAAAATATTTTTTTTGAATTTTCCATCTGCTTTAAGCGTCTCTTTCCAGAATGGAATAAATGGGGTCAGTCCGGCCTGATGTGTAAAGATATCTCTCATTGCGAGATTGCCTTTGTTGGATTTTTTAAAATAGGGGACGTAATTCCCCAGTTTCTCATCAGGAGAAAATTTTCCTTCGGTATCGAGAAGCATAAATCCAGGCAATGAGCCTGAAATTTTTGAAACTGATGCAAGGTCAAACAGGTCATCCTCAGTTACAGGAGTTCTGTTGTCATAAGTCTGAAAGCCATAGCTCTTCTGAAAAACCACAATCCCTTTTCTTGCAATTATAACTTCACAACCAGGATATGCTTTGGCAATGAGGCCTGTATTAGCGAGGGAGTCAACTTTTCTTCCAAGAATTTCAGATGACATTCCGGCGCTTTCCGGTACTCCATACTGAATCCTGATATTACCCGGGGTAATAATTCCAAAATCATATGGCCAGGATTTATTAATTGTTACCGGAAGGGCTCCCCGGGCTCCAATACCTCCGAAAATCAGCTGGGCTGATAGATCCTCAGTATATTCATTCTCCTGATAGGCAAGTATAAGGCCATCGGCCTGCTGAAGGGCCTGAATTTTATCAATCCCGTAAGGATTACCGAACCATGTTATAATTGTTTTGTTGTTTTTAATAAGTTTCTCAATGAAATTATTCATTCCTGCGTTTATCCCGAACCCTTTATTGGGTCGCTGATCAAGTCCGAATACTCCTGCAATAACGATATCGTAACCGGAGAGTTTTTTTAATAAATCAGTACATGCCTCATTGCTTGAAGGATCGATAGTAAAATGATCGGCAGGATGATATTTTGCAACTCTCAGCTGATAGGCAGATATGCGGCCTTTATTGATAGCTACAGTTGCAATTTTAATTTTCTCAAGATTTTTCACAGGTAGCAGATTCTGATTGTTTCGAAGAACCGTAAGCGCATTTGCATAAAGATCACGAATCAGAGCTCTGGAGGTCATGGGGGTTATCTCATTGTCAATATTCTCTTTACTGATTATCTGAGGCTTATTCAATCCCGACCAGTACTTTAGCGCCAGAATCTTTCTGCATTTAAGCGCAATATCTTCATTTGTCAGTTTCTTGGCTGCGATATAGCTTTTTGTTACATTTATTGCTGCTTCAACATTTGTAACAAATTCTATTACATCGTTTCCTGCTTCGAGGGCTTTGGCATCAGCCTCGCCAGATTTGAAATACTTTGTAATGCCCTGCATATTCATGGCATCGGTAACCACAAGTCCTTTAAATCCAAGCTCGGTTTTAAGCAGATCATTGATAATTAGGCGGGAAAGCGTTGAAGGGAGACCAGAAGTTGCATCAAGCGAAGGAAGATTCAGGTGGGCTGTCATGATACTTCCGGCACCTGCATTTATCAGCTTCCGGAAGGGATAGAGTTCAATACTGTCGAGCCGTTGCCTTGAATGTGATATTAATGGCAGATCGAGATGGGAATCGACGTTTGTATCGCCATGCCCAGGGAAATGTTTGGCAGTGCCAATCACTCCGTTATCCTGCATACCTCTCATGTACTCAATTGTTTTATTGGCAACGTTATCCCTGTTCTCTCCGAATGAGCGGTAGTTGATGACAGGGTTCAGGGGATTAATATTAATGTCGGCAACAGGAGCAAGATTTATTTGCATCCCCAGACGTTTGAACTGAGATGCCACCGCTTTCCCGACCTGGTAAATCATTGAATCATTTTTAATGGCACCGAGGGTCATCTGGTAAGGAAATTTTTCCACATTGCTAAGCCTCATGCCGATTCCCCACTCAGCATCCATTGAAATAACAAGAGGTACTTTCGATATTTTCTGGTAGTAACTGGTCAGCTCCGCCTGTTTTTCGGCAGTTCCCTGGAAAAAAACAATCCCGCCGATTCCATATTTTCTTATCAGATCGGTAATCTCAACCTCATGAGATATATCCTTATCGGACCAGCCTGCAACCCAGATGCACTGTGCAATCTTCTGGTCGATGGAGAGAGTGTTGAGAACCGAATCAACCCATGGATGGTTCATATACTTTAAAAAAGGAGGATCTGCCTGCTGTGCTTTTAAATTATTAATCGATAAAAACGCAGCTGAAATAAAAATCAATACTTTTACTTGCTTATTAAATTTCATGACCGGGAGTAATTAAATACGGATTATTAATATATCAAAATCTGGAATTATTTCAAAAGTAGTGTTTTTTGAAATGCAAATATTGCAAAATTTTCCTGCAGATTGTTCTTATTAATTATTTCAACCTGCCGGATTATAGCTTATGAATATGAAACAATAAAAATCGGCGTAAATTATTAATTTTGCACAACATTTTTTTCATATATGGCAAAAACTACAAACCGACTAGTCTCACTTGATATATTCAGGGGGCTGACAGTAGCATTTATGATCATCGTAAATACTCCCGGGAGCTGGAAATATGTATATTCTCCTCTCACTCATGCAAAATGGCACGGATGCACTCCAACCGATCTTGTATTTCCGTTTTTCCTCTTTATTGTCGGAGTCTCATCTTACTACTCCCTTAAGAAATATGGAAATGAAATAAACGGAAGCTCTATTTTCAGAATTTTGAGACGTATGGTAACTATCTTTGCCATAGGTCTGTTGCTTAATATTTTTCCCTATTTCGGAAGGGATTATTCAACCCTCAGAATAATGGGTGTTCTGCAGCGTATTGCTCTTGCCTATGGCCTTGGAGCAATCATCTGTCTGGTGGTAAGAAGGGATTATCTCTGGATTGTTACAGCAGTTATATTGCTTCTTTACTGGGGAATAATGGCTTACTTCGGAGGCGCTGATCCATATAGCCTTGAAAACAATTTTGCCACTAATGTTGATCTCGCAATTCTTGGAAAAGGCCACATGTATAAAGGATTTGGTATTCCATTCGATCCTGAAGGATTACTTAGTACCATCCCGGCAGTATGTACAGTTATTATAGGTTATTTTATAGGTGAAATGATCAGCAAAAACTCCGCCGGGGGGAAAACAGCTCTTAAGCTTCTTTTATTCGCAGCTGCTGCTGCAGGAATCGGCTATTTATGGGGCATTCTCTTTCCGATCAACAAGCCTCTCTGGACAAGTTCGTATGTTTTGTACACTGCAGGTATCGCTATGGCAGTATTATCGCTTATATATCTGGTTGCTGATGTTCTTAAATTGCAGAAGTGGGCAGGATTCTTTTTGGTCTTGGGGACAAATGCTCTTTTTGCCTTTTCGCTTGCGATAATATGGACCAAAATGATGATGTTCATTAAAATACAGGCAGCTACTGGTGAGATCAGCCTTTATGGTTGGATCTATGAGAAATTATGCGTTCCGGTAGCCGGAAACCTCAACGGTAGTCTTATGTTTGCTGTTCTTCAGTTATTACTTGTCTGGGGTGTGACATTGATATTGTATAGAAAGAAGATAATGATAAGGTTATAACAAATATTATTTTGAAGATAAGGATAAGAGTTTAGCTGTTTAATATTAAAATATTTTGAATGAGTGAAATAGAAGTTGTATCGGAAGGGTACAAGGAGTTATTCGGGAAATCAGAAATTGATATTGTTGCTTTGCCGCAATCAGGCTCTGACAGGAAATATTTCAGAATTACTGACGGGAAGAAAAGTGTAATCGGAGCATATAATGCCAATCTGGAGGAGAACGAAGCTTTTATCGGGTTTACAAAACATTTTATTTCCAAAGGTCTGCCTGTTCCGGAAATATATGGATATCTTCCTGAAAAATATATCTACTATCTTAAAGATCTTGGTGACCTTAACCTGTTTACCTGGCTTCAGCAGAAACAGGCCGGTGGTGGTTTTGATCAGGAAGCAGAAGAGCTGTACCGCAAAATCCTTGACAAACTGATTCATTTCCAGATAAAAGGAATAGATGGTCTGAACCTCGACCTTTGTTATCCTCATAAAAGCTTTGACAGGCAATCGATGATGTGGGATATGAATTATTTCAAATATATGTTGCTTAAACTTCTGGCTGTACCTTTTAATGAACGCAGGCTGGAACACGATTTCAACCTTCTGGCAGATTTTCTTCTTGAGACAGGTCAGGATTATTTCCTCTACAGGGATTTTCAATCGGCAAATGTTATGATTGTTGACGGAGAACCCTGGTTCATTGACTATCAGGGTGGAAGAAAAGGTGCCCCGCAGTATGATGTTGCTTCACTTCTTTACGATGCCAAGGCACATGTTCCGCAGGCTGCCTGTAAAAATCTTCTTGATTATCATACAGCTAATTTCTGTTCGGTTTCAGGAGAGAATGTTGAAGAATTCCGTGGGTATTTTGCAGGGTTCAGCATGATAAGGTTGATGCAGGCTCTTGGAGCATTCGGATTCAGAGGACTTTATGAGAAGAAGCCAACTTTTACAGGAAGTATTGTTCCTGCAGTAAAACTATTGGTTCAGGTTGTTGATTCAGAACAACTTCCGGTGTCGCTGCCCGAATTATTTCAGACTGTCAGGTCAATCCCCGGACTTCAGGTCTATAAGGATTTAGATAAGGATCAGTCGATAAGATAAAAGGCAAAAATTAACCATTGTTATAAGGAAGTAAAGATGAGGGCAATGATTTTTGCAGCGGGACTTGGAAAACGTCTGGGCAGAATAACAGAAAATATTCCCAAGGCTCTTGTTGATATCAACGGAAAAACGGCACTGAGACGGGCAGTTGAGAAATGTACCGAACATGGCTTTGACGATATAATAATTAATGTCCACCATTTTGCAGAGATGGTTGAAGCTGAGGTGAAAAGCCTTAATGAAATGGGTTTCAGGGTCTCTGTTTCGGATGAAAGGGAGATGCTTCTCGAAAACGGCGGAGGTTTGTATAAAGCCCGGGGGTTTTTCGGAACAGCGCCTTTTCTTCTTTACAATGTTGATATAATATCCGACTTTAACCTAACCGCACTTTACAGGTTTCATCTCGAAAAGAAGGGGCTGGCTTCACTTGCTGTAAGGCATCGGCCGGGGAAAAGATTTCTCCTTGTTGATGACCATGGACAGATGCGGGGATGGAGAAATATCTCTTCCGGAGAGCAGATTCTCGCCTGTGCATCAGACCAGGGACTTTCGGAGATCGCATTTTCAAGTATGCATATAGTTGAACCTGAGATATTTAAATATATGACCGACGGTATATATTCTATGGTTACCCTATATCTTGAACTTGCAGCTGAACACAATATCTATACTTTAAAACACGATGAAGGCTATTGGGTTGATGTCGGAACTCCCGAGAGCCTGGAGATTGTCAGGAAATTACTGGCTTAAAGCTTCCAGAAGGCTTTGGTAAAAATTGTAAAGACAGTAATGATTTCCAGTCTTCCTAAAATCATAAGAAGGCTCAGAACAAATTTGCTGACCTCAGGAAGATGAGCAAAATTACTCATCGGACCTACTGTGCCAAGTCCGGGTCCGATTCCTGCCATACAGGTTGCTACTGAGCTCGATGCAGTAACCGGATCAACTCCTGTAATTACTACAATAATTGTCCCTAGAACAAAAAGGAAAAGATAAAGAACAACAAATGAAAGTATCGAAATATTGGTATTCTCGGCAATGCTTTTCCCGTTTAATCTAACGAAAGTAACTGACTTGGGGTGATTGAGTTTGATAAAAACATTCTTAATATTCTTCATGACAATCAGATGCCGGGCCATTTTGATACCACCGCTTGTGGAGCCCGTGCTTCCACCTGAAAACATCATCAGGAAAATAAGGAGAACAGCCGTAAGTGGCCATAGGATATAATCTGCTGAGGCGAATCCTGTACATGTCATTATCGAAATAATCTGGAAAAAACCATCCCTGAATGATTCCTCAAACGATCTTGTAGAGTTATTAAGAAGAATTATGGTTGCAACTGCGCCTGCTATTACAGCTACGGAAATATAGAACCAGAGCTCTTCATTCTGCCTTATTTTCTTGAAGTTAAGCTTGATAAGAAAATAATATACAACCTGGCTTACACCGGCAAGGAACATAAAGATCATTACAATATACTGACTGTAAGCCGAATAGTACATAAGGCTGATATTTTTTGTAGAGAAACCTCCTGTTGCAATTGTTCCGAATGAGTGACATATACTGTCAAAAAGATTCATGTCGCCAATACTCAGCAGTATTATCTGGGCAAGTGTCAGTCCCAGGTAGATAAACAAAACCCTGAACCCTATTGCTTTTGTTTTAGGATGAATCTTCTCTTTCATCGACGATTCCAGACTGAAAAGCTGATATCCCGTAACCCGGAGGGATGGCAGGATAATAATAACCAGTGCTATTATCCCTATTCCGCCAAACCAATGGGTAAGGCTGCGCCAGAAAAGTATTGAATATGGAAGGATCTCCACGTCTGTGAGGATTGAAGATCCTGTAGTGGAAAAACCTGAAGTGGATTCAAAAAATGCATCGATGAATGATGGGATCGTTCCACTGATAAGATATGGCAACGTTCCCAGTAATGAAAAGATTACCCATGACAGAGTAACTGCAAGATATCCGTCCCTTGAGCTGAATTTTTTTGTATCGGCTTTCATTGATAACAGATAAAAAACTGCCGATAAAAAAGTGGTTATTGCAGCCGACCAGAGAAAAGGAGAAGGCGATTCCTTATATATAAAAACAACCGGCAGACAGAAAAAGTAAGAAATTGTTTCTACCAGCAGGATGGTACTCAATATCCGGATAATTAACAAAGGATTGATCAGCTTCATAATCAGGTTCAGGAAATTTAAGGATACAAATATAATCAGAATTAGTTTTGTTCTGTTTTCCTTTGAAAAATGAAATAGGCTACCACAATTTTGTGGGATAAAAGTTTATTGATTGGCACTTTAAAGCTTATATTTGAACCTGTTATTAAACGGGAGATTTATCTTGTTTTAAATCATCTGAATATCATTTTATTTTTGATTAATCTTTTAATAATAAATAATATATGGGAAAAGTATTAGTTATAGGTGCCGGTGGAGTGGGAACGGTTGTTGTTCATAAAATGGCTTCTCTTCCGGAAGTTTTTACAGAAATTATGTTAGCCAGCCGTACAAAATCCAAGTGTGATGCAATTGCTGAAAGGATTGGAAAAAACCGGATACAGACTGCACAGGTTGATGCAGATAATGTTCCTCAGCTGGTAAAACTGATCAGGTCATATAATCCTGATATTGTTGTGAATGTGGCTTTGCCATATCAGGATCTTCACATCATGGATGCATGTCTGGAAACCGGGGTAGCCTATCTCGATACTGCAAACTATGAACCGCTCGAAGAGGCAAAATTCGAATACAGCTGGCAATGGGCTTATATCGACAGGTATAAGAAGGCGGGAATAACTGCAATACTCGGATGCGGATTCGACCCAGGAGTTACTTCAATTTACACAGCCTATGCTGCTAAACACCATTTTGATGAATTGCACTATCTTGATATAGTTGATTGCAATGCAGGAGATCATGGTAAAGCTTTTGCAACAAATTTCAATCCCGAGATAAATATCCGGGAGGTTACCCAGAAAGGTAAATACTGGGAAAATGGCAAGTGGATTATGACCAGACCTCATGAGATTCATAAACCTTTGAACTATCCTGAAATAGGCCCCAAAGAATCTTATGTTATCAATCACGAGGAACTGGAATCGCTGGTTAAAAATTACCCCACACTGAAGAGGGCAAGGTTCTGGATGACATTCGGTCAGGAGTATCTGACCCATCTGAGGGTAATCCAGAATATCGGAATGGCAGGTATCGACCCTGTAATGTATGAGGGAAGAGAGATTATTCCAATACAATTCCTGAAGGCGGTTCTTCCCGATCCCGGTGAACTTGGAGCAAACTACACCGGTCAGACATCTATTGGATGCAGGATTAAAGGAATAAAAAACGGACAGGAAAAAACCTACTATATCTATAACAATTGCAGCCATGAAGCAGCCTATGCCGAGACCGGAGCCCAGGGTGTAAGTTATACAACCGGAGTGCCCGCTGCCATCGGTGCCATGATGTATCTGAAAGGCATCTGGAAAAAGCCGGGTGTCTGGAATGTAGAGGAGTTTGATCCCGATCCGTTTATGGCTGAGCTTAACAGGCTTGGACTGCCCTGGGTGGAATTGCATAATGTGGATCTGGAATTGTAAACACTTTTCAATTACTGCATTGTATTATTACCTCACTTTATCTGATCGCTGAAACGATCTTTTAAACCTTTTTTTTTCAATCTGAAACCAGTCAATATTATGTCAGGAGATTTAATAAAAATAGCAACGCCGGCATTTATTATCGATGAAGCCAGATTCCGTAAGAATCTTTCACTCATCCGACATGTCTCTGATGAATCAGGTGCGGAGATAATACTTGCATTCAAGGGATTTGCAATGTGGGGTGTTTTTCCGATTCTCAGGGAATATGTTTCAGGTGCCGCCGCAAGTTCTGTTGATGAAGCAAGGCTTTGTTTCGAGGAGATTGGTTCACCTGCACATACATATTCACCTGTATATAAGGAGAATGAGTTTGGTTCAATCCTTAAGTACAGTTCTCATATTACTTTCAATTCATTAAACCAGTACAGAAAATTTTCAGATCAGCTGAAGAACTATTCAGGTGAAATATCTGCAGGAATAAGAATAAACCCCGAGTTTTCTGAAGTAAGTCACGGGTTATATAATCCATGTTCACCCGGGTCGAGGCTGGGCATTATTGCTGATGATCTGCCGGATGGTCTTCCTGAAGGAATTGAAGGACTCCATTTTCACGTTCTTTTTGAATCGGACTCTTATGCACTCGAAAAGGTTCTTCAGATTGTTGAGAGGAAGTTCGGAAAATTTTTTCCGCAGCTGAAATGGATAAATATGGGTGGAGGGCATCTTATGACCAGAAGGAATTATGATGTTGACCATCTTATCAGTGTTCTTAAAAAATTCAGGGAAAAGTCAGGCCTTCATGTTATTCTTGAACCGGGAAGCGCATTTGCATGGGAGACGGGCGAATTGGTGGCTACTGTTGAAGATGTAGTTGAAAATCAGGGTTTTAAGACAGCTATTTTAGACGTCTCTTTTACAGCACATATGCCCGACTGTCTCGAAATGCCATACAAACCCAAAATAGCCGGTGCAACAGATCCTGTTGAAGGAAAGCCAACATACAGGATAGGAGGCAACTCCTGTTTATCGGGCGATGTTATTGGTGACTGGTCATTTGATAATGTTCTAAAACCGGGAGATGAGATCATTTTTCTCGATATGATACATTACACAATGGTAAAAACCACAACATTCAACGGTGTTCACCATCCATCAATAGCCATAAGATTAGCCGATGGCAGATACAGACTAATAAGGGAATTTGGTTATGATGATTATAAGAACAGGTTATCCTGAATTCTTACTCCGGTTACCTAACTCTTTCTGTTGATAGTAATATCCGTAACAAGCATTTTGTCAGAATCAAGCACTGCGTTTACAATTTTTATTGCCACAGCTGCCGGTTCCATAAAACTGCTGATATTCTTATCTTTTCCGATTATCTTCCAGAAATCTGTTTTCATACCTCCGGGATACACAGCTATGATGTTCCGCCGGGTCCCTTTCAGTTCTGTTCTGAGAGCCTCCGTATAACCCCTTGCTCCCCATTTGGCAGCGCAATAGATTGTCTCTTCTGCTCTTCCGATGAGGGCAGATGTTGACATAATATTGACTATTGTAAGCTCTTCTTCATCAGGTGTCTGCCTTAGTATTTCAGAGGTGAGAAGTATCATTCCTTTAAGGTTCGCCTCAAAAACATGGTCAATCATTTCTGATGTTGTGGTTTCAGCCCCTGTGAAAAGCCCAAGTCCTGCATTATTATAGAGATAGTCAACGGAAAGATTGTTTTGTTTCAGGTATTCACCTGCTTTTAATACATCCTCTTCCTTTCCAATATTGCAGCAAAGTGCTTCAGCCAGATTATTTTTGACAGATTTGCGAAGCCTTTCCGACGCAACCGCAAGTTTTTCGGAATTGCGGCCGAGAATAAGTACATTTTTCCCTGCTAACACCAGAAGTTCTGCAATTTCCAGCCCCAATCCGCTTGTTCCTCCACTGATTACTGATATCTTATTCATTTTAGTTTTTTTTCAAAGATATCCATAATTCCTGAATTGGACCATCCTCCAACTGATTTCAAAACAGGTTTATCTCAAAGGATAGGGATTGTTAATGCTCTTTCCGGATAAACCCTCCTGATTTCACTATTGCCATAATATTCCTTTTTGAAGTATCACCCGATTGTCTGTTTGAAAGTCTTAATGTTTTTCTATTTTTGCCGGTCAAATTATCACTATGGAAAAAAGCCGGGTAAAAACTTGGGCACATCTGTCACTTCTGGCAGCAAACATTATTTACGGGGTCAACTATTCCATTGCAAAGGCGGTGATGCCTGAATATATCAAGCCACTTGCACTTGTTACAATCAGAACCATAATCACAGCCCTTCTTTTCTGGATAACCAGTCTTTTTATGCCAAAGGAACGGGTAAGCCGGAAAGACCTGTTCTTTCTTTTTGGGTGCTCATTCTTTGGAGTTGTAATAAATCAGGTGCTTTTTCTTACAGGACTGAATCTTACTTCTCCGATTAATTCCTCAATAATCATATCTACGAACCCTATTTTTGCATTTATACTGGCGGCTTTGATACTGAGCGAGAGGATAACCATACTTAAGGGTTTCGGACTCGCCATCGGTCTTTCAGGGGTATTATTGCTGATACTGCAAAACGGTACTCCTGATCTGGGAAGTTCTACATTTCTGGGTGATATTTTTACTCTGGTAAATACCATTAGCTGGGCTTTTTATACTGTTATTATAAAACGGATGGTCGAGAAATATCATCCGGTAACTGTAATGAAATGGACCTTTCTATTCGGATTGTTTACAACGATTCCCGTTGGATACAGTCAGTGGAGTACGATGAACTGGTCGGTAATTCCAATTAATATATGGCTGGGAACAGGATTCGTTGTTGTCTTTGCAACTTTTCTGGGATATCTTCTGATCTCCTTCGGCCTCAGGAGGCTTAGTCCTACCATAGTCAGCACCTATACTTATACTCAGCCGGTTATTGCAGCTTACATTGCTACATTAATGGGACAGGATCATATTGATATTGTAATGGTCATGTCAGCTTTACTTATTTTTACAGGTGTTTTTGTTGTGAGCCGGCAAAAAATTAACAGTTCAATTTTATAGCAGACCGGAAATTTTTTTTATATTGCCGGCGACAGGGGATCTTTCAATTTTCCATTTTGAAAAAGGGTTACTTGTACATGAGATACATTATTAGTATTTATCTTCTCTTCAATGTATTGCAGGCTGTCTCACCACACGACAGATATCCGCGTAATGACAATTGCGATGTTCTTCATTATGAGTATTCTCTTTCTCTGAATGACTCAACAGACCGTATTGAAGGAAGGGCTTTGATACGTGTAAAATTCCAAAATGAAGCAGATTCATTTTCTTTAGACCTTAATGGACTGAATAACAGTGAAAAAGGGATGAGTGTAAAGATTGTTACCATTCTTTCTGAGGAGTTGAAATGGAGTCACAGGAACGAAAAGCTAACAGTTTTTTTCAACCATTCTGCTAAACAAAATGACACCGTTGAAATTGCTGTTCAGTACTCAGGAATCCCGGCAGGCGGTCTTACTATTTCAAGAAACAAATATGGAGACCGTACATTTTTTGCCGATCACTGGCCCGACAGAGCTCATAACTATCTCCCGTGCATTGACCATCCTTACGATAAAGCCTCAGTGGATTTTATAATTACTGCACCTGACAGATATAAGGTAGTGGCAAACGGCACACTGGTTGAGGAGTCTGATCTTACAGGAAACATTACTATTACACACTGGAGTGAAACAGTTCCCCTGGCAACAAAAGTAATGGCTTTTGGTGCAGCGGTATTTGCAGTAAAGTCTGCAGGAGAAGCAGATAATATCCCTGTCTGGACGTGGGTATTCCCGGAGAACCGTAACGAAGGTTTTTCCGATTATTCAGTTGCCGTAAAGCCACTTGAATATTATTCCCGGGTTATTGGCCCTTATCCGTATAAAAAGCTGGCAAACGTTCAGTCAAAAACAATATATGGCGGTCTTGAAAATGCCGGTACTATTTTTTATTCCGAAAGATCCGTAACCGGACTTGGGAGGGCAGAGGGGCTTATAGCTCACGAGGTGGCCCATCAATGGTTTGGTAATTGTGTTACAGAAGCAGACTGGCATCATGTGTGGCTTAGTGAAGGTTTTGCAACATACCTTACATGCCTTTATTTTGAGTCAGAACAGGGAAAAGAGAGACTAAAAACTGATATGATATCTGCCAGGGCAAGAGTTCTCAAATACAATGATGAAAATCTGAAACCTGTTATTGACACTACCGTAACAGATCTGATGGATCTTCTTAATGTTAATTCATATCAGAAAGGAGCATGGGTACTTCATATGCTGAGACATGACCTTGGTGATACTGTTTTTATGAAAGGATTGAGTTTGTATTATAATCGTTTTTATAACTCAAATGCTCTTACTGAAGATTTTAAGAGCATTATGGAGGAGGTAAGCGGAAAGGATCTTGGGAAATTCTTCCGGCAATGGCTTTATACTGAAGGTCAGCCTGAACTTCGGGTATTTGATGAGCCCGGCCGGAAAAAAGGAACTACCCGGGTCATAATCGAACAGAAACAGCCACAGCTGTTCGAATTTCCCCTCGAACTGCTGATTAAGGACAACTCAGGTGAGAGGATTATAAATATCGCTGTAAGTGAGCGTGTTACAAAGGTTAACGTAAGCTCGGAAAAGGATCTGAATATAATTATTGATCCCGACGTAAATCTCCTGTTTAAATAGTAATAAATGATCTGAACATTAGGATAATATTCATTGTTTATCAAAATAAACCTATTGATTATGAAACTAAGTACCCTTTTTTCCAGTAATTCGCCGGTCCCCGGTCGTAGTGGTCTGCGCCAGGTTTTGACACTCATTTTGTCGTTTTCCTGTTTTATCCTGTCTTCTCAGGTTCCTCAGGGATTTAATTATCAGGCTCTTGCAAGTGATGTTTCGGGGAATCCAATTAAGAATACTGATCTTCAGGTAAAAATAAGTATTCTTTCCGATACACTGCCTGTTGTTACTGTGTGGGAAGAGCTGCATTCTGTTGTTAAGACCAATGTCAACGGAATGTTCTCCCTGGTGGTTGGATCAGGTACAAGACAGACTGCATCTTCAGTCTCATTATTCAGTGATATAAACTGGGGAACAGCACCTCTTTATATTAAAACTCAGGTTTACTACAAAAGTGCCTGGAAAAATATGGGCTCAGCAAAATTGTGGACTGTGCCCTATGCCATGGTATCAGGAGGGTTGAGCGGAAACATCAATAAACTTGCTGTAACAGGTCAGACTGCCGCGCTGGATGAAGCTTTGTTTGAGGTTAAAAACAAGGACGGTCAGATCATTTTTGCTGTATATAATGAAGGTGTCAGAGTTTATGTTGATAATGGCGCAAAGGGTGCTAAAGGAGGGTTTGCCATTGGAGGTTTTGGTAATGCAAAGGCTCAGTCGCAGGAATATTTTATCGTCAACGCTGATAGTATCCGAGCATATATTTACGATAATCCTCTTGTTAAATCTTCAAAAGGAGGCTTCGCAATCGGTGGTTTTGGCAACGCTAAAGGTATTACCAACGACTATATGTTAATCAGTCCCGATAGTGCGAGGATTTATGTAAATAATGCTCCGTCAACAAAGGGCGCCAAAGGAGGATTTGCCATTGGCGGATTTGATCCGGCAAAAGGAACTGTTCCTCAGAAACTTCTGACTGTTAGCGATGACAGTACAAGAATCTATGTAAAAGATGCCATCAAAGGAGCCAAAGGTGGTTTTGCCATAGGAGGGTTTAATCCAGCAAAAGGTTCTGTAACACCCTTTACTTCACTTACATCTGATAACTATTTTATCGGGCATGGAAGCGGGATGAAGAATTCAACCGGGTTGTACAATTCATTTTTAGGATATGAAACAGGTTTGAATAATGTGGCTGGAAATAATAATGTATTTCTGGGATTCAGTGCAGGACTTAATAACGACGCCAGCAACAACGTTTTCATTGGATACCAGAGCGGATACAGCAATCTGTCGGGAGGTGATAATGTTTTTCTTGGTACACAGAGCGGATATACAAATACTACAGGTGTTTATAATACATTCCTGGGATATAACGCTGGTTATACCAATAACGCCAGTTATAACTCATTTATAGGATATCAGGCAGGAAAAGCAAATACAAGCGGGCAGTATAACTCTTTCATGGGCTATAACGCCGGACTTGCCAACACAACCGGAGCAAGCAACGTATTTATCGGGAATCAGGCGGGGTATACAAATTCTACAGGATCATATAATGTAATGGTTGGTTTTAAAGCCGGTTATGTTTCAACTCTGTCATATAACACATTTCTTGGTTATCAGGCCGGAACAGCTAATACCTTAGGCCAGTATAATGCTTATATGGGTTATAATGCCGGACTATCAAACACTACAGGAAGTAATAATGTTTTTATAGGTAATGAGAGTGGTCACTCAAACAGTACTACTTCAAACAACGTATTCCTTGGCTATTATGCCGGATATACCAATACAGCAGATAATAACCTGTTCCTTGGTACCGAAGCGGGAAGGTATAATACAACAGGAACAAGCAATGCTTTTCTTGGCTATTATTCAGGAAGGGCAAATACAACCGGAAGCAGTAACGTATTTATCGGAAACAGCAGCGGGGTTAGTAACACAACCGGAGCTTCAAATGTTTTCCTTGGATACCAGAGCGGATACAGTAACCAGACGGGAGGAGATAATGTTTTTCTGGGTACACAGAGCGGCTATACGAATACTACAGGTATCTATAACACATTTTTAGGATTTAACGCAGGTTATGCCAATAACGCCAGCTTTAACTCATTTATCGGATATCAGGCAGGAAAAGCCAATACAAGCGGGCCGTATAATTCTTTCATGGGTTATAATGCAGGAATTAGCAACACAACAGGAGCAAGCAACGTATTTATTGGAAATCAGGCAGGGAACCTTAATTCAACCGGCAGCTCTAATGTATTTCTTGGAAATACTGCCGGCTTTAATAATACTGCAAGCAATAACGTTTTCCTGGGTTTCGAGAGTGGCTATGCAAATACAACCGGTACCACAGATGCATTCATGGGTTACAGGGCCGGCAGGTCAAATACTACCGGGGCAGCGAATGTTTTTATGGGTAATGTCAGCGGATATGGAAATACCACAGGTGGCAGTAACGTAGCACTTGGCGATCAGGCAGGATATACAAATTCCACAGGTTCATACAATGTAATGGTTGGTTATAAAGCAGGTTATTTTTCAATTTTGTCGTATAACACATTTCTTGGCTATCAGGCCGGAACAGCTAATACCACAGGACAGTATAATGCTTACATGGGTTATAATGCAGGATTCTCCAACACTACAGGAAGTAATAATGTTTTTATAGGTAATGAGAGCGGACACACAAACAGCACTACTTCAAACAACGTATTCCTTGGCTATTATGCCGGATATACCAACGCAGCCGATAATAACCTGTTTCTTGGTACCGAAGCGGGAAGGTATAATACAACCGGTACAAGCAATGCTTTTCTTGGCTATTATTCAGGAAGAGCCAATACAACCGGAAGCAGTAACGTCTTTATCGGAAACAGCAGCGGGGTTAGCAATACTACCGGCTATTCAAACGTTTTTTTGGGTGAAAATGCAGGTTATAACAACCGGACAGGATATAGCAATATAGCCATCGGTAAACTCGCAGGATATTCAGGGACAGCCCATAAATACAACATTTTTGTTGGAGACAGTGCAGGATATTTTACTGATAATCAATTTGCTCTTAATAATGTTTTTATCGGTTATGCAGCCGGTAAGAATACCCAGAGCTATAATAATGTTTTTCTTGGAAATCTTGCAGGTAACAGAAATATTAGCGGACAGAACAATATTGCGATAGGTGATAAGGCCGGATATTTTAATGTTTCAAGTCAGAATATCTTTGTTGGGACAGAGGCCGGTTACAGCAACACTGATGGGTACTACAATATAATTATGGGTCGCTGGGCAGGTCATTCCAATACAACAGGTGCGCAACAGATCCTGATCGGTGGAGGTGCAGGCGGTTCGCTTACCACAGGAGGAGAAAATGTTATGATTGGCAACAATTCCGGAGCAGTAAACTCTACCGGTATTGGCAATGTCTTTTTGGGAACATCAGCAGGCTGGAGCAATACAGGATCAAATAATGTGATTATCGGATATAAGGTCGGTTATGCCGCATTTCAGAATCTGTCGAACAGGCTCATTATTGATGGGTCGCAGGTCACAACACCTCTTATCTGGGGCGAATTTGACAACAGGAGAGTTGTTATTAATGGTGTAAATACTGATAATCCTTCAAACTATACTTTTTATGTAAACGGGACCTCCGGAGGTGATTATAACTGGAACAGTCTGAGTGATCTGAGGTTAAAGAAAAATATAAATACTATCACCGGAGCTCTTAATAAAGTTATGCAGTTGAGGGGGGTGAATTTTGAATGGATGGATGCAAATTCTCCTGAACAGGGTAACAGAATTGGTTTTATTGCTCAGGAAGCTGAGGAGGTAATACCTGAAGTGGTAAATAAAGAGGGAGCCTATTATTCGATGCAATACGGACCAGTTTCTGCCTTGCTTGTTGAGGCAGTGAAGGAGCAGCAGAAAACAATTGAATCTCAGAAGGAAAAACTGGAAAACCAGGAGAAACAACTTAAAGAACAACAATCAAGAATTGAAGCTCTTGAGAGTGCTGTTTCCACTATCCTGAATAAGGAAAAATAGCACTGGTAGTTTTAATATGAAGGGCCGGTGAGGCCGATATGAATGCTATTTCCTTGGAGCTGACAGTTTAAATCCCGAAATATTCAGGTCCGGATCTCTGTTTGGATCGTAGGAGCCATTGTCTGAATAGATGATGTCACCTGATGAATTTATCCATCTGTTCTTCCAGTTGTCAGTATCTGTTTCTTTCTTTCCCGTGAATGGATTGGTATATTCATTTTGACCGGTTATAGTGAGATACATATCCTTATTTATTTCAGAGTAAGTATTTCGACGGTTTTCATTAATCGCATTGTCCATATCCTGCAACTCTTTCTGTGTGGCAGCAATAAGACCGGACCGTTGCCTCTGACCATTTATTTCTCCCGTAATCCAGCTTAAATTCCAGATGCCAGAATTCTGTATAACCTGCAAAAGAGGTTCCCATTTCAACATTTCATCTGCAGGAGTCCTTATAAGCATAGTCTCGCGGTTTTTCCACAGACCACCTCCGTTGGCACCATAATCTTCAATGACAGTAATCATCCTTTCCAGAAAAGCTTTCCCGTTTTCCTCGTAAGTGAATTCCAGAAGAACCGCCTGATACGACATATTGGTAACCATTTTTACAGCAGGGTCAACCATTCCATTATAACGGTTGGCCAGCAATGGAAGCGGTTTACTGCTTTTAACTCTTACATTTACAGCATTCGGATGTGCATAAGGAACTGCAACCTGAATGATAAAAGATGCCGGATCTCTTCTCCGCCTGACAAGTGTGTTATTAAATATTGCACCTTCAGGATTTCCCCAGGCTTTACTCTGATCGATACACATAATCTCAGGAAGCCACCTGATCATTACACTACCTGCTGCATCTTTTTTTATTGCAAGATCGAACTTACATTCAACCATGTTATTTGCACCGGCAATGTTCGGATCAAGGAACCTGATGGCACCTCCTTCGACAATCCATCCCCTGGGAATAAGGAGACTGAAAGCTTTCTCCTTTGGTTCATCACGTCTGCTGAACAGAACTGCATCTTTCTGGCTGTAGGATGCCAGATTCATTAACATAAGGAAAACTGAGAATAGTAAAGGTTTCATAATATTATAATTTAGATTGTCATTTCCTCCTACTTTCAGTTTTGTCAACCGGTATCTTAGTCTCTTCGTCCTTCAATCACACCCGACCCGATTACTTCATCTCCATCATACCAGGCTGCAAATTGTCCCGGAGCAATACCCCGCTGCGGGATCTCAAATATTATATAAATTCCATTTTGGGTGCAATAGAGCCTTGCTTTCTGCAATGGCTGACGGTATCTTATTCTCACCAGATAATCACGGGAATCACCGGGGCTCATCGCAAGATCTGTTCTTATCCAGTGTGTCTCGTCTTTCCTTATAAACAGTCCTTTACGGTTTAGTCCGGGATGTTCCTGTCCTTCACCGACATACACAATATTTTTTTCAACATCAATTCCAATTACAAACAATGCCTCTTTATGTCCGCCTATATTCATACCTTTTCTCTGGCCTATTGTAAAGAAATGTGCTCCGTTATGTAATCCTATCTCTTCCCCTGAAGAAGGCTCGTATTTAAATGGTTCAGTGATAGTTGATAACAGCTCCTCAGGCATGTCGTGGTCGGGTAGTCCTTCTTTGATTTCAGGGAATATCAGTTTGTTTACGATTTCAATAATACTTCCATTTTTCGCCTTTAGTTTCTGCTGAAGGAAAGTAGGCAAATGGACCTTTCCAACAAAACAGATCCCCTGTGAATCTTTCCGGAGGGCAGTTGGAAGTCTGAGTTTATCGGCAATCCGGCGAACTTCAGGTTTTGCGAGATTCCCAATAGGAAAAAGGGCTGTTGAGAGTTGTTCCTGACTGACCTGGCAAAGGAAATAGCTCTGGTCTTTGTTATCATCCGTTCCCGCCAGAAGCCTGTAAATAGTTTTGTCACCCGCTTTTATCTCCTCTTTTCTGCAGTAGTGACCCGTGGCAACAAAATCGCCTCCCAGCTTCCGGGCTTCTTCAGCAAATGAATCAAATTTTATCTCCCTGTTGCATAATACATCAGGGTTGGGAGTACGACCTTTTTCATATTCATCAAACATATAATCAACAACTCTGGTACGATAAGGACCACTCAGATCAACTTCGTGAAAAGGGATCTCAAGTTTTTTTGCCACCATTGAAGCAAACATCAGATCATCCTCCCAGTGGCAATCACTTTGAAGTAACCCGGTAGTATCATGCCAGTTTTTCATAAACAGGCCGATAACTTCATATCCCTGCTCCAAAAGAACCCATGCCGCAACACTCGAGTCGACGCCACCCGATAAACCGATAACAACTTTTTTCTTCACAATACAAATATAATAAAAGTTGGCTTTATGTATTTCGGTTTGTAATACCTGCCATCATTCTCACTTTTCCTGATTAAGGAATGGGCAAGTGAACCTAGATTCATGAAGTAAATATCATTAAAAATATTGAAGTGTTTAAAAGCCTGATGAGTAAAAAGAGTAACTTTAACCCACTATGGGAAAAGGAACACTGACAATTTACAGCGCTTCGGCAGGATCTGGTAAAACCTACACGCTTACAGGCATTTACCTGACAACTCTCTTCAAATCGAGATATAATTACAGGAAGATTCTGGCAGTAACTTTTACCAATAAGGCAACTGCAGAGATGAAGTCCAGGATTCTTGATAATCTTCATAAACTGTCAGTAGGAGAGAAGTCAGATTATTTATCGGGATTGGTTAAAACCACTAATAAACCGGAAGAGTGGATCAGAGCTGAAGCGAAAGAGATCCTAAATGCCATCCTTCACGATTTTTCCAGATTTTCTGTTTCTACCATTGATAGTTTTTTCCAGAAGATTCTGCGGGCTTTTGCAAGAGAAGCCGGCCTTAATTCAGGTTTTAATATTGAACTCGATCATAGTATAATTCTCTCGTCTGCAGTAGATACAATGATTGAATCGGCATCATCCGACAAACAGCTTCTAAACTGGCTGACTACCTATGCGATGTCAAATATTGATGATGAGAAGAGCTGGAATCTGAAAAACGGAATAATAAAACTTTCTCAGGAGCTCTTTAAGGAGAAATTCAAGATTCTGTCTGTTGATGAGAGGTCAAATCTTGAAAATAAAAAGTTTCTCCTTGAGTATATCGAGAAGATCCGGGCAGTATCCTCCTCTTTTGAAAAAAACTTACAGGATTTTGGAAGTAAAGCAGCTCTTCTGGTCTCTGAATATAATCTTGATAATGATATGTTCTACCGGAAGGGTCAGGGAGTTCCGGGATTCATAAAAGGGTTGGCTTCAGGCATTGTTAAAGAACCGAATAGTTATGTCCGGGAGATAAAAGGAGCCTCTTCGCGCTGGTCAACAGGAGCCGCTGTGCCGCAACTAATGGCAGCCATCAACGGTGGCCTTGGAAAGACAATTTCAGATGCAATTGATTTCTATGATAATGTTATTGCGGGATACAAAAGTGCCGGTGCAGTTCTTTCAAATATTTATGCACTTGGCATACTGTCAGATGTACTAAAAAAAGTTCACCTGATAACTACTACAGAAAACAGTTTTCTCCTGTCAGATGCCGGTGAGGTGCTGAACCTCATCACCCGCGAAGATCAGGTTCCTTTTATCTATGAAAAAACCGGCAGCCGTTTCGAGAATTTTATGATAGATGAGTTTCAGGATACTTCAATAATACAATGGAATAATTTCCGGCCACTTATTGAAAACAGTATGGCGGAGGGATCAGAAAACCTTATTGTTGGTGACGTGAAGCAATCTATTTACCGGTGGAGGAACAGCGACTGGGAGATACTTGGTTCACTCCTTGACAAACGGGTTGATAACGACAGGATAATAAGTGTGCCACTGGCAACCAACTTCAGAAGCCGATCAAATATCATCAGCTTCAATAACACTCTGTTTTCAGTAATTCCTGCACAGATTGATGAAATTCTTGCAGTGGAGACATTGCCCGGTACTTTCAGAAAACTCTATTCAGAGGCTGTTCAGTCCGACCCGGGGAAAAAAGAGGGCGGATATGTTAGGCTTGAGTTCATTGAAGATGGAAAAGAGATCAGGTCGGTGGAGGCGGTGCTCGAAAAGCTTCCGGGTATAATTGAAGCTCTTCAGGATAAAGGGTATGGTGCCTCCGATATCGGGATTATTGTCAGGAATGGAAAAGAGGGTGCTTTGGTGCTTAAAAAAATGATTGACTATAGCAACAATTGTTCAGCTGAAAAGAAAGCCAGATATAATTTTAATGTAGTATCAAACGATTCTTTGCTGCTTTCCAACTCACCTGCAATTAACTTCATTGTTGCAGTTCTGGCTGTGGTTAACGAGCCTTCAGATATGATCAGCAGGGCAATGATGTTAAGGTTTTTCCTGCTGGCAAAAGGAATTGAAGATGCTGATAAAGTTTCTCTTGTAAGTGACAACCTGATTGCCGGCTCAAGGGTTTATTTCCCCGTCGGATATGAAGATTTTCTGGACCGCATAAGGGAAATGCCGCTGTTTGAATCAACAGAGAGTATCATCGGGTTTTTTGGTCTTGGAGATTTCTTATGGAATGTAGCCTACCTTAATACTTTTCAGGATTATATTGTCAGTTTTACAGGTAACAAAAATGCAGATATCCAGTCCTTTCTCGATTGGTGGAAGTCAACAGGCAGTAAAAAATCAGTCGTATTGCCAGGCAATCAGGATGCCGTCAGAATCCTTACCATACATAAGTCAAAAGGGCTGGAGTTCAGAATTGTTATCTTACCTTTCCTTTCCTGGGAGCTAGATCATATGCCCTCCAAGCAACCCACTCTTTGGGTAAAACCTGAATTGCCTCCATTTAATGATCTGGGAATTGTTCCTGTAAAGTATGGCAAAGAGTTGGCAAAAACTATTTTCTCTGACTATTACAAAGAGGAGATGTATTCGGTTTATATTGATAACATAAACTTGTTATACGTAGCTCTGACCAGGGCAAAAGATGCTATTTTTGGGTTTACGATTGACAATCCGAAGTCGGAAAAAACAATCTCCGGAGTATTAAAGAATGCAGTAACTTTTAATGCCGGAGCTGCAGATCTGTCAGAATTTAAATTGAATAGTTTCTATAACATCGAAAGCAAAGTTTTCGAATTCGGAGAAATTCCTGAAAATAAACGGGAACAATCTGATAATGTCAGTATTGTTTCATCAGGATATATCGTCCGACACGAAATGGAATCACTTAAGCTGAAGCTTCATGGTGAAAATTATTTTTCATCAGAGAAGTCAGATGTCCGCAAAAAGATCAATTATGGAAAGCTGATGCATGAAGTTTTTGAAGGGATAAATGTCCCCGGCGATATTTTACCTGCTGTCAGAAAACTGGTTATTGATGGAAAATTGCCTGCAGAAGAGTCGGATGATATGGTTAGAAAGGTTAGCACACTCATTGGCAATCCTCAGGTTGCAGAGTGGTTTATGGCCGGAAATGAGGTTCTGAAAGAGGCCGGTATTCTCTTGCCGGAGGGAACCCTGCGCCGTCCCGACAGAGTAATATTCAAGGACGGAAAAACCATCGTTATCGATTTTAAGTTCGGTGAGGAGCGCCGTCATTATGCTGAACAGGTTAACCAATACCGGCAGCTGCTTTCCGATATGGGCTATAAGAGCATTGATGCCTTTATCTGGTATGTCGATAAAGATAAAATTGTACCAGCCTGATGGCAGATGTAAAAAATAACGACAGAGTATTTACCTGGGGCCACGAACGCAGGTTTAATGCCTATTCCAATTATTTCAGGAGTAAATATGGTGCAAGAGTGCAGAAGGTTTCAATAGATGCCGGATTCACCTGCCCAAACCGTGATGGTACAAAAGGAACCGGGGGGTGTACCTATTGCAACAATGATGCATTCAACCCTTCATATTGCATGCCATCAAAAACGGTCAGCCGGCAGATTGAAGAGGGTATCGAATTTCACAAATGGAGATACAGTGAAGCTGTTTCATACCTTGCCTATTTTCAGGCATACTCAAATACCTGGGCATCACCTGCTATACTGAAAAACCTCTATGAAGAAGCTTTAAGCTATCCCGGTGTTATTGGCCTGGTTATAGGTACTCGACCCGATTGTATTGATGATGAAAAACTTGCATACATCAGGGAGCTCTCCCAACAATACTATATTGCTGTTGAATATGGCATTGAGTCGTGTAATAATAATACCCTGCGAAGGATCAACAGGGGTCATTCATTTGAAGATGCAGCTGATGCAGTAAGAAAAACCGCCTCACTGGGAATAAATACAGGGGCACATTTTATTTTCGGATTGCCGGGTGAGAGCAGAAAAGAGATGCTGGATCAGGTTTCAGTAATATCGGCTCTGCCACTGACAACAGTGAAATTCCATCAGCTTCAGATTTTTAAAGGAACAATAATGGAAGCAGAGTTTCAGAGCAGGCCCGACGATTTTGAACTGTTTTCATGGGAGGAGTATCTCGAATTTTTTATAACCTTTCTTGAAAGGCTGAATCCGGCTTTTGTTGTTGAACGATTTACCGGGGAAGCTCCTCCACGCTTCTTATCAGTAGGGGGGTGGGGTAAAAAACGTGCCGATCAGATCATCAGTATAATTGAAAAACGGCTCGAAGAGCTTGATACCTGGCAGGGACGATGCTATGAAGGCATTTAGCCTTACACAAGAATAACATTACAATAAGATAACAGAAGACCACGATGACATATTTCCTTGAAAAAATAGCCCGGTCGCTTCATGCTGAGTTTGGAAACTCACTTAACAGCCATTGTCTGGTTTTTCCTAACAGGAGAGCAGGCCTTTATTTCCTTAAATATCTGGCTGCATCAATTGAAAAGCCTGTATGGTCACCGGCTGTTTTTACTGTCAATGAACTATTCAGATCATCCTCTTCTCTTCAGATTGCCGGAAATGAGATCCTTCTTTTTGAACTATATAAAGTTTATCGCAAACTGACCAAAACACCCGACAGTTTCGATGACTTCTATTTCTGGGGCGATATGCTACTGAACGATTTTGATGATATTGATAAGTATCTTGTTAATGCTTCATTATTGTTCAGCAATGTTCAGGATATCAAAAATATCGATCACCAGTTTGGAGGGCTCACTCCTTCACAGATTGAGATCATAAGAAGGTTCTGGGTGAATTTTAACCCCTTGATTCCTACAAAAGAGAAAGCAGGGTTTATAACTATCTGGTCTGTTCTTAATGATTTGTATAATGGTTTCAGAAGTTCTCTGTATGAAAAAAATCTGGCTTATGAAGGGATGATTTTCAGGGAATTGGCAGAAAGTAAATCTAATGACCATTTCCCGGCAACTCCGATAGATATGGTTCATTTTATCGGATTCAATGCCCTTAATGAATGTGAGAAAACAATCATGCTGCGTTTGAAAAAAGCAGGCAAAGCACGCTTTTACTGGGACTATGATAACTCCTTTATAAATGAAGGAAAATGGAATTCGGCAGGTTTATTCCTGCGCGAAAATCTGAAAATATTCGGAAATGATATGCCTGCCGACTGGAGTTTCGATACAATGCTTTCTGTGGGAACACCTGCAGTACAAAGACGCGTAATAGATACCTCCTCCGATGTGGCCCAGGTAAAGCTTATCTCCCGTTTAATTGAAGATATCCCCGGTCTTACTCCTGAAAATGCTCACCATACAGCAGTAGTGCTCGCCGATGAAAATCTTCTGATGCCTGTTCTTACCAGTCTTCCTGAAAATGCTGGCGATATTAATATTACAATGGGGCATCCTCTTAAGCAGACTCTTGTTTATACTCTTCTGAAGCATCTGATGGAACTTCAGAGAAATGCCCGTGAAACTGCCGGAGGTACAATAACCTTTGATTACAGGAGTGTGATAAGCATACTGAAAAACTCATTGATGTCAGGTTTGATGAGTGAAGCTGATAATAAGATAATAAAAGATATAACTGATACCAACCTGGTGCGGGTCCCTTCCTCACGGTTTACCGGTTCAGAATATCTTCCCGGGGTTTTCAAAAGACCATCAACTCCTTTGTTGCTATCCGCATATTTCAAAGATCTCCTTTCCCTTATTGCTTCAGATCATGAACAATCTGCCAATGCTTCCGATAAGGACAAGGTTAAACGGAATATCAGGAATGAATTTATTTACCGGGTAGTTTTATCAATAAACAGGCTCGAATCAATTGTAAATAGTCCTGATGTCAGTTTTACTACTGAAACTTATATGAAAATTCTCGACCGGATGTTGCGGATCCAGTCTGTTCCATTTTCCGGTGAGCCGCTGTCAGGAATTCAGATAATGGGAATTCTTGAGACCAGAGCGCTGGACTTTAAAAATCTTATTATTCTCTCAGTAAATGAAGGAGTTTTACCGGCTGTTTCCTCAGGTTCATCCTTCATCCCGTTTAATCTGAGAGAAGCGTTTGGTCTTCCGTCAGTTAATCATCAGGAGTCAGTTTATGCTTACCATTTTTACCGTCTTCTTCAGAGAGCTGAAAATGTGACCTTTACATTTAATTCCAACTCAGAGGGTTTGCAAAGCGGTGAGATGAGCAGGTTTCTGATCCAGATGAAATACGAACCTTTATTACAACCCGATTTTCAGAATCTGTCATTTGAGATAAAAACACAGGGCTCTGTCGGATCAACGATTGAAAGAAATGAGGAGCATAGCCTCCGGTTGAATTCACGTTTTCTGGACAGCTCGAAGAATACTGTACTGTCTCCTTCCGCAATAAACACCTGGCTCAATTGCCGGATGAAGTTCTATTACAGGTATGTGAACCAGCTGAAGGAACCGGAAAGGGTCTCTGCAGATATTGATCCTGCAATGCTGGGGAATATTTTGCACGATACAATGAAGAGCCTGTATAATAATTATGAGAATCAGGTTGTCTCCGGAGAAATATTTGGTTCGCTGATTGGCAATAAACCAATGCTTTCAAGGGTAGTTAATGATATTATAAAAAGCAAATTTAAAAATGAAGAGGATGGACAGGCCGGTGGAAACGAGCTTATAGTGAGAGATGTGTTAATGGCATACGTCAGCAGAATACTTAGCACCGACAGGTCAATTGCACCCTTAACAATTATTAAGCTGGAGCAACTGTATGACTTCAGATTGTCTGTATCATCAAATGGGTCTGATATTCAGGTAGCTACAGGAGGTAAGATCGACCGTATTGATGCTGTTAATGGTGTAACCAGAATAGTTGACTATAAAACAGGTACTGTGGCTGATGTGTTAAACTCTATTACTGACCTGTTTGCAGATGACCGTAAAAAGGACCCTGACGGATGGCTTCAGACATTACTTTATTGCGAAGCATATCTTGTAAATGTTCCGGGCACTGTTTTATGCCCGTCAGTATATAAGATAAAAAAACTGACAGGCGGGACACTCTCTGATAAGCTTAGAGTAAAAACAGGAAGTAAAACCGAAGTGATAATAGATGACTACAGCCTGGTCAGAGGCGAATTTATTGATGGTCTGAAAGGTATTATCTCGAAAATATTCAGTAATAATGAGCCATTTTCCATGACAGCCGATACAAGGGGAAAATGTTCATATTGTCCCTACAGCGCTCTCTGTTTACGTTAACACCGGGTGAATATTATTTTGATAACCTATTTTTCCCTATATTTGACTTTACAATTATATTAATTAACAGTTAAATGGTTACAGGGTATTCAAATTACAATGTTGAGGTCAAAAACGTCAAATTCATTGCTGATGACGGAAGAATATGTCCGAGAACTGCTATTGTAACTTTGTATAACGAAAAAGGAGAAGAGGTGGGTTCGGAGCTTTACGGCGCCATCGATATAAACCTGATTTATGAAACTATCAGGGAGGGGAAAGAACTTAATCTGGATAATTTTTACATCGCTGAATTCTCGGTTTCTTCCTATAGACGGGTAAATGGTATTGAAAAGAAAGAGCTGGTAAAAATAAATGGATTTTCTGCGAAGAACGCATTCTTTGAAGCGAAGATTTGTACTGATTTTACCTATTCTTCATTTGCCGACGGTGATGTTAGTTTTGACGGGACCCATTTTGCAAAAGGGAAAGTGCTTTTTCACGGTTCTGTTTTCGGGAAAGGAAATGTGAACTTCTCAAATACACTTTTCAGAGATGGGAATATTGAGTTTACCGGGTCACTCTTTGGTGAAGGTGATTTCCTCTTTAAAAACGCCATCGTCAGGGACGGGATAAAAGATTTTCAGGATATTCAGTTTGGAAACGGGGAGGTGAGTTTTGCAAATACTGAATTCAACAGCGGAGAACTTCTTTTTATTAATACCCGGTTTAACAGTGGCAGATTCAATTTTAAAGTAACCCGAATAACAGGAGGGAAGGTTGATTTTCATTATTCTGTTTTCGGAGACTGTGAAATAATGTTTGAAAGAACTGAATTTGGAAACAGTCGTGTTGACTTCCGTACAGTTGATTTTGGTTCAGGAAGAATAAATTTTAACCGTTCTGTATTCGGAAACGGGGAGGTGAATTTTGAGGGTGCTTCCTGCAAAACCGGAAAGATCCAGTTTAAAAAGGCAGAGATGGGGTCGGGTCCTAAAAACTTCAACCTTATGGAGATGGCCGATACGGATATCAGTTTCGAAAGAACTGAATTTGGTGACGGAGATGTGAGTTTTTATGAATCCAGGTTTCGCACTTTATCATTAAAATCCTGTCATCTCGACCATTACTTTGATCTGCGTTTGTCAAAAGCAGGGCTTCTCGATATTTCCGACACTATTGTTCGCGATATTATTGACCTGGAGCCCTATGATTTTCCGGTTGAAATAAAAACACTCGATTTGTCGGGAATGAGACTTCTCGGAAAGCTTTATATCGATTGGAGGCATAATAAATGCAGTGCCGGAATCGAAAGTCAGGAGGGTACTTCCTTACGTCAGAAAGCCGACCAGTTCAGGATTCTGAAAGAGAATTTCAGCGGTACTGGTAAATATGAAGATGAAGACGAAGCCTATATCATGTTTAAAAGATATGAGGCAAAGTCGTGGCTTACGGAACAGCAGGAAAAAGGAGGCGTTGCAAAAGTAGTAAGTTATGTACCCCACGGATTTCAGTGGCTCGTCTTTGATAAGATCGGTCTCTATGCAACTTCTCCGGGGAGGGTGCTCTTTAGTGTTATAATATTCTGGATGTTTTTTGGAACAGTTTACTTTCTGATTGAACTGGCCGGACTTGGTAAAACTGTTTCATCAGTTGGTAATCCCGATCACCTCTCTTCTTTCATGCAATCATTCTACCATAGTGCAATTACTTTTTTCACAATAGGTTACGGAGATGTTTATCCAATGGGACTCAGCAGGATAATATCCGGATTTGAAGGTTTTATGGGAGTATTTATGATGTCTTACTTTACTGTAGCATTTGTGCGTAAGGTACTCAGATAGTCTTATTTCTCTGTCTCACGCTGCAGTGCAGCCATTTTGATAGCCGTAATTGCCGCTTCATCGCCCTTGTTGCCAAGTTTACCGCCCGCTCTGTCAGCAGCCTGCTGCTGGTTTAGGGTGGTAAGAACACCGAATACGAATGGAATATTATACTCCATATTCAGTTGAGTTATCCCCTGGGTTACACCCTGGCAGATGAAGGTGAAATGCGGGGTTTCTCCCTGAATTACACATCCGAGACATATTATAGCATCAAGGTCTTCATATTCGGCAAGAAACTGAGCACCCAGTGTGAGTTCGAAACTTCCCGGAACATGTTTTATAATAATCCGTTTATCGGTTGCCCCATGTTTCTTAAGGGTATTCACTGCTCCCTCAAGCAATGACCATGTAATCTCTCTGTTCCAGTCAGAAACCACAATGCCAAAATGCATTTTACCTGCATCAGGTACACTTTCCGGATCGTAAGCTGATAAATTCGCAGTACTCATAATGAAAATAGTTAAAAAAAAAGCATCTGTCTCAATAGGTAATGAGCCAGATGCCTGGTTTTATAAACACAAATAATTGACTCAGTCCGACTACTTAATAAGAAGTTTTACCCTTGCAATATATTTCTCAGCTGTAGTTCCTTCAGTGCTCTCGGGATATTCGATCTGAATTCTTTCGTAAATTTTCAAGGCTTCAGGGAACTTACTGCTTAATTCATAAAGCTCAGCAGCTTTCATAAGGAATAATGGAGTGTTAAATGAATTTTTTGCAAAATCAGCAGCCTCAAGGTACTTTGAAATTCCTTTGTCAGTATTTCCTGTTTCAACATATGCATCACCTATTGCCCCAATGGCTAATGAACCAATAACTTTATCCTTTTTGGAATATTTGTTCAGATATTTTATTGCCTCTTTAAAATCACCAAGATGCAGGTAACAGATCCCGGCGCTGTATTTTGCCAGATTGGCTGCTGAAGTAAATTTATAATCTTTTGCAATATCAAGAAAGCCCAGGTAGTTACCATCTCCGTTCAATGCAAGTTTTAATGAATCCATCTCCAGATACCGTTCGGCCTGATACATCTGCGACTGTGCTTCATCGTTCCTTTTGCCAAGGTAGAGTTTGCCAAGCCAGAATAATCCAACAACCACAATAATTACTCCTAAGCCGGTTAATAACGTTTTATAATTCTCTTCAAGAAATTGTTCTGTTCTGGTCAGAGTCTCCTCAACACTTGAAATGGTCTGTGGACTTGCATCCTTTTTATTCTTAGCCATACTGCTCTTTAATTGTTAACTTCAAAATTTACCACCGCAAAAGTAATTTTTTTCAAGTAATTTTGAAACAATTAAATAAATGATTATAAAAATGAATACAAAATATTTGTTATAAAGCTGTATATCAGTAACTATATTATCATTTTATCCATAGAAAAATGATATTTCGTGCCATATCAGCTTCCTGTCATCCATATCTTTTTCTAACTTTGATGCTTTAATCCTTTGAAATTGTTAAATAATTAAGATTAACCTCAGATTGATTTATCTTCGACTTTTGACTTTTTAAATATGCATCTTAAAACTCTTGCCCTGACCAATTTTAAAAACTATGAGCTTAATGAGCTTGAGTTTTCGCCTAAGATTAACTGCTTTGTTGGCAATAACGGAGTCGGAAAAACAAATATTCTTGATGCCATACATTATCTGTCGCTAACCAAAAGTTTCTTTAACAGCATCGACAGCATCAGTATCAGAAACGGGGAAGACTATTTTATAATACAGGGATCGTTTGAGAGAGCCGGGGAAGAGGACCAGATATACTGCGCTTTTCAGAAACAAAGACAGAAACTGCTGAAAAGAAACGGTAAGGAGTACCAGAAGCTCTCTGACCATATCGGCAGATACCCGGTTGTTATGATCTCTCCTGCAGACAGTGCTCTTATTACAGAAGGCAGCGAAGACAGGAGGAAATTTCTGAATAAAATAATAAGCCAGTATAATGCGGAATACCTCGATTCTGTTCTCAGGTATAATAAAGCATTGCAGCAACGAAACAGGCTGCTGAAAGATTTCAAATCTTTGGCCGGCTTCGATAGCGATGTACTCTCAATATGGGATGCGCAACTTGTAAAGTACGGCAATATTATTTTCAGAGAGCGGAACATGCTTGTTAATGAGCTTATTCCGGTCTTCCAGGAGTATTATTCTCTGATATCTTCCGGAAAGGAACTGGTTAAGCTGAAATATCGTTCACATCTTTCTGATGGAAATATCTCTGAAGCACTTCAGAATTCCTTATCAAAAGACAGGTTTCTGGAGTATACAACTGTTGGTATTCATAAAGATGATCTTGTTCTTGAGATGAACGATTTTTCAGTGAAATCGCTTGGCTCGCAGGGACAACAGAAATCCTACCTGGTTGCCCTTAAGCTGGCAAAATTCGATTATATAAAGCGAAAAGCCGGATTTTCCCCGGTACTGCTACTTGACGATATTTTCGATAAATTTGATGCTGAACGCGTTGAACAGATAATAAGGCTCGTCGGTAATGATCGGTTTGGCCAGATCTTTATTACTGATACCCACCAGAATCGTCTGCAGGAAATATTATCTTCGCATAAAACTGATTACAAACTTTTCAAAATTGCCGATAATGCTATTGCTGATGAAACTCCTGAAGGAACTGAAAACAAATGAGGCGAAGTAAAACTATATCACTTGCAGAGGCGGTAAAGGATTACATCTCAGAGATGAATCTTACCGGTAAACTAAATGAGGTAGGGGTAATTAATTCATGGGAAGGAATTGTTGGCAAGGCTATCAGTTCCCGTACAACTAAAATATATATTAAGGATAATATTCTTTATGTGCATCTGAATTCATCTGTTGTAAGAAACGAGCTGCTGATGCTCAGGCAGGTCCTTAAAGAAAAGCTTAACGAAAAAGCAGGAAGCGAAGTTATTAAGGATATCGTTCTGCGTTAGGATTTCCTGAAAAGGCTCATCTTCCTGATAGAAATCCTGAAGTCCCTTTACCAGGTCTTTCATAAAATTTTATAATCCTTCCACTTTATCTGAATGGATTTTTTAAATTCTTTGTCTGAAGTGAAATGAAAATCGTTCCCGCCGGTGGAAAGATGTACATTGCTGTTCTCTATTTCAATTGAAACAGTTGAATCCTGATTCTTATGAATGAGAAAATCAGCAAGTAAAAGGGCTTTTTCAATTCCGTCACCACGCCTGAAATTCCAGACCTCATCGGGCAATGCCAGCCTTTTCCCGTCGTAAATTGATTCGTCAGACATATTTTTCAGGATATCATATACTTCTGAACTATCCCTTCCGTTAATGTCTGTGAAGCACACAGGATTTCGCTCAATAGCAGCTTTAATAAATGGCAGCCAGTCGATTTTATCCATCTGCCTGCTGACATAAAGTGAAAGGAGAGATAACTCTGATTTCTCGTTAGTTTCAGCTATCCGTTCAATAATTTTATCGCGGCTGTCTTCAGTTGTTATATTAAGTTTATTGGTGGAAACATAATTCTTTTTGTTACCAGGGATATTCGGATCGATGAAAATAAAATCTTTCAGCTCCCTGAACATCTCATGAATGGTCTCTTCAGGGAAGGTTCCGCTTATGTTAATTACTTCATTCTCAATTTCATCAAGATTTTTTTCTTTATGTGAATCCAGAATTGCTTCAATATCGTTCAATAATATTTTTCCCTGAAGAGGACAAAGGTGAAATTCATCTCCCTCAATTTCCTTAATGAGTGAAGCCCGCGATTCGGCTGATACGTTGAATTTGCTCGTATGTTCATATTCAAACATCTTTTCAAGAAGGATGTACCTCTGCTTTCCTGAAAAATCGCACCGGTACTGGAAAAGGGCTTTATACTTCGATTTAAACCGAAGAAAATTTATGAAGACCAGATGGGTTAAATCTGTGGAAAGAAATTCCCGGAGTTTACCGGAGAAATATTCATACTGGTTACTGTCAATTGTAGCTTCATCGTACATGGTATGAATGTAACCCGAGATGTGCGAAACAATAGTTACTTTTTCGTTCTCCATCGCCCGTCTGGCCTTTTCAGACAATGAAGTTCCGTTATACCACATATTCTTTGTTACAATTCTGCGGTTATTGGTTATCAGTCCGTCCTTTTCAATAATAAAATTCTGTGAGTGAAGAGGAGTGGCTATCAGGAATATCTTCTCCAGAGGAATTCTTCCGACTACAAACATGGCAGCTGCATAAAGTGCTGATAATGAAACACATTCGCCTGCGCCTGAAGTGAAATTTTCTTTGTATCTGAAGGCTGTCATGGCCTCAATTGTCTCCGTTTTCCAGTACGGAATTATATCAGAGTCATATTTATCGAGACCAAAATGTTTTCGGATATCAATATCGAAATAGTATTTGTCTCCCTCGTAACCGAAAAGAGCATTCGACTGCTTTAGAAGTTCCATGTCGAAAAAATCGCTGAACCTGGCAATTTCATCGTTTTTTGAAGTAAGTCCCCATGTTGACAGATCGAGATTAAACACATAGTTCTGAATGATATACTGTTTAATCCGGTTTGCCTTACTGGTAAAGTTCTTTTTTTCGATATCCTGGAACCACGGATCGTCTCTCCATTTCCATAGGATCGGCGACATGATGTTTGCAAGTACCAGCGGATAAAACAATTCAGGGAAGATGAAAATCTCCATATCTGAAAGTGTAAACGCTGAAGAGTACTTCTCAAGCTCCTTCTTATCGGTAAAACCGTTCTTAAAGTATGATTTCATAAATTGTTATAAAAACCTATATAGCTAATAACACACAAAGTGATTGAAAGTTTAGGTTTTCAAAAAATCTATGCTTTTACTAAAAAAATCTTTCGATACCGGAAAAGAAAAAGTTTGCTTCATTGGCTGCATTTTCGGGACTGTCAGACCCATGAACGGCATTCATCTGAACGGAAACTGCAAAAGTTTTTCTGATTGTACCTGGTTCCGCTTTTGCGGGATTTGTTGCCCCTATAAGCTTTCTGAAAGCTTCAACGGCATTTTCGCGTTTTAGTATCAAAACCACAACCGGGCCCGATGTCATGAACTCAACCAGTCCTTCAAAGAATGGCCTTTCTTTATGAACCATATAAAATGATTCTGCCTGGGAAAGGGTCATTTTTACCAGCCGCATTGCAGCTATTTCAAAACCACCTTCGTTGATCATAGCGAGGATAGGTCCGGTTTTGCCTGTTCTGACAGCGTTTGGCTTGATAATCGAAAAAGTAAAATCGTTATTCATAGGGAGTTGTTTTTGATGCTTAACATTAGAATTGGTCTTCCGGAATATTTTTTATCTTTACGCACTTAAAAAACTGATGCAAAAGTGATAGATTTATCCAAATATTCAAAGGAATTATCAAAATTTTTCTCAACCGCAAAGAATATACTGCTGATATCCCATATCAATCCCGACGGAGATGCAATAGGCTCACAATTAGCCATGTACCATTTTCTTAAGTCGCAGGGACGAAATGTTAATATGATGACCCCTAATTATCTCCAGGAATTTATTAACTGGATGGATGGCGCGGAGTTTATTAATATCTTTATAAAAGAGAGAAAAAAATGCCTTGCTCTGATAGGGGAAGCCGACCTGATTGTTATGCTCGACTTTAATCAGCCGGGCCGGCTCGGAGAAGCAGAAAAGGCTGTTCTGACATCATCATCATATAAAGTTGTAATTGATCATCATCTCGATCCGGTTAATATGGCCGACCTGATTATTTCTGACCCAACGAAATGTTCCACATCAGAGCTTGTTCATGAACTTGTATGCGAAATGAACGGAGCTCCTTACATTAGCAGGCCTTATGCCGAAGCTCTTTATGTAGGGATAATAACCGATACCGGTAATTTTGAGCATGGCACCTATTCTTCAAGAACATTCAGGATTGTGGCCGATCTGCTCGATTCAGGAATTGAAAAGGCCAGGATCTTAAATCTGATTTACAATAATTTTTCCGCCGACCGTATCAGGCTTCAGGGTTTCGCACTGAACAGAAAAATGGTCGTTATTCCTGAATATAAAACTGCATATATTTTCCTTTCAAAAGATGATCTGAAAGAGTATAACCATGTAAAAGGCGATACAGAAGGGTTTGTCAATATGCCGTTGTCCATAAAAGGAATAAACTTTTCGGCTCTGTTTGTTGAGAAAGATGGCTTTGTAAAACTATCGTTCCGATCAAAGGGCCGGTTTCCAACCAATGAATTTGCTGCACAGTATTTTGCCGGCGGAGGTCATCTTAATGCCTCCGGAGGAGAAAGTTACGATACCCTGGATAACACCATTGATTCTTTCCTAAAAGCTCTTAAAGATAATGTATGGAGGTTTGAAGAACAAATTTAATCAGGCTGTGGTATGGCAATCGGGATTTCTTATTCTATTCTCCCTGATTGTCTCGTGTAAAAATATTACGGATAAAAACATGGCCTCTCAGAAGCCGGGAAAAAATGAGATGGCCGATATGAACAGATTTCTTGTCATGAAAGACAGGGAAAGAATCCAGAATTATATTGAAAGGAAAAACCTGAATATGTCCGAATCTCCAACCGGACTATGGTTTCAGATATTGAATGAAGGAAAAGGGGAGACCTTAACTGATAATAGTAAAGTTACTTTTAATTATGAGTGTTCTCTTCTTGATGGAACAATCTGCTATTCCTCAGAAAGCCTTGGGATGAAAGAAGTTATTTTAGGAAAGAGCACTATTGAAGCTGGTCTTAATGAAGGACTTAGAATGCTTAAACCAGGTGCTATGGCTATCTTTATTCTGCCTCCTTTTTTGGCTTACGGATTGTTAGGCGACAATAAAATGATTCCTTCGCGGGCTATTATTGTCTATAAAATTAATATCTTTCGGCCCCTGTAAAATATGGAATGATTTTTGCGTTGGTAAATAAATGATGAAATCTAAATACAAATAAGTTATGTTAAGAAAAAGCACTCAAAAAATTCTATCGTTTCTCTCTGTGGTTTTACTGGTATCGGTTGTTGCCTGTAACCCTGCTTCAAAATATGAAAAAGCAGAAAAGGACGAGATTGATACTTATCTTGGTACCAATACAAATATCAATTTTAACTTAAAACCCAGTGGTTTATATTATTATGAGGTTCTTAAAGGTACCGGACGTGCACCGGTAAAATACGATACCGCTTACATAAAATATACAGGTAAATTCCTCAGCGGAAATATTTTTGACACAAATGTAGGTACAGCCAATACGCTTAAACATATAGTAGGTGTGGATGTACTCATTTCTGGATTTTCAGAAGGGATTTCATATATGGCAGCAGGAGGAAAATCAATTTTCCTTATACCATCAATTCTTGGCTACGGTACTTATGGTTCTTACCCGTATATCTCGGGTTATACTCCATTAGTGTTTGAAGTTGAGCTTGTTGAGGTAAGAGCCGGTACAGTAAAATAGCTTTACTGCATTACGAATATCACTAATCTGTCTGTAAGGGAAGGCATATTTCTCTTCCATTCAGATATTCTCATGGTTTTTATTGATTCCGACTGAAGGGTAATGTCGGTGGCAATACAGAGCTTTGTTTCATTACGGCATGTTGTGATAATGGTTTCCAGCATCTTCTGGTTTCGATAGGGTGTCTCCATAAAAATCTGGGCATAACCATCCTCTGCTCTCTTTTCCAGTTCCCGGAGTTTCGCTGAACGCTCCGCAGGCTTTACCGGAAGATATCCGTTAAAGGTAAAATTCTGGCCATTAAGCCCTGACGAGATAAGTGCAAGAATAATTGATGATGGCCCGGAAAGTGGTGTTACTGTAATGTTTTTCTCATGGGCCAGTGCTATTATCCGCGCTCCCGGATCCGCAATACAGGGCAGGCCGGCTTCACTCATTACTCCTAGATCAGAACCATTAATTACAGGTTCAAGATAATGAGCTATATCTGATTCGCCGGTATGTTCATTTAATTCAAAGAATACCGAGTCATTTATCGGAAACTCTTTATCAATAAGCCTTAAATATCTTCTGGCACTGCGGAGATCTTCAACAACAAAATGCCGCAGAAGCCGGGTTATGCCGATTACTTTTTCAGGTATCACTTTTAAAAAATCATCTCCTCCTAATGTTACAGGTATAAGATAGATCCTGCCTTTCATACTCTCATGTTTGTTTTTTCAAATATAGCAATTAAACACCTCTTCACTGCAATAACAATAATTACTGTATCTGTTGCCTTGTATCGATTTTTAATATAGGTTTGTTATGTAATTTTTTTGAATCGTGAAAATAACTTTTCTTGGTACCGGTACTTCACAAGGCGTTCCTGTAATTGCTTGTGATTGTGATATCTGTCTTTCTGAGAATCAGCATGATAAGAGGCTCAGAACTTCACTTATGCTGGAGACGGGAGATACTGTATTACTTTTTGATGCAGGTCCCGACTTCCGTCAGCAGATGCTTAAGGAGCATGTCAAAAAACTTGACGCAATTATTCTTACACACGAACATAAGGACCATATTGCCGGCCTCGATGATGTCAGAGCTTTCAATTACAAAAGTCAGGATGCAATAGATATCTATGCTGAAGAGAGGGTTCAGAAAGCGGTAAGAAAGGAGTATTCCTATGTGTTTTCAGAAAACCAGTATCCCGGAATACCTAAAATGAGACTGAATCCGGTTGAGGAACACATGTTCGAAATACAGGGGGTAAAAATAGTTCCTATAAGGGTATTTCACTACAGACTGCCGGTATATGGTTTCAGGATAGGCGATTTCGCATATATCACCGATGCTAATTATATTCCTGAAGAGAGTAAAGAGAAATTATATGGCGTTAAATATTTGGTTATTAATGCCCTGCGTAAAGAAAAACATATTTCTCATTTTAGCCTGAGGGAAGCTATCGATTTTGTGAGAGAGATTTCACCTAAGAAAGCTTTTATTACTCATATAAGTCACCAGATGGGCTTCCATGCCGAAGTCTCCAAAGAGATGCCTCCGGAAATTATTCTTGCTTACGACGGGCTCAGATTTGATTGCGGGGATTGAAAACGTCTTACTTCCTTTTGAAAGTCTTATTCAGCTTCTTTTGATAACCTGTTGAAAAATAATACTTGTTTCTTCCTAATTGTGAAGCATTTACCTGTGATCCTTTCTTGCGTTTTTCATAAAATGGATTTTTTTTCGCCGGCGCGCAATAGGTAGAAAGAAGGACTATGTAAAAGATAAAAAAAAGTTTTAATATTTTAATTAATCTGGGCATTACTTTATCTTTTTTTCAGGTGTCTAAAAATACAACATATTTATTTAATAAGGAAAATTTATTCCATTTAACCTGATTAATTCATAAACTTTAAATTAAGCATAATTTTTCACTTTTGTGGGTATCATTATCCCTCATTCCTCCAAACCTCCGCAAGCTCCGATTTGTCGGAATTCGGGATGACGGGTTATTTTTTGGGACATTGGAGGAAGAAGCGGCGATTCGCAACGAGTTTTTATTCATGAAGTATTTTACTCGCGAATCG
>CAIJYD010000012.1 GCA_903824785.1 uncultured Bacteroidota bacterium
GGAATAGCAACTGTAAACTCTTCAGGAGTGGTGACCGGGGTTTCAGCAGGAACTTGTGATATTATATACACTATATCAGACGGCTGCGGCGGTACAAAAACATCCCAACAGTCTGTCACCATAACCCCTGATGCGAGCATCGGTTCAGTATCTGGAACTACACCTCTTTGCATATCATCAACAGCCACTTATTCAGCCAATACGGTTGTCCTTGGTGGCGGGACAGGAGTATGGAGCAGCAGTGTTGTGGGAATAGCCACAGTAAACTCTTCAGGACTTGTAACCGGAGTATCAGCAGGAAGTTGTAATATAATATACACAATAACAGGCGGTTGCAGTGGGACAAAAACATCCCAACAAGCGGTAACAATAACTCCTAACGTAGGCACCCCTCCTGCAATAACCATTTCATCAGGAGCGCAGCCGACGTGCCAGCTGACCAACGGAACCACCACCACTACCTATGCTACAACAGCAACAAACAGCACAGGTTTCTACTGGAGCCTTAGCAATGGATCGGCCGGTTCGATAGGAGCAACGACAGGTATTATGACCTGGGCCAATGGTTTCTCGGGAAGTGTAAATATTCAGGTTACTGCCAATGGATGCAATGGTCCTTCCTCACAGGTAACAAGAGGGGTAACAATAACTCCGACAGTAGGCATACCCACTTCAATAACCATTTCAGCAGGAACGGAGCCGACATGTCAGCTGACTAACGGAGCCACCACCACTACCTATGCTACAACGGCTACAAACAGCACAGGTTTCAACTGGAGCCTCAGCAATGGATCGGCCGGATCAATAGGCGCAACGACAGGTATTATGACCTGGACCAATGGTTTCTCGGGCAGTGTAAATATTCAGGTTACTGCCAATGGCTGCAACGGTGCTTCAGGACAGGTATCAAGAACGGTATCAGTCACTCCAACAGTAGGTACTCCTGATACACCAACTCCTTCGGCATCTACCATCTGTCAGGGAAGTGCACCAACAACATATACAACATCTGCAACCAATGCCACATCATATACCTGGTCGGTAACCGGAACAGGCAATACTATTTCAGGCACAGGAACAACGGGAACGGTGACCTGGGCATCAGCTTTTTCTGGCCAGGCAACGGTAAGTGTCAGAGCAGCAGGCTGTAATGGTAATTCTTCGATATCATCCACAACAGTAACAGTCAGGCCAACTCCATCTGCAACAATAAGCGGAACAGCTTCTGTTTGTCTCAATGGTACTGCTCCTGTCATTTCTATCCGCAATACACAAACATTGCCCGAAGTAATTACATATAGTATTAACAGCTCAAATCAGGAAATAACCATTGACGGGAACACAACAGCCTCTGTCAGCGCTCCAACATCTGTTGCGGGGACATTTACTTATAGTCTGGTTAGTGTCGTTTATACTACTGCTCCTTCCTGTTCGCAAAACATTTCAGGGAATGCAGTTATTACTGTTAATGCTTTGCCAACACCAACACTTGGCAGTACAGCGATAAATAATACTTTTTGTAAAGGAACGAATGTGATCTTTACAGGCGGAGGAGGCACAGGGTATAATTTCAGGGTTGGAGGGGTAAGTAAGCAGAACAGTTCGTCTGACACCTATGCCACCGCCTTGCTTGAGAATGGCCAGATTGTGGATGTTATAGTCACAAATAGTTTTGGATGTACAGCTACCTCATCAGGCAGAACAAATATAGTAAATGCCTTACCTGTTATTATTGTTACCACGGCACCAACCTGTACTGCTGATTTAACCTCCTATTCGCTTGGAGTTACTGTCAGCACCGGTACTGTTACCAGTACTTCAGGTACAGTAACCAATACAAGCGTAAACGTCTGGACCGTAAGCGGTATTCCATCGGGAACCCCTGTAACAGTCACCTTAACTGATGCCAATAGTTGCGATGCAATAAAAGTCTTTACTGCTCCCGATTGCTCTTGCCCTGTAGTACAGGCTCCTGTAAGCGGAGGAGATAAAACATATTGTGCCTCAGGTGTTATTCCGGCTCTTACAGTTACCGTTCCAAGCGGACAGACAGCAGATTGGTATGGCTCCGACACAGGCGGATCTCCTCTGAGGAGCGGTAGCCTTAGTTACACTCCTGCAGCGGCAGGTACTTATTATGCCCTGGCAAGAATTTCTGCAAGCGGTTGTGTCAGCAGTACCCGTACTGCGGTAACCCTTACAATGAATTCGCTTCCAATTGTCTCAATATCAAGTTCAGATACAGACAACGCTTTCTGTTCAGGAACAGGTGTTACTTTTACTGCCGGAAGCGGCACAAATTATAACTTCAGAGTTGCAGGTGTCAGCAAGCAGAACAGTTCTTCCGATACTTACTCGACCAGCTTATTGACAAATAGCCAGATTGTCGATGTTATTGTCACAAATGAGAACGGATGTCCTGCCACTTCCTCAGGAATAACAAATACCGTTTATGCCTTACCGGCTCCGACAATAACAAGTTCAGATCCTGATAATATTTTCTGTGCGGGTTCAAGTATTACATTTACAGCAACAGGAGGAACAAGCTATAATTTCAGGGTGGGAGGCGCTAGTCAGCAGAGCGGGGCTTCGGCTACTTACACAACAACTTCACTGACAAATGGTCAGGTGGTTGATGTGATAGTCAGTAACATTAACGGCTGCACAACAACATCAGGGTCCATTACAAATTTTGTAAATGCATTGCCATTTACAATCATATCGACCACCCCTACTTGTTCAGCTGATCTGACCACCTATTCGGTTGGTGTTACAGTGAACACCGGAACACTGACAAGTTCCGCAGGAACTGTAATCAACAGAGGCGGAAATGTCTGGTTTGTAACAGGTGTTCCCAAAGGGACAAATATCACAATCCATGTAATCGATGGCAGCAGCTGTGAAAGTCTTACCTCAGTCATAGCACCTGATTGTTCCTGTCCGTCTATTGCAGCGCCGGTAAGCGGTGGAGATAAATCCTATTGTGCTTCGGGCATTATGCCAACCATGACAGCTTCTGTTTCTGCCGGAGAGACGGTTGACTGGTATAATGCTGCCACAGGTGGAGCTCTTATGAATGCAGGAAGTCTGAGTTATACTCCGGCAGCCGCAGGTGTTTTTTATGCTATGGCAAGAAATACAACAACAGGATGTACCAGCAGCCTGAGGACAATGATTACTGTGGTTATGAATGCCTTACCGGTTCCAACCATTGCCAGTTCAGATGCTGACAATAAGTATTGTTACGGCACAAACGTGACATTTACTGCAACAGGTGGAACTAATTATAATTTCAGAGTATCAGGTGTAAGTACCCAGAGCAGTTCCCTGGCTACTTTTAATACTTCATCATTGTCAAATGGTGCATATATTGATGTAATTGTCACAAACCAGAGTGGATGTTCAGCAACTTCAGCAGGCATTATAAATACTGTCAATTATTTACCCTCACCGGTTTTCTATAGCAGCGATTCAGACAATATTTTCTGTGCAGGTACAAGTATTACTTTTACTGCATCCGGAGGAACCAGTTATATTTTCAGAGTTTCAGGTGTGAGTGTTCAGAGCGGATCAGCTGCCACATACACTACCAGTACGTTGACGAATGGGCAGGTTGTTGATGTTATTGTCAGTAACGAAAACGGATGTATTTCTGTTTCTTCCGGTCTGACAAATACAGTTTATGCATTGCCTGTACCTACTATCTCCAGTTCTGATGTAGACAATATCTTCTGTACCGGAACCAGTGTTACATTTACTGCAGGAGGGGGAAACTATTTTGATTTCACACTCAATGGGCAGAAGGTGCAAAGTGGAGCACAGAACTTGTTTACAACAGGGACATTAACTAATGGTCAGGTGGCAGGAGTAATTGTAACTAATTCAAGTGGATGTACTGCCACTGCATCAGCAATAACAAATACTGTCAATCCTTATCCCGTTCCAAATGCCGGATCAGGAGGCAATGAGTGCGATCTTAATTTCAGGTTTAGTGCTATACCGAGTATTGGTGCCGGTACCTGGAGTAAAACCACAGGAACAGGGACAGCTATCTTTTCTCCTGATGCCAATACTGCCAATGCTGTTGTAACAGTATCAGAATATGGAACTTATACCTTTACCTGGACTGAAGTAAGCAATAGTTGTTCAAGAAGTGCGGCTATAACAGTCAACTTTTATCAACAACCTATTGCAGAAGCCGGAACGGGCGGCAATAATTGCGGACTTCAATTCTCACTTAAATCTGTTCCAAGCGTAGGTGCCGGAACATGGACAAAAACATCAGGTGCTGACACGGCTATTTTTTCTCCCGGCGCATACTCTCCAACTGCTACAGTAAGAGTTGGGTCGTACGGTAATTATACATTCACATGGACAGAAATAAACGGTACATGTTCGGCCAAAGATTCTTTAAAAGTTAATTTTCTGCAGGTTCCGGCTGCAAATGCCGGCAATGACGGATCGGAATGTGACAAGGATTTTGTTTTGAATGCTGTACCTGGAACCGGCGCAGGAACCGGTATGTGGTCTATATTGAGAGGTCCGGGAAATGCAGTTTTCAGTCCCGATCCCAATAAGCCTGATGCAAAAGTAACTGTTGATGTGTTTGGGGCATATAAATTTTCCTGGACTGAAATAAATGGTGTATGTCTCTCAACCGATTCAGTAAGTGTAGTATTCCGTAATTTACCGGCTATTTCGGCAGGGAATGATACTATAATCTGTAAGGGCCGGACCATTCAGTTTAAAGGGGTTGGAGAAGGTACCTATCTCTGGGCTCCTGATAGTCTGGTAACAAATCCCGTGGTCAGAAATCCTGTTTCCGTCAACGATAAAACTACAACATTCAATTTTACTGTTACCGATCAGTATGGCTGCAGGAATACGGATTCAGTTTTGGTTGAGGTATGGAATGATCCGGTTACCAATGCCGGCCCTGATCAGGTTCTGGAGTATCTTTTCAGAGCTAATGTGGCAGCATCTCCTCCGGCATTAAATGAAACAGGCTTGTGGTCAGTTATCTCGGGTTCGGCTGATTTTTCGAATTCCACCAGTGCAGAAACTGACATCACCCGGCTTTCACCCGGTAAAAACATTCTTTTGTGGACAGTTACAAATGGAGTTTGTCCGGCTGTCAACGATTCTCTTTCAATTCTTGTTAACGACCTAGTAGTACCAACTTTAATTACTCCGAATATGGATGGAAGGAACGATTATTTCGTTCTGAGGGGAATTGAAACACTTAGAAAAACTGAACTTGTCATCTTTGACCGGAGGGGAGTTCAGGTTTATAAAAACAGTACTTATGATAATTTATGGGATGGAGTGGACTCTAATGGAGCTCCTCTTCCCGACGATACTTACTTCTTTGTTATAAAAGCAGAAAACAGCAGATCTATGAGTGGTTATATTGTAATAAGACGATGATAATGAAAAGGATAATCAAGTTTTTCATTTTACTGCTGATCCCTTTCAGTGTATCAGGTCAGTTAGCACCTGTAACGGATCAGTATGTGCTGAACCCCCTTACTATCAATCCGGCTTGCGCCGGGAACAGGGGAGCATTGAACATTGCTGCTTTTTATCGCAGACAATGGACCGGTATTGCCGGTTCACCGGAAACGACTACTTTTTTATTTGATGCTCCGGCTTTCGATGAAAAAATCGGACTGGGTCTTATTTTTGTGAGTGATAAGATTGGTGTGACAAAAGAGACACAGCTAAATACCAATTATGCCTATAGGATCAATATGGGGCCCGGTAATCTTTCTTTTGGGCTTGGGGCAGGATTGATTACCACAAATACTGCATGGTCCGATCTGGTTGTCCTTGATCCGGGAGATGAATATTACCTGATAAATTCACGTCTCTTTGTTGTTCCAAATTTCAGCTTCGGAACTTATTATACTTATCGTAATTATTATGCAGGTTTTTCAATACCTAAATTTCTGAGTTATAAGTTTAACTTTGACAAGAATAAATACACTCTTATGATTGATCCGGCACACTACAATTTTATGTTTACAACAGGTTATGTCTTTACTGTTTCACCAACAATAAAAGTTTCCCCGTCAACACTTTTAATTTATACCCCTGGTCAGAAAGTTCAATTTGACATAAATGCTCATGTAAATTTCTCTGAACGTTTCTGGGCAGGAGCTTCTTATCGTAATAAAAGGTCATTTGCAGGGCTTTTCCAGTTTCAGGTTAATAACCAGTTGAGAGTTGCTTATACATATGATTTTGATTTTGGAAAGCTTCGGACATACAGCAATGGTTCTCATGAAATTATGCTCAGGTATGAGTTCCGTTACAAAGTAGATGCCGTTAATCCCTTGATCTTTTAGGAATGAAGTTAAAACTGATTTTAATTGTTCTGTTTACTTTTTCTCTGCTGCATATTTCAAAAGGGCAGTTGAAGACTTATACGGTAAAAAAAGCTGCTTTCAGCTCCGATTTGTATGATGAATACTCACCCGTATATTATAAAAACGGAATAGTCTTTTGCACAAACCGCAATCTTAGTTTGTCAAATTATACAACTTCAAAAGATAAAGGTCTTTTTGAAATTTATTTTATTGATACTACAGGGAAAGTAACCTGGCAAAACGCCAGGCTGTTTTCCAAATCTCTTAAGACAAACTTAAATGACGGGCCGGTTACTTTCAACAGCACCGGCGATACGATTTTTTATTCAAGAAACCTGGAAGTCAGCAATAATCAGGGGAGCGTATCCAGTACAAATAATCGACTCGGGATTTTTTCAGCAGTATTGGCTGCAGGTGAGTGGTCTAAAATAAGGGCATTCAGAATAAATAATGAATGGTATAGCGTAACTACTCCGTGGCTTTCAGCAGATGGAAAAAGATTATATTTTGCATCGGACAAACCAGGAGGATTTGGCGGTTCAGACCTCTATTATACTCAGTGGGGAGAAGATTACTGGAATGATCCGGTTAATCTGGGACCGATCATTAATACTAAAGGTAATGAGGCTTACCCTTTCATTAATCCTGCCGGTGAACTGTTTTTTTCTTCAGACGGTCATGGTGGGTTAGGCGGAAAGGATATCTTCTTCTCCAGAATGAAAGATGGTAATTGGTTGCCTCCTCTAAGGCTGGATGCCCCGGTTAATTCTGAATTTGATGATTTTGGACTGATTACCGATACGCTTATACGGGAGGGATATTTTTCATCAAACAGGGATAAATCAATTGATATTTTTCATTTCAGGACAAATTTTCCACAGGTTTTTTATAGCACCATGCAGAGGGAAAATCAGTATTGTTTTACATTTAAAGACACTGGTTCTATCCCGGTAGACACGCTTAACATTAGATACTTGTGGAATTTTGGCGACGGGAAAAAAGCATTCGGTGACAATGTTAACCACTGTTTTCCGGGCCCCGGGAAATTCAATATTAAGCTTGATCTGGTTGACCGCGTAACAGGGGATCTGTTTTTTTCAAAGTTATCCTACGATCTGGAGCTCAGAGATATTGAGCAGCCATATATAAATTCTTATGGGGTATCAATAAAAGGAGATTCAATAGAATTTGACGCTCTTAAATCATATCTTCCCGGAAATAAGATTATTAATATATCCTGGGACTTTGGTGATGGTTACAGGGAGCAGGGTGAAAATGTAAAACACTCCTTTAACGAAAAGGGTGAATATATGGTTAATCTGGGGCTCACTTTGAAAGACGACTCAACAGGAAAAATTCTCAAAACAGGTACTTCAAAAAAAATTATTGTTTTAGATGACCTTCAGGAAATTGCAGCATACCTTGAAGAAAATGCTTCATTAACGCCAGAATTTGTGGAGATCACTAAATATGATAATGCCATTATTACTCCTCTCTATTCTTCAGAGACAAAGTTTAAAGAAGATGCAATTTTTCAGGTACAGTTGTTCTCATCAGTATTAAAAGTTGAAGGAAACAGCAACTATTTCCTGAAGGTCCCAAAGAAGTACTTCATTCATGAAGCCTATAATAGTGATGAAGGAACCTATAGTTATTTTGTTGATAACCAGATGAAACTGATGGATACATATATTGCATACAAGGAATTGGCTGATTCAGGTTATAATGAGGTAAGGATAAAAATAGAGAACCTTAAAGATCCTGCCGAAAAAGAGCTTAATGTTCTCAAAAAGATATTCGGTGTATCTACAGACGCCTATTTTGATAGTTATAACAGACTTACCCCAAGTGCATATTTACTGTTGGATCAGATCGTCAAAATAATGAACAAATACCCTGAAATAAAGATTGAAGCAGGAGTGCATACTGATAATACAGAAACGCCTAAAGCCAAGCTGTATCTATCTCAGGTTTATGCAAAAACAATAACCGATTATTTAACCAGCAAAGGGATCGATCCTAAACGGTTGATTGGTAAAGGATTTGGTGGCACCAGGCCTGTTTCCCGGAATTCCACAGAAGAGGAGAGGAAATGGAATCGCCGCATCGATTTTACCATTCTAAAACAGCCTCTTATCCAGGGCGTTACTTCTCAAAACAAAAAGTAAAAGTATTAATAGAAGAGCAAAACGAACCAGTAATATACTATTCCTAGTGTCTCGCGGATTGTTTTCCGAAACTTGTAGCGCCTTGAATTGCTCTCCTGCGAGTCAGGGACAGATATTATTCCAATGTCATATTTTCTTTTGAGAACTTTATCATAAACCATAATAGTACGTCCGGCATGAGAACCTAATGAGACGATGTTTATTCCCCTGATCTCAAGGTCTGATGTATCGGCAAAGTCCCTGAATGCCAAAGCGCTTGTCAGAGTCCTGTTGATCATCGTGTTTTCACCTGTTATTGAAATGACTGAAAGGGAATCAATCCCCATTGAGATTAGCATATTTCTTGCCATTTCAGCAACCGACCGGAAATCATTTATTGTTCTGTTCTTCCCGTCCAGCGGAGCAATATCGTAATCGGAATATAATTGGGCCGGGAAACTCATTTTTCGGTCAATTATAATCTCTTTTACATTCAGATTAATGTCACCAAAACTTCCGCCTCTATCATTATCGAACTGAATTGTTACTGAATCAATTTCAGACAATGGCCCATACCATTTTGCCGAATAGCTCTTCTCTGCTTTTACGGCATAGAAATCTGCAATAAGTGAGTCATTAATGAAAATGTTGAAATGGGCACCATATTCTCCCTCCAGATCACTGTAGCATTTTACTTCAAAAAGATGCATGACCGGCACTTTATCTGATATTGGAAGATACTTCTGTGGATAAAAAATCATATATCCGTTTTCGGCCATTAATAAATGCCTGCCTTCCGACCTAAGACCTGTCGTAACAATATAATCATAATCATTCTGACGGTACTCCTTATATGCCATTTCAAGAGCATATGGCGGAAGCCATCCTTCAACAACAAGTATATTTGCATCAACCTTAGTTGTCTCTGAAAGCTTCCCGGGGAGTATAAATATTAACGAAAGAATAAATAATCCGGTTAATATGAAGAAAACCATCAGAATTTTAAGTGGTTTTTTTTTATACCTGAACATAACCTTTACAAATGTTTTGCCTCCAAAGATAACTAATGTCAGTCTCATTTTTGCAGCCCTTTAAATCTTAATATGAGCTCTATTCTTCCGGGCTCTTTTTTCATAATATAGAAATAGCCCCATTCACGGATGAATTGCGGCAATTTGTCAAATAAAATTTGTTGTTTCTACAGAATATTTAATTTAGAACCCTGTATCTTTAAAGGCTGAGGTTCGCTACCTGTTCAGTTTATCTCCCCGGTTTGTTTTCATAGAATACAAAACCGGAAAATTGGAAAAATTTTGAACTCTGTTTTAAAGATCTGGAAAGGTACCGGAAATGTCAGTTTGTTAGTTTACGATGGTGTGACTGACCCGGCGAAAGCATATCATGATCTTATTTTTTAAGGGGTTTTCATTAAAAATAGCACAAATCAGAACAAATGAAAAAAGAAATCTGTTTTTTAAAATTATTGTAAGAGAAGTATTCCGGTAAACTAGTATTTTTAACTTTTATAAAAACTGAAAACATTAAAATGGGAACAAAAATATCCGCTATAAGTTACTTTCTTCCCGATCAGATTCTTGATAACATCCAGTTATCCGCTGAATTTCCTGAATGGGAAGCAACTAAAATAATGGAGAAAGTCGGAATCAATCGTCGTCATATTTCAGGAAAAGAGGAAACGGCCGTTGATCTGGCATTCGAAGCAGCAAAGTTGGTACTGGAAGATTATGATCCGGATTTGATAGATTTTGTTATTCTTTGCACACAAAGTCCGGACTATTTTTTACCGGCAAGTGCCTGCTTGTTGCAGGATAAATTAAAACTAAGAACTAATATCGGGGCCCTGGATGTAAATCAGGGCTGTTCAGGGTTCATATACGGGCTCGCTTTAGCAAAAGGGTTGATAAACAGCAAGATATCTAAAAACGTGCTTCTTGTTACTTCTGAAACATATTCCAAACACATTCATCCGAAAGATAAATCAAACAGGAGTATTTTTGGTGACGCTGCTGCAGCTACAATTATTTCATACTCTGAAAAAGAGCAGATCCTCGATTTTGAACTGGGTACTGATGGTTCTGGGATGGACAAGCTTATTGTCCGGCGTGGTGGTTTGCGAAACAAGCAGGATTTTTCAGAGAAAGACAGGTTTGATGAGGCCGGCAGCGTGTTAAATGATAATTATCTCTTTATGGATGGTCCGAATATTTTTAACTTCACCATATCTAAAGTTCCCCGGCTGGTTAATTCAACTTTAAGTAAAAACAATCTGGAAATTAATGATATCGATTATATTATCTACCATCAGGCAAACAAATACATGCTCGATTACTTACGGAAAAAATCACAGATCCCGGTAGAAAAATTTTATCAGAATATGGAAGAAACAGGTAATACAGTTTCTTCAACAATACCTATTGCTTTGAAAAACTCTTTAATGGCCGGTACAATCAAGTCAGGCGACAAAGTTTTACTTGTGGGTTTCGGGGTTGGATATTCCTGGGGAGCCACAGTTATTGAAATTTAGGATTGTATTTTCACATCTTTCTACTTGCAGTTTATTCTAACCTTTAACGAAATATTAATAATGAAGAAAGCAGTTTTCCTGTCAGAATTAAAAAATGCCTTAATGATTGAGGAAGAGACAATCAATGAAACAACTGGGGTGCACCTTACCTCTTTAACCACACTTTCGGTAATTGCATTTATTGATGAGTTTTTTAATAAACAAGTCGATGCAGCAGCCCTTAAGAGAATTGAGAGTATTGCTGACCTGATAGTGCTTATAGGTGCTGAAGATATCGATTAACAATGTGGATTCACTGAGCCCTCCGGGGGGTGGGCATCATCAAATTACAATCAAAATTACAATATACTGAAAACGTTGTAGTTGCAAAAGGGGAGTTTTTTAAAAGTAAAAAATCAATATATAAATGAAGGGTTTAATTCATCTGACAGATACGACTAATCTGCCACTGTCATCTAATCAAAAGGGTTTATGGATTATATCTCAGCAGGACAAATCAAATCCTGCTTATAACATTACATTAACATTTCACCTGGAGGGCAAAGTAGATATTGAAATCTTCCGGGAAAGCATAAGGATATTATTTGAAAGGCATCATACCCTGTTTTCCGTATTTAATCAGAATGATGGTCTCCCTTATGTAAGTATTATTCCACGGCCGGTAATTGTTGAATCAGTCGATTTCTCAGATGTGCCTTTGCAGAAACGCAGGGAAGAGATTCTCAGTTTCGCAGGAGATGATTCGAGAAAATGTTTTGATTTGGAAACGGGCCCTTTGTTCAGGATGCATATTCTGAAGGAAGATGAAAATTCCTATTTCTTTACGGCAACAATTCATCACCTTATCTTCGATGGTTTTTCACACCGTGTTTTTGTTCAAGACCTGAACAGGATCTATTCCAATCTGCTAAAAGGAGAGAATGTGACATTTGAACCTATCCGGTTTTACAGCTATGATTTTGCAGAACAGGGAACAGAACAATTATCTCCCGAAAACGAAAAAGACCTTATTGACTTCTGGAAAGAAAGTTTAAAGGAGTGCCCGGTTGAATTAAAATTCCCTTACGATAATCCCAGAAAAACTGAACCAACAGGATTAGGATTCAAAGAACCTTTCAGATTATCAGCAGAATGTACAGAAAAACTCAAGGAACTTAGCAGCAGAGTAGGCTCATCCCTTTTTCATACAATGCTGACAGCATTTGGTGTCCTTCTTCAGAAATATTCAGGAGAAAATCTAATCTGTTTAGGTGTCCCTGTTTCAGACCGGAAGTCATATCACTCTTTTAAAGTTACGGGGATGTTTGTAAATACAGTTGGAGTCCCGTTAAAGCTCGAAGAAAAAAATAGTTTCAGTAAGCAGATTAGTTATACTGAAGAAAATGTAAACAAAGCAATTGTACACTCCAAAATCCCTTTTGAAAAAATTGTAGAGGCAGTTAACCCTGAAAGAATATTAGGGGTCAATCCTTTCTTCCAGATCTCTTTAACATGGCTCAACGACTTAATTATTCCAATGGACCTTGGGGGAATTCCGGGGAAGTATTTTATGGTAAACAAGGGGGTTTCTCCTTTTGACATTAATTTCTATATCTGGGAAAATGAAAGTGCTATTTATGGCGAGATTGAGTATAACCTCGATATTCTTTCACGCGATACAATAATCCGGTTGCGTGATAATTTTGCTCATCTACTTCAATCTGTTGCTGATAATCCGGAACAGGCCATATCAGATATTTCAATAATTTCAGAAAACCATAAGAGCAAGCTTGCTGAATTCAATAATACAGAATCAGCTTTTCCTGGCTGTTTAATTCAGGGTCTTTTTGAGAAACAGGCCGCATTAATCCCGTCAAAGAGAGCCCTTCTTTCAGGAACTACAACTCTTACTTACAAGGAATTAAATGATCAGTCAAATCAGCTTGCACACCATCTGATCTCACTTGGTGTAACCGGTGGCGATGTGGTGGGGATCTGTCTGGAGCGATCTGCTGATATGGTTGTCTCCGTGCTTGGTGTGCTTAAGGCCGGATGTTGTTACCTGCCGATGGATCCAATGTTTCCTGACGACCGCATCAGCTATATGTTTGAAGATTCAGGTGCTAAGGTTCTTATCTCACAGAGTTCTCTGAAATCCCGGTTCGGTCAGTTCAACAGCACATCAATTGTTTTGACCGATTCAGACATAAGCAGGATCAGTGAATACAGCATCGAAAATCCTGGTGTTACAATAGATACCCAGTCTCTTGCTTATATGATTTACACATCGGGGTCAACCGGAAAACCAAAAGGTGTAAAGGTTCATCACCAGGCTGTTGTGAATTTTCTTAACAGCATGTCAAAGAATCCGGGCTTTTCAAAAGAGGAGAGGTTACTTGCCGTTACAACACTTTCCTTCGATATATCTGTACTTGAGGTTTTCCTTCCCCTGTCCGTTGGCGCAGAACTTATAGTTGCAGAGAGGGATGATATATTTGATGGTCCTAAGCTGTCTGAGCTGCTTGATATTAATGATATTACCGTAATGCAGGCAACACCTGCCACATGGAACATACTTCTTGGCAGCGGCTGGAAAGGGAAAAAGAACCTGAAGGCATTATGCGGTGGCGAAGCAATCCTTCCTTCACTTATCAACGACCTTCTTCCGAAAGTTGAATCGTTATGGGATATGTACGGACCAACAGAAACTACGGTATGGTCTACCTGCAAACAGCTTACCGATTCAGTACTTCCTATATTGGTAGGTAA
>CAIJYD010000013.1 GCA_903824785.1 uncultured Bacteroidota bacterium
AATAATAAAGGAAGAAGTTGATGCGTGGAAAACTCATCGGAATAATAAAAACAGTAAAATAAATTGGCAGTTCACTAACAAGGAAGCGAGAGTCAAACTGAAGAGATTATATCCGTCAATTTATGACTAACATAACACTAGGTAAAATTAAATAGTTGAAATTCTTCAAATAAAAAAAATTATACATAAGGTAAGCAATTTAAACTCTTGACAACCTGAAAGATTGGCAACATCAACAAATTAAGTTTGCTACAAATGATGAAGTTTAATACATTAAAAATACATTCTGATTGATTAATCGTATGAAATTCTTACAAGCACTAAGAAATAAAATTCAAATCTTTTCATGGTATTTTCAAGCGTGCAGAAACGGATGTTGGGAATAAAATAGGCGATAATTTTTCGGAGAAACTTACAAAAAAATCATATGAATGGAATTAGTTGAAATTATTACAGATATTGCAGATGCACTAAAAGCGGTAGATCAGGAAAGGCCTTCTGAAAAGAAACAAAAAGAGGGTTATTTTATGCCAGGTATTGGTCCTCATAACGAGGATCATTTACGCGATTTTGCAATTAAGCATCTTAAAGAGGATCCTGATAAAAAACACTATTATTTGAATGCTGGCCCTAAAAACTACCCAGGAAATAGTCAGGAATGTGATCTTGTTATTCCAGGGGAGTGGGCGATTGAGTTAAAGCTCTTACGGCCTTATGGCGACAATGGTAATGAAGCAGACCATTGGTCAAATAAGATACTTCATCCATATTATGGTAATAAAAGTTCAATGGGAGATGTTCTTAAACTCATTGGGTCAGGTTTTTCAGAGAGAAAGGCCATCATCCTTTTCGGATTTGAGCATTCTGATCCGAAAATTGATATAGAAATGGTATTGCGCTCATTTGAGATAATTCTTTTAGAAGTTCATGGGATACGCTTAAGTTCCAGAATTAACATCAAGAGAGAGGGATTGGTTCATCCTGTATTTCAGTCATTAAGAGTAATAGGTTGGGAGATAATCGGCAAAAAATAATAGCATATTATATTCAGAATTAGAAACAACAAGGGGTGCCAGGGTTAATTAAAATAGTACAGAAAGACCCATCGGGGCAGTTTCATGTCCGTGAAAAAGAAACTGCCTGTGTCTTTGTCAGCGCTTGTCGCAGTACGGACGGCCATATATATTATGGATTAGCTAGTTTATAGTCTCCGGGCACTTCCTTGTTTTTAAACATCAATGAGTTATGAGATTCGATGAGTTTGTTACTGATGAGATGATCATTACACTACTTTGCAAAGAGAAGTGCAAAAGAATCCGTCGTGCAAAGATTTCAGGTCTCCAAAACATCGATGAAGAACTTAAAATGTTAATGCCATCGAGGAATGAATGGCTGAGAGTAAACAAGTCAAAACGGTTTATCCACAATTATGCAGATAATTCAAAGCAGCAAATTCCCGGTTCAGTACTGCAGTTGAAAAGCTTGTTGTATACTGTCAGGAAACATCGTGAAATCAGTACGGACAAGCCTTATGTTATAAAACTGAACAATTATATTGCTCGTATAAAGGGCATCTGTAACGGATCAATAGATTTTTCATTCAGCAAACCTGCCATCATTCCAAAACTGAAGGAAGAGACTGAAAAGGAGATGATCTATCGGCCAATTAGCAAATATGATTCGTTAGATGACAAGATAATGCTGAATCTTACCAACCAGTATCTCTCTTTGCTATTTGATCCATATTTTCACGAAGAGATCCTTTCATACAGGATAAGGCGCTTTTACAAAGGAGAAAGAAAGATCACCAACCAGCACGATGCAATAAAGACGATAAAGAAATATCTTGTGGATAATAATGAAAAAGATATCTATGTTGCGGAGTGCGATATAAGAAAGTTCTTTGACATACTGAACCACAGGATAATAAAAAGGGAATTCAGTGAGCTGATCAATAACTTTACGGATATTGATACAACGCAGATCGCCAGGCTTTTTTATTCATACGTTGACTCCTATTCATATATTTCTGATGTAGCAAATAAGAATTCAGACCAGGATTACTGGAACATGTATCGCATTAACCCTCGCAATTCAGGAAAAACAAGGAAATTTTCCTGGGTTAGCGAAGATAGTTTCATGCAGAATGATATTTATACACAGGAGGAGTGGAATAATGAAAGCCTTCAAATTGGTACACCGCAGGGAGGGGCGATTTCATTGTTGATATCAAATATTGTATTGAATTCGGTTGATAAGGTAGTAGTATGTGATTATGATCCCCTCCGGCTGTTTGTAAGATACGGGGATGATATTCTTCTGATGCATACTGACAAGGAGAAGTGTGAAGAGCTTATAAGTGAATACAAAAAATCATTGTCAACTCATAAACTACTTTTTCACCCTTTCAAACCCGTTTCGGAATTCAAGGAAAATGAGAAGATAACCAAAGAATATTGGAACAATAAATCAAAGTCTGTTTTCAAATGGGGGAAAGGAGCCGGAGATGCAGCACAATGGATTGGTTTTGTTGGCTATGAAATGAGCATGGAGGGAGAGGTGCGTATAAGGAAATCAACCTTAGCCGGCCAGTTTTCAAGGATAAACAGGGCATATCATTATCTAAAAAGACTAAAAGCACCGGAGCGAAAGTCTATTATGAAATTTGGCGAGTTAGTGGCTGAAAAGTTAGATTTCTTCAACTATAGGTTTATCAAGAGCAAGTTGTTTGCTGATTCATTCAGGGAGCTATCAGCTAACAGGTACTCCTTAACTCAAATTAAGGCACTGGATAGGTACAGAAACAAGAAGTTTTGGAAATTAAGAAAGCAAGTCAAGCAGGCAGGGTTTGACAAAGGTTTTTTTCTTGGAAAGCCATTTAGTTACTATTATCACTATATTAAAAACGCTCCAAATTAAATATAAAAAAATATTTCTGGAAAATTTTAACAGTGATTTATTTTACAGAATTCTTCCAATAGCAACATTGCAGATTCAATATTCAGCTTCTTATTTTTCTTTTTGTTCTCCTTACAAAAGCTTATGAAGTTCATAAATAGAGTATGGTTATTAACAAAAGGGCTTTTAGTATTGGGAAACTTCACAACATCAAGATTCAGCAGGGCCTCATCGTGTGTTTTTTCAGTGTAATTAACTGTTTTCTTGTTTTCTTCGGAAGTGAGGTACATAAACCTCCTGAAACGTTCAGAGAAATCTGAAGGAAAATTGTTTAGCATGTAACCTGCATCCAATATTTCACGTGCGGCATATTTCCTTGGAGTAATATGTTCCCTTACGATTCTTTTATTTTTGATCTTTTCATTAAGTGCCTTAATACTGCAATATCCATTGAAACACTCATTTACAGGATGGGGTAAATAAAATATCGAAGCTCCAATGACTGTTTCAATAAAATTCTTGCCTGTTTCGTCTTGGCTTGAATATACATCTCTTACCGCTCCTAACAGGTTTACTAAAGATTTTACCTTATCAGGCAAAATGGAAGACTTCTGATTTCCTTTTGTTTCTACAACTTCTTCTAACTCAAGTATAGAATCAATTATAGCAAATCTTTCAGCATCAAAAAGAATTCGCCTGCCATTATCATGTACAATTTCAAGTGGAACAAAGTCCTGTTCATTCAGTTTAAATTCAAAATCTTCAGCTATTTGGGGCTCTTTCTTAATGTAACCTTTTATAATGATACCACTTGAGGTTTTTTTTAATGATTCAATTGAAATAATCATTTTCCTCGGATTTCTCTTCAAAGCATTCTCTTGACTTCTAAAAAGATGATTTATATTCCATTGCGAATAATTCTCCTCCCAGAACAAATCACAGTTAACATTATTTACAGATTTAATAATTGTATAATAAATCGAATATTGCCACTCTTTTCTGCAGGTTTCAGTTTCAATTGACCTAAGTTCTTCATAGATTTTCTTTGCAATTGCTGCGATTTTATAGAGCTCCATAACTATATTTTAAGATGATTTATTTCAAAGTATGCTGAATTGTTTAAAAAAGTACAATTGGGAAAATTATTTCTGATAAAGAAAATATTCTGATCCGGTATTGTTGAATTGAGGAAAAGTTTTTAATACTCTTGTAAATCCCGAATTTACAAGCAACTGATGAACTTCATCATGTTCCCAATACCTTAAAGGAAATTTGTCATTGTATTCAAAGTTTCTGCCATTCAAAATACCATTGCAACTTTCGATATATGTAAATACATTGTCATGATCATGAATTATCTTAATGACTCTCTTTAGGTTGCCTCGTTCAATAGAAGTCGATTCGCCATTATTGAAAAAGCCAGAATCCGCTAAATCAAAAAAAAATAAGCCGCCATTTTTCAGATGATTATAAGCATTGTCACAGATTTTTTGAAGTTCCGAACTGTCAGTAATGTAATTAAGGACAGTGAATACACATATTGCCAAGTCTGTACTCCTTCCATTATAGTTTTGGATGCTGCAGTTGTGAGTTTCGATTTCAAGATTGAGGCCCTTTGATTTTCTCTTTAGGACATCTAGCATCGGGAGTGACTGTTCCACTGAAATGACATCAAAATTCTTTAGTGCCAGAGGTATTGATAATCTCCCTGTTCCGGCCCCAAAATCTAGAAGGGCGCTAGGCTTATTAACAATTAAACCAAGAATGGTATCAAGCGACGTTTTAGTAAATCCTTCATAAACTGAACCATAAGTCTTCTCATAGACATAGTCATAATACTCAGCCCAGTTATCATGAGGAAATTTATGTGTTGAATTATCGTTTTTCATTATTTAGGTATTACCGAATGCTTATACACGGATGTACATTTTACGTAGTCAAAAATAGGTTAAAATTTTTCATTAAAAATTGTCTTCCTGTTTTTGATCCGAAAACTTTTTCCGGATAGGTTAATGACTTCGCAACGGAATAAAAGTCTGTCAAGCAAAGCCGTAGCAAGGACTTCATCATCTAACATTTTCGCCCATTCAGAGGGCGACTTGTTTGTAGTAATAATAAAAGCGGTTTTTTCATAGAGTTGGTTTATAAAATT
>CAIJYD010000014.1 GCA_903824785.1 uncultured Bacteroidota bacterium
AAGGAAGGTACCTTCCTTTATTCAATGCAGCTAACAACAAACAACAAGAATCTTTTTATCTTTATCGAGTGATATATTATTTAACTGAAATGGTGGTATATAATTGAATTGAAATTTACAGATTATATGTGAAGCACCAAAACTTTAAAGGTAGAATACGGAAAAGGTTAGGTGACAGACAATACGAGGATTTGGAAAATATTGCATTTAATATCCGGTTCGAACTCGGTAGGCATTTTCAGAGCCAAGACATAAACAAAGCCGATGTTGAATCATTTATCGATAAATATGTTTCAATGAACGTCAAATGCGATGCCTCAATCTTTGATTACTCTGCCGAATTTCTTGCCAGCAAGACATCGAAAGTCAATAAAAAAACCAAAAAGAAACTCAGTAAAAGCACGCTCTCCGGTTACCGGACTGCGTTAAAGTATTTCGAAGAATACCTTGGCAAGAATAAGATTTCCCCACACCCATCACAGATATCAGGTGCTGTCCTCGACAATTACTACACCTACATCCCAGGAGTCCATAACTATAAGACGAAGTTGCATACAAAGTTAAAAGGGTTTATAAATTTTATTGAAAAGGTTAAGCAGTTGCCGGTTGACCCAAGTTATAAATTATCAACGTTTACAGAAGAGTACGATAATCAATGCCCGGAAGATGATGATATTGCGCTACAGGAAGAGGATGTACATAAACTAATAGAATTAAGAAAGAAATTCCAACGTGGCGAAGTAAATCTTGGAAGCCATCTGAAATCATGCAAAATACCTGATAGTGTTCAACAGCAACAGTTTAAAATGAAAGAAAAAAATTTAATTAAATGCTTGGACTGCTTCCTCTTTATGATTTCAACAGGTCTGTATCATGCGGACATTATGAAATCGAAATTACTATTCTCCACCAATGGAATGTCAATAAAGTACAGACGTTCAAAGTGTGGTAGTCTATGTAAAGGTATACCTGTTAAATCAGATAATATTTTTATTGCCGAAGAGATTATCAAGCAATATAAAATAAAAAATGGTTCTAACTTCCCGTTGAATTTATCGCTGACTCACTTTGCAAAGCATTTAAAGAGAATCAGTACTCTGGCAGAATTGGATTATATGATTACCAACAAAATGGCTCGTAAAACCTTTGCATCTGTGCTTTATTTTAAGAGGATGTTGCCGATAAATTATTTGCAAATCCTGCTTGGTCACAAAAACGTTAAAGATACGGCACATTATCTTAGAATCTCTGATGACGATATTTCAGAAGAAATTTCAAAGTGGATGGCTTCCAGTTCTAATAAGCAGTAATTTTTTGTAAATTTTTTAAAGGTCGTGATATTAATCGGTTCTGAATATTCTCCGGATTTTACCTTTTATAAAAATAATTTCCAAAAAAAAATCTGAGTATTTATTATAGATACAAGGAAATACATCTGGCGCACCGACAAAGGGGGGAGAGTGTATAAATTAAGACCCCCCGGAGGGCGGGGGATACTAAATACTTGTATATGTGTACATTATATGATTTATGTTAAAATTTAGTGATTATGAAACTCCAGGACCAATTCCCATATGACAGTACCATCTTAGGCTTGGAAAACTTATATATTGTTGATTATGAGGGCAATTTTCTTATTAATTCTTCAGCCATTCTAACACAAGGGAAGACCGTTGTAAGAAACAATACATACTTGCTAATTGAATCTCTCGAAGGCAAGAATGGCAAAATGTACCCGGTAACGTTTATGGATGCCTATTACAAGGACGGCGTTTCATACCTTTTTGTTCAAGATTTACTGACAAATGAAATATTTAGTATCGACATTTGTTTGGAATGTACAGAAAATCAGAATAAATGGGTACTGGTTGATATGAATTGCCTAAGCAAATTATTTGATTACTTAACATTAAAATCATACTGTGGAAACTGCAAATAATAATATAAATCCCAAATGTCCATTACTCAAGAAACTAATTGACGGTCTTGAATCCGGAAGTCAGTATCAACATTTGCGAATCATCTTCAGTTCAACCGGCAATCGAACTTTCGGGCAGAAATTTTTAATGGTCAGTCCCTCGGCATTCGGCATAGTGAAATTAATTGATTTTAACGTTGATGAGAGCCATGTATATTTTGTATTGCAAGATATAATTACCGGTATAGTAAAGAAAGTTTCACTTGACGTTGAAGATAATAGCGTCAAGTTTCTGCTGATTTCCTGGGATGATATAATTACTTTGAGCCACCAAACCAATGAAAATCTTGGAAATGATACCACATTGCTTGAATTTGATTACTAATGACTCAAAAAATGTTCTCTTAATTATCTCAATATCTGATTTTAACGATACTTTTACAAAATAACTTTACGTTTATGGCGCAGAAAAAATTACCATCAAATATCGAAATAACAGAACTTATGCTTGTTAAGGCTGGTGATGACTTCACGAGAACATTCATGGGTGAAATTTACAGAGAAACAACCATTGATGGGAATCCGATTGTCCGAGGCAAGGTCGTAGTCAATGAAGGCAAAATCTGGGCTGCAGGAGAGACCAAGGAAGAACTTGGAAAGTATCTCGATGACATATGCACACTAAAACTTGACCATAATCTCCACCTGATACCAGGGGTCAGCATTAAAATATCCGGAGTGGACTATTTTGAGAATTAACTTCTGATACCATTAACATAAAAAAATTGTGTTATTTACGTTTGGTTTTGCTACTAATAATAAATTTATTAGTTTTATGACACGAATTTTATAAAAGATGACACAATGCCTTTAGCACGTTTCGGAGTTAGTCTTGAGAAAGACCTTCTTGAAGCCTTGGATGAATTTGTTATTGAGAATAACATGCCTAATCGTTCACAGGCAATCCGGCATTTAGTAGAAAAAAACCTTGTCGAGAAAAAATGGAATTGTAATCAAATAGTAGCCGGAGCAGTTGTAATTCTTTATGACCATCATAAAGGAGACGTTACAACAAAATCCAACGATATTCAACATGAGTATTTTGATGTTATACTTTCCACTATGCATTTTCATCTGAGCCATGATAGCTGTCTTGAGATTGTTGCAGTAAAAGGACAGGCAAACAGATTGACCGAATTGTCCGATAAGTTAATCGGGATTAAAGGCATTATTCATGGGAAACTGGTAATGAGCCGGGCAGAATAAATTTTTTTAACAAAGCAGTAACACGAATTAATAATAAAGTAACATATTTGAGAAACCCATCAGGGTTTTATTTTTGAAATACAAGTAACACATAATACACGTTTAGTAACACGTTATATACATCATTATGAAAAAGAAAGGAATAATAATTACGATTTTTTTTACAGTATCACTCTTTCCGCTGTTCTCTCAAGTGTCGATAAAAGATACTATATCGATAAGTGAAGTTGTTGTTACCGGGTCAAAATCACCCCAATCAGTAGGTAATGTTACCCAGAAGATTGACATTATTGATGTTAAAGAACTGACAAAATTAGTTATAGGCAACCGAAATATTGCTGAAGCTATTATGTATACACCTGGGGCATCAGTTAGTACCTTATCACGTAATGATGCAAACTGGGGTACATATGGCGGTATTGGAGCGAAATACAGTACATATATGTTACAAGGTTTACCTATAGATGCTTTCGTTGACCCTATGAGTCTTGATTTAGCGGCAGTTTCCCGCATTGAGGTACAAAGAGGTCCTGCATCTGTACTATATCCAAATTATCTCTCACAGGATTTCGCTGGAAATCAAAGTCCTTTAGCCGGGACAATTAATATTATTCTTAAAGAAAAGATTGATAAACCACTTACAAGCGTTTCAACTTCCTATGGTTCATATAACACTTTAAATGGGCAGTTTAACCACCAGGGTAGTACTAAAAATCTGCATTATTTCACCGGGGCAACTTACGAAAGTTCAGATTATACAAATTATGGGACAGAAAATTCATGGTTGAATATGCAGAAGAATCCGGAATACAGAAAAACCAAAATTTATGGTGGTGCTACCTGGTATCCCGCAGGAAATGACAAACAGAAATTTACTCTGTTTCTGAATAAAACATTCCATACCGGGGATGCAGGAAGGGTATACAGGGGGTATGATAATGATTATGGCACTGTTAATGCAGGTTATTCAATCGAATTAAACGAGCGTATGGATTTGCAGGCACATATGGGACTAAGACAGTACAACAGGTCCTGGCAGGAGAGTAACTTTGGCGTAATCGACACACTAAAATCTAACAACGGAGTAGTTCAAAACATCATCCCTTCCGATATTTCTTTAACGATTAAACACGGTGACAAAAATTCTCTCATTATAGGCAGTGATTATCAGGGTGCAGATTATTATACCTGGTCTGACCCGCTTAAAGGCTACAAATCCTTCGGGAATAAATCAACAGCTTTCCAGACTGGAAAAAACGGGCATATTGACCACCCCACGCCGGTTTAAACTGACCACCCTTGGCCGGAGCAAATTGACCACCCCACGCCGGAGCAAACTGACCACCTAAAAAGAGTTTTTCTCATGTTTAAAAAGTAAGTTATAATCCTTACTGTTGGTTTTATATTAACAGAGGGATTATGGCCAATAAAAAGACAGACATGAGTAAACTACGACAAATGCTGCGACTCTATGCGCAGGGCGAGAGTAAGCTGAAGATCAGCGATCTGACAGGTGTGTCTCGCAACACCTTAAAAAAATATCTTAAAATTTATGTACGTCTGGAACTGAGCCTTCCAGATATTGATAAAAGGAGCGATCTGGAACTTGACCAGTTGTTTGGCGAAAGTTTGTTACCAGAACCAAGCGACAGGTATAAGACCCTGGAACCATTTTTCCCCACCATGGAAAAAGAGTTGAAGAAAAGAGGTATTACACGCCATATGCTCTGGGAGAGGTACATAGCATTACATCCCGATGGCTTTAAGGCCTCGCAGTTTAAGTATCATTATCAGCAGTGGCTCAGGCGCAGTAAACCGGTTATGCATATTGAGCACATTGCAGGAGATAAGATGTATATCGATTATGCTGGGGAAAAACTTCATCTGGTAAATAAAGAAACAGGAGAGATAAGCGATGTAGAAGTGTTTATCTCGGTACTTGGAGCCAGTCAATTGACTTATGTAGAGGCCACCTTGAGTCAGTGCAAAGAAGATTTTATTAATTGTTGTGAGCATGCTCTTGCATATTATGAAGGAGTGCCATTGGCTATTGTTCCGGATAATTTAAAGAGTGCTGTAACAAAAAGCAGTCTTTATGAACCTACATTGAACCAGGCGTTTGAGAACTTTGCTTTGCATTACAGTACCACTATATTACCAGCCAGAGCTTATAAACCTAAAGACAAGGCATTAGTTGAGGGAGCTGTCAAAATAGCTTACAGACGCATTTACTCTGTTTTGGATACCAAGGTCTTTCATACCCTTGAAGAATTAAACGAGGCTATAAGACAAATAGTTGAGACCCATAATAATGCAAATCTTACAGGCCGACCATACAGTCGCAGAGCCTTATTTGAAGACGTTGAGAGATCCGTATTGCACCCTCTTCCTGTATTACCCTATGAGTTTAAACGGCAGCAATACTCTACAATATCTGTAAATGGACATGTGTGTTTAAAGGAAGACCGGCATTATTATAGCGTTCTCTATCATTACATTGGGAAAAAAGTAAAGATCATGTATACATCCACGCACGTTGAGATCTATTATAATTATGCTTTGCTGGCTCGTCATAAAAGGGACCGAAAGCAATATGGATATACAACGGACATCGAACATCTGGCCAGCACACACAAATACCTGACTGACTGGAACCCTGATCGTTTTATCAAATGGGCAGAATCGATAGATGAATCTGTTAAAACCTTTATTATCCGTTTGATGGATAGCAAAGCGCATCCTGAGCAGGCTTACAAGGCTTGTCAGGGCGTTCTGGGGTATGAGCGCAAAGTTGGCCGTGGCAGGCTTATAAGTGCTTGCAAAAGAGCTATTGAGTATGAGAACTACTCTTATCATGCCATTAAATCAATCCTGGAAAACAAGTATGATCTTTTGTCATATACGGAGTTGCTAACGGATATACCGCAGCATGAAAATATCCGAGGGGAGAATTATTATCAGTAAAAACAATAACCATTAAATCAATAATAAATGACACAGGAAATACTCGAAAAAATTAAGAAGCTCAGGCTGTTGGGAATGGCCCGGGCTTATGAAACCAGTCTTGAGAATGATAAACTGTTACACCTGTCAGCTGATGAGCTGATAGGAATGCTGGTGGAAGCAGAATGGGATGACCGTTCAAACCGCAATATTGAGAGACGGTTACGCAATGCAAGGTTCCGATATCAATCATGTGTAGAAAGTATAGATTATGTAGCAACCCGTAATCTTGACAGGAACCAGATAATGCGTTTTGCTGAATGCTCCTATATCGGCAAACATGAAAACATATTAATTACCGGAAGCACAGGAATAGGTAAGAGCTATTTAGCTACAGCTCTTGGACATCAGGCATGTACGCTTGGCTTTAAGGTATATTATGCAAACATGGCAAAACTGTTTTCCAGGTTAAAGATGGGGAAGGCAGATGGTTCTTATATACGTGAAATATCAAAGATAGAACGCCAGGACTTACTCATACTTGATGACTTTGGACTAATGCCTATTGATAATCAAAACCGATCAGCTCTGATGGAAATAATTGAAGACCGTCATAATAAAGCATCTGTGATAATAACATCGCAGTTGCCAGTGAACTGTTGGCATGAAGTTATCGGAGAAAAAACTATTGCTGATGCGATCCTCGATAGAATCGTTCATGATGCGCACAGGATAGAACTTAAGGGAGAATCTCTAAGGAAAGGCAGAGATAAATATAAAGAAATTGAAACTTTGAATTAAAATAGATAGATTTGTATAACCTCTTTTTATAATGAGAAAGCTCTTTAAAAAATCAGTAACTTCGATGTGGTCAATTTAGACCGGCCAAATGTGGTCAGATAGTCTGGCTTTTCTA
>CAIJYD010000015.1 GCA_903824785.1 uncultured Bacteroidota bacterium
TACTATTTTTATATAATACTTATAATATTCACAATAATTGCACTTTTATAAAGAAAATAAATGAAGAAAATAGTTATTGCAAATCACAAAGGTGGAGTTGGAAAAACCACTTCATCAATAAACATTTCTGCTGGGCTTGCAAAAAAGGGTAAGAATGTACTTATTATAGATACAGATCCTCAATCAAACCTTACAGAGAGCTTTGGGATCTTTGATCCCGTTAAAGATCTATACCTTTCTTTCAGTAAAGGTGAACCTCTTCCAATAATAAATGTAAAAAAGAATTTATCCATTGTCCCAAATTCTTTGAATTTCTCTGGAATAGAATTGGAAATCGCAGGAAGAATGCCAAGAGAGATTATACTAAAAGAACTTATGGCAGGGCTTGACAAAACTTATGACTACTGTATAATAGATTGTCCTCCCTCACTTGGGTTAATTACCCTAAATGCCTTGGTCGCTGCAGACGAGGTCTACATTCCAATGGAAGCTGAATTTTTGGCCTACAGGGGAATTGATTCGATTGTCGGAATTATAAATCTGGTAAAGAAGCACTTTAACCCTGGACTTATGATAAAAGGGGTATTTTTCACAAAATATAATGAGCAAAGGGTTCTTACAAAAGAAATCAAAAACCAGATTAAAGGATATTTCGGCGACAATCTCATGAAAACAGCGATAAGAGTTAACGTAGCATTGGCCGAGGCTCAATCAAGTGGGAAAGATATATTTGAATATGACCCAAACAGCAACGGGGCAAAAGATTACATGAGTCTGGTAAATGAAATTATAAAAAATTAAGTCATGGCAAAGAAGAACTTTGATAACCTCACTAAGAACAGTCACCTGGGTGGAGGTCTAAGCAACCTGATTCCTGAAATGAACAATGAGCAGGAATCGAAAAAACCTAAGGTAGTTTACAAGGATGTTCCTAAGACTTTTCTAATGGTACTCGAAGATTATGAATACCTGCAAACCTATTCAAGATACATGGCTTTTCATAGCAACTCCAAATACCCTTTAAAGAGGTCACTGAGCGATGCTATTAAACTTCTAAGGGATGCGCACCCGGAAATCCAATAGAATAAAAAAAGCCTCTGAGATTCATTTTTCAGGGGCTTTTTTTCTTTGAGTGAAAAGAAAGAGGTGGCAGATGTGAAAGTTTGAAATTGTGAAAGTCAATGTCTGCAATACAACCATGATCGAGTGACCGGGTTTATGCCACCTCTTATGTGCTAAGGTAATTCAATTTTAGGGTTTAAACAAAAAAAAGGGGGGTGTTTACCCCCCGTAATTTACTTTTCTTCAGTTTTTACTTTACTTTGAAATTCCACTGTATCAACAGTACAAGTAAGAACCGCAATTGCTTTCTTAGCATCTTCTTTGTCGATGTAAGCCCTTGCTGAAACGTCCCCCTGTATGGTAACTTGAGTTCCTACTTTAAGGAATGGGAAAACTTTTTCACGGTTCCAAAGTGAACACTCGAACCAAGTAGTTTCGGTGACTTTTTCGCCGTTTTTGGCTGTGAAATGTTTATCACAAGCAACGTTAAAGTTAAGAACTTTAGAATCACCAACCTGTGCAACTGGCTTCACTGAGCCGATGTTGCCTGTAAAAATTGTTACGATCATAGTAATAAATTTTTAAGTAAATAATAATATAATGCTGTAA
>CAIJYD010000016.1 GCA_903824785.1 uncultured Bacteroidota bacterium
GTAGAAAAAACAATTGGTTCATCAAGCCTCGTAGAGGTGATCGACCGTATCCTTGACAAAGGTGTTGTAGTTGACGAATGGGTAAGAGTATCTCTGGTTGGTATCGAACTGCTTGCTATCGAAGCAAGAATAGTAGTTGCCTCTGTTGAGACATACCTGAAATATGCTGAAGCTATTGGCTTAACAGCTAAAGCAGCATAAGGCATTTAGCATTTAAGAAGACATTTTTGCTAAACCATCCTTTAGAATTGAGATTGTAAAGCATGATTTACCAAAAATATCTCCTTTTTTTTACAGAATTTCTTCTTCCTTCCCAAAGTAAATCCAGAAAAAATCCCTGCTCTAATGAATAACCGGCCAGAAATAAACATTGATGGTTTTATTGACAACATCATAAATTCGTACGAAACCCGGATTCAGAAAATACAAAATGCTTTCCAGTCATCTGAAAACATTACGGAATCATCGCATAACCTGTTCGATAATGTCCATAATTCTTTAGATGAACTTAAAAAGGAAAGAGATCTTTTAAATTCCAGGCTTTGCGAAACTCTTGCAAAAAATGGTTCACTCCGGAAGAAAGACTATAATACAATGATGTCTGGCATTCTCTCTTTACTCGACGAAAAGGAGAGAGACGCTGAACGACAATTTCTACTTTTTATTGAAGAACAGAAGGAAACTGCCCAATCGCTGAAGAACTGTCTGTTGGGCATTAAAGATACTACCTCTCAGGATAACAATGAGAAAATAAACATAATCAAGGAAGAGCTCTCCAGCATCTCAAAATTTCAGGAGATGAGAAAAGAATCAGTGATGAAGACCTTTACTGATTTTCAACAGATGCATAACAGGATGATGGTATGCCTTGAAGGCTTGCTTGAAAAGGGAGACCACATTATGCTGCATGATGTGAAAATGGTTAAAAATCAAATAATTAAAGATATAAACTAACTCAAATAATTGAATATTCATTAATCAATAAGGAGATAAAAAAATGGGACTAGCATCAGAAATGAAGAATTTGAGTGAAGAGTTACTTGCTTCATTCAAAAATAGAATCAGGGAAAATGAAGAACTTGTAACTGAAGTGAAAAATACCCTTGATGGATTTCAGAAAGACCATCGCGAGATGACAGCTGTTTTGAATGCCAATGCAGCAGCTCTGAGAAAAGGCCTGGCTAATGGAGAAAAAGAACGAATGAGCTCTTTTAAATCATTAATGACCGGTATTCATCGCTCTATAACATCCATTAATAAAGAGGTAAAAGCAATACAGACTTCCACTTTCAATATGATAAATGATTTTGCAGCCGGCAGAGAAGAAATGGCAGCAGAATTAAATAAGACTTTTGCACAGGAGAGAGCCGGAAGGAAGCAGGACGAAAAGGAGAGAATGAAAGAGTTTGATGCCCTTATGAAGGATATCAACGCCGATATTAAAAATATCAACGATGAGGTTCTCTCTATTTTCAAAAATACAAACGACATGCTCGACAGGTTTGAAAAGGAGCATCTTGATATGTCGGCCGAACTTCGGGCAGACCTGGGTAAAAACCTGGCTGAAAGGGTTGAATATACAAGATCACTGCTGAATGGTTTTCAGAAGAGGTTATCTGAAATAAGCAAAGAAAATCAGAAAATGGCTCAGAATCTGAGAAAAGAGCTTGCCAATGGCGAAACCAAAAGGATAGGGAACTACAATGAACTGATGAAAGGGATAAATCTTTCCATTAAAGATATCCGCAAAGATGTAAAAGCAATCCAGAAGTCAACTGCAGGAATGTTAGGCGACCTTTTCAACAACAGGGTTCAGGCCTCGGAGATGTGGGACAAGATGCAGGAAACAATGGCTCAGATAAGGAAAACAGGCGTTGCTTCCCAGCCAAAAGAGGCTGCCAGAAAGATTGAAAAAAAGGAGCCCAAAATGAATTTCCCTTTTGAATCAATCAAGGAGGAGGTCGTTGTTAAGGCTCAGCCAAAAGCTGAAATTAAACCGGAGCCGAAAGTCGAATTGAAACCCGTACCAAAACCGGTCGCCCCAATGACACTGGAAGAGAAGATTCTTGATTACCTGGATAAACATCCTAAAGGTGTTAAAATTTCAGAGATGGAAGAACCTCTCGGAGAGATCAGGATGAAGCTTGGGTTTGCTGCTAAAAATTTACTGAATGAAGGGAAAGTGCAGAAAAAGGAGAACATCTATTTCCCCATCAAACTGAAATAACATCGCGGCACAATATGGAGCCGAAGGTATTTTCTGCTTCGGCTCCTTAGTTTTTGATTCATAATACAAATACGGCTATGTCAAAAATAATCAAATGTGCTTACTGCAGTCTGTCAGGGAAAGATCCCTTCGAGTTACTCTCTCCGATTTCACAATGCCTGGTCTGTAACGGAACCGGGCATATAGCCGTTGAAGAGCCAATGATTAAATGTGTTTTTTGCTCCGGTACAGGCAAAAATCCTCTGGGAGCCAGAGTGCCTTGTATAGTTTGCGGAGGGAAAGGAAGTAATTACTGCTTAAGCAAACTGAAATGCAGCAGATGCAAAGGTTCAGGAAGAGCATCAGATGGTTTGCCATGTACACTTTGCGGAGGCAAAGGATTCAAATAGGAAAAAATATAAAATCCTGAATGAACAAAGCTGAAAACAATATCATGAAATGTTTGATGAAAAGACAGGATGCTCTGTTTAGGTTCAAAGCAAGAAAAGAGGCTTATCTGATTTCCAGGGAAGCAATCTTAAAGGATATTGAAGAGGCAGCAAACATCTGGAAAAAGACTTTGGACCAACTGCCCGGTCAGCCATTCGATAAATAAAATATTCACGCATCATCATATTTCTAAATTCAAAATATTCTACCATGAGCAACAACAATGAGATGAACACGGTACTTGAACTGAAGCCTATGTCGAATTTTGTAGAGACCGACTACATTAAAGACATTACAAATCGCGGCCTTACATACATTAAAGCCGGATTTCCTGTACATTTCAGGGGACCATCAGGAACAGGAAAAACAACAGTGGCAATGCACCTGGCAAGTAAAATAGGCCGACCGGTGGTCATCATTCATGGCGATGCCGAATATAAAACTTCTGACCTTATTGGCAGCGAGCAGGGTTATAAATATAAAAAACTCGACGATAAGTTTATTCATACAGTGCATAAATATGAAGAGGATATGACCAAACAATGGGTGAATAACCGTTTGACAATTGCTGTCAAAAATGGTTTTACACTTATTTATGACGAGTTTACACGTTCGAGGCCCGAAGCAAATAATATCCTTTTGCCTATTCTGCAGGAGAGAATGCTCAGCACCTCTGCAGCCAAGGAGGAGGATTATTATATGAAGGTGCACCCGGAGTTCCGTTCCATATTTACTTCAAACCCTGAAGAATATGCCGGAGTAAACCGCACCCAGGATGCACTGCGTGACAGAATGGTAACCATGGATCTCGACCATTTTGACTATGAAACGGAATTGCAGATTACAAGAGCAAAATCCGACCTTTCGTTGAAAGATACTGAAACAATAGTTAAAATTGTAAGGGGCTTGCGCGAATCGGGAAAAACGGAATTCGATCCGACAATACGAGGTTCAATTATGATTGCCAAAACACTGGCTACATTGAAAACAACTCCTTCTAAATCGAAAGAAGTATTCCGGAAAATCTGCCAGGATATTCTTACTTCCGAAACAAGCCGTATCGGATCAAAGACTAATCAGGAAAAGGTTAAATTAATTGTTAACGACCTTATTGACCAGTTCTCCTGAATAACTGAATAAAAGTTTCGCAAAACGCTAAACCATAAAATAAAAATATCATGCCAATATCAAGTGCAATAAAAGGACTTCAGAGCATAAAAAGTATGCAGAATGTAGTCAAATCGGGTGTCCCGCTTAAGGAGGAGTCAGATTTTATTAAGCTGTACCTTTTCGAAAAAGAGAGAACCAGACTGAAAAATGAAGAGATAAGGATCCTCCTCCGGCTTGAAATAGTTCAGAACAGGCTGAAGGAGATCCAGGCATATAACGACGATAAAGCCGGGAAGATGAATGTTTCGGCCCCTGCCGGAAAAAGTAAAAAGCAAGGGAAAACAGATAATAATGAGTGGAAAACAATGTCCATCGATTACTAATAAATAATATGAAATGTCCGAGCCAACAAAATCAATCAACGCAACCGGTCTTGCCGATATTCTCGAAAGAGTTCTCGATAAAGGGATCGTAATTGCCGGAGATATTAAAATTCAGATAGCTGATATTGACCTGTTAACAATAAAAATCAGGTTACTCGTTGCCTCTGTGGATAAAGCTATGGAGATGGGTATAAACTGGTGGCAGGAAGATACTTATCTCTCAACCAAAGCTCGGGAGAAAGAGCTGATGCTTCAGCAGGACACACTCGAAGCCAGACTTCAAAAACTTGAGGAGCTTAACAAACCAATTTAATTAACAGAACCTGAAACTTTTATCAAAATGACAAACGATAAGAATAATGGAAAAAAGGAAGATCCTGATTTTGATCTTTTCGGGATTGGTGGTCTGTTTAAAGGCATAGAAAAACTTGTTGACCTTGCAGGAAAACTCGAAGAGAAGGGTGGCATTGCCAAAGAGGGTGAGTTCAATCTCGACCATATTAAAAAAGGGATGAAAGGTGTTTATGGCTTTACCATCAACACGGCAACAGGAGGTTCTCCTAAAGTTGAGACTTTCGGGAACATAAAGAAAACACCCGAAGGACCAAAAGTTGATGAGGAGCGTGAGCCGATAACCGACGTTTTTGATGAAAAGAATGAGATTGTTGTCATTGCGGAAATGCCGGGAACAGAAGAAGACGATATTGTTATCGACCTTAAAGAAGATATCCTCGAAATTTCAGCTGTCAGCAAAAGCAGATCTTACCGGAAAGAGCTATTGCTGCCTGTAAAACTTAATAAAGCAGACCTGCGTCACAAATTTACAAACGGGATCCTTGAAATCAGGATTAAAAAATAATTACAATGGCACTTGCTGGGTTAGAAAACAAGGAACTGAACCTCATCATTTTTGGCGGAAAAGGTGGTGTGGGAAAAACCAGTTGTGCCATAGCCACAGCCCTGGCGCTGTCTCATAATTACAAAACACTACTCATTTCCACCGATCCTGCCCATTCTGTCTCGGATTGTCTCGAACAACAGATTGGTTTTAAAGTAACTGAGATCAACGGTACAACTAACCTCTCAGCAATTGAAGTTGTTGCAGATGAGGCGCTTCTGGTCTTTATAAACGAACATAAGAAGGAGCTGAAAAAACTACTGGACACCTCAACAAATCTCGACGATGATGATGTTGATGAGATGCTGACTCTCTCCATACCAGGCATCGATGAGGTGATGAGTTTTAAAACCATCATCGATTTTATTGAAAAAGGAGAGTATGATAAATATGTTGTAGATACCGCACCTACCGGTCACGCTCTCCGGCTGATATCTTCTCCGAAATTACTGGATGAATGGATAAAAGTAGCTGCCAGAATGAGATGGAAATACCGCTACATGTTAACCAGTTTCTCTGGTTCCTATCAGCAGGATGATGTGGATGCTTTCTTGTTCAGCCTTAAAAAAACAGTAAAAAGGATCGAAAACATCCTGCGCGATAATACCAAAAGCGAATTTATACCTGTTTGTATTCCTGAAGCTATGGCAATAAATGAAACAGGCAGGTTGCTGGCCGATCTTGCCAAATCGGGAATTATTGCCCAGCAGATCATTGTGAATAATGTAATGTCATCCGATGGTTGCAGCTTTTGTAAAAGCCGGATGGCCGGACAATTACCATATTTACAGCAGATTCACGAAACATTCAGCACTTTTAATACAGTTGAAATACCGGTGTTCCCTGAAGAGATCAAAGGACTCAAAGCCTTGAATAAACTGAAGAGCTTCCTTTTTGAAAAGGAGAACAGCGAACCGGAAAAACCGAAAACCATATTATTATAGCAAAAAAACATGACCAAGCTTAAAGACGAAATAATATTGAGGGTAAAAGAGGCTCTTGTAAAAGATGTCGGAAGGGCCATTGCCAGGATCGATCCGAAAGATATGCTTATTGCAGGTCTGGAAAGTGGCGATGTTATTATTATTGAAGGCAAACGGGCGACTCCTGTAAAAATTATGCCGTGCTATCCTGAAGACAGGGGTAAAGGGATTATTCAGATTGATGGTATTACCCGCGAAAATGGGCAGGCCGGAATTGATGAAAAGGTAAAGATCGCCAGGACAACCTGCAGGCAGGCTATAAAAATAAAACTAAAACCCGATACAAAATCAGGTTCATTATTCAAATCGGATGACTCCAAATACATTGGTTCGCTTATAAACGGACTCCCTGTTGCAAAAGGCGATAAAGTGAGAGCCATCCTCTTTGGATCGCGCTCAGTGGAATACACTGTTACAGGGGTCAGCCCCGATGGTATTGTACTTATTCACCCGAATACAACTTTTCAGCTTGAGCTGGCAAAGCAGGAGGGCGAAACAAAAAGTAAGGTTTCGTACGAAGATATAGGTGGACTTGGAAATCAGGTTCAGCGCATAAGAGAGATGATTGAACTGCCTCTCAAGTATCCTGAAATTTTCGAGCGGCTCGGTGTTCAGCCACCCAAAGGAGTTTTCCTTTATGGCCCTCCCGGAACAGGCAAAACCCTTATAGTAAGAGCGGTTGCTCATGAAACGGATGCCTATTTTATCAATATCTCCGGTCCCGAGATTATGGGGAAATTTTACGGGGAGAGCGAAGGACGTATCCGGAAACTATTTGAAGAGGCGCAGGCTCACGCTCCTTCAATCATTTTTATAGATGAGATTGATGCTATTGCCCCCAAAAGAGAGGATATGGGTGGTGAGAAACAGGTTGAAAAACGTGTTGTGGCACAACTTCTGTCTCTGATGGACGGCCTGGAGTCGAGAGGAAAAGTGATTGTGATTGGTGCAACAAATATTCCAAATTCCATCGACCCTGCATTAAGAAGACCCGGCCGTTTCGACCGTGAGATCTCCATCTCTATCCCCGATAAAAAAGGAAGACTTGAAATTCTTCATATTCATACCAGGGGCATCCCTTTGTCGACCGATGTGGATATGGAAAAACTTGCAGAGATAACCCACGGTTTTGTTGGTGCTGATCTTGAAGCTTTAGCCAGGGAAGCTGCCATGACGGCGTTACGGAAAATACTTCCTCAGATCGATTTCGAAATGTCAGAAATTCCCTATGAACTTCTGATGTCGCTCGAAGTAACCATGGATAACTTTCTGGATGCCATGAAAGAGGTTGAACCTTCAGCAATTAGAGAGGTGTTTGTTGAGGTACCAGATGTGAAATGGGACGATGTCGGCGGACTTAATGAGATCAAGGAAGCGCTGATGGAAACAGTTGAGTGGCCGCTGAAATATGCCGACCTCTTTAAAAAAGCAGATACGAAACCACCTAAAGGAATTATCCTTCACGGTAAGCCGGGTACTGGAAAAACCTATCTTGCAAAAGCACTTGCAAGCGAAAGCGGTGTTAATTTTATCTCTGTTAAGGGTCCTCAGATCCTCAGCAGGTATATTGGTGAATCTGAAAAAGGGGTAAGGGAACTCTTTCGTATGGCGAAGCAGGCGTCACCATGCATTCTCTTCCTTGATGAAATTGACAGTCTTACCCCCAGACGAAGCAACGACAGTTCCGGCTCAGGGGTTATTGAAAGGGTAATTGGTCAGTTCCTTACTGAAATGGATGGTATTGAGGATCTGAAAGGGGTCATTGTGCTTGCTGCAACCAACCGTATTGATCTGATTGATCCGGCACTGCTGAGAAGCGGAAGGTTCGATCTTATCTTTGAACTGCCGCTTCCCGATTTACTCACCCGCGAAAAAATATTCGGCATACATACCCGTAATAAACCATTAGGCAAGAAGGTTAACCTGAATAAACTGGCGATAAAAACTGAAGCCATGACAGGGTCCGATATAGAATTTATCTGCCGGAAGGCAGCAATGCTGGCTATTCGTGAACTGATTGAGAAAAAGAGAGAATTATCAAATCAGACGACAACGGAAATCTCCATTACGGAGGCACATTTTGAAGAGGCAATTGAGTTAGTAATAAAACAAAACGCTGCTAAGAAATAGATAAACTTGAAACGGGGGAGGGGATAGACAGGTTGAGTAAATAATTTTAAAATAAATCTATGAGAAGCTCATTCGAAACTATTGAAACCGGACAAGTGCTTGGAGAACTGATCAACCAATACAATTATCAACGATTTAACTCATCAGCACGTAATATAATAAACAAAAAAGATATGACAGCAAAAGGAATATACATTTACGGGTTTGTACCTAATTTTTACAGTACAGAAATGTTCCGATCGCTTGAGAATTCCGGACTTTCTGCTATCACTTATGATAACATTTCTGCTATCATAAGTGAAAAAGATGGTGTTTCCATCGATTATACAGACAGGGAATCGCTTGGAACCCTGCTGGTACATCATCAGCAGACAATAGAAGAGCTGCAGTGTCTCGGATTTACTGTTCTTATCCCAATGAGGCTTGGAACCATCGTAAAAACAAAAGAGGATGTTTTCAAAATATTTAAAAACGGATATGAACTTATTACAGAGACATTAAAGAAGATCCAGTTTCTCACAGAGATTGACCTGGCAGTCACCTGGGCCGATTTTCCGGGTTTACTGAAAGATATAGCAAGCCTTCCTGAAATTTTGGAAATGAAAGAAAAGATATTGCAAGCAGTTGATAAACTTTCGCAGGAGGATCAGATGAAAGCAGGTATGCTGGTGCAATCAAAGTTAAAGGAAAAAAATTCCAAGGTCGAATTGAATATACTGGATTTATTGTCACAGGTAAGTCTCGATATTAAAACGCACGACGTGATGAACGACCAGATGATTACCAACTCTGCCTTTCTCATTAACAGAAACAGTCAGGATAAATTTGAACAGGTAATCGGCCAGCTTGATGACGAATACAAGGGGGCACTAAATTTCCGCATGGTAGGACCACTTCCCTGTTACAGCTTCTATACAATCGAAATAAAGGAGTTGAATTCTGACCATATTGCACAGGCAAATGCCGAACTTGGGCTGAAAGATGAAGTATCGGAATCTGAAATAAAAAAAGCTTATCTGGCAAAAGCACGTATGTTTCATCCCGATATAAGTAACGAAAGCAGCAACGAAGAAAATTTCAACAGGATAGCCAAAGCTTATCATACATTGCTTGATTATTCACAGGCAGTAAGACAATCTTTAAAAGGTGAGAATAAATCGCAGTCGAAAGAGAATTCAATTGGAAATTTGATATTGGTAAAAATAAAGGAGTAATATGCAGCGCGACGGAAAATACATTTATTGCATTATCCCATCAGATTACGACATCAATCTTGGGCCGATAGGAATCGGAGGAAGAGGCGACCTGGTAACAACAATTGGTTTCGACGGCCTGTGTATGGTTGTCAGCGACCATCCTCTCAGCAGGTTCGTGGTAAATCCCGAAAATATGCTTGCACACCAGAGGGTCATCGAAGTGGTTATGGAGGAATTTAAAAGTGTTCTCCCGATCAGGTTCGGAACCATTGCGGCAACACCCGATGAGATTAGGAACCTGCTTAACAGACGTTACAGCGAGTTTATGGAACTGCTCAGACAGTTCGAGAACAAGGTGGAAGTGAATGTAAGAGGTACCTGGAAAGATATGGGAATGATTTACAAGGAGATTGACAGAGAACATCCTGACCTTCAAAAGATAAGAGCCGAAATAGAGAACCTTGCCGATATAGGAAAAAAAGATCTGAAGATAAAGGAAGCAGGAACCCTTGTTGAACGCGCTCTTGTTGATAAAAAGGAGATTGAAGCCGGAAACATTATCGATGCATTCCGAAGGTCGGTTTTCGAGCATAAGCTTAACAAAACCAGCAGCGATGCAATGTTTATGAACACAGCTTTTCTTATTAACAGCGGAAGAGAAGTTGAATTCGACAATATTATGACCGAAATTGGCGCCAGATATCAGTACAGAAGCGATTTTGTATATACTGCCCCGCTGCCTATATTTAATTTTATTGACCTTAAAATATTCCCCGAAAAATGGGAATCTTAAATAAATGATATAACCGCTATGAGCAACGAACTGGAAATACCGAAGGAAGGAAAATACATCTATGGGATCATCAGAAATGCCGGACCCATTGACTTTGGCCCTGTTGGTATCGGAAAACGCGACGATCTGGTTTATGGGATCAACTTCAATGATATAACTGCTATCGTTAGTAATTCGCCGATAATTCAATATGAAGCAAGAAGGGTTAATATGACCACTCATGAGAAGGTACTTGAGGCAGTTATGGAGCGGTTTACAGTTCTTCCCGTCAGGTTTTCAACTATCTCCGAACATGACGACAATGCAGGAATAGAGAGGATCCTGGAAAAAGATTATAAAAAGTTCGACGAAATGCTTCAGAAGATGGAGGGCAAGAAAGAACTCGGGCTTAAGGTGCTTGCACACGAGACTCCTATTTATGAAAGTATAATTGAAAAATATGATGATATTAGATCTCTCAGAGATAAGCTGATAAACCTTCCGGTTGACAAAACCCATTACCAGCGAATGAAAGTTGGTGAAATGGTTGCAGAAGCACTTAAAAAAGAGACCGGAAATTATAAAGATATTATCCTTGATGCTCTTAAGCCGCTTGCAGAAGATGTCAAAATTAACGATAATTACGGCGAAATGATGATTATCAATGCAGCCTTCCTTATTAAGAATATTTCTGAACCTGCTTTTGACAAAACAGTAAACGATCTGGATGAAAAGTATGGTCGCTTCATGACATTCAAATACGTAGGAACATTACCCCCGTATAACTTTGTAAATCTTGTGATTAACACGAAAGGAATTTAATATGTTTTTACTCGACGATTTATTGATGGCTCCCTTTAACGGAATGATCTTTATTGCAAAAAAGATAAATGAGGTAATTGAAAAAGAGACCTCTGATGAAGGTGCCATCAAGGAGAGGCTGATGGGTCTTCAGCTTAAGTTTGAAATGGATGAAATAAGTGAAGAAGAATACGACGAGAGAGAAGATGAATTGTTGAAGATCCTTGAAAAAATCAGGAAAGAAAAGCAGGAAAGATAAGACATAAGTCCGAGGCAACCTCTACAAATCAACTGAACAATTAAAGCTTTTGGAACTGTAGCAGGCAGACGGAATAAACTAATAAAAAAAGGAGGGAGAAATGAATGTTTTTAAATGTCCGAAATGCGGAAAAACAACCAGTAGCAGAGAGAAGTTTTGTATTGATTGCGGTGAGCCACTCGATATTCACTGTCCCGAATGCGGCGATAAGTGGAGGTTTATGTTCGAAAATAAATTCTGTCCGTCGTGCGGCCATAAAATGAAGGCTGCTGCAGAACCACCTGCCCCTGAAGTTCCGCCAATTCGGAAACCTGTTAAAAAATAATAAAGGAGGATAAAAATGAGTAATATAATTGATGTAAAAAAAGCCGTGGTTAAGTTCCTGAAAGAGAGTATTACCTGCTATGACGTAACGGTTATAAAAATCAATAAGGTAAATGAAATATGGAATTCAATTGCAGAGGTATATGAAGACGATTCATTTTTAAAATCAATGAACCTCCCTCCAAAACAGATCCGCCTTTTTTATTCTGTTAAAATGGATGAAAAACTTGAAATAACCTCCTTCGAAAGGCTTAACTCCTTTGAAGGTCTGGATAGTGTCAGCGAGTAGTATAAATATTTGAAATCAGCAAATCTGTTTCAAAATGAATAATCTGATATACCTCTTTTGCATAACTAATACTCCCCCGCCTCCTAAAAATGAGCTGGAATCGCAGGGGCTCGTATCTCTTGTGTTTGATGAGTTTTACGTTATTGTGAAATATGTTTCCGACGATGAATTTTCCGAGGAAAACCTGAAGAAGAATATATCGGATATCAAGTGGCTTGAGTTAAACGCTCTGGAGCATGTTAGGGTAATAAGTCAGATAATGGATCATAATACAGCCATCCCTTTTAAATTTGGAACAATTTATAACAGTGAAGAGGGATTAAGAAAATTTGTCTCAGACTATTCGGATTCGATATCCGAAAATATTCAATATATTTATGAAAAAGAAGAATGGTCCTTAAAAATCTTCTGCGACCGTAAGGCACTTGGTGAAAAAATTGATGAATTGAGTACTGAAGCTTCCGAACTGGAGAAACAGATTATGGCAAGCTCTCCCGGCAAAGCCTTCCTTCTGAAAAGGAAAAAAACAGACCTGGTCGAAAATGAGATGGACCGCCTTTGCAAGAGCTACGGCCAGCTCTATTATGATGAATTCAGAGAGCTTAGCGAAGCAACCGGACTGAATAACCTTCTCCCGAAAGAATATACAGGGAGAGAAGATACAATGATTCTCAATGCAACATTCCTGGTAAATAAAACCAAAGTGAAAGATTTCAGAAGTACTGTCGAAAGGCTTAAGGAAAAGGATCTCAGCTCAGGCTTTTTTATTGAAACAACCGGGCCGTGGCCTCCTTTTAGTTTTATCTCAATCAAAGAAAAATAACGATGCACGATAATATTATTGATAAGTCAAAAGATGTCACAATACTTGAACTGCTCGACAGGGTTCTTAACAAAGGGGTAATTCTGACCGGAGATATAGTTATTTCGGTGGCAGATGTCGACCTTGTTTATTTAGGTGTAAAACTAATGCTGAGTTCGGTTGAAACAATGGAACAATTAAAGGCAGGAAAAGCAAGAAAAGAGTTAAAAGAAGAATAACTTTACTATTGACGTTGAATTTAAGAAAAGCGTTATAAAACAAAAAAAAACAACGAACTGATCATATTTGCAAAAGACGATTTTTAGTTTTTAGCGGATATTTATTTGGATAGACAAAAAAAAATCTTTGGAAAAATTATTTCGGGATGGATAAACTGATTTATTCAATATTAATTAACAAAAGAAACAATAGTAAGCAAAATGGATTACCTGTAGGACTGAAGGGTATTTCAGGCTCAGAACTTTATGTCGTAACCATTGATGAGATATCGGCAGTTGTAAGCGATATCAACAGATCCGGTTTAATTGCCGACAGATCCTCGGCAATTGAATATGCCGGTGTTATAGAAGCTCTTTCTCATAAGTTTACACTTCTTCCGATGCGCTTCGGTTCTATAATGAAATCGACAGATGCAATTGAAAAAATGGTAGTTGTAAATTACCCCGAAATCTATCAAAACCTTCAGAAAGTTGACAATAAATATGAATTCGGGATTAAGGTCTTATGTGATTCCGAAAAACTACGGGCAAGCCTTATTGGTCAATCAGCGTCGGGTAACATATCACAACCTGGCGAAGTTTCGGAAATTAGTAAATCAGTTTACAGGGATTGGGTGGAAAAAAAGCTTCAGGAACACCGCCTTGAAGAACTGATGTTAACTCATGTAGACTCCGTTATTGCCGAGATAACTCTTTTCCTTAATCGTCTGAATGCAGTTACCCATATTAAAAAGATGGTAACTGAAACAACAATTGTGGATGGTGTTTGTCTGCTTGAAAAGGGGCATAAAGACCCTCTTATTAATGTAATAGAGACTTTGCAGAGCCATTATCCCGGATTAAGTTTTGTGCTTACCGGGCCCTGGCCGCCATACAGTTTTGTTGATATAACCATAAAATAATAGTAGCGATGAGCGAAAATAAGATACTTTTTAATACCGGGTCGCTCGATGAGCTTTCTGATGAGATCGGGAAACTTGCAGGCAATGACGACTCAAAGTTAAAGCTTACCCCTGAAAATGCTGATTCAGGGCTGGCAAAACTTGTACTGACTCTTGTTGAACTCATCAGAAAACTGGTGGAAAAGCAGGCCATGAGAAGGGTTGACGGTGGCTCTCTTACAGATGATGAGATTGAAAGACTCGGTGAAACTCTTATGAAGCTTGAGATGAAAATGGAAGAGCTTAAGAAACATTTCAACCTTACCGACAGAGATTTGAATATCAATCTTGGTCCTCTGGGGGATCTGATGTAACCGACCTCTCCAGACAGGATGTCTTAAACAAAAAAAAAGCCATGAGCCCTGAGCCCTAAACACTGAACAAATTTAGCCTGAATTATTCATAAAAAGGGGGTTTTTGTTCTTCAATTACAACTTAATTAGTTATATTTGAAGTGCTTACAACAAAAAAGCCCCCCTCTATTATGATAAACAAAAATACAGAATATTTCACACAAGAACTTAA
>CAIJYD010000017.1 GCA_903824785.1 uncultured Bacteroidota bacterium
ATGGAAGAATTATTACAAAATAAAACCTACTATTGTAAACCAATATCAGGACTAACTAATAAGTGTAAATTGATATCAGTATTTAATTATTAATCTGTAAACTATTTTTAGGACGAGTCATTGTGCTCTTCCGACTGATCGGCGCGGGCCCGCACAGCTATTCCGCCTTTAGTGGTGAATTTAATTGCATTTCCAATCAGATTAATCATTATCTGGCGTAGTTTATTGCCGTCAACAATAACATATTCCGGAAGATCGGGATCTGTTTCGAAAATCAGCTTCAGATTTTTGGATTGGGCCTGTTCCTTAAACATCATATTAATGTCCGCAAAAAGAGAGTGTAAATCAGTATTTGATGGATTTAACACCAACCTGCCTGCCTCTATTTTAGACAGTTCCAGAATATCATTAATGAGCTTAAGCAAATGGTCACCGGAGCGATGAATGGAAACAACATAATCTTTCTGTTTATCAGATAACAGTTCCCGGCTCAACAGTTGAGAAAATCCGATAATGGCATTCATCGGAGTTCTGATTTCGTGCGACATATTTGCCAGGAACACACTTTTCGACTTGCTGGCCTGTTGGGAATCCCTCATAGCTTGCAAAAGAGCAACTTCACTATTTTTCTGCTCTGTGATATCCCAGTTGGTGCCAATCATACGAATCGGATGGTTTGAACTGGCGCACTGAACTGCTGCTAGGGCTCTGATAGAATGAATGGTTCCATCGGGCCAGACCACCCTGAATTCGGTATCAAACTCCTTTTCGCGTCGGATAGCCATCTGAATTTCCGTGTTGCACCGCTCCAGATCGTCAGGATGAAGACTGGCAAGCCAGATGGGATAGATACCCGTAAAATCACTTTCATCAATTCCGTAGAGCGCAAACATCTGCTCGTCCCACAGAAGAGTATTATCTACAATATCGTAGTCCCACACCCCGATTCCACTTGTACGTGTTGCCAGTTTTAACCGGGTGGATAATTTAACTAACTCTTCCTTGGCTTTCCGGCGATCGGTAATATCGCGGTAATTGAGCAAAACACCGTTAATAACAGGGTCGTTTAACAGGTTTGACGCGGTAAGTTCAATGGGTTTATAGCTTCCATCTTTACATTCGTACCTGAATTCCAAAGTCTTTACCGAATTTTCTTCCCCCAGCAATGAATAGAAAACCTTTTGAACATATTCTAAATCTTCTGGATGGATAGTTGAAAAGCCACTTGTGCCAATACGCTCTTCGGGTAGCCAGCCGAACCATTTTTCGATATTTGCGCTCTTATATTTCATAATGCCATCAGCACCCATAATGGCTATTACGTCCGAGATATTTGAGATCATCGAACCATACCTTGCTTCATTTTCCCGAATTGATTGTTCGATCCGGTTGCGCTCGGTTGTTTCGCGAATGGCAGTATGAACGCACGGCTTTCCATCGTAAATAATAAAGGTTCCCTGTACCTCCGCATCTATTATCGTTCCATCGAGTTTGAAGTACTTCACCTCCATCAGCGGTGCATCAATGTTATTATCAATTGCACTTTGAATCCTCTTCTTCAACCTTTGATGATAATCGGGATGAAGCCGGTTAAGAATAGGGGTTCCTGTAAGCTCTTTCTCCGACGTTGCCCCAAACATTTTAACAGCTGCCGGATTTGCATAAATTATTTTCATTTCGCAGTGAACGACGATCGCATAAGGAGTCCAGTCGACTAGTGCGCGGTAACGTTCCTCGCTTTGCTTCAGAGATTCTTCTGCCTGCTTACGTTCAGTAATATCTTGTATTTGAGCAATATATGAAGTTGGAACGGGGTCGTTTTTCTCAAAAATCGCTGTCGAATTCCATAGGACCGTTCTGATTGACTTGTCACGGTGCATTATTTTTAATTCCACCATTTCAGGAAGTTTCCCGTGAACCGGTTGGCGAATCATAGCAAGGAATGCAGAAAAAAGTGCAAGCGGGAATATAATTTTAATAGGAAAGCCTAATACTTCATTTTCCGTAAGGCCGGTTAATAATTCGGAGGCATGATTAAATCGTGTTATCTTTAAATCGAGGGAATAAATTATAATTGGTGTATTGGAAAAGCTGATCAGGTTTTCAAGATAGTCATTCGTTTCATGTAGAGCAACCTTTATCATTAACAGATTTTCATTGGCTTCCGTCAGCTCCCTTTCATGGTTTGCCCTCTCGTTTTGTATTGCAAGTTCTGTAGAGATAATGATTAATTCATCTGCGCGTTTTTGTTTCTCCGTGTTTTGATAAATGAGTTCTAAGTTGGCAATTGCTAGTTCATCAGCACTTTTTTGTTTCTCTTCATTTTGATAAATAAGTTCTAAGTTGACAATTGCCAATTCATCTGCACGTTTTTGTTTCTCTTCATTTTGATAAATAAGTTGTAAGTTGGCAATTGCCAATTCATCTGCAAGCTTCTTTTTCTCTATAAGTTCGTTAATAAGTTCCTGATTCTGTATTTCCAATTCAATATGATGAACTTCAAGTTCGTGAATCAGTTTCAGTATATCGGGTTCGGAAAGGATTGGAGATCTCTCTGCCAGCTTGTTTTTCAGTTGTTTTTCAGCCTTTTGGCGCAGGGTTGTTGTTTGAGATGCTTTCATGATGGTATTTATTACAAAATTCGAAATCCAGGGGAATGTTCTTGCAAGAGAAAATTATCGATAGTGGATTTCGGGGAAAAGGATTTCTACAATACGAGTAAATGTATTTTATTAGTTTCATTAAACCTAATTTACCCCCCTCATAAGTAACTATAAATCAGCAAGATGCAATATATTGAAATATATTTTCCACCATGCCTGCTCAATTGACCTCTGTTTTTGCCGGATGAAACGAAATATATTGAAAATGAGGAGGATATTATTGATAAGAAGGAGTTAAGGATTCAGGGAGCATTCATTAGCACAGGAAAGAAACCAGGTTAGGTTGCAGAAGGCCAACAGGAAAGATAAGTAGCAGCAAGTCAGATTATTATGAATAACTTTTCTCAATTAGTTGTAAAACCGGTCTTTTGGTTATATTTTTGCGCTATAATCCGGTCCCGTAGTTCAATGGATAGAATGACAGATTCCGGTTCTGTTGGTTGGGCGTTCGAGTCGCCCCGGGATCACACAAAATACTCCTTATGTACTTGATATATAGGGGGTTTTTGTTTCGGGTTTTATCGGGAGATAACCGAAAGTATTTTGAAAAGATCTATTCTGTCAGATTACTTTTATGTTTAAGAGATCCTTCTCATTCTCTCTATCAATTCAGTGCCGAGGGCAGATTTTTGTTTAATATGTTCCTCAATTGCAGTCACAACGCTGTTCGACTCAAATTCGCCTCTTACATGTTCAAAGTCTAGCTTTTTCACCTCATCCCCTCCATCAATCCCGAAACCGGTCATCGATGAAAGTGTGAATTCTTTTCTTGCATCCTCATAGAGAAGATGATCCAGCTCAACAACACTCTTTTTCCATCTCTCAACAATACCGATTATATCTGATGATGTCAGTTCTTTAACCGGTTTCCCGGCCTCTTCTTCAATCTTTTCACAAGCCCAGATCCATTCCCAATCGTAATATGATTTGTGCATATCAATAAAGTATTCTGAAAGCTGTAATACCGATCCTATCTTTCCCGATTCAATTACATCAAGAAGCAGATCAACTTCGCTCTTTGGAGCTATTAACCCGGCAAGATCAATCCATTCCCCTTTTCCCTGATGCAATTCCGGAGTGAGCCTTTTTCTGAGATCTTCATTTGTCGTGAATTCACTGTTCTCTAATCTTTTAATAAGAGAATTGCCAAGAAATTTATTTATACCTGTCTGATAAAGTTCAATACCCCGTTCTGCTGAAGCTCTTTGTATCAGCATATTATTATAACGATAAGTTGATTCTGAAGGCGATTCAGCAATAAGCTTTTTTAGGATCTCCCTTCCTGCAAACATCTTTCTTATGGTGTAAGGACTAAGCAGGTTAAAATTAATCTGGTCGATTTTTAGCGCATCTTTTCTTTTATCGCGTAGAGGCCATTTTTGAGCATCCCTTATAGTGCCAACACTTCTCAGGTTAACTCCCGGAACAAGGATGCTCTCATCGTTACTTTCGATCAGATATGAAAAGGGAAGTGAAGAGGTATCAGGATTTTTATAATGACGACCCAGGATAAGGGTGAAAGGGCCAATTCGGGCAGGCCATAAAAGATATGAATCGCTTGTTGTTTTAGATCCGCGTTCCATAATTCCCTGATGAATGGGGCCAAGTTTGTACATATGATTACTCTGGTTCGACCCGCTGCCTGCATTCATGAATGAAAAAATACCGGCAATAAGCAGAGTCGATTTATGATGGGTCACTGTGAACGGACCTGCGAATATTGAGCAGGCTTCGCCATGATATCCTCCGCAATTGGCAAAAAACAGGGAGTTTTCTGCTGAATAATGTTTTGCAAGTACACACCCCTGTCCGATAAAACAGTTTTCTATTAAAGTCGATTCGGTAATTGTTGATCCGGAACAGACAATAAAATGTTCGATTATCACTCCGGGACCCACAAAAACGGGATCTTCCTTACAACTGTTAACCGAACCCTCATTAATTTTAACCGCCCCTTCAACATAACTGAATGGTCCGAATTTAACATTTCGGATGTTATTACAGTTGAATAATCTTGAGTTATATCCGATGGTCCCCATAGTTGAAGAATGAGAAATGGCATATTCATCAACCAGATTCTCTATGATATTAATAGCCTCGCTTTTATGTCTGTAAAGGGCAATTATATAAGCTTCATGCGCAGAGAGCCGGTCCCAGATTTTTACTGCCCTCCCACCTGTTTCATTAAGGACAGAAACAGAAATTCCATTCCCAAATGAGGAGACCCCTTCTGTATGTATCTTCCCGCAGTTTTTGATAACAACCTTATCTTCAATATTATAATTTGCAATATAGTCACCAATATTGTTGATTATAACATCCGATCCTATTGTGCAGTTATGAATCCTGGCATTCAGGATTCCTCCGGGGATAGCAACCCCCGATTCATCAATAAACGGTTCAGTAAAAACGCCAAGCTTTATATCTCCTGAAAAGATGACATTAATACAGCTTGCCGGATTAAATCCCTCAAGCACTTCAACCCTGTTCCACTCATTACAGCTGCAACCATTCGACATGAGTGAGGCTATCTCATGAGTAGTCAGATTCCGGTAATTTTCTATAGTATTCATCTATTTACCTGGATTTTACCCTCTTTCTAATTTCCCCGGCAGGGAAGGAAGGGAGCCTGGATTAACAAAGAATTTTATTCCACCGTTACAGATTTCGCCAGATTTCTGGGCTGGTCAACATTACATCCTCTTAAAACAGCAATATGATATGAAAGCAACTGAAGAGGGATTACTGCCAGAAGTCCTGAAAATGCCGGAAGTGTATCTGGTACTTCAAGCACATAGTCGGCCATCTTTCTTATTATCTCATCACCTTCTGTTACAATTGCAATAACCTTCCCTTTTCTGGCCTTAATCTCCTGTATATTACTGATTATCTTTTCATATGTGTCATCTTTGGTAGCAACAACCACAACAGGCATATTCTCATCGATAAGTGCAATCGGGCCATGTTTCATTTCTGCTGCCGGATAACCTTCAGCATGAATATAAGATATCTCCTTAAGCTTTAAAGCTCCCTCAAGTGCCACAGGGAAAAGATATCCCCTTCCAAGGTAGAGGGCATTATGGGTATTCTGAAAAACTTTAGCAATCTCAAGAGCCTGAGTGTTAACTTCAAGTGCTTTTTCTATTTTTCCCGGAATTGAGACAAGTTCAGTTATCAGATCCTTATATGCAGCATCGGAAATTATGCCTTTGTTATGTCCTATTTCAAATGCCATCATCGCCAAAACAGTAACCTGGGTTGTAAAAGCTTTTGTGGAAGCAACACCAATCTCCGGTCCCGCATGTGTATAAACTCCGGCATCGGTTCCGCGCGGAATACTGCTGCCAACAACATTGCATATGCCAATCACTTTGGCACCCTTATTCCGTGCCAGTTTTATAGCCGCAAGAGTGTCGGCAGTCTCTCCGCTCTGGCTTATTGCGATTACAATATCACCCTTGTTTATTATTGGATTTCTGTACCTGAATTCTGAAGCATATTCCACCTCAACAGGAATCCTTGTATATTCTTCAAAAATATATTCTCCCAACAGGCCGGCATGCCACGATGTTCCGCATGCAATAATTATGATCCGCTCTGCTTCCGCCATTGTTTCAAGAACATCATGAAGCCCACCAAGCATAATGCCAGAGTGGTCAGGAAGAACTCTTCCCCTGAAAGTGTCATGAATAGCCCGTGGTTGTTCAAATATTTCCTTAAGCATGAAGTGATCAAATCCTTCCTTGTCGATCTCTCCTATTTTCAGATCGATCTCTTTTATCTCTGGTTTTATTTTTTCATTTCGGATCGATTTCAGAATAAGCTCATCTTTCTTAATGATGGCTATATCATCATCATTAAGGTAAATTACCCGCTGCGTATATTCTACGATTGGTGTAGCGTCGGATGCAATAAAGTTTTCTCCATCCCCGACTCCGATAACAAGAGGACTTCCTTTCCTGGCTGCAAATAGTTTATCGGATTCCTTTGTGCAGATTATTACCAGCCCATAGGCCCCTTCCACTCTGTTAAGTGCCATTGTAATTGCCTGTTCTGCTGTCATATCGCCCTCCAGATAAAGATGCTCAATAAGGTTTGCAAGAACTTCTGTATCGGTCTGACTTGAAAAAAGAATACCTCTGCTTTCAAGGTGTTTTTTTAAGAGGGAATAATTCTCAATGATGCCATTATGGACAACAATGAAATTCCCCTTATAAGATACCTGAGGATGAGCATTCAATTCGTTAGGTTCTCCGTGAGTGGCCCATCTAGTATGGCCCATGCCAGTGGTACCGTTAAAACTCGATTTATTTACAATCTCTTCGAGATCCTGCACCCTTCCGGCACACTTAAAGACCTTTGTCTCTCCATTAACCAGTGCCACCCCGGCGGAATCATATCCTCTGTATTCAAGACGCTTAAGACCATTAATAATAATCTCGCGGGCAGGTTTTGATCCAATATAACCAACTATTCCACACATAATAAAAAAGATTAAAAACTAATGAGCCGAAATTAACGATTTTGATTCACAAAATCCAGAACCTGATATATATAAGTTGGAATATAGCAGGAGTCGGACTGCTATTGGGCTGAAATATCACATAAAACATTTCGGATAAGGTGAGGCGGAACTATGATTGAAACTGCAAACGCCATTTCCCGTTAACTCACCAGATGTTACCGTTCATCATCAAATACCGCCCGTTAAATAATTTTTTTTGTGGATTTGGAATATTTTATTAACTTAACAATAATATTTTTACCGACGTGGTGCTAATATCTTTTTGAATAACATCCGGGGATTTTAAGATGAATTTATTAATGAATGGTACAGCTATGAACCGAGCATGTTTTTTTAGTAACACAAACTTGCATGAACAAAATCAACATGCGAGCTCCATCCGACCTATTAAAAATAATTTTGTACTGATGAAAAGAGTAACATTAATTGCTTCGGCTATCTATTGCTTCCTACTGACCGGTCTCCAGGCGCAGACTGTTACAGATGTTGAAGGAAATGTTTACAAAACAGTAAAAATTGCTGCTCAGGTCTGGATGAACGAGAATCTTAAAACCACCAGATACAATGATGGTACAGCAATTCCTGAAGTAACAGAGAATAGAGTATGGTCAGCATTAACAGCCGGTGGTTTCTGCAATTACGAAAACACTCCGGCCAATTCAACCAGATATGGAAAACTTTATAACTATTACACTGTGAATACCGGCAAGCTTTGTCCCGCAGGGTGGCATGTGCCTTCAGATGTGGAGTGGGCAGCCCTGGCTGTTTATCTTGGAGGGCTGGGTGTTGCCGGCAGTAAACTGAAAGAAACAGGCACAACACATTGGCTGTCCTTAACGACAAATACGGAGGCAACCAATGAAACTGGTTTCACAGCCCTCCCGGGTGGCTACCGCGACGGTGAAGGTGTGTACTATAGCGTTGGGTACGACGGTAAATGGTGGAGCTCTACGGAGACCTCAATGACCAATGCCACTCTCAGGCTCATGTCATCCAATTCCACCTCTTTAGGCAGTGGCACCCGGCATAAACGAACTGCTCTGTCTGTTCGCTGTCTTCTTACTCTTTAAATTATTTTGCTGTTTTCCTTGTGCCTTGAAGAAATTAAAATTATTCAAAAGCATTAAAACTGATTGTTGTGATGCTTATCTGAATATCCTGGTCTGTGCAAAAGGCTTAAAGATAGCTTATTGCAGATATACCTGGTTGACCAATATGTCGTGAAACTTATCTGAAATCGAAAGTTTGTATTATTAAAACAAAAAACCTTATATTTGTAATACATATTAGTTTGTTATTGTAATACATACTATAATGATACTTAAAGAAACAATTGCTGAGGTAACTGATCATCATACAGGATTAATACATAATCAATCCAATGATACATCACGGGAATGCCTGAGCGAATTGAAAATTTATGATTCATTTGTTCTTGTAATCAGCGGCGTAAGACGTTGCGGGAAAAGTACTCTGATTAAACAGCTTCTAAAAAGCAGGCAGGAATCCGCTATGCTATTGAATTTTGAAGATCCCCGGCTTTCAGGATTTGAATTAGCTGATTTTACTAAACTTGATACAATGGCAGTTGAGAAAAGTTGGGAAATCATGGCGTTTGATGAAATTCAGCATATTACCGGTTGGGAAAAATACATCAGGTCCAAAGTTGGCAGTCGGCAGAAAATTATTATCACAGGTTCGAACGCTTCGCTTTTGAGTCGGGAATTTGGAACTAGTTTGACAGGAAGGCACATTACAAAGGAACTATTCCCCTTTTCCTATTCTGAGTTTTTATTATTCCTTGGTCTTAGTCCGGGCGCTGACTCTTTAATGAATTATTCAGATCATGGAGGATTTCCCGAGTATCTGAAGATCAGAGACGAAGAGATATTATACCGGTTAATGGATGATATTATTTTTCGCGATATAGCAGTGAGATATGGAATCAGGCAGCATCAGATGTTACGGCAACTGACTGTTTATATGATCAGCAATATTGGGAAACGATATTCCCTGAATAACCTGAGAAAGGTATTTGGCTTTGGCTCTGTACGTTCAGTGGCAGATTATATTTCCTGGATGGAGGATAGTTACCTGATTTTCAGCCTGCCGAAATTCAGCTATTCAATAAAAAAAACCATTGTTAATCCCCGGAAAGTGTATTGCATTGATAATGGGTTGGTCAATGTAAATTCCCTTTCGTTTTCGAGAGATCCCGGACGAAAACTGGAAAATCTTGTTTACCTCCATTTAAGAAGAAATCATACAGAACTGTATTACTATTCTGAAAAATGGGAATGTGATTTTGTAATTGTAGAAAAAGGGCAGCCAGTAAAAGCTATTCAGGTCTGCTATCATCTTGATTCAGACAATCTCGACAGAGAGATCAGAGGGCTGGAAGAAGCCATGTCAGACTTAAAAATTTCTCAGGCAGTAATAGTAACATTTGATCAGGAGGACTCATTTAATATAGGTGCAACAGAGGTGAAGGCTATTCCGGCGTGGAAATATTTGGCCCGAACATAAGTTTTCAGGGAGAAGGTTTTATGAAATTCCCTCTTAAATTTTAAGATCTTCGGAAGATATTGAACTGGTTTGGTTTTGACAGATTCACCCACAATAAAAACATAATATACATGAAGAAACTATTATTCGCACTGCCACTCTTGGTTCTTCTTTATTCAGTTAATGGACAACCGGGTATTGTTAAAATTAAAAATGAAAACAAATCCTGGCGGCTTATGCTGAACGGCCAGCCGTTTTTTGTAAAAGGTGTTGTAGGAAACAGCTATCTTGAAAAAGTTAAAGAATACGGAGGGAATTCAATACGAACCGGCTCTCAAAAGGAACAGCTTGACAAGGTATATAAACTCGGACTTAATGCCCTTGTAAATCTTCCTGCCGGAGCCGAACGCGATGGGATGAATTACAATGATACTTCTGCAGTAAGGAAGCAGACAGAAAAGATCATCTCAATAGTAAGGAATACAAAGGATCATCCTGCAGTGCTAATGTGGGCCATAGGGAATGAACTTGATTATATCCCTCCACTTGAACCTTTCAACCCGAAGGTGTGGGATGCCGTTAACAGTGCTGCCAGGGCAATCCATGCCATCGACCCGAATCATCCTGTGATGACAGTTATAGGTACAAGCCTGATGGAAAAGGTTGCAGATATTGTAAAACGATGCCCTGATCTTGATCTGCTTGGCATTAACTCATATGGTGATATATATACTCTTTCATCTACCATGAAAAAGTATGGATGGACAAAACCCTTTTTAATTTCAGAGTGGGGTCCTGACGGATACTGGGAAGTCCGTAAAACGCCATGGAAAGCTCCGTATGAACAGACAGGATTGGAAAAATACATCTGCTATGAGAAGAAATACCAGAGTATTACGGATCCTGAAAACGGCCAGTGCCTTGGCTCTTACGTATTTTACTGGTCAGGTTTTAAACAGGAAACCACTCACACCTGGTTTTGTATGTTCGATTCAACAGGACTGGAATCACCCCTTGTTGGATTAATGCATTATTTATGGACCGGGGAAAAAAAGAAGAATGAAGCTCCTGTTGCAGATTCTGTTAATATTGGTGCCTTTATTCGCTATCAGGCTATCATGCTTGATCCGGGTAGTATTCAAAACGCAAAGGTTACAGCTCATGATCCGGATAATGATAATCTTACATATCGCTGGGAGATCCGGAATGAAGCAAAATATGCATCATATGCCGGTCAGGGTGAAAAAGTTCCCGGACCGCTTCCGGACTTGATCTCAGGAAATAAAGTTGAAATAAGTTTTAAAGCACCCTCCACTCCCGGAGCTTACCGTCTTTTTGCATATGTTTACGACGGAAAGGGCCATTTTTCGACCGCCAATCTTCCGTTTTATGTAAGATAATTCAGGTTTTTTTGTCCCCCTTCGCCAGAGCTTGTGCCTCCGCTGAAGATCTTATATGAGCCGTTTTACCCGGTTCCAGTAATTGATAGTCATCCGCCCCGAACCATTCCATTTTTTTGCTATCTGTTCAAGATCATTAGGGCCGATCTGTTCAGCAAAGTATAAGAAGATCTTCTCAGATACTTCATAGCTGAAAAGGTCATTCATCTTATATCTGCTTCTTGTCTGAGCATTATAGTCTTTAAGTTTAATAGGTCGTATCTGAAAGTATCCGACAGCATTTTCAACGGGATTGAAAGACAGGGTATCGCCCTTGGTCTCCACCATTCCTATTGCATGAATCAGCCGTTTGTATGGTTCTGCAGGAACAGAAGCGGCAATTGTAATTAATTTCAGACTTGGTGCTGAAACCGGAGAGACAGACAGTAAAATTAAAGCAAGAATAATTCCCCCAGTCTTTTTAATATTGTACGGCATCATTATAGCATTAATAAAAAAATAAAAAATCCGGTTGTAATAAAACCGGGAACAGGATATTTTCCCGCAGGCAAAGATAGGTCTTAACCTGTTGTAAATAAATTGAATCTGCCTGTATTTTTGAACAACATATTAACCGTTGGAAAGGGTTTGCCGGAATTAAGCTATGGATGGGTAATGAAATGCAGGTGGCGGTTTAAGAAACTAACCGGTATCTTTTACTGTTTTTCGGGACAAACTCACCCAAGGTAATCTCCAATCAGGAGAAACTGAATATTGGTCTAAAAAGAATACATTTTATACAGATGATTCCCGATACACATATAAAATAACATTACTTTAGTCAGATCAATTTTTGAATACCTTGCAATGGGATTTCTACTAATTATATCACAATGATTGTAAAGATAAAGACAACACTCCTCTTTCTGATACTATTTTCAGCATTTGGCTATTCTCAAACCGGTAATAGCACTCCATTTCAGGCGGGAGAAACATTAAGGTTCAAGGGTTCATATTACATGTCATCTCTCTGGGCCGACCTGGCAGAAGTAAAAGTTGAAGTCGCCGATTATAATTCGGGCGGTAAATCCTTATATTTTATAAAGGCTACAGCAAGTACCTATTCTGAATATGATTCATTTTTCAAGATAAGGGATTTGTTTCAGTCATGGGTCGATAAAAAGGAGATTAAACCTTATATCTTCAAAAGAAGTGTTGATGAAGGAGGTTATAAATTCAATATGAAGTATGTTGTTAAAAGAAATTCTCTGCAGGCTAATTATGAGTTTGAACGAAAAGGGAAAGTCAAAACTGCAGTCATTCCGGTAACAGAAGAGACGCAGGATCTGGTCTCAATTCTGTACTACGTCAGAATGTTCGACTTTGAGAAAATGGCTCTCAACAAAACTATTTCTATATCTATACTGGTCGACGATAAAGTTGAGATCCTTACTTTGACATTTAAAGGAAAAGAGACTTTGAAAACTGAACCTTTCGGGAAAATAGCCTGTTATAAACTGGGTATTTCAATCAATAATAAAGCGTTGGTTAACAAGGAGTCAAACAATATCTGGCTTACAGCTGACAAGAATAAGATTCCTGTTCAGGTTAAAGCTGAAATCCCTGTTGGCAGTATTCAGCTGCGACTTGTTGAAGCACAGGGGATTATTCAATAATATCAAAACCTCACTATTCAGGACATTAATAGATAACCCAACTCCGGCTTACGTTAAGTCCTTATAAATTAAATAATTATGGAAAAAGCAGAAAAGAAACAAAAGTCAACCGGTGGAGTCTCACTTTTATTGCTGATACCCGCTTTGTTGTTCGGACTGATTTCAATGGCACTTGCAATTGTAGGATTAGGACTTATTCCGTTACTTCCCGCGGCGGCAGGAATCCTTCTGGCGCTGATCGCAATGTTTTTTTTCAGAGGAAGTTATCGGGTTTTTACACGGGTGGTTATTACTATTTCAATTGTTGCAGCCCTCGTCTCTGTTTTTCGCGGAGCCATTCTTGAGAAAAAGGTTTCCGCAGATAAAAACTTCGACAGTACTTTTGTAAAAACACAGGTTGGGATAGACAACGATCTGAATGACGCATTCGCTGATGATAGTTTAAAATCCAAATAAAAGGAGATCCTGTTATTTGAAAATGATTTTAGGGTGTGTTTACCTTTTTAAACAGATAGTAAGTGTGATTTCCTCATCGAAAAAAATATTAATGATCATAAATATGAATAATTGGCTGATCAGGCTGACACTGATTTACAACTAACCGATTATCTTTATGATTCTAATGATTGATCTAAAATTTAATTTATGCTTACTCCTTCGAAACAGAATTTTATCAGAACAATAAATCATCAGCAACCCGATAAGGTCGTAGTTGATTTTGGTTCTACAGCTGTTACCGGTATTCATGTGCGGATTGTTGAAAAACTACGCGACTATTACGGACTCGAGAAACGACCTGTCAGGGTTACAGAACCATATCAGATGCTCGGTGAAATTGATCCGGAGCTGGTAAAGGCGATGGATATCGATGTAATAGGATTGTTATCTGCAAAAAATATGTTTGGGGTTCCCAATGAAGGCTGGAAAGTTCATAAAACGCTATGGGGACAGGAGGTTCTTTTTCCTGCCGGGTTTAATTACACATTTAATGCCAATGGAGATATATTGATGTATCCTGAGGGTGACACCTCCCAGCCACCCAGCGGGATGATGCCAAAAACCGGATACTTTTTTGATGCTCTCGACAGGCAGAAACCAATAGATGACTCAACCCTGAAGGTGGAGGATAACCTGGAGGAATTTGGCCATATAACTACTGATGACCTTTCCTGGTGGAAAAAAGAGATAAACAAACTCGACACAGATTCCAAAGCAATTGTGGCATCGGTAGGAGGAACAGCTTTGGGCGATATTGCACTTGTTCCTGCGATACAGTTAAAAAACCCGAAAGGCATAAGGGGTGTGGAAGAGTGGTATATCTCTACTCTCATCAGGGAGGATTTTGTTAAAGAGTTATATGAAAAACAGACAGATATCGCCATTGAAAATATGAAGTTGCTGTATGAGGTTATCGGAAATAAGATTGATGTCGTCTTTATCTGCGGAACTGATTTTGGTACTCAGAACTCAACTTTTTGTTCCCCTGAAACATACGACAGGGTATGGCTTCCTTATTATAAAAAAACAAATGACTGGATCCATCAGAATACCTCGTGGAAAACATTTAAACACTCCTGCGGCGCTGTGGAACCTCTGATGAAAAATTTTATCGAATCGGGATTTGATATAATTAATCCCGTTCAGATAAATGCTTCAGGCATGGACTCCCGCCGGCTAAAGAAGGAATATGGTAATGATCTTGTATTCTGGGGCGGAGGTGTTGATACTCAGGGAGCATTTGCTTTTGGAACACCTGCCCAGGTAAAGGAACAGGTTAAATTGCAGTGTGAAATCCTTAACAAAAACGGTGGTTTTGTCTTTAATACGGTTCATAATATTCAGGCAAACGTACCCTTTGAGAATGTTGTGGCAATGCTCGATGCCCTGAAGGATCTTTAGAGTTAGGAAACCAGCACAATTACCTGAAGGCATGAAAAAATTATTGATTATTTTACTGGTATTTACCGGATGTATTAGGCAGAATGCCGATGTAAGGAATGATTATTCCCTTGCCGGAGAATGGAGATTCAGAATTGACTCTCTTGACCAGGGAATCAATGAAGGCTGGTATAATATCTTGTCTGATGAAACTGTCAGACTTCCCGGTTCAATGGCTGAAAATGGGAAAGGAGACGATATTACCTTAAAGACAAACTGGACCGGCGATATTATTGACAAGTCCTATTTCATTGAAAAAAAATATGAAAAGTACCGGCATCCGGGAAACATTAAAATTCCATTCTGGCTCACTCCGGTAAAATATTATAAAGGTGCCGCCTGGTATCAGAAAGAGTTCGACTTACCTTCCGGATGGGAGGGAAAGAATGTAATATTGTTTATTGAAAGACCTCATTGGGAGTCGACTGTTTTTGTAAATGGTAAAAAAGCAGGGAGCGGGAACAGTCTGGCAGCTCCGCATCAGTTCGATATTACACCTCATCTTAATGCAGGAAAAAACCGGATTAGTATCCGGATCGATAACAGGGTTGTTATACCTGTCGGAGTTAACTCGCATAGTATCAGCGACCATACCCAGTCGAACTGGAATGGGATTGCCGGGAATATATGTCTGAAAGCCACATCAAAAATATTTATCAGTGAGGTGAGGATCTATCCCGATATTAAGGCAAAAAAGGCAAAAATTATTGTGGCCTTAACCAATAAAACAGGGAATCCGTTCAAAGGGAAAATTATGATTCAGGCTGAAAGTTTTAACTCCGGGCTTTCTCAGAAACTCAGGAGAAAAGTTGTTTCAGCAGATTCCGGCTCAGATGATCTCCAGCTTGTCATTGATTATCCTATGGGTAACAAGCCTCAGCTGTGGAGTGAATTCACACCTTCATTATATAAGCTGAACCTTAATCTGAAAGGGGCCGATGGCGAGATAATTGATAATGTTTCTCAGGAGTTCGGTATGCGCGAGTTTAAAGCAAACGGAACCCGTTTCGAAGTTAACGGGCAACAGATATTTCTGAGAGGGACACTTGAGTGCTGCATCTTTCCGCTTACCGGTTATCCTCCCACCGATACAGAATCGTGGGAGAAAGTTCTCAGTACTTGTAAAGAATATGGATTAAATACTATCCGTTTTCATTCCTGGTGCCCTCCTGAAGCTGCTTTTATTGCTGCCGATAAGCTTGGGGTCTACTTTCATATCGAGTGCTCTTCATGGGCAAACCAGGGAACAGGATTGGGCGACGGCGGCGTTATCGATCAGTTTATCTACCGCGAGGGTGATGAAATTCTTAAAGCCTATGGAAACCATCCGTCATTCTGTATGCTGGCCTATGGGAACGAACCCGCCGGAAAAAAGCAGAATGATTACCTCGGTAAACTCCTGACATACTGGAAGGCAAAAGACAACCGAAGGCTATATACTTCAGCTGCAGGCTGGCCCTTTATTCCTGAAAATGATTACAACCTGTCGCCTGAACCAAGGATTCAGCGCTGGGGCGAGGGATTGAAGAGCATCATTAATGGTGAACCACCTCAAACCATTAATGACTACCGGGAATATATTTCAAAATTCAAAGTTCCTGTTGTTAGTCACGAAATAGGAGAATGGTGCGTTTATCCCGATTTTAAAGAGATAGCAAAATATACGGGTGTGCTTAAAGCTACAAATTTTGAAATATTCCGCGAAACGCTGAATGAGAATGAGATGGGCGATCAGGCAGAAGATTTCCTTATGGCCTCAGGTAAGCTTCAGGCATTGTGCTACAAAGCGGAAATTGAAGCTGCCCTCAGGACACCCGGGTTTGCCGGATTTCACCTGTTGCAACTGCACGATTTCCCCGGACAGGGTACCGCGCTTGTTGGTATTCTGAATCCGTTCTTTGAGTCAAAAGGTTATATCACACCCAAAGAATTCAGAATGTTCTGTAATGAAACGGTTCCTCTCGCACGGATGCAAAAAAGGGTTTTCACCAATAATGAATCTTTCAGTGCGGATATTGAGATTGCACATTTCGGTGCAAATCCTATAAAAAATGGTTCGGTTTTATGTGAAGTTATAAATTCATCAGGTGATACACTTTACAGCAGGACTTTTAAAAAGGAGGAGATAGCCATAGGAAATTGTATTCCGGCAGGATCATTATCATTTAATCTGTCCGGTATTACCAAAGCTCAGAAACTTGTTCTGGTTGCATCAATTGAAAATACCTCTTTTAAAAACAGCTGGGATTTCTGGGTCTATCCTTCAGAACAGGAGATAGTTACCGGAAAAGTGATGGTTACAGACAAACTTGATAGAAATGCTGAGGCAACTCTCAAAAACGGAGGATCTGTACTGCTGCTTACTTTTGGGAAAGCAGGAAAAGATAAAGGGGAGCAGGTTGCAATCGGATTTTCAAGTATCTTCTGGAACACAGCCTGGACCAACAACCAGCCACCGCATACTCTAGGAATTCTTTGCAATCCTGCACATTCAATCTTCAGTGATTTTCCTACAGAGTATCATTCCAACTGGCAGTGGTGGGATCCTGTTACTCATTCTCAGGCAATGATTCTCGATGGTTTTCCTGCAAAACTGAAACCTCTCATTCAGCCGATCGATACATGGTTCTCCAATCGCCGGCTTGCACTGGCCTTCGAATCTGAAACAAATGAAGGGAAACTGATGGTTTGCAGTATCGATTTAAAGGATAATATTGATGGCAGACCAGTTTCAAAACAACTTCTGCTCTCTCTGCTGAACTATATGAACAGTGATTCTTTTAATCCTCAGATTGAGATAGAAATAGATAAAATAAAAAGTCTGGCGGCTGATTAGTCCCGCAATATTTAAATTTCTATAGCTCCCCGAAGAGCAGTTGCCGGCTTTAACTGCCAAAAACTTTCTTAAGCAGCTCAGATGTTCTTGCCATTGGGTCCTTGCGGATTTTAAGCTCTTCTTTGGCAATCATGACAAAAAGTCCGTCAATAGCTTTATTTGTAACATATTCAGGAAGATCCGGATTTATCTTTTTAACCAGTGGGATCTTATTATAGATAGTAATCAGGTCGCTCCAGTATTTCGAGGCATTGACATTATCAAGCGATGTTTTTATTATCGGTTTAAAGGCAGCACCAAGCTGAGGAGAGGTTGTCCTTTTCAGATACATTGTAGCGGCATTGTTTTCACCTTTCACAATATTAATTGCATCGCTGACAGTCATCCCTTTTATGGCAGCGATAAAAATAGTCTTTGCTTCGGTGGCAGCTTTCTCGGCAGCACGGTTCATCGACTGGTTGAATTCATCCACTTTGTTACCCATTCCCATTGCTCTGAGCTTTGATTCCATATCCCTGGCTTCTGAAGGGAAGGGGATCTTTATTTCCGGATTGCCCCAGTATCCGTCTGCAAGCGAAACAACTTTCACACTTTCCCCAGTGCCATTTACAAGAGCTTCTTTAATAGCATCGGCAGCATCCTTTTCAGTGAGGCCTGCCGTATTTGAGTTAATAAACTTTTTGGCATTCTTAAGGAGCTGGGCATCTGTGTTCTGCATACTCATTATTGCAATAAGTATAAGGAAGCTGATTTTTTTCATTTTACATTTTTTTAAATTATCCTGAATTATTTGTGCAAATTCCTTGCCAACACTAATGAATTCAGATAATATGTTTTTGAATCAGAAAGAAATTATGGTAACTTAACGTCGTTGGAAAAATGAATTTTATGAAATAGCTCATTGAATATACAATCCATTAATATTAAAAATACTTCAGGAAAAAGATTCAGATAAAATCACATTAAAATGGAACGGACGAAAAACTGCCTTGCCAAACTGGAAAGGATGAATAAAGCACTTAATCACGAAGAACCTGACAGGGTTCCTATAAGTGACTTCTTCTGGGGAAGCTTTGTAACCAACTGGAGGAAGGAACTAAACCTTCCTGCCGATGCAAGCCCTTATGATTACTACGACCTCGACTGGATAGTTACCACTCCTAATATGGATCCATTAATCCGCCCTTTTGAAACCATAAGGGAAAACAGTGAAGAGGTAGTAATAAAAACAGGATTTCTGGCAACATTGAGGAAAAGGTTTGATTTTCCAATGCCTGAGTTTATGGCTTTTGATATTGATACAATCGAGAAACTTGAAGCATTTGAATTTGATGATCCTGCCGCCCCGGCACGCTTTTTTTCATCAGGCGATAACCAGATCGCAGGTGTCGGCGACGGATTTGAACGTAACTCCGCTGCCTGGATTGATACAGTGAAAAAACTCCATCCCGACTTCCCTGTTTATGGCAGCATTATTGAATGTTCGGAATGCCTGACGAGACTTATCGGGCAGGAGAACTCACTTTTCTGGATTGGCATGTACCCCGACAGGCTGGGCGAATGTATTAACCGGATAGGACAGTTTTATCTCGATTGTACCAAAGCCCAGATTAAAGCTGCCGGAGGATTGCTCGATGGCTTTGTTATCTGGGGCGATGTGGCATATACCTATTCAATGCTTTTTGATCCGCAGTACTGGCGCGAGTATTTCAAACCGTGGGTTAAAGCTATGATTGATGAATGTCATAAGAACAACCTTCCTGTCATCTATCATGGATGTGGAAATGTTAACATGATTTTTGAAGATTTTATAGGAATGGGTCTCGATGCTTATAACCCCCTGGAAGTAAAAGCAGATATGGATGCAGTTGCTCTTAAAAAGCGATATGGCTCTCAAATAGGCTATTGCGGAAACAATGATATCAAAGTATGGGAAACAGGTGATCTGGAACTTATTAAGCGGGAAACTCTGAAGAAGCTCAATGCTGCAAAACAGGGAGGCTTTATTTTTCAGTCCGACCACTCTGTCTCAAGTTCCGTATCAGGCAAAACTTATGATTATATCGTTAAACTGGTTCGTGAATATGGTAAATATCCTCTCAGACTGGGCGAGTATGATTTGGAGATATAACCGTCATTCATACACTTTTGTTAAAAATACATAATATCTGCCCGGGAAGAGTTGTGCCGTCGAAATTTCTGGATGTAATTCTATTATTTTGTATTTAGCCTGGCTGAATTTTACATGCTGATGGATTACTATAAGTTACATTAATCTGCCTGAACCATGAATTACAAGAAATTATTTTTTCTGACTGCATTGTTTCTCTCTATTGTATTACCTTCAGGCGCAGTGATTATTAGCGGAGAATCATTCTATAAGCTTAAACCTGTTGATGCAGAAGCAGTCTATTTTACTCCGGCAGCTTTTCAGATTACCGCCGATGGTAAAACCGATGTTTCTGATGCTCTTCAGGGGGCAATTAATAAAATGAAGCTGGAACAGAATTATGGAATCATTTTTATTCCCGAAGGGACGTTTAAGATCTCAAGAACAATATACATCCCTGCTGCAATCAGAATTATTGGTTACGGTCAAAAACGCCCGTTGTTTATTCTGAAAAAGAACACTCCGGGTTATCAGACACCTGTATTTAAAGCACTTGTTCTTACGGAACGAGGCGGCCAGCATGAAGGTTTTGTTGTGGCAGCGCTCGACTGGCTTAAGGTTTACGCTGCTGATAATAACATTGGAATAACGGTTATTAATCATGCCAATGACATTAATGAAGAATTTCTGGCAGACTATAAGGTGATTATTCAGCTTAATTATCCTCCATATACCTGGAATGAAAAAGCTATGGCTGCCTTTGTTAAATATATTGAAGAAGGCAGGGGAGGATGGGTCGGCTTCCACCATGCATCTCTTCTTGGCGAATTTGATGGTTACCCGATGTGGAACTGGTTCTCCGGTTTTATGGGAGGGATCAGGTTTAAGGGCTATATAGCTGAAACGGCTTCCGGAACGGTAAACGTGGAAGATAAAAAACATCCGGTTATGAAAGGAGTATCCTCTTCATTTGTCATCAGCGATGATGAGTGGTACACTTTTAACAAAAATCCACGCCCGAACGTACATGTGATAGCAACCGTAGACGAATCGACTTACAAACCCACTTCCGATATTAAGATGGGCGACCATCCCGTAATATGGACCAATGAAAAGATGAAAGCCAGAAATGTCTATTTCCTGATGGGTCACGATGGTTCGCTCTTAAAATCGAAAGATTTTACCACTATGTTTTCAAATGCAATTAAATGGGCCTCAGGTAAATATAATTGATAAATTTTTCAGGAAAAAGTTAGTTTTCACCAAAAGAAACATCTATTTTAGTTGAATTAACATATAAACTTAAAAAGGGAGGTTGTTATGCCAGGTCCGGGAGCATATTGGTTTGGGGAAGAAGAGATTGAAGCAGTAATGGAGGTTATGAAAGGTGGATATCTTTTTCGATATGGAAGCGAAAATGATCCAAAGTTTCTCCATAAAGTTTCTTCGCTGGAAAAAGAGTTTGCAAAGTACACCGGAGTTGAATTCGCTCTGGCAACATCTTCAGGAACTGCATCTTTGCTGGCCTCGGCTATTGCACTTGGCTTAAAACCGGGTGATGAAATTATTGTGCCGGCTTATACATTTGTTGCAAGCTATTCATCGATGCTTTTTGCAGGACTGGTTCCTGTCCTTGCCGAAATAGATGAGAGCCTTACCCTTGATGCTGATGATATTGAACGCAGGATAACCCCGCGAACAAAAGCCATTATGCCTGTTCATATGCTGGGCAACCCTTGCAATATGGACAAAATTATGAAGGTGGCAGTTAAACATAATTTGCTTGTTCTGGAAGACTGCTGTCAGGCAGCAGGTGCTACATACAAAGGGAAAAAAGTTGGCTCGATAGGTAATATCGGAGCATTTTCCCTTAATATATTTAAAACGATTAACAGCGGCGACGGGGGGCTGGTTACAACCGATGATAGTGCCCTTTATGAAGTTGCTTTTGGAGTTCACGACCAGGGGCATAAGCCAATGCGGTTTGGTGTTGAAGTAGGTACAAGAAATGTTCTCGGACTTAATTTCAGGATGAATGAAATAACGGCTGCGGTAGGGCTTGCACAGCTGGGAAAGATAGACCGAATAGTTGAAACCTTGCGTGGAAAAAGAAGCATGCTTAAGAGTTTAATCGCTCAGGAAGTGGGTTTTAAATTCAGAATTCTTAATGATCCGGAGGGTGACTGTGCAACAGTATGTGCCGTTGTTTTCAATACAAGGGAAAAGGCTGCTTTAGTTTCCGGGAAGCTCGGATCAAAAACTGTTGACCAGAGTGGCTGGCATGTCTATGCAAATATGGAGCATATATTGAATCATCTTAAAAATCTGGGACAACCTCATACAAAAGGTTCATATCCGGTGACAGATGATATTCTCAGCCGTACAATGATCATAAGCATTGGTGTTGTCGATGGTGGCCTTGGTGCCGGCTGGGGAATTAACATCAATTCAACAGATTCTGAGATTGAAGCAGCTGCAAAACAATTCAGGGAAGCATGCAAATAGACAGAAAAATGGGAAAATATTCTTTCATAATGAACCGTTTGTCCGGTTTTGCCCTTGTATCAGGGGTGGTTATAATGTTAAGTTGCTGCAATAGATCGGGAGGCACTGAAATAACTGTCTTTTCATCATCACAGGATGGGGACAGGATGACCAGAATAAGTGGTTTGCATTTCGCTAAGGACAAACTATCATCACTTCCGGAAATAAAGGTGGATGAGCTGAAGCAGTTTCAAAAAATAGATGGATTTGGAGCAACGTTTAACGAAGCGGGGATGATATGCCTGAACTCTCTTAACCCTGAACAGAAGGATAGCGTTTTAAAAGCGCTGTTCGATCCTGAATCAGGTGCCGGTTATACTTTGATGAAGTCACCCATTGCAGCCTGCGATTTTGCCTCTGCCGGTCCATGGTATACCTACAACGATACCCCCGGTGATACATCAATGGTTAATTTCAGTATTGAGAGAGATTTAAAGCCAGATGGCATTATTCCTTTTATCAGGGGAGCATCTGCATTTGGTAAATTTGAGATCGAATCGCCGGCAGATTTTGCGCCAGACTGGATGTACTTCAGCCTTAAAAAAGGTGAAAAGCATATTAAACCGGAATACTACAGGGCGCTGGCCAGATATTATTCCAGATATATTAAAGCCTATGCTGAAAACGGAATTACAGTTAACTATCTGAACCTGTTCAATGAAGCGGATAACCCGTGGTATTCAAATGTAACCTATGTAGTAATGGGTGAGCTTATTAAGAACTTTGTGGTTCCCCAGCTTCGCGCCGATGGACTGACTACCATGATCCAGCTTGGTGAAACCAGCAATCGTCCTGAGGCACTGGCGAAATTTCCGGATGTGCTGAACGACCCTGACGTCAGAAAGCATATCAGCTCACTAACTGTTCACGGTTATGACTGGAATAAATTTTCGACCCTTTCGGAATTGCATGAGAAATTTCCTGATCTGCCAATATGGATGACGGAGGTTTGTTATGTCACCGGAACACTTTTTCCGAAAGGTGGGCCGGCGAAGTCACCTGTTTATGAGTTTTCTGATGGTGAATTCTGGGGTAACATGATTGTAAACGATATGAAGAATCATGTCTCAGGGTGGATATACTGGAACATGATACTTGACCAGGAGGGTGGGCCATGGCTTGTTTCAACTGAACATGGTGACCCTGATCCAAACCAGCAGCATCCGGTAGTGATAATTGACAGGATTACCAAAAAGGTTACATACACAGGTTTATATTATTATCTGGCACATTTCAGCAGATTTGTCAGACCAGGTGCCTATCGCATCGAATGTACCGGAGGTTCTCCATCACTTAATTTTGTTGGATTCCGGAATGCAGACGGCTCAATAATAGTAAATGTGATAAATAATGGTGATGAAACGGATTGCAAGATCTCCCGGAATAATAAGATGCTTATACAAAAGCTTAAATCCCATTCCGTTACAACGATCAGGTGGAATGATACAGCTAAAATTTGAGTTTCCTTGATTTTAACATAAACCCGGTTTATCTTATTTGAATTTCCCTATAATAAGTGAAGCCGCAGCTGCATCAAGAAGAATTTCACAATTTGGATGCAGTTGAACCACTGAAGCAGGTATATCGGTAGTAACCGGACCGAGAAGAGCCTTTTCAATAATCTCCGCTTTGTGTGCCCCTTTTGCTATCAGAATAAGTTTCCGGGTATGCATAATGTTTTTTATTCCACGCGTTAATCCGCCCAGTACGGTTTCCGGAGGCACTTGTGTTTCACGGCGCACCCTCGCCTCAAAGTCGGGATCCATCGGAGAGACCCATGTTTCACTCTCAAATGGCGTTCCGGGCTGGTTGATGCCAATGTGCCCGTTCCCGCCGATACCAAGCATCTGGAGATCTGCTCCGCCGCGTTCCGCAAGACGTTTTTCAAATAATATGCATTCAGCCTCAAAGTTATCTGACATTGTCGGAGGCATTATGAAATTTTCTTCAGGGATCCCGAGGGGGATTGCCAGCTGATTCATAATCATTGTATAACAGCTTCCTGAATATTCGCGTGGCAGATTAGTCAGTTCATCAACATTGAAAAGTGTAATTCGTGATATGTCGAATGGATAAAGGCCGAATATTTCCGATACAATATCGTGCATCCCTTTTGTGGTTTGTCCGGTTGAGAGCCCGATAACTGAATCAGCTTTTTGAAGCATCTGTGCTATTATCCTCCATGCTGCGATACGGTCAAATTCACTTTCGGTTTTTGCAATTGTAATTTTCATAGGTTAATAATTTATTTATTATGCTGAAGGAACCCCGGCGCCAACTGCTAAGAGCTTCTTCTTCAGTATTTTCTTTATTTTAAAATATCATTAAAAAATGTATCAATAGCCTTAGCTGCCTCCGGTTCATCCGCACCTTCTATTATTACCGAAATTGTGTCGCCGCATTTTGCAGACAAGGCAAGTATATTCAGAATGCTTTTAGTCTGAACCTGCATTTCATCTTTTTTCAGAATGATTGTTGATTTATACAACCTTGCCAGTTTCAGTAAAACAGCTGCCGGCCGGGCATGCATGCCATGGGGGTCAAGAATTGTGTAATCCTTTGCTATCATCTCATAACCTCCTTTAAATATGATGTTATAGTGACTGAATTCTCCATTTTCATTACCTTCCTGCATACCTCCCGTGCGTCTGACATGCTGTTCCTGATAATAATGTTTTTAATTGCAGGTATGGAGGCAGCACCCATTGAAAACTCGTCAAGACCCATTCCGAGCAGAAGAAGTGTTGCCAGAGGATCTGACGCCATCTCTCCGCATAATCCAACATGCTTTTTATGTTTATGCGCCTGTTCTGTTACATTATAAATCAACCGTAACACACCCGGGTTAAAATGGGTGTATAATTCCGAAATTTTGTTATTCATCCTGTCGACGGCTAGCGTGTACTGACATAAATCGTTTGTGCCAATGCTGAAAAAATCAACCTCTTTTGCCAGGATATCAGCCATCAGTGCCGCGCTTGGAATTTCAATCATTATCCCCAGTTCAGTATTCCTGTCGAATTCAATACCTGAAGTTGTCAGCTCCTCCATTGCTTCCTGAACGCATCCTTTTGCCTGCTTTACCTCATCAGCATTGCAGATCATCGGGAACATTATTTTCAACTTTCCAAAAATGCCTGCTCTTAATATGGCTTTAAGCTGAGTTATGAAGATCTCCTTCTGATCCAGACAAATACGAATGGCTCTGTAGCCAAGAAACGGATTCGTTTCAGGAGGGATCTTAAAATATGGCAGATGCTTATCGCCTCCAATATCAAGTGTGCGAACCACGACAGGGTTGTTTCCTGAATTAACTGCAACCTGTTTGTAAAATTGAAATTGTTCTTCTTCATTGGGGAAAGATGTCCTTCCCATAAAAAGCAATTCACTCCTTAGAAGTCCGACCCCTTCACCACCGTTTTCAAAAACCTGACCCAGATCCACGGCACTCGAAATGTTGGCATAAAGGTTGATTTTATGTCCGTCTGTTGTTATGGGCGATATGTTTTTAAGCGTTTTCAATAATGCGTTTACTTCAGCAAATATTTTTTGTTTTTCAATATAACTTTTTATCGTATTCTGGTCGGGTCTGATGATTACCTCTCCGGTGGAACCATCAATGATTACAGTATCGTTTTCTTCAATCTTCGCTAATCCTGCTCCGCAGCCAACGACAGCCGGAATTCCCTTTGCTTTTGCTATTATGGCTGTGTGGGATGTTTTTCCGCCAAGAATGGTAGCAAAACCTGCAATTTTTGTTATATCAAAAGTAATTGTATCGGAGGGAGAAATATCTTCAGCAATAACTATATTGTCCTTGCCAGAAAGATTCATTGCCGAAAAGTTGTTATTCAGATGGTTGAGAATGCGGTTGCCAATATCCTGTATATCCGAAGCCCGGGCGCTGATATATTCATCTTCAATATTTCTCAGCATTTGAGCAGCAGCTGCAATGACCTCAATTACAGCATCTCCGGCTGTTTTAAATTCATTGTTTATCTTATCCAGAACGTCACTCTCAATTTGAGGGTCGCTCAGAAATTCAATCTGAGTTTCAAGAATTTCAATTTCTTCCCTATCGGTGGGGAACGATTTATTCAACTTAAAAGCTTCAATTCCGGCTATGGAATCGCTGACAGCTTTTTTGAATTTCTCCGATTCAATCTGTTTATCTTCATCGTTTTCAAGTATATTGCCAGAAACCGATATCTCAGTTTTTTTAAAAAGATATGCTTTTCCGATTGAAATACCGGGTGAAACACCAATTCCATTCATCTCTCTTTATTTACATTATTATGCAAAAACATGTACAATACTGCCGGTAAAGCCTAAAGCAAGGATCCCCAGCAAAAGCCAGGTTGTTTTTATATTCTTTTTCACGAAAAAGTAAACCAGAAAAGTCAGAGCCAGGGGAATCATATTCGGGACCAGCTGGTCGAGTATTGTTTGAACAGCAACCTGCGACTCGGATGTTCCTATTATAATAGGTGTAGTTATTGGCATCAGCATGGCAGGCATAGCACCGATAACCATTAAGCCGAGAATTGATGCTCCTGTTGTAAGCTTGTCCATAATATTGCTTTTGGCCAGGTTCTGAAGAAACCTGTTACCTGCTTTATATCCGATAAATGTAAGGTTGTATCTGATTAAGAGGTGAGGGATATTAAAAATAAGAACAAAGAGAATTGGTCCAAGGATATTCCCGTTAATAGCCAGTGAGATGCCGACTCCGGCGGCAATTACCTTAAGAGTTCCCCAAAAGAGAGAATCAAAAACACCGGCCAGAGGTCCCATCAATCCAAGTTTTACTGAATTAATTGATTCCTCATCAAAACCCTCCTTCTGAAGGTTCTGTTCTTCCATTGCAGCTGTAATGCCTAATATGAGAGTTGAACCATGAGGGGATGTATTGAAAAACTGCAAATGCCTTTTGAGCGCTTTTGACATCGATTCTTTTGTGGTATATAGCCTTTTCAGGACAGGAAGTATTGAGAATGCAAAGCCTGTATTCTGCCAGGTCTCGAAGTTGAAGTTTGCTTCAAGAGCCAGTGAACGGAGGAATACTTTCCTGAGGTCGTTTTTGGAAATTATCGGTTTGGTCTCAGCTTCAGGTTCTGAAGGAATGTCGTCAAAATTCATTTCATCGGGAGATGGATCTTTATGGGTTATTCCTGTAATGATGAGGGCAACAATCAGACCTAATCCTCCGATGGCAATCATTGGAAGCTTTAAATAGCTGGCAAGAATGAATCCAAGGAAGAAGTAAGCTGCCACTTTCTGATTGAACATCAGGTTCATTAACAGAGCAAACCCGACAGCCGGAAGCATATTCCCTGCAACCTGCAATCCGGATTGTACCCATGGCGGTATCGTATCGAGAAATGATTTTATTACACCTGCTCCCAGCTGAAGAGCAAGAAAGGCCAGTAACCCCATTAATAGCGGCTTCAGCAATCCTGATGCAACATGCAGTTTTTCAATTTTCTTAAATTCGGCCATTTCGGCAAACCTGTTAAACCTGCTGTTGAGCATCGGACGCAAAACGAAAAGACCGCTGATAACCATTTCAGCCATAATTGATACAGGAACTGCGATAGCAAGAGCAATAGCCGGACCTTTCCCGGAAATAATTGCAAAAGCTGTACCCAGAACCCCTCCGGTTATGACATCGGGAGGAATTGCTGCGCCAATCTTAATATTTCCCATAAAGATTAACTCCAGAGTGGCTCCAATGATAACTCCTTGTGTTATGTCGCCAAGTACAAGTCCGACTAATGGCCCCAGAACGAGGGGGCGGCTCAGAAGTGCAGCCCCGAAAAAATCCTCGAGGTGACCGAAAATCACAATCAGTGAGATTAAAAGATATGCAACTAACATTTAAAGATCCTCCATTTTTAAATTATGCCGGCAAGTTACTTCGGTGAAAGATAGTCTGGCCGGTACCGAATAATTAGAATGGACACGTTATGTCCCGTAAGTTAATAATTGCGCTATAACAGGTTCTGAATCAATTGCTTCTTATCATTAGGCACCTGCCTTATCTCAAGCTCAATGCCCTTATCGGCCATCTGTTTAATAAGTGAAATGTCAGCATCAGAAACTGCAATAGCTCTTGAAATAAGCCGGGTGCCCTCTCTTGCCCGGATGCCTCCGAAATTTATTGATTGAATTTCAGTTACCTTCTCCGACAGGGTAAAGGCATCATTTATACTATTTACGATCAGCAATATCTTTGCGTTTTTGCTTTTGTCATCATTCAGAAATGCAATAGATTCTTCTATCGTTAAGATCAGCAGTTTAGCTGATGGTGGCCGGGCCAGGGTAAGTGCCATTTTCTGAAAATCGTCACAGGCTGTTTTATCATTTGCCACAATCAGGCAATTGATACCCAGCGAAGGGACCCAGGTGAATGAAACTTGTCCGTGCACCAGCCTGTCGTCAATCCGTGTAAGCTTAATCATTTTCTGCTTTTTTACCTGCGGTTAACAGTTTATTTACAAAAACAATCTGATCCCTTGCATTGGCTATTCCTGTTTCAATCACCTCATCAGCAGGAGTCTCGTGATCAGCCATCAGAATATCGAGCAAAAGCGGCAGGTTAAATCCGGCAACAACATATACATTTTCCTTTAAGGCATATTGCAGGATCTGATTGGTAACGCTTCCCCCGGTGAGGTCAGTAAAAACAATCAGTTCGTCATTCTGATTTATATGTTGTATAACATAATCTATCTCTTCTTTAATCGATCTGTTTTCATCGGTATATGCCTGAATAAGAAACACATTCTCCGTTTTGCCAAGAATAATATCGAGTGAAGAGCTTATTCCCCCGGCAAATGTTCCGTGTGTTGCAATTAAGAATTTTCTCATACAGCAGCCGTTCCTGGTAAAATATTAATTGCTGACTAAAAATCAGACATCAATTTTTTTCAGCAAACTTAAATCTTTAGCAAATTAGCAATTAATTGTATTACTCATTTTAATCTTAAGGGGTTTTATAAATAATTAACATCTGTAAAACTTGATTTCTGGACGAAATTTCGCGACCCGGGAAAATATAGACAAACAGTTTAATGAGAATTAGACATAATAAAAGAATTTTAAGTGATAAAAGTCATTTTATTTTTAATTAACCTATTTCTTTCATAAATTTACTTCTCTTATAATTAACTAAAACCAAACGCTTTATGGAAAATAAGCAACCCTCATTTTACGATGAAGTTAAGGGGAATGGGATATCCCGCAAGGATTTTCTTAAGTTTTGCACGACAATGGCAGCCATGCTGGGATTGGAAGCCAGTGGTGTCGGGCAGATTGTAAAGGCACTTGAAAGTAAGCCCCGGCTTCCTGTTATCTGGTTTCATTTCCAGGAATGCACATGTTGCAGCGAATCGTTTATCAGGGCTTCGCACCCTATTGTTGCCAACATTGTTCTGGATAAGATCTCCCTTGATTATCAGGAGACTCTGATGGCAGCCTCCGGTTTTCAGGCTGAAGAGGCCTACAAATCGGTTATGGCCAAGTACCCCGGAGAGTACATTGTTATGGTGGAGGGTTCAATTCCTACAGAAAATGAGGCTTACTGCTGTATTGGTGGAAGAAGTGCTCTTCAGATACTTCAGGAAGCAGCTGCTAACGCCAAAGCTGTTGTGGCTTGGGGCAACTGCGCCTCTTCCGGTTGTGTTCAGGCAGCAAGGCCAAATCCGACAGGAGCAAAACCTGTACATAAAGTTATCAGCGGGAAACCTGTAATAAATGTACAAGGTTGTCCTCCGATTGCTGATGTAATGGCCGGTGTTGTAGTCCATTTGCTTACTTTCGACCGCATTCCTCAGCTTGACGGCCTTGGTCGTCCAAAAGCGTTCTATTCCAGAAGGGTTCATGATACCTGTTACCGGAGGGCTAACTTTGATGCCGGGTTATTTGTCGATTCGTTTGATGATGAAGGAGCAAAGAGAGGATACTGTCTGTTCAAAATGGGATGTAAAGGTCCTGTTACATATAACTCATGCGGAATAATAAAATGGAATGACGGTGTCAGTTATCCGATCCAGTCGGGTCATCCCTGCATTGGATGTTCTGAAGAAGGGTTCTGGGATAATGGCCCGTTCTATCAGCATCTCCCTAATGTAAAAGGCTTCGGGATTGAGACTACTGCCGATAAGATAGGAGTAGGGCTCGGCGTTGCCACAGCAGTTGGCATTGCAGGTCATGCCATCCTCACAAACGTCCGGAAACACCGTGAGATTGCCAATACTCCTGAAAAAGGTTCTGAAACACAAACTCCTAAAGAATTATAGCCATGGCTGAAAGAATAGTTATTGATCCTATCACCCGAATTGAAGGTCACCTGAGGGTTGAAATTGAAGTAAAAGACGGAAAAATCACCGATGCCTGGAGTGCCGGAACAATGGTACGTGGCATTGAAACAATATTGAAGGGGCGCGATCCCCGCGATGCATGGGCATTTGTCGGACGTGTGTGCGGCGTTTGTACTTCCACCCACTCCCTGACTTCTGTAAGGACAGTAGAAAATGCCCTTGGCATTTCGGTTCCTCCCAATGCTGAACTCATTCGTAACCTGATGGCTAATGCCTTATACATTCAGGACCATGTGGTACATTTCTATGTGCTTCATGCCCTCGACTGGGTTGATGTTGTATCTGCTCTTAAAGCCAATCCTGCTGAGGCATCGGCAATTGCACAGAGTATCTCCTCATGGCCCAAAAGTTCAGTCGGATATTTTACTGATATTCAGAAGCGATTTAAGAATTTTGTTGAAAGCGGCCAACTGGGGATCTTTGCCAATGGTTACTGGGGCCATTCAGCCTATAAGCTGCCACCTGCCATAAACCTGATAGCTGTTGCCCATTATCTGGAAGCACTTGAATGGCAGAAGGAACTTGTTAAGGTTCATACAATTTTCGGAGGGAAAAATCCACATCCTAATTACCTTGTCGGAGGTGTTCCCTGCTCAATAAACATCGAAGAGGCAAATGCAGTTAATGCAGAGCGGCTTGCAATGGTTGGGAAACTGTTTGAAGATGCAAAAACATTTGTAAACCAGGTATATATCCCTGATTTGCTCGCAATAGCTTCATTTTACAAAAGCGACTGGGGAGCTATCGGCGGAGGATTGTCGAACTACATGTCGTTTGGCGATTTTCCAACTAATGGATATAATAATCCGGATAGTTTCAAGATGCCGCGAGGTGTAATTTTAAACCGCGACCTTAGCAAAATACATGAGATAAAAGCTGATGATCCTGAACAGATACAGGAGTATATAAACAATTCCTGGTACACATATTCCAAAGGAGACAAGGCCGGGTTACATCCTTGGGAGGGTGAAACAAACCTGAATTATACAGGTCCTAAACCACCTTATACTCAGCTTGATGTTTCACAAAAATACAGCTGGGTAAAAACCCCGCGCTGGAAAGGTTACCCGATGGAAGTTGGCCCGTTATCGCGTATGCTTGTCGGATATGCTTCAGGGCGTGCCGATTATAAGGAAGTAATAGAAGGTGCACTTAAAGCCCTTGATGTTCCTGTAGCAGCGTTGTTTTCAACACTTGGCCGTACAGCAGCCAGAGGTCTTGAAACGAAACTGACATGCGACTGGGCTCTGGAATTCTATCAGCAGCTTCTGGCAAATATCAAAAATGGTGACAGCCGGACCATGAATAATGACAAGTGGGGTCCCGAGACGTGGGAGAAAAGTGCAAAAGGGATTGGAATGGTTGAAGCTCCCCGTGGTGCTTTATCGCATTTCATTGTTATTGAGGATCAGAAAATTGCCAATTATCAAATGGTCGTTCCAACCACCTGGAATGCATCACCGCGCGATGCAGAAGGTAAACGTTCTGCATACGAGGAGTCATTAATCGGAACACCTGTTGCCGATCCTAAAGTGCCACTCGAAGTACTCAGAACCATACACTCCTTCGATCCATGCCTTGCCTGTGCAGTGCATGTGTACGATGAAAACGGAACTTATGTTCACGATATTAAAACATACTAAGCCATGAGAAGCAGAACCATCCCGATGCGTGAAGTACATGTGTGGGAATTGCCCGTTCGCCTTTATCACTGGATCAATGCATTATGCATAGCTGCATTATGTATAACCGGTTATCTGATAGGCGATCCGCCCGCTCTGATGAAAGGCACTGAAGCTTATCATAACTATTGGTTCGGTACTATACGATTTGTTCATTTCGTCTCCTCATTCCTCTTCTTTTTTAACTTTTTGTTCAGGATCTACTGGGGATTTACAGGAAATGAATTTTCACGATGGTATAACTTTATCCCTCTGAAACGTTGTCAGTGGAAGGAGATAATAAATGTGATAAAAGTTGATGTTCTGCAGATTACCAATAAGCAGATTGATTCAATCGGACATAATTCGCTTGCCAGCTTTGTCTATTTTATCACTTTTCTGATCTTCCTGCTGCAATGTCTTACCGGTTTTGGTATGTACACAGCCATGAGCAGTTCATTTTTGCCTAAACTATTTGCATGGGTCGTTCCTTTTCTGGGGGGCGATATGCAGGTAAGGCAGCTTCACCATATTCTAATGTGGGGCTTTATCCTGTTCGCAATGGTACATATTTACCTCGTTTTCTATCATGATTATATCGAGCGAAGAGGTGTAACTTCTTCAATGATTGGTGGTTGGAAATTCATCGAGGAAGATGTTATTCAACGTCATGAAAATAAAACGGATGATTGTCCGAAAGGATTTTAAAACGACAGATCTTAAATATTGACAACATTGGAAAAGAACACCCTTGTACTTGGGATAGGAAATATATTGCTGAACGATGAGGGGGTTGGGATTCATGTTGTAACCAGACTTGAGAAGGAAGGTTTTTCAGATGCGGATCTTATGGATGGAGGAACAGGTGGATTTCATCTCCTTGGCTTTATCCAGTCGTATAAAAATATTGTAATAATCGATGCTTCACTGGATCAGTACCCTGTCGGAAATGTCAGGGTTCTGCATCCGGAATATGCAAAAGACTTTCCTCATCAGCTGAGCGCCCACGAAATCGGATTGAAGGATTTGCTCGACGCAGCTTTTCTTCTGGGAAATATGCCTAAAATCTACCTGATAGCCATATCGATAAAAGATTTTCAGGAGATGGGTATGGAACTTACTAATGAAGTTGAAATGGCTGTCCCTGAAGCAATGATTAAAGTAAGGGAACTGGTTAAATCATTAGCAGACTGAAAAGAAATATTTTGTAATCTCCTATTTCTTTCCCGACAGGAGAGAGCTTTCAGCCTGTTTTGTGAGCCAGTCATACCAGAGGTTCATCCCTTCGCCACTCTTTGCGGATACTGAAATAAACTCCAGTGCGGGATTTATTGAACGGGCATGCCTGATAGCCTCTTCCATTCTGAAATCTACATAAGGAAGAAGGTCTGATTTATTGATTAAACATAAATGCGAAGACTGAAACATATATGGATATTTCAGTGGTTTATCTTCCCCTTCAGTAACACTTATCACCACAACTCTTTTATACTCACCCAGATCAAACATCGCAGGGCAAACCAGGTTGCCAACATTTTCTATAAAAAGAGTTGAATCTGATTCTACATCCATTTTCATCAGAGCCGAATCTATCATTTGTGCATCGAGATGGCAGCCCGATCCGGTATTGATCTGAATGGCCGGGGCTCCTGCCTTTTGAATCCTGTCTGCATCCAGAAGAGTCTGCTGATCGCCTTCAATAACAAATATTTTCCGGGATGGAAGAAGTGCCAGAATGGTTTTTTCAAGTATCGTTGTTTTTCCTGAACCGGGCGAACTGACAAGATTAAGGCAAAGGACTTTTCTCCCTTCAAAAAACCTCCTGTTCAGCTGAGCAACAGAATTATTCCGCGAAAGAATATCGAGGTTTAGATTTATAACTTTCTGATCAGTATGTCCGTGGGAATGATCGTGATGATCATCATCCTCATGATCGTGGGAATGTGAGTGGAAATGTCCGTTATCGTGGTTATGATCATGGTTATGATCGTGGTTGTGACCATGATCGTGGGTATGAGCGGGATCGTGAATCTTAAATCCTTCGTTGTTACTGCAGCCACAGGTTTCGCACATAATCTTATAATTTTTTAAAATTCTTTTCCAATTAATGACAATTTCTATTCCACAAGTAGCGAAACAACCCTGAACTCTTTTCCACCGCTGATCTCTGAAGGGAAACAGTTGCAATCAGGACAGCTGTCGAGTCTGTGGTTCATTTCAAATTCCCTGTTGCAGCTATTACATCTTCCTCTGCCTTTTATTCGGATAATATTAATGACAGCAGTTTCAAGCATTGTATCTTTAACCAGCAATCCGAGTGCTGATCCGAATGCCTCAGATTCAACACCGCTGAGATCACCTACCTCAATAGCAATCTCTTTAATCGATTGAGCCCTGTTTTTACCTGCCTCGTGGCTGGCAAGGCTAATAACCTCATAAGCAAGTGAAATCTCGTGCATTGCATACTGTTTAACAAATTCGAGGCAGCTGATCGCCCGACAATGAGTCGATTATTCGGCGTCCCCCGGTTTCATTCCTGAGTACCACCTTACCCCGGTGATCATCAACAACCCTGCCAATGACAGCACAGTTCCTGCCAAGTTCATTATTCTTCAATATCTCAATAATGGCTGGTCCATACTCTTTTCCTGCAACAATTAAAACTTTCCCTTCATTGGCAATATGAAGAGGATCGAAGCCAAGTATTTCACACATGGCTTTAACTCCATTGTTAACCGGCAATAGTGATTCATCTATCTCAATTCCAAGATTTATTTTTCCGGCAAGTTCGTTCAATACTGTGGCAACTCCTCCTCTGGTAGGGTCGCGCATAAATTTCACCTGCGTTTTGTTAAGCACTTCGCCAATAATATGATTGAGAGAGGCGCAGTCTGAGACTATGGTTGTCTTAAAATTAAATGATTCCCTGGCATTAAGTACGGAAATACCATGATCTCCAATAGTCCCGTTGATGATAATAATATCGCCGGGGACGATATTCAATGCTTTGGTGATATGGGTTCTATCATTGCGTACCAACCCTATACCTGAAGTATTTATAAAGAGTTTATCGCATTTCCCCTTGTTTACCACTTTCGTATCGCCTGTTACAATGAGAACGCCGGCTTTTTTTGCTTCTGCAGCCAGTGACTCAGCAATTATCTCCAGACTTTTGAACGGGAAACCCTCTTCAATGATAAAGGAAACACTAAGATAGAGCGGCTCAGCACCAGAAACAGCCAGATCGTTCACCGTACCGCACACAGCAAGTTTCCCGATGTTCCCCCCCGGGAAAAACAAAGGGTCGATGACAAAAGAGTCAGTTGTAAAAGCAATTTTCTCCGATCCTGCCTGTACTATTGCAGCATCGGTTTGCTCAGATAAGATGCTGTTTTCAAAGTGTTTAATGAATACATTTTCGATCAGATCGTGCATCATCTTACCACCGCTTCCATGGCCCAGCAGGATGGTTTTTTCTATCTGTTTCATGAGCGGTATTTATAGTATGTGGCACAAGTTCCTTCGCCGGAAACCATACATGCTCCCACCGGATCGGCGGGGGTGCATTTTTTTCCGAAAAGGCTGCATTCAGCAGGTGTTTTCAATCCCCTCAGGATCTGTCCGCAGATACAACCTTTAGGCTCGGTTGATTCAGGTATCTCAATAATGAAATGTTTCTCTGCATCAAACTGCGAGAATTCATCCCGGATTTTAAGACCACTTTGAGCTATGGTTCCAAGTCCGCGCCAACGGTCATCCCTGAGGTCAAATACTTTATTTAAAATCCGTTGTGCAATCAGGTTTCCTTCGTTATGAACAACACGCTGATACTGGATTTCCACTTTCGGATTACCCGATTCAATCTGAACAGCAAGCATAAGGACAGCCTGCATCATATCGGACGGTTCAAACCCGGCCACAACGACACCAAGTTTATAGACAAGAGCCAGATCATTATATATAGCCGTACCGGTAATGGCAGTTACATGTCCGGGTGCAATGAACCCATCAATTTTTACTCCCTCTTCAACAAGAGCTTTCATTACAGGAGGCATCACCTTGTGTGCGCTGAGAACATAAAAGTTAGTGATTTTTTCACTCTTTGCCTGTAAAACAGCTGCTGCCGTAAGTGGTGCGGTAGTCTCAAAACCGATACCAAGAAAGACCACTTTTTTCTCAGGGTTCATTTTCGCAATTTCAAGAGATTCAAGTACCGAATAGATGATCCGAATGTCACTCCCATTTGCTCTCTCCTTTTCAAGGGAGGTTGAGGAGCCCGGAACCCTTATCAGATCGCCGTAGGTTGTAATAATAATACCGGGTATCTTGCTGTAAGCCATTGCCATATCAATGAAATGCTGGCTCGAAACACAAACCGGGCACCCGGGACCTGAAATGAGGTGGATATTGGGAGGAAGCAGTGCAGCAAGGCCAAACCGGTGAATTGCCATGGTATGCCCTCCGCAAACTTCCATTATTACCATCTCTTTTTCAGAGACGGCTTTCAGCTTCTCAGAGATTGAAATAATCAGATCCTTCTTCCGGTATTCATCAACGTATTTCATAAACAGAATCAGATAGGACGGTTTTTTTCCATGTCAAGCAATAGTTGCATTGTTTCGGCAGCCTCGGCGGCATCTACCTTTTCGATGGCGAAGCCGGCATGAAGCATGATAAAATCTCCCGGTTTAACATCATCAAGAAGAAGAAGGCTTGCTGTATATTCAACATCCTCTACAGTAACCCGGGCGCTTACCCCATCAACACTTATCACTTTTGCAGGTATGGCTAAACACATTTTAATTCCCTTCGTTTAGATGCAACCGCCGATTGCCCTAAAGCAATGCCTCCGTCATTGGAGGGAACTGATGCATGTGAATAAACTTCAAAATTATTTTTCTCCAGTAAGTCTGTTGTTCCCTCAAGAAGGTATTTATTCTGAAACACGCCGCCGGAGAGAACAACCTTGTTTATGCCTTCCCTGGTACGGATGGCATTTACAGACTCAAAAATAGCTTTTATTATTGTGTTATGGAATTTAGTTGCGATTGTCACTTTCCCGATTCCTGTGCGGATATCTTCAACAATACCCCTGATGGTCTCATCGAATGCAATTGTTTCGTGGCAAAGGAACTTATAACTCTCTGTGCAGCCATCCTGAACCAATGATTCCAGTCTCATGGGTCCTTCGGCCTGAAAGGTTGCAACCTGAACCAGATCAAGAAGTGAGGCTACTGCATCGAACAGACGTCCTGCTCCCGAAGTGAGGGGACAATTAATTTTTTTGTCGATCATTTTTATAACCATGCTGATCTTTTCAGCATCATTATCTTTCAGAAGGGGAAGATCGAGATTCAGAAAACCGGTACTGAAGACTTTATAAAGCCACGAAACAGCTGTTCTCCATGGCTCTTCAGCGGCGCTGTCGCCACCAGGCAGGGGGATATATTCGAAATGGGTTACACGCGTGAATTCGTTTAGGTCGCAAAGCAAAAATTCACTGCCCCAGATATTCCCGTCTGTTCCATAACCGGTGCCATCGAGAGCAACCCCTATAACCTTTTCGTCGAGATGATGTTCTGCCATACACGATGCAATATGTGCATGGTGGTGCTGAACATGTACCACTGGCAGTTGGCCAAAATCAAGACCCCGCTTTGTGGAGATATACATCGGATGCATATCGACTGCTGCCAGGGAAGGGTTAATTCTGAAGAGCCCCATGAACTGATCGATAGTCTTTTCATAGAAGAGTGCTGTCTCAACTCCCTGAAGATCGCCGATGTGCTGACTGATAAATGTCTTGGATCCTTTTCCGGCAGAGAAACAATTTGTGAGCTCAGCACCGAAAGCCACTATCCCTTCGGTATTCAATGAGGTACGGACAGGAGCAGGAGCATAGCCGCGCGAACGCCTGAAAATCCGTTCTTTACCACCCATTATCCTAACCACGGAATCATCTGTACGGTTGAAAATAAGGCGGTTGTGCAAAACGATAGCATCAACAACAGATGCAAACTGAAAAAGAGCACTGTTATTATCGGTGAGAATGGGTTCGCTGCTGAAATTTCCGCTTGTGAGAACAATAGCAGATATTTTCAGTTTTCTGAACAACATGTAATGAAGAGGCATATAAGGCAGCATTGCCCCGAGCAGATTCAGCCCTGCATTCAGGCTTTGTTGAATGGAAGGAGGAAAAGATCCACTTTTTGCCTTCAGCAGAACTATCGGTCTTCGCCAGGAGAGGAGCGATTTTTCCTCCGTTGGGTCGGCCTCAGCATAATTTTTAAGGCTTTCCATGTCGCGAAACATTACTGCAAAGGGTTTTCCCTCCCTGTTCTTAATATTACGCAGTTTTTCGAGAGCCTTGATGTTAAATGCATCACACGCCAGATGCATTCCACCCAACCCTTTGATCAGAACTATTCCGCCGTTCTCGATGCATTCTGATACATTGTCAACAATAACAACTGTATTATCGCTGACCATCTTACCCTTAATAAACAGTTCATAATGAGGTCCGCACCTGCTGCAGGCAACAGGCTGGGCATGAAACCTCCGGTCTGAAATATCTTCGTATTCCTCTCTGCAACCGGGGCACATCACAAAAGATTTCATTGTAGTCTTTGCCCTGTCGTAAGGAAGATCCTCAATAATTGTAAAACGCGGACCACAGTTGGTGCAATTTACAAACGGATAATCAAGGCGGCTGCCCGGTTTCTCAATATCCTGAAGGCACTCATCGCATACAGCTATATCAGGACTAATCTCAGTAACACCGTCAGAAAAATCGTTACTTTCGAGAATAGTAAAAGAGGGGAATATAATCAGTTCCGTTTCGCTGGCAGAAATCTCTTCAATCTGGGAAGCAGGAGGGGCTTCCTCTTTAAGGAAAATAAGAAAACTTTCTAAATTCTCCGGTTTCCCGGTGACCTGGATCCTTACATTTTCATTTGTATTCTGTACCCAGCCGGTGAGGCTGAACTTTCCTGCAATTCTGAAGATAAAGGGGCGGAAACCGACACCTTGTACCAGACCTGTAATTAGTATATGTAAAGATTTATCTTTCAAGATCTGCTTTGTTTTATTATAAATGCACCTTTAAACACTTCTTAATGATGCAGTTATTTGTCTTTTAATTACTAAGTGTAAATCACTCTTTCTTTCCGGGCCAGTCCCATTGTAAAAGATCATCACTCCAGGCAATGCCTATAGAAGCATTTCTGTCAAAATCGCCTTCCTGTTCAGTTTTCGGACCTGACCCATGAAAAAACATCACATATTTACCAACTTTCTTTTCCCCCTTCAGGTTGACAACAGTTCCGGCTGTAATCCGGCCTTTTGCCCATTCCCATTCCTTTTGTCCTAATGTAATTGGATTTCCAGAATCCTTCCAGCTCTTAAGATCTGACGAGCGCTTAACCGCAATGCCATTTGCAGGAGAATGAATTAATATGTACTCATTGTTCTCATTTAGTACGCAAACGTTTTCTCCTGATTCGGTATGGCCATAAAATGTCCAGTTTCTGAGGTCATAACTGTATGACATGCTTACCCCATTTTGTTTGTAAAAGCACCACCACTTGCCTTTTTCATCTTTGTCTTCAAGTAAATAGGGATCGATCATTCTGCCTGAATCCGCAAATTTTACATCAGCCCCTTTTACTTTCAATATTTCCGGGGCAGTCCAGTTTTTGAGCTCCTTGCTGCGCATGGTGTACAATCTTGAATCTGCTGTTCCATACCGTGGCTTCTGATCAGCAGTATAGTCAGGTCGTGGATAAGTCTGCAGGCATAAAACCCATTCATTTTTATATCGAACCACGTTTCCCGGACTGCAAAAATCCAATGACTGGTCTTTTGGGGTAATAATCTTTACCGGCTTCCAATGTTTCAGATCTTCTGACTGACTCTGAGCTGTGTATGAATAGATCTTCCCTTTTTCGGTTTTTATCAGAGTGAAAAACAGGTAGAACTTATTTTTATAAAACAGTACTGCCGGATCGCGGTATGCTGTAGAATCATCTCCTTTAAAAATAACTGGAGACTCCAGTGAGTTTAATATGTTGGATTGTGATTTTGTCTGATTTGAAAAAACCTGTAAAAACAGAAGGAGGGAGACGATAAAACGGTTACTCATATTATAGGTTCAATGGATTGCTGCGCAACTTATATCTGATAAGTATTTTCTGCCATGGTTTTATGGTTTTAAATACCAACAAATATAATCAATTTTAAAACGTTGAGTCAATGATTTTCTGCCGGACAGGTTGCAGCGCAGGCGCGAAAGAATAATGGATGAGACGTGAAGAAGACGGATTATTTGTCTCCGACCTTAAACCGTAAGACAGTTCTTAATTTTTCCTGCGCGACTTTTTTCACGTTGGAGAGATAGATTTCCCGATGTTGTTTGCTCTCTCTGATCAGGCCGTTTTTATCGCAGAAATCCTCCATAATTCTGAAACTCTCGGGTTCGTTGTCAAAACTGCCCAGGTGCATCATTTGCAGAGATCTGCCATCCTCAATCATGCTGAATATCACCTCGTCAAGTAGTTTGTGTGGTTTTTTCTTTTTAGTCTTTTCAATTATTGAACGGGCATACTCCTCAGAGACAAAATCGGGTTGTCTTATCATCAGATTAAACACCAGATCATTTTTGTCAACCTGAGTCATCGGTTTTGTTTTAGCCTCTTCGGTTAAGTCCCAGATACCTTCAAGAGGATAAACGGTATATTCAACATAATCCTTTGGTGCAGATGAAGATTTCGGGGACATTTTTATAGCATAGGAGAGGGAGTAAAGAACGCCGATATACTCTGCAAAGAAGTCGTCGTTAGGATTACCGCAACCCTTTATTGAAAAGAATTTAAAAGCAGGTATTATTATCTCTATTGGACTTGCCTTAGGCTGATAGAACTGTTTTTGATCTTTCTTCCATTCGGATTTCATAATACAATTGGTTTTGTTTCTTGTTGAATCGGACTCCTAAAATTAAAAAGGAATATTTAAATAAACAAAATCTGTATGCTTTAAAATAAAGTTCTTGGAGTAGAAACACGTCAGCCTTGTCTCTAATTGTTGGCAACCTGATTCATAAAAGGTCAGCAGAGCGTCCGGGATTACCATATCAATTGTAAAGGCATATTCGATTACCGGCCACGATCAACACATCTTCCTGAAATTGAAGGAAAGTTATTATACTCTTAAAATCAGTACTTTCAGGTTGGCACATCAGATCCTTAATCTTTCAAACAGCGAACAGAGAAGCCATAGTTCTTAATGTCGTTGTATATGGTTACATTTCCGTCATGGTAGCCCATGAACCGACCGTAAGCGTTGGCCGTAGAGAATTCAGCAGAACTCCACCAGTAACCGTAGTCCCCAAAGGTGTAGTACGTTCCATTGTAGTAACGGTAGCCACCCGGAAGCGCTGTAAAACCTCTGGTGTTGTTACTCGCCTGATCGTTACCTACTGCGCCTGCTGTTGCAGATGCTGTCCAACCCGATGTCGCTGCCATTGATTTTGCTATGTCGGTTCCACTGCCCTGATAACCATAACCATTGCTTGTAAGGTAATCTGTTAATACTGTCCATTCAGCATCTGTAGGTACGTGCCAGCCGGTGGGACATACATTGCGACTATCAGTGACAGCATACCATGTATATAACCTTCCGTAAGTATTAACATTACTTTCATTACCGGCATAAGCCCACTGGTATTTAGGTGTACTTTCACTTGTTATATCCAACGTTGTTGGAGTAGTTGTACCTATTAAATCTCCATTACTGTATTTCGTTGTTTTAAGGTTCTCTGACATCCACACCTGTGTGCCTATCTTTACTATGTTATATGTATTATTTTCCACATCTGTTATAGTTCCTCCTGCTGCTGAAGATATTTTTAACATATTAATCTGGCTTTGAAGTGCATCGCTCGTCCCTGCATTTTTTGCATACAAGGCGTAAGGTACACTTAGCAACTGGCTTGTACCTGTTATGGTATAACTTGAACCACCTGCAGGATCTGTTTCTGTTTTAATGAAATAAGTGCCTGTTGACCAATCAATACCTGCAAATGTACCTGTAACAATCGTTCCTCCTCCAATCTCAATAGTTGCAAGTCCATTTGCATTGGTGGTCGGAGTATGTGTCTCTTCATATACTGCCGAGCCACTTGAGGAACCTTGCAGAATGCTGATTTTCATCCCAACAGAATGACTGACAACAAGGGCATTGCTTGCGTTGCGTATTACAGCCTGGTAACTCATCTTCTGAGGTGCCTGAGCGGAAGCAGTAGGCGACAGGCTCCCGATAACTATCGGGAAGGCGACAGGCAACAGGAAGAAGATTACTTTGCTTATGAATTTGTACGTTTCCCTTTTCATATCTATGGAATTCATTATTAAATAATTGATAAATGATATAATCCCCCAATGTTATTCTAAAAAGTATTTTCCCCAATCGGCAGGAAAAATCACATCTAAAATTATTAAAATAAATTTAATCCCCAAAAGAAAAATTTAACGATCTGTTTTTTGATTACTATTCATATTACGCCCGCTACGGGGCTTAGAAGGTTAGGGTGAGTTTTACGCCGGGCTGCGCCCGACTTTATAATATTTCAGGCCTACGGCCCTATTCAATATTAAAGGGTTCCTTTATAAGTCATGGATTGCCAAACGTTTAACATTTCAACCTACTCTGCAATCTATGGCTTTTAAGGCCGTAGGCCTGAAATAGGTCAAGACAGGGCATCGCCCTGTCTATGAAAAGAATAAACCTTTCAAGCCCAGTAGCGGGCGTAATAAAAACTTTCAGTGATTTTTGCCTGGCTCAGCAAAGCTCGAACAAGTCAGGATCTGCTCTCGCCTTTCGCAAAAAAAATCGCCCGCTTCGTGGTATCATTAAATAGTTAAATTGTTAAAAAGCCCGAACGGCACGAACGTAGTATGCACCGTTCTTACCGTCATAGCCGGTGTATCCGTTGCCGAAGAAGAAGCTCCTGTAGGTATATTAATATTTAACGGCAGAAAGTCTGAGAGCGTTTTACTGGTAATAATATGCTGTGCCAATTGAAATAATCGCACAAGTGTGCGATTATTTTACTCATTTCCCCTTCCTTTCCTAATAATCACTTCTTTAGAAATATTTTCTGTAAAAAAAAATTCGGTTCTTAGTAGCACTGACAGAGGTAATTGGCAACTTGTTTCAGCCTATTCAAAATGTTCTGGCTTTTTATGGCACACCCTTTGGTTAGTATTTCCATAAAATCATCCGTGATCAAGAGTCTAGGATTTTATTATTAATTATCGATACTCATATAATCTTTATAACAAGTTGACAATCAATAATTGAGTTTTACAAACTAAAGTTATTCCAATGTCAGACAATTATTACTGCAAATACTGCGGAGCAAGTTCGTCAAGTGTCACTAATCTGACTGGAGGAATGTGCCCCAGACATCCAAACGGATCTCACCGTGGCCACCATGCTCCGTATCAGGGAGGAAAAAAATCCACTTACACTTGTCAGTTTTGTGGAACAACCAGTTCTGGTATACAAAACCTTACTGCAGGAGTTTGTCAGGGTCACCCAAATGGAGCAAATAAAGGGCATCATGAACCAATGCTGTGAAACCTTGTGGATTCAAAACTAAGAGCCATACGCTTAATCAAATAAATTTTGCAATGCTGAAAGAAAAATCTGTTTTTGACGAAACTCTCGCCTTGCTAACAGACAAGTTGCAAAAAGAAGAAAAAGATGATAAAACATTTGAATGGGCAATCTACCAACTTCGATATATTTTTAACCAAAACGAAGAAGCCTGGGATGAGATCTTGAAACGATTTAATGGGGATATTAAATATCTATTGATTTGTGAAGCATCTCCGTGGTCACTCACTAACCCAAAGTACTTTTATTTACAACCAAAAGGGCAGCTATTTAATACAATATGGAAAGTATTCTTTAATGGCCAACCTCAAAAACACCGTATGATTGCCTGGCAAAGGAAGGCTTTTTGCTTATTGACTCACTTCCATACAGTATGGTTTACAAAACAAAGCAGTTATGTCCAAGGCAGAAATAAACACAACTGGTTATGTATATTGAGGTGTTACCCAACATAATGAGATTACGAAGACAATAAAACAATATTGAACCAAATTTGCATAACATGAAATACTTCGGATTTTTATTTTCGGTCATCATGATAATGATGGCAATTGTATTCAATTGTTGTAAAAAAGAGGACGATTCGATTCCGTCCGAACGGGAAAAATGTGCCTGGGTTGCCGGCAGTATTGACAGCACAGGCTACGGCATGATTCTTTATTCGGCTGATGGCGGCGAAAACTGGGAAAGGCAAGGAGAAAGCAATCCTTCATTGCATGGAATCCATGTCCTTGACATTTGGGCAGTGGATGACCAAACCGTTTGGGCAGTCGGCAGCGGGAATGTTATTCTGAAAACGCTGGATGGCGGAAAGAACTGGGTTCAGGTCCAGGCACCTGCAAATAATCCGAATACATGGCTGAGCTCTATTTGCATTGTGAACCAAACCAATATATGGATCAGTGGTTCTTATGGAACCGTTTATAACTCAACTGATAACGGAAATACGTGGACCATGTTTGACCCAACCTTCTTTCACAACCAGAATATGCAAGGAATATGGGCAATTACTCCTCAGAAAGTTTATGTTGCGGGCAATGGCCAAGAAAGAGGATATATTTTCTGTACGACAGACGGTGGAGCCACATGGGATTCTATTTCTCCCTCAGCTGATTATAACAGGAATATGTGGCTTGGCGTTACTTCTTACAAAAACTCAATTGTTATCTATGGCAGAGCTTCACACTACATTGCCAGTACCGATGGAGGAATAACCTGGAAAAATGATTCAGTGCCATCAGGCGGAGGGGGAGGCGCAGCCGATATTAATGACATGATCATGCTTAACCAGGAAACATGGTGGGGAGCTTTTGATTATAACCAATTCTATCTGACCAATGACGGGGGATCTGTCTGGATTCCGCAGATAACAGACAATAACAGTATGTTTATGTTTGGTATCGATGCATGGGACAGCCAGTTTGCATTGGCTGTCTCACGCAACTCAATACCGCCGCTGAGCGGATTGATCCTGAAAACCGTGAACGGGGGAACAACCTGGGAAGTCAAACAGAGCTACAGTAGCCGTTTAAGCAAAGTAACCTTTATCAAACTATAAGTTGGATGTCCCATCCTTTCCGGTACAGTTGATACACAAGAGGGATAAGGGCTGCTCCAATCCACTGTTAATATATAAAAAAGCTGATTCTATTCTTTGATCGATCACTATTGAGCTTATACTAAGCACAAAAGGCACAAGGTTTAAAGTTGAAGTTTTACCCGAAATAATAATAGAACACGATAAAAAACAGGACTGAACAACCAATGATAAAAAGTACAAGTGTGAGTCAAAAGAAAATGAAGACTGATAATCATTTAAAAACGAGCGGACTCCGAAAAGCTTTACGAGTAGGAAAAAACACAAAACTAGTATTCTATGAAAAGGATTATGAGATCATTGAGTGTATTTTTAGTGATGCTATTCTTAAGTGGATTTGTATCATGCAATAAGTCAGATTCAACAGATAATGGAATAGATCCATTTAGTAATGGCGGGAATGAAAGGAATATAATCGTTGTGATAAGCGATTTGCACCTTGGTGCAGATCTTCAGTATGCCGAATGCAAGGTTAACCTTGGGCCTCTTGAAAAATTGCTTAAACAGCTAAAAGCAGCTCCCAATGTCAAAGAACTTGTTATCGCAGGAGACCTGCTTGATGAATGGTTTGTACCGGCTACTGTCAACACCTACCAGGGAAAAGATCAGGCTGATTTTGTACGGCGTATTGCTACAGCCAACAAAGGCGTATTTGATGCAATGAACAGTATAATTCAAGAAGGTAAAATCTTAGTAACTTATGTGCCTGGAAATCACGATTTAACTATAGCGGAAGCAAGTGTTGACCTAATCCTTCCGGGGATAAATCAGGCACGTGATCAGAAACTTGGTTTAGGCACCTACTCCCCAGTTGACTATCCTAAAATAGCTATTGAGCATAGTCACCGCTATAATTTCTTCTGTGCACCTGACCCGATTTCAAATCAGGTTATTGCCCCTGGCACCATATTGCCTCCGGGTTATTTTTTTACCAGAATAGGCGCACTCTATGTGACACAAGGTCGTCTATCGGTGGGAGAAAAATTACCCGTTGTAACACAAAACATTTCAGGGGGTGAAAGTCAGGATCTATTATTCCGATATTGGAAGACATGGGAAATGGCAGTCAAGCTGTTCCCTATTAAAAATAAATTTAATGAAAAAATCATTCTTGCAAATGTTGATGGATTCAAGGGTAGTTATTCAGTTAACGATCTTGCTCCTTATCAATCAGCTCCAGGCGGAGTAATAGATGTGAATCTCTATAATGGAATTCAGGATAATTGGGAGGCACGACAAACCCGCAATAATGTTCCAATTCATATTACAACTGCTGAAGCAATCGATTCGGTTAATTCAGCTACCTATACCGACTATCTGGCAAAATTACAGTACTTTCTGAACCCTAACTCGGATAAAAGAATTGTTGTATTTGGTCATACCCACGATCCAAAAATTGGTGCGCCTAAAAATATTGATAATAACAAATGTATTTATGCTAATTCAGGAACATGGATTGACCACAATCCGGGAAAAACCACCATGAATTTTGTAGTCATCACGCCACAAAGCGTGGATGTTTCTTCTCAGACTTTGGTAAAACTTTACAACTTTGAAAATGAGGTTATGACAAAAATGGCTGAAAACTCAATGCGTTATTAACGGTAAGCAATTATAATAGGTTTTTATATTTATATGGAAACCTTCAAAATTTGCGATAAAATTCTATTGATTGGATTAATTACATTGGGTAACAAAGTGTAGCGGGCAATAAGGGTTTCCATGGTATTCGAGCATTCTGCCCCGCTCAAACTTCAGTGTATGTGGACAGGAAAGTAGCCCGCAATCCCTTACTGCATATAGCCTCCGCCGTTATATGCTATGAGTGAACTAAACATTTTGAAATGAAAAGTGTTTTATATTAAAATACAGAAATAATATGGCATACAAAATTGGAACTAAAGAAAAGCCAATGGTATTAAAAACACCGCCATTGACAAGTGAATATACAATGCACGTTGACCAAAAGGACAGCAAAGACGTTTTAGTTTGCACTGTTGGTAAAACAGTTTTGCTTTATAACATTGACTGTTTAAAAGACCTGCATAAGATGCTTAAAGACCACGGAGACTGGATGGAACTTGGAAGTGCAGACGAACAAAAACCTGCAAAAGAAGGGACAGTTGAAGCATGGGGACGAGAAGAAAACAATCCTGTAGGTGGATGGTATGGCCTTAAAAAAGGACTTCGTGGACGATTTGGAATGTACATTCCGCCATTAATGGAAGCACTTGGACTTGCAGAACTAACACACGATGCTAAAGGAAATAAAATGAAAGCAAAATAGAAGTTCCGGAGGTTTTAAGTTCCATTTTCCGGCCAAAATCTCTTAGGAATTTTTCTTTCTGCAACTTTTGAAACCACCGCGTTATAGCGTAGAATGGCTATAATGGAAAAAAACAGAATACTTTTTGGTTAGATAAATGGCTTCTCATTATCCACACTCCAAGGCCATACATAAAGTTTGTAAACAGCTGGTAAAATCCGGAATATTTCAATAAAATTAGTGTCTGTAAATATTTGAACCGATGAATTCGACCATTCTTGAGTTTCAGAAAACGGGTTAAGGGTTTTAATGTATTCTTTCTCTTTTGTTAACTGCTCCGGCGATACATAGACAACTAATTCAGCGTGTATTGACGTCAGCTCACCTGAAAATAACAATTTGTCTTCTAGCATCTCCCATGATGTCACAGTTCCTAAAGGCAATCTTACCCCTTTGTTTGGATCATGAGAGTACCATTTCTGGTTCTTATTTTCTCCAGATTGAACTGTTTCTTACAGCTATCGGAACAGTATATTGCAGTATCTCTTATAGCATAAAAATTACCGTCACAATAAGCGCACTTCTTAGCGTTCTGTTTACCGTTACGTTTATCGTTTGGAAAATTTAGTATATATTTCATAAACAAGTGCTTAAGGAATGTTGATTGACATAAGTTACCGTTCTTTTTATCGTACCGCTTACCGTTCCTTTTACCGTTCTTTTAATCATCCCCATTACCGTATATATTCATCAATACTTTTATGCTGGCCTTTTGCCTGATCTGCCTTCTGTCGTTGACCAGCCATTCGGAGTAAATAACCGCTACGCCTACGCCTTGATTTGTCTTTTGAACCCTTTGGCCGTCCAAGTATTTTTCCGCTATTTTTTGCTCGGTAGAGGCCTTCAATCGTCCTTTCCCTAATTATTTCACGTTCGAAGCTTGAGAAGGCACTTAGGATTTGAAAATGTAATTTCCCTGCCGCGGTAGAAAAATCGAGATTCTCTGAATAGGAGTAAAAGGATATACCTTTTTGAATAAGTTCAGTTATTTCCAGAATCAGTTCGGTTGATGACCGTGCCCATCGATCTAGCTTGTAAACTAAAACCCCATCGTATTCTTTGTTTCTTAGTTTAGTAAGTAATTCTGCTTTAACCGGTCTGGTCTTTCTGGCAGACATGGTTTCAGAATATACATCAAATTCCCAACCTTTTAAATTTGCAAATTCAGTAAGACGAAGCACTTGATTTTCTACTGTTTGGTCAGAGGTGCTAACACGTGCATACAAGGCAACTTTAGATACTGGTACTTCCATTTTTTCTTTTGTTTTTCTGGTTACTCCACCATATTGCTACTCCGAAAAGGAAAGCTGATAAAGAAACAATAAGAATCATTTTTAATGGATTCCTTGCCTCTGGGATTGATGAAAATGTTGCTTCCATTCTATTTAATTTTAAATGTGTTGAACATGATTTTGTAGATGTCAATTTTGCTCTTAATGGTATGCTTGGTAGTCCTTCCGGTTAAATCCCGATAGTCGATTTCCTTGCCCTTGGTCGGCGCAGAGAGCTTAATCTCGCAAACAACGAACAGAGAAGCCATAACCCTTACTGGTGCTGTAGCTGCTTACATTGCTGTACCTGAAGGTCATGGCCCGATAGTAGGCCTCAGTAGAACTCCACCAGAACCCGCTGGTGCCAATGCTGCTGTACGTTCCAGTGTAGTTACGGGAGCCATCCGGAAACCCTGCGAAACCACTGCTGTTGTTACTCGCCTGATCGTTACCAATTGTACCTGCTGTTTCAGATGCTGTCCAACCCGATGTTGCTGCGATTGATTTACCTATGTTGCTACCGCTGCCACCATAACCATAACCGCTGTTTGTGAGATAGGTTGTTAATGTAGTCCATTCAGCATCTGTAGGCACGTGCCAGCCTGTCGGACATACATTTTTACCACCATTGCTTGCTGCCTTTGTAGCAGCATTATTATCGACTGCATACCAGTTATATAAAGCACCATACGAATTTTTATTAGTCACATCATTATTATACCAGCTATATGCTCCTGTTGTTAACGCCGCCCATGCAGTATTATCAGTTATATTGGGTATTGCTGTAGTGCCATCGTTGTACTTAGTTGTTTTAAGATTCTCTGACATCCAAACTTGAGTCCCTATTTTAACAGTGTTATATACATTATTTTCAACATCCGTTATAGTTCCTCCTGCCGCCGTAGATATTTTCAGCATATTTATCTGTTTTTGGAGTACATCACTTGTCCCTGCATTTTTTGCATATAAGGCGTAAGGGACACTTAACAACTGGCTTGTGCTGGTTATGGTATAACTTGTACTTCCGGCAGGATCTGTTTCGGTTTTAATGAAATATATACCTGTTGACCAATCAATACCAGCAATTGTTCCAGTAACAACCGAGCCACTACCTATTTCAAGACTAGCCAATCCATTCGCATTTGTTGTTGGTGTCTGCGTTTCAACATAAACGGCTGTTCCTGTTGCTGACCCTTGCAGAATGCTTATCTGCATCCCGATCTGAGTACTTACCACCAAGGCATTGCTTGCATTGCGTATTACTGCCTGATAACTCATCTTCTGAGGCTGGGAGTAGGCGTCAGGCAAAATGCAAAATGTAAATAGCAAATAGCAAAAGGCTATCGGGAGCCATCGGGATGGCAAAAGGCAAAAGGAAGAAAATTTCTTTTTTGAATTGTAATTTCTTTGAATCATAATTATTTTTATTTTATGTGTGTTTATTTTTTTAACAATCATCAAATCAGCTAATCACCACATCATCACCTCATTACGATAAATGAAGAAGTATTTGTTACTCTTTTCACAGCAATGTGATTCATTAATAATCTATTGTAAAATGTATTTTGAATCCCTCAATGGTATAGTTCCCCAACTCCGTATGAATAATTAATGCTAAAATAAGAATAATATTTCAATCCCCAATTGAAATTATTTGACTGGCGGTATTTGATGATGAACGGTAGCATCAGTTTATTTTGGGAAGCCTCATATCCTGTTGGCTTTAGCCTAAGACATCAAAGCTTTGCATAAAGTGGGGATTCCCTTCGGTGATTTTAGAATGTGCGGGGGCAATCCGGAAAAGGTGTGAACCTCGCCCTTTTTTGTGGCGCCAATATGGCCTTGTGTAGCGAGCGGAAAAAAATGGCAAGGTTGTCTTTTCCGGCCTCCTTTTCTTTGGTTCATTTCTTTTGGAGGAGCAAAAGAAACGAACATAATTAAAAAATAGAAGAATGGCCTTTGACACACCTAATATTTTTGTTTCCTAAGTTCCTTCATAAAGCAAGCTTTCTTTGGAATCTCTTTAAAATCCACAGCTCTGGAGCATTTAAATAATCTCCGGGATTACCTTCGGTGATCCCCAGGGGGGAGCCTTGCAACACCTGAAC
>CAIJYD010000018.1 GCA_903824785.1 uncultured Bacteroidota bacterium
ACGTGAAAGACGTAATTTTGTAAATACCTGATATTTAATTAAATAAAAATTAGGGGGGGGTAAAATTAGGTTTTTAGAAACCTAAACATTATATTTGTTTTAAACAACGGCATCGAAAAAATAGTATTTAGAGGTGCCCTTAAGAAACTAACGGACTCTCTTAATTATAAAGAATATAGTATCCCGGGTTATCAGCCAACTTCTTTGGAAAAGAGTATTGTTTCAATTCACTTTTATCATAATTTGATATTTATTTATAAAGGGTATAGTTAGGAACATTTTGCAAAATTAGACTTTAAACACATAAATTACCTAAGGATAAATGAATCCAAGGTTATCTGTAATCACAATTAATTTCAATAATGCTATTGGTTTAAGACAAACGCTGAACAGTGTTTTAGAGCAAACATTTACTGATTTTGAATACATTGTTATTGATGGAGGAAGTGCTGACGGGAGTGTGGAGGTAATTAAGGAATTTGAAAACTTGAAATTCAAAAAAGAGGCATCAAATTCAAAAATGAATAATAACATGCCCTTACAATGGATTAGTGAATTGGATAAAGGGATTTACCATGCAATGAATAAAGGTATTACCAGGGCATTAGGAGAATACTGCTTTTTTCTCAATTCGGGGGATTACTTAGTTTCTTCAACAGTTCTTGAAGAAGTTTTTTCTAAAAACCCTTCTGAAAATATAGTCTTTGGAAATCTTGTAGTATGTTTAAATGAGATTCCTTTTGGAAAAATACTTGGAAAGAATGAGTTGACTTTCTTAGATTTGTACAATAGCAACGTTGTTAAACACCAATCTGCTTTTATTAAAAGGAGTCTATTTGAGACATTTGGTTTATACAATGAAAATTTGAGAATTGTATCAGATTGGGAGTTTTTTCTTAAAACTATTGGTCTCGCCACGGTTAGTTATCGATTTGTTGATGTGGACATAGCCTGTTTTGATAACGATGGAGTAAGTAATAGTGCGGGGAGCATTACAAAGAATGAACGGAATCATGTGCTTGAAACAAATATTCCTTCCATGATATTAGCTGATTACAGGCATTTTGAAGCCTATAATTTCTTAAAGCCGGCATTACGCTATAAATTTACTTACTTTTTTCTGCGTCTAATAGCCAAGTGTGCTAAAGAGTATGAAAAACTCAAGAAAAGGTATGATCCCTAAACAAATTCATTACTGTTGGTACGGCCCTAAACCACTACCTTCATTAGTTGTAAAGTGTCTAAAAACATGGAGAGAACAACTTTATGACTATAAGTTGTATTTGTGGAATGAGGAAAATTCTCCAATGCATATACCATTTGTACGGCAAGCCTATGAAGCAAAGAAATATGCCTTCGTCAGTGATTATGTCCGTTTTTGGGCTTTGTATCATTATGGTGGAATTTATCTCGATACAGATATGTTCGTAGTAAAAAGTTTCGACGATCTAATAGACAATACAGTTTTTTTTGGATGGGAAACAAATCAGGAAACGATAATAAGTTGTGGTGTGATTGGATCTATTCCTAGGCATCCATTCATGGGAATCGTTATTAAAAATTATGAAAAGTTGCACTTTGATATTGAGTCTATTCCCTTTTTGGTAGTTCCTCTTATTGTTAGTAAATATTATTTTGAATATCTGTTAAAAAAGGATATCTGCGTATATCCGTATGACTACTTCTATCCGTTTCCATTCGAAGAGAAAGAAAATATTCGAAAATTCTTGCAATTCCGAACTGGAAACACTTATGCAATACATTTATGGAACTTAAGTTGGGGAACTTTTAAAGATAAGTTAAGGGACAAAATATATTATCATTTAAGAAAGCTATGTCGAATAGCAAAATAGTTATTCAGTTTATTTGTTACTCTCCGCGCATATATTCCGGGTTTGATAAATACAATTTGGAATTATCAAAGGTATTAAAATCAAGAGGGTATAATTCTGTTTTTGTATTTAGTGATATTATAGAAGTACAGCCTATTATTGATGACTTAATTTCAGAGTCAGTAATAATTGAGTTTATTACTACAAAAAATAAATTAACAATATTACGTGACATTGTGAAATTATTTATAAAATATAAACCTGCTATTGTTCATGCTCATTTTAAGAATTATATTCAATTACTTACTGCTGTTTTATCGTTGATTTTTGGTTCAAGATATTTCATCTCTTTTCACACCACAATTTCATTATTAAGCTTAGCGGAATATAGGAAGAAAAAAGGAGTTCTTAAAATTCACTTATTAAAATTGTACTATAGATTTTTATTATTTGCTTCAAAAAATGTGATTTGCATTTCAGAAGCAATTAAAACCCAATTTTGTGTTTTTTCCGGTTCAGATTCAGCCAAAATAAAATGTCTTTATCTGGGAGTCAATTTGCAGACAAACTTAAAATCCAAAACACAACTTAGAAGGCTACTTTCTTTACCAGAAGATGATTTTTTGTTGTGTAATATATCCGCAGTTGAACCTATTAAAGGTTTGGAAATCCTGATTAAAGCTGTTGATATTCTTAAAAACAAACTCAACCTTAAGGATTTTAAGTTCTGTCATATTGGAGGATTGCGTGTAGAAAGAACCGAGAACATTTTATACAGGGAGAACCTATATAAACAAGTCAAAGAACTCCAACTCGAGAATGAATTTTTGTGGCTTGGACATCGGAATGATATTAGTGAAATATTATCTGCCTTTGATATTTATGTGCATCCTTCGCGAATGGAAGGATTGCCTGTTGCAATTATGGAGGCCTGCTCACAATCTCTACCTGTTTTAGGGACCCGGGTGGGAGGAATTCCTGAAATTATTCATCATAATATTAATGGTTACTTGATTTCTCAAGAATCAACAGAAGAATTGGCTGAAATCCTGATAAAGTTGATACCCAATAAACAGTTACAGCAAAGAATGGGTAAAGAATCGTTTAAAATCTTTGAGGAAAGGTTTAATATTAAAACCCAGACAAAACTGCTTGTTGATACTTATTTGATTTTAAGTTAAGAATGGGGATGATATTATAATGATAAATTAAGTCTTCCATAAAAAATATATCGTAGCAAATTAATCAATGAATTCAATATGGGATGTTTCTGCAGAGAGGATTCAATTATTTTATCTTATTGTATTTATTGTTTTTATTTATTCATTATATAGGTATCGAAATAATGGCTTATTCGTTTTGGTTGTATTTACATTTTTTTTAGGTTTATTTGTGTATCTTGGAAAGGAGATTCAAAATGCATATAGAATACTTACTGTTTTATTTGGATTATATCTAGCTCAAAAAACTAATTCATTAAGTTTAATCTCAAAGCACCCATTTTTAACATTTAGCTTTTTTTTGTTTTCAGTAGTTTTCCTTCTGACCTCATTTTATAATGGTGACGGCTTCAATCTTCTTTTTAGTCAGTATTCCCGTTATTTTCTGCTATATATATTTTTTTTAATTCTTCGAAAGAAAATGCCAAACCCCCTCTTTCGCGAGAAAATGAATCAATTGTTTTATTTTTTAATTCTGGTTCAAATTATTTTATCTATAGTAAAGATTATAATAACGGGTCCGATGGAAAGCATTGTTGGATCATTATCTTTTTCCGGTGGTTCTTATGCTGCAATCTTTCCTCTGTTGGCTTTTATATTCCTCTGGATGTATCGAGAGGGGAAATTTGTGAAAAAAGATTGGGTTTTTATTTTAGGGCTGTTATTTATTGGTTTTGTAAACTATAAACGAGCTCTCTGGTTTATGATGCCAATAGTTATTGGTTTGTTTATGTTTTATGTTCAAAAAAGAAAGGTGCCACTACGATTACTATTAATATCTGCATTACTAATACCGCTGATTTTTTATTTAGGGGTTCGTTTAAATCCAACCCTTAACAAAGAAAAGAAATTATGGGGCAATTTTGACCTGGGATATGTTCTTGATTATACCAAGGAGTATTCTTTTGGTAAAGAAGAAGATTACTCTGAGACAAAAACAGGTGTTGGGAGAGGAGGTGCTTCAATAAGCTTATTCAGAAATCTTTTGACATGGAATTTAACAAAGGAAGATTGGATTGGGTATGGTTTAACCCTTATGTACGTTGATGCCCCAATAGATGATCAATATTTAAAAGAGATGCTGAATATTAACAGTATAGGTTCTGCTTCTGGTTTTATCCAATCTTATGTAGTATTTGGTTTTTTGGGGGTATTCGTTACTCTTCTATATGTTATTAGTTTTCTGGTTCAGATCAAGAATAACCGCATACGTTATATACTAATAGGGATCTTTTGCTGGGAGTATTTTTTATATACTGGTCATATATTACGAGAACCGGCATTGTCTTTTTTATTTATCTATATGATTCTATATTCGAATTTAATTTGGGAAAAATCCACTCCTCTTGTTGTGGTTAAAAACGTTTAGTGAGAGTGACCTCCCTATAATACCAGCACGCCTTGTGAAGAACATTATTTCCTCATGAAAAAGACAAAAAATTGCCAGCAGAATAAATGTTTTTAAATTGTATTCAAGTGCATAAGATTTTAATAGTATACCCTAATCAATTCGGGTATCACACCGATAGTTATAAGTACTGTGAACACCTCCGGGTTAGTTTTGATTTGACTTATTTATGTTTTGACCAAGGCTTGGAGCGAGTAGGCTTGGCTGGTGTAAATGTGATTTATATGCCATACAATATTGGTAAAATAAAACGTCTAATTCGTTTTTTTTCTTTTTTGGTTCGATTATCCTTTATTGAAAAGTTCGACATCCTGTTTACAATCCAGTTTAAGTTTTGTTTTGTTATAGGTCTTTTTGCCAGAGCAGAAGTAAAAATATTGGATTATAGAACTGGAGACTTAAGTGCGAATACTTTCAGGAGATGGTTGAATAATGTTTTCATCCGGGGTGATGCTTTGTTTTTTCGTCATATTAGTGTTATTTCTGAAGGACTAAGAGATATTTTAGTGTTGAGTAAAGCCAAAACGCACATTTTACCACTTGGGGCAGATGTTATTTCTAACCAGACTCATAGTTTTGATCGTATAGATTTGCTTTATGTTGGTGCATTTAACTCTCGCAACATACATCAAACCATTGAAGGAGTTGCCCTTTTTTTATATGACAATAAAGAGTTGTCATCCAAAGTTTCTTATAATATAATAGGTTTTGGAAAAGCCCATGATGAAGATAAACTTACGAAGATCATTGAAAAACTTGGATTGAATGATACCGTTCACTTTATTGGGCGGAAAAGGTATACTGATCTGAAACCCTTTTTTGACTCATCTAATATTGGGGTTACCTATGTTCCGATTACATCTTACTTTGAGCACCAACCTGTAACCAAGCTATTTGAATATATGCTTTCCGGGATGGCTGTTATTGCCACAAATACTTATGAAAACAGGTTGATTATTAATAGTACCAACGGAGTTTTGATAAACGATTCCCCGGAAGCTTTCTGTAACGGACTGAAGAGCATTTATAATCAAAGAAATTTATATAACTCTTCTGAAATAAGGGAATCAGTTGAAACTCATACCTGGGATAAGATTGTAAATACTAAACTGAAACCATATTTGTTAGGATTATTAGAAAGTACAATCAACTTTCGTTAAGCCAAACTTTAATACACTCCAAACTTTCTCATGCAGAAATTCTATATCATAAAGAACACCGGTGCCTGGATGATGGATGAGTTGGTTGCTTTTGCAGGACAGACAAAATTCAGTGTCCTGTTTTTAAGAAAGCAGGAAGCTTTTTATGACGATAAAATAAGATTACTGGAAGAGAAGGCGACAGCCATTATTTATCTAAAGGATAGGAATAGCTTGTCTATTTCCAAAATATTCTTTTGTTTCTTTTTTACAATCAGATATTTAAAATGCTTCTTTAACTTACATTCCTTTGTTTATGGGGTAAAGAGCCTGGGATATTTCTTAAGGACAGATCTTGAAGCAATTAAAAAGAATAGTACAGATCTGCATTGCCAGTTTGCGACACAATCAGCTATTCTTGGGCTAATGCTTAAAGAATATTTCAAAACCAGCGTAACATACTCATTAACTTTTCATGCATACGATATCTATGTTAAAAACAAATGGTTCAATATATTAGTTGATAATGCAACCAAGGTATTCAGCATCAGTAATTTTAATATAAATTATGTCCTGACTAATTATAAGATAAAGGATAAATCCAAAGTAATCTACTCCCCCCTCGGTGTTTTTCCTCCCATGATAACAGAATCACCGGAAACATCCGCCGTTCTCAGAATCGGGTTTTTAAGCTATTTTGTCGAAATGAAGGGGATATTTTATTTGTTGTCTGCTATCAAAGAACTTAAGAAATCGGATCTTTCTTTTATTCTGCACATTGCCGGTGACGGTCCGCTAAGAAATGAAATGGAATCCTATATTGAGGAAAATAATCTTTCTGATAATATGAAGTTTCATGGGCTAATTAAAAATAAAGAGAAAGATTTGTTCTTCCGTGATCTTGATGTTTTTATCCTTCCTTCAATATCAAAAGGTATAGAAACGGATGGCCTGCCTGTTGTACTTATGGAAGCTGTCAGTTATGGTGTACCAATAATCAGCACCAATATATCCGGAATCCCTGAGATCTGTATTAATGATTACAATGGGTATCTGATTGAAGAAAGGAGTGTGGTTGGAATTGTAGATGCAATAGCTAAGTTTAGAAAAAATTCAGATAGGTGGTCTGAGTTTTCACGAAACGCCATTGAAATATCAAAACAATATAATATTATAACTAACTCCGGGAAAAAACTGAAGATGTTGGGTTGGGTAGAATAACTGGCGCAATGACTCAACATAAAAACTTCTCTACTATTAAACAATTACTCTTTTCAGCTCTTCATCCCTTAAACCTCGAAGCTGGAACATTTAACTCTTTGATGAAGAGTGATGCAAAACAATAAAGTATGTGTGGAATCTGCGGCATAATTAACCTTAATAAAAGACCAGTATCCGAATCTTCGATCCGCAGAATGATGTTTTCTATGAAGCATCGGGGACCGGATGATGACGGGATTTTCATTAAAGATTATATTGGTTTTGGATTTGTACGTTTAAGCATTATTGACCTATCGATGGCAGGTCACCAGCCAATGGTTTCTACTGATAAGAGATACGTTATAATGCTCAACGGGGAAATCTATAATTATATTGAGTTGCGTGAAGAACTTAAGAAAAAGGGCTACATGTTCAGATCAGGTTCGGATACCGAAGTCTTGCTGAATTGTTATATAAATTGGGGAGAGGATTGTCTCGAGAGGCTGAACGGGATGTTTGCGTTTGCAGTATTGGATACTTTTACCAACAATATTTTTGCAGCACGCGACCGTTTTGGAATTAAGCCATTTTACTACTATTACGATCAGGATCAATTCCTGTTCGCCTCAGATATCCCTCCATTGCTAACTATTGCTGATCATAAAAAGGAACCTGAAGATAGTGCTATTTTCGATTATCTGGTTTTTAACCGAACCAATCATAGTGAAAAGACTTTCTTTAAAAATATCGTGAAACTTCAGCATGGGGAAAAACTAACAGTAAAATCAGGAATTCTTAAAAATATTCGCTGGTATAGCCTGCCTGATCAGATATCCCATTATCAAGCCTTAGAATTTAAAGAAAAAGATTTTCTCGAAGAACTGAAGAGTTCTATAGAACTTCAGTTAAGAAGTGATGTTCCTGTAGGGACATGCCTTAGCGGAGGGTTGGATTCTTCATCTATAACATCTCTTGTTCTGAACAATAGACGAGATGTCGACTTACATTCCTTTTCGGCTGTTTACCAGAAGGGTCAGAAGGGCGACGAGACGGAGTATATCTCAGAATTCAGGGAGAAAAACCTAAAAATCCATTACGCATTTCCAACTGACGATTCTTTATTGGAGGACTTAAACAATTTAATTGCTTCCCTTTCTGAACCAGTCCCTACAACCTCAATTTATGCAGAATACAAAGTAATGGAACTTGCAAAAAAGCACTGTACTGTTCTTTTAAATGGTCAGGGAGCCGATGAATTGATGGCGGGCTATCATTATTTTTATGGATACTATTTTAGGGATCTTATTAATACCAATTCTTGGGGAAAGTTCCTGAATGAAATATTTCAATATATAAGAACTCATAAATCTTTATATGGAATTAAAACTTTGGCTTTTTCTTTGAATCCTCGCTCCCTGCGGCATTTCAAAAATCATGATTTTATTAATGAAGGATTTTATAATACTTTTTACAATTCAACAAACGCATTGTTTGATGATTTCTATAAATCAAAGAACCTGAAGGGGTTTTTAATAAATCATTTTGAATATAAGTTTGAACACAACCTTTTATGGGCCGATAAATCAGGAATGCAGTTTTCCCTTGAAACACGTTTCCCCTTTCTCGACCATAATTTAGTAGAAAAAACATTATCCATTCCAACAGACAACTACATTAAAAGTGGGTACACAAAAGTGATTATGCGAAATGCCATGAAAGGGATTTTACCCGAAAAAATCAGGATGAGGAAAGATAAAGTGGGTTTTTCCACTCCCGAATCGGACTGGTTTAAGAACAAGAAACTCCAGACTATCCTGGAAGATGTTATTGAATCTAAATCTTTTTGTGAAAGGGGTTATTTTGATGCTAAACAGTGTGGGAAGGAATTTCAGGCCCTTAAAAAGTATAATAAATTCAATCCAGAATTTTGGAAATGGATCCATCTGGAGTTATGGTTCAGGAAGTTTATAGATAAAAGTATTTAAAGTACTTGGAGTAATAAAGGGTTTAAGTTATAGACAATAAAGAATTTGATAAACAATTGGAAAATAGGACCCCGAAGTTTGCATAAAGTCATATCAGCTTATCTGCCTTATTAACATATATCCCTGAAAGTAAAGTTATCAGGAATCAATTTACAAAATCGGAACGAGCATTGGGGCTAACCATCAAGATGCACACAGGACAAGAAGTAAAGCCGATTTCTCCAGAAAGAAATTAATTTCCGAAATAAATCCAATGAAACCGTATTTTGGTTATAATATTAATAAGAAACAAATGGATAAAATAGTAGTTCAGAGGAACTCTTTACGTTATAGAAGTATATTAACTTCTTGAAATTTTTACCTCAATAGGTTTCAATCTAAAATAAAATAATTTTTAAGCTCTATAAGAACTCGAAGTACACTCTCCTATGATAGCAATTATCGACTACGGTATGGGTAATCTTGGTTCTGTTAAAAGGAAACTTGATAAGGTTGGGGCATCATCTGTCATTACATCAGATGCAGAGGTGATCAGAAAAAGTGATAAAATAATTCTGCCGGGAGTGGGACATTTCGCAAAAGCAGTATCAGAGATTAAAATCCGTGGTTTATGGGCTCTGCTCTCTGAACAGGTTCTTTTAGAAAAAAGGCCGATATTAGGAATTTGTCTGGGGATGCAACTTATGGCAAAGTACAGTGAGGAGGGGAATTCAGCAGGATTCGGGTGGTTCGATGCAAATATTGTGAGATTCAACGTTTCAGACTCAATAAAATATAAAGTTCCACATACGGGGTGGAATACAATTATGCAGGTTAAAGATTCATTACTTTTTGAAGGAATAAACTCTGATTCAGAATTCTGTTTTGTCCACAGCTATCACATTCATTGCAATGATAAAGAAGATATTGTGGCAGAAACTATTTACGACTACGTCTTTGCTTCAGCAATTCAAAAAAACAATTTATTTGGTGTTCAGTTTCATCCTGAAAAGAGTCATGATGTTGGGGAGATGATGCTGAGAAATTTTGTAGAGCTTTAAAGAAGACAAGAGACAAAAATAAAAAGATAAAAGTAGGGCCTAGCGTTAAGAATTTGCCCGGTGGGCAAATTTTAGCGACGGAGCCAGTTTGTAGCGATGGGAAAGCAAAAATGATTTATGTGAAAGGTTGTTTGAATTTGCTATTAAAGTAATAGAATTTTTGAAGGTCTTATCTTATTCTCCTGAAAATAAAACTATTAGAACACAATTATCTAAAAGCGCCTGTTCTTCAGGCGCCAATTATGAGGAATCTCAAGCAGGCTCATCTAAGGCAGATTTTACAAATAAAGTCAGAATTTCGCTCAGAGAGATGTGAGAATCAAATTACTGGTTAAGAATTATTAAAAGAACTGTTCCTGAAGTAAATGCATCTGATCTTGATTCCCTCATTAACGAATCAACTGAACTAAAGAAAATCCTTGGTTCCATCGTGCAAAAATCACGAGAATAACCTGTTAGTCCCAAACTTTTGTCTTTATACTTTTGTCTTTTGTCTTATTTTTCATCTTAAATGTATAGACCCCGCGTCATCCCTGTTTTGTTGTTGCAGAATAAGGGACTAGTAAAGTCAGTTAGATTTAAGGATCACAGATATATTGGTGATCCGATTAATGCAGTGCGAATTTTAAATGATTTGAAAGCCGATGAGCTTGCATTTATAGATATCCTGGCAACAAAAGAGAAAAGAACCATATCTGTAGATTTTGTTAAGAATGTTGGAGAAGAGGCGAATATGCCGTTTTCTGTCGGAGGAGGTATCAGAAACATTGAAGATATAAGAAGGATACTTAAAGCCGGGGCAGAAAAAGTAATATTAAACACAATAGCCGGCGAGGACCCGGATTTTATTAGAAATGCAGCTGATGCTTTTGGTTCCTCAACCATAACAGTTTGTATTGATGTTAAAAATGACTTTTGGGGTGTCCAAAAAGTGTGGATAAAAGCAGGAACAAAATCAGTACATTTAAGCCCGGTAGAATATGCCAGAGAGATGGAGAACAAAGGTGCCGGGGAAATAATAATTCACTCGGTTGACAAAGATGGAACTATGAGTGGATATGACATAAATTTAATAAAAAAAATCTCTGAATCTATTTCGATTCCGGTAGTTGCTCTCGGGGGAGCAGGTAACATGGGTCACTTTGATGCTCTGAATTCAACAGTATCATTAAATGGATTAGCTGCGGGGAGTATGTTTGTTTTTCATGGCGATAGGCGTGCAGTATTGATAAATTACCCGGAGAGGGGGGAAATTCTAAAATTGTTCAAATAGTATTAGCGATGGGGCAGAAATGTATTATTGGTGTGTGGGATGAATCTGTACCGGGAATTGAATTCGATGAGAATGGAGTTTCCAATTATGCTAAAATGTTTAAGAAGTTTATTCAACTTTATCCCCGTGGAGAAAAAGGAATGGCTGATTGGGAAGAGTGGCTTGGGAGGGTTAAAAAAGATGGGAAAAACAAGCGTTACGATTGTATTGTCGGCGTAAGCGGAGGAACAGATAGTTGTTATTTATTATATCTTGTAAAAAAATATGGTCTCAGACCCCTTGCAGTTAATCTAGATAATGGCTTCAATAGTAAAACCGCAGTAGAAAATATCAAAAAGGTAACAAATGCATTAAAAATTGATCTTGAAACATTTGTTATAGAATATGAGGAAGTAAAGGCAGTTCTCAGATCTTATATTAAAGCTTCATTGCCGTGGATTGACGGGCCAACTGATCTAGCAATTAAAGCATCTTTATATCAGGTTGCCGAGAGGGAAGGGGTAAATTATATTCTGAATGGAAGTGATTTTCGGACTGAAGGTAAACAACCAACGGAATGGACATATTCCGACGCCAGACAATTAAAATATCTATTGAAAAAATTTGAAAAAATAAAGTTGAAGTCTTTCCCATATTATACAATCTTCCAATTTGTCAGGTTTGGTTATCTTAAAAAAATAAAAATGCTGAGGCCATATTATTATTTAGATTATGAAAAAGGGAAAGCTCAGGAATTCCTTAATAAAGAGTTTGGATGGGAATATTACGGAGGTCATCATCATGAAAATATATTTACCAGATTCGCCATTTCCTACTGGCTCCCGCAAAAATTTGGAATTGACAAACGGGTAATAACACTCTCAGCCCTTGTAATTAACGGAGAAATTTCACGAGATCAGGCTTTAGTGGAATTAAAAAATGATCCTTATGGTGCAAGTGAGATGCAATACGATAAGGATTATGTTTTGAAAAAACTTGAAATGACCTACACCGAATTTGAGGACTGTTTCCTAAAACCAAACAAATTTTATTCCGACTACCCGTCCTATATGTTTCTATTAAAAATGTTTAACAATTTATCTATATCAAGTCTTAAGAAAGTTCTTCCTTTCACTCCTTCTATTTTAATTGAAATGCAGAACAGAAAGTAAGTGCCTAAGGTAATTATAGTTGGAAGAAGTATTTAGGATATGTACATTAAGAACTCCTCAAAATAAGGAACTATTAATTAATATGAAAATTTTTATCGACCTCGGTCATCCTGCACATGTTCATTATTTTAAGAATTTTATAAGAATAATGGAGTCTAGAGGAAATATTATTTTTGTTTCAGCACGATGCCGTTCAATTATTTTTAATCTGCTCGGCAAGTATAATATTCCTTATTACAATAGAGGAAGTGGGAGGGATGGCATTTTAGGGAAATTACTTTATATGGTTACTGCCGATGTAAAATTATTAATAAAAGCTATTAGGTTCAGGCCAGATATTTTCGTCAGTTTTGCTTCACCTTATGCCGCACAAACAGCGTGGATATTACGAAAACCTCATGTCGTACTTGATGATACAGAGCATGCCCGGTTCGGGCATTTATTTTATAAATCCTTTTCTAAAACATTTCTGAATCCATCATGTTTTAAGAAAGACTTCGGAGAAAACCAGATACGCTTCAATAGCTTTCCGGAGCTTTTTTACCTTCATCCAAATCACCTAAACGTTGATAAGGACGTTTTAACACTTTTAGGTCTTTCGGAAAGTGAAGAATTCGTTTTGTTACGATTTGTATCATGGAAAGCAAATCACGACATTGGACACATCGGTTTGGATCAATCAACAAAAAGGCTGTTGGTTAATCTATTATTTAAAAAGGGGTATAAAATATTTATTTCTGCGGAGTCTGAAATTTCTGATACGTTTTTTGAAAAGTATCTGTTAAAAATCTCTCCGGATCAAATTCATTGTGTTATGAAATTGGCTACTCTGCTTGTAACAGAAGGGGCAACGATGGCTTCTGAATGTGCCATGTTGGGCACTCCTGCAATTTATGTCAATTCATTGGATGCAGGTACCCTTCGGGAACAGGAAGACAAGTATCAACTTATCCATGGCTTTCGTTCTTCGGATGGAGTAATAGAGAAAGTTATGGAATTACTTAATAAACCTCACCTAAAAGAGACCTATCAATTCCGTCGTCAAAAAATGCTTTCGGAAAAAATTGATGCAACAGCCTTTTTGGTCTGGTTTATTGAAAACTATCCTGGGAGTGCGAAGGTTATGAAGGAGAATCCGGGCTATCAGGATCGGTTCAAGTAAGAATTATGGGATTATTATCCCTAGTATTTATCCCTTTATGAAAATTATAGCTCAAAAAACAAATTAGCCTCTGCTAAATATGAGTTGGGGTTAAAAACATTCCTGCGATAAGAGCAGGCTTAATAAGGGGCCAGTTAAAGTTTGCTTCTTGTCAACTTTTGTCTCAGCAGAAGACTTTTTTCTTACTTTATTCCCGGCGCCTTGTCGCTTCATTTTCTCGGATAGAATCATGCAACCTTTATTATTAAATTACAGTCTTGTTTTTAGTATTATATTCCATAGCGTTAACGAAGGAGAACCTTATTTGCTACTTTACACTTTATAACTAAAACAACCTGAAATGGACAGACTATTACTTTCTGGATTAAAATATATCAGGTATAGAAAAACATATAAGTTTTTTATCCTCATATTCGTGCTGCTATTAAGTATAGGATCGGCTTTGGCACAACCCACATTGATCCCTACAATTCCGGCAAGTAACAGCTATCCAATAACATTTACTGATCTTGCACAAAGAATAATAAAGATCAAGTTTAGTGAGAATATAACAAACCTTGGAGATAAGAGTGGTTGGACCATAACAGTTGGAGGAGTTGGTGTTGTTTTTTCATTGCCTGTACTGGATCCGGTCGATAATTCAATTATTCAATTTCAACTTGCAGCTGCGATAACTTATGCCAACAGAAATAGTGTATTGGTTGGTTATGATAATGGATTGTCTACTGCAGTTCCGAAACTTGGCGGCGCCAGCGGCGAAGTTGTAATATTTGCCCCGGTTACAGCCGTTAATAATCTTATTATTGACTGCAATGCTTTTAATTTATCAAAATATGATTTCAGCCAGACTCTTACTGAGATATGTGCTCCTGTACGAGTAATGTTCTTTACGACTTATTATTTTTTATCAAATTATGTAAATAGTATTCATTATACCAATCAGATATATACACAAACTGTATGGAATGATGGTTCTGGAGTTACGTCCCTGCTTCTTACAGAATCGTCACCGGGGTCAGGTAAATTTCAAGGGAATTTTGACCATACATTCCCAGACAACCCCTCTGTTTGCTATTGGAATATATCTATATTTCCAGGTATTCCTGGAGTTGCATGGTGTTTTGGAGGAGGTCTGACGAAGAATAATACTTTTCAGAACCATGCCAAAGACAATCTCGGAGATGGCTTGTTGAAATTTAATGCCGATACAATAAAAGTATGTATTGGACAGGACTTTACACATTTATTCACTGATGCGACCTATTTTAACTGCAATCCTCTTGCCCAACCTACTTTTTCAAATAAAGGTCAGAGAAACATCCGGTTTACTTATGGGACAAATAATGCTGCAGGATCTAGAATTCCAAGCGTCCTGATAAATGGAATCGCACGGACACTCCCATTTGTTGATAATGTGGTTACTTATGATTCAATCAGACTTACTGGGGTGCCAGCACCAAGCGGCTGGGCAAGCACACAGGTTTTCAGCCATACGGCAAACCTGGGTACTGATGCTGTTGGGCAGATATTTGAGATTAAGATTGATAACTGGAATCCCTGTAACCCTTATGATATTTTCGAGACATTCCCCCCAATAACACATTATGCATACATTAAAATAGTTGATGGCCCAATAGCAGATGCAGGTCCGGACCAAAATATTTGTGCCAATAATTCTGCTACGATGGCCGGAAGCCTGCTGCGCACCGCTACGGCAGGTACATGGTCAACAGCTGGGGACGGCACATTTGGGAACGTAAACACTCTGAATACAACCTACATACCAGGGACTGCAGATATAGCCACCGGATTTGTAAATCTGACTCTTACTGCAACTGGCTCTGGAGCCTGTCCTGCACGTCAGGATCAGATGAGGCTGACAATTAATCCGATACCCGCATCAATAACCGGAATCACACCCGTTTGTGCTGGCTCGAATACCACATTGGCAGATCTAACAGCTGGAGGAACCTGGAGCAGTGGTACTCCTGCAACGGCTACAATTGATCCGGTAACAGGAATTGTAACAGGAGTTTCAGGAGGTTCTTCTGTCATTAAATATACTTTACCTGTGACAGGTTGTTTTGTGTCAGCAAGTATTACAGTTAATCCTCTGCCACAGGGCAGCCTTACAGCCAGTGGACCATACTGCGCTACAGGGGCAGGGACATTAACTTGGACAGCAACAGCAGGGACGGGTCCATATACAGTAATCTATAATGATGGTACAGCAGACCGTACAGCTAATCTCGTTACTAGCGGTACAGCATTTGCTGTCTTCACAACACCTGTTGTAAGCACCACAACATATACACTTGTTTCAGTTACTGGAGCAAATAGTTGCGTGAGAAATGCTGGTTTTACAGGATCATCAGCAACAATAACAGTTAATCCGAATGCAGCCATTGCTTTATCATCAGCAGGAGGTACAGATGCTCAAACCTTGTGTATAAACAATGCCATAACCAATATAACTTATGCAGTTTCAGGTGGTGGCACAGGAGCAGGTGTTACCGGATTACCTACAGGGGTAACCGGATCATATTCAGGAGGAACCTTCACTATAACAGGAACACCAAGTGTATCAGGCACATTTAATTATACGGTTACTACAACAGGTACCTGCGTTCA
>CAIJYD010000019.1 GCA_903824785.1 uncultured Bacteroidota bacterium
ATGCCTAAGTAAATGATAAAAAATAATATGCACGCAAGTTAATAAAGCACTTAAGTATTGGCGACTAATTCATCGATCCGTGGCTGTATGAACTTAATGATGATGCACCAGTGCGTAATTTAGTTTTTGCTTCAGTACACACTCTTATGGTTTACTGCCCAGCCTTCTCGTTGGAGCATCACATGGAATCTTCGATATTCGTAACTGATTCGAACACCCGCTAAATCTTTTAATCGTATCCGCTGGGCATCTTGCGGATCAGCGACACTCTTATAACGCTGTGTTGATCTTGCCCATCCGAATGCTTCACAGGCCTGTCGTTCACTCGTCTGATATGTGGTAATCATTTCATTCACCAGTTCACGGCGTACGGCAGGCCTCCGAGCTTTTTTGATAATACATCCTGAAGCATCTGTTTATCAAGAGTTATATCCGCTATCATACTTGTCCAAAATAAAAACTCCGGAAAGTGGTATCTTTTAGGTGCAAACCAAAAAAGGACATCCACAAACCGGAGCGACATATGCCACACAAGGGTACGAACATTTTTTCACAAATAGTAGAGCATATTAATAAAAAAGAATTTGCCAAAACCGTTCGCAAGTATAACGGAGAGCGGCACGCCAAAGGGTTTTTATGTTGGGAACAATTTGTTAGCATGTTTTTCTGTCAATTAGGAAAAGCACAATCTTTACGAGAGATCTGTGGAGGACTGGCGAGTTGTATGGGAAAGTTATCGCATCTTGGATTACAAGACAGTCCCAAACGCTCAACCTTAGCCTATGCAAACGAACACCGACCACATCAGATTTATGAAGAAACATTTTATCAGGTATTATTACACGCTCAGTCCTGTATCTCAGGAAAGAGACCATTTCGATTTAAGAATAAACTGTTCAGTATGGATGCAACAACAATAGACTTATGCTTGAGCTTGTTTGATTGGGCAAAATTTCGCCGCACCAAAGGAGCCGTTAAATTGCATTTACTGCTCGACCATGACGGCTATCTTCCGGTGTTTGCCCATATCACTGACGGAAAAACGCATGAATCGACCGTGGCAAGAGATATTATTGGCAAAACATTCAAGTTTCCCGCAGAAAGCATCATCGTCTTTGATCGTGGATACAACGATTATGAGCAATTCTCCTACTGGTGCCAGCAAAATATCTGGTTTGTTACCCGGCTCAAGAGCAACGCTATCTATGATGTTGTGAAAGAAAATTCCATACCCAAGAATAGTAATATTCTCAAAGATGAGATCATTCAATTCAGTGGAACAATCGCCTCAGAACAATGCGACTATGATCTGCGTCGTATCGAAGTATGGGATGAAGAGAACCAACAAGTTCTCGTGTTGCTCACCAACCACTTAGAATTCGGCAGCACGACTATTGCAAATATTTACAAAGAACGATGGCAAATCGAAATCTTTTTCAAGACACTAAAACAGAACTTAAAAATCAAAACTTTTGTCGGAACAAGTGCCAACGCTCTGAAAATCCAGATTTGGACAGCATTGATTGTTGTACTCATCCTTAAAATACTTAAAGCACAAGCTCTGTTTAAGTGGTCACTGTCAAATCTTGTTGCGATGCTCAGATTCAATCTCTTTACATATCGAGATTTGACTGATTGGCTCAATAATCCGTTTCAAAGTCCGCCGTTTGTGCCGGACGATCAACTCTCGTTCTTTGATCTTGGACAGCATCGGGGGGCTTACTCCACGCTCCCGCTTAATACTTGTCCAATTTAATGCTCTATGACCACTTTATTTCCTATATCAATTTATTTTGGACAGCAATGCTAATTGCTATAGAATCAGAAACTGCCAATGCGAAACTGTTAGAATTAGTTGGGCTAATATCAAATGCGTCTGTTCCTCCACCTTCGTGAAGAAAAATCCAATCAACGCCTCCATTTGTTGTTTTTAATAATGGACCAAATCCACCATTATAATCCCAAGCAAAGTATGTATTGTTATCAATAAACTTAAGACTTAAATAGTTCTCACTGAAAAAGTCAGTTATAAATGGAACCTTTAAAAAAGCTGTACGTCTAAGAGCATAACAAAAACAAGGGAAAGCACAAAATGCGCACTAAGACAACACAGCAATTAAGTTTTGGCGACGG
>CAIJYD010000020.1 GCA_903824785.1 uncultured Bacteroidota bacterium
CTGGGGCATGCCCCAGAAGAAAGAAAACTGTACATTAGTGTTACCAAAAGTTGTACATCCGTTCTTACTGAAAGTTGTACATTGTTATTTACCGATTACACACAGTTCAATCAACAGAAGTTGAATGTGATAAATGTAAGAAAAGGAAAAAACTTTGTGGTATTTGTAAAGTAGAAAAGTGTGAATGCGGGGGTACGTATCAAAATATATTTGACAAATTCCCAAATATTTTGCATTAAAAAATGAGGATATAAAAAATTAGTAACAGTAAATATTTGAAAGGATGCAAGTTGCAATTACTATTAAGACAATAATACATACAAGTTTATAAACTAATCTTAATAAATATGAAAAGGAAACTACTATTTACAATTTTGGGAATTATTTCCCTATTGATTTTTTCATGTGGTGGTGGTAAAACATTAAAAAAGCCATTAGCAATAAAACCAATGAAGACAAACTTGGTTGCTGATTTTGATGAGGATTGCAAACCAGAAAATAAAGATGATGCTGTTGCTAACTACATGGAAATAATTGATTCAAGTTATGCTATTACTCCAATTGACAATGGTAACAAATTGAGAGTCGATGTTATTGTTAAGTCATTAAGGAAAGCAAAGAAAGATGATGAATTCAAGTTGTCAGATTACTATGCATGTGGAAGAACCTATTTATACCTAATTGACGATGCAGGTACACGTTTAATGATGTCAGGAACATTTCTTGGAAGTTGGGATATCGTAAACTTTGAAGCATTTAAAGAATTTCTTTCAAACGATGAAAATCGATTTATGTTAAGGTTTGAAATATATGCTGATTATATGGCAGAGCATTTAAAAACTCCTGAAAAAATAAAAGGTTTCATAATAACTTGTTCAGGCTATAAAATGACTGGTGAAGAATTAAAATCACAATCTAATGAATCATCATCAACAAGCGTTAGTGTAAGTCCATCAAGTAATACAGGTAGTGAAAACTGGGATAATATTCTTAATTCCTATGAGAAGTATATTACCCAATATATTTCTTTAATGAAAAAAGCCAATGCTGGGGATATGTCAGCCATGACTGAGTATGCTTCTATGATGGAAAAAGCAACTGAATTTGCAGATAAACTGGAAAACGCCAGTGATGATTTATCCACTGCTCAAATGGAAAGATTTACAAAACTGCAATTAAAATTAGCGAATGCAGCAGCAGGTCTCTAACTTAGGCATAGCAACACTCCATACTTCGTATAATTAGGATTAAATGGTTCGTATCAATAACAATTAAAAACAAAGTACTCATGGAAAACAAACAACCGCTACCAAATGCAGTAGCATCATTAATTTTAGGTATCTGTTCACTTCTCTTCGGATGTGTATTTGTTGGATTTATTTGTGGTATAATTGGCTTGGCGATATCTGGTGGGAGTAAGCGACTCTATTTACAGAATCCTGCTCAATATTCAGGATATGGTATGTTAAACGCAGGCAGGGTTATGTCAATCATTGGCATAATTTTGGGTGCACTTGCCATTATTTGGACTATTGTTTGGGTAGCAATATTAGGTAATGGAATGTTTGAGTATTTGGATTTTCTGGGGTACTAATGTACTGGCATCTGATTCTTTGGTTAAAAAATCATCTACTGCCTTGTCCATATAAACAAATATTTGGAATTGAATGTCCTGTATGTGGCTTCCAGCGTTCATTCATTTCTTTATTAGAAGGGAACATTTCAGATTGTATTTTACAATTTCCTGCAATGTTCCCTTTAATCATTACATCAGTGTTGTTTTTGGTCTTATATCTTTTTAAATCGCAAAACAGAAAATTAATTATTCAGAAGGTACTTCTTTTCGATTTATCTATAATGATTATTAGTTGCTTGGTTAAAAACATTTTAAATATTTGTTAAACTACAATTCAGTATTATGAAAAAGTATTTATTGTTTTTGTTAGTAGTTGCCTTTATAGGTGAAAGGCAAGTATATCCTCAGGAAAGTTCTGCAACAAAAACCCTGACATTTAAAAATTATTCAATTAGTTATCCAGCAGACCTACGTTTAGCAAAAAAGACAGAATCAGGAAATTTCATGCTACTTGTCACACCAAAAGAAGATATCTCTATGGTCATTATTGATTTATCACAATATCCATATGATGTTCCTCTAAAAGATTATGCAGAAAGTGCTATTGAGCAACTAAAGGAAGAACACTTCACAACTGTTCTTGAAAACAAGGCTACAACAATTAATAATTTGCCATGTTGGAGATTTATCTGTGCATTTGATGATGGGCATGGTGAACTTCAAGCAAAAAGCATGTACCACATCTGGATAAAGAATAAATGGGCATATGTAATGATTTTAAATTCTGAACCGACCAATTTCGACAAACAAAAACTTATTGTACAAAAGATTGCTGGAACTTTCAAATATACCCATTAACAGAAGTTGTTTAACCCTTAATAATCTTCTTTACTGCTTTCTTAAAGCAATCATTTCTAAAGTTTGGAAATCAGCCAGACTCCATAACCACCAATCACCCAAATATTCCACATTCCACGACAAAGTATAGGTTCTGTCGGTTATGAGTTCCTGAACATCGAGAAAAATGATGCCACCCTTTTCATAAAAATCAACGAGCCGTATTGCTGCAATGCACTCTCCTGCTACTTTCTTTTCAAGCAGCATGTACGGCATTTTACGGGTAAGCATCTTGCTTTTGGTAAGAATGAAAGGCATGTCAATCATTAATGAATCTGGCGAGAAATACCGCAAAACGCTCCTTCCTGAACTGTTTATGTATTCATTTACGTTCATCATAGTTCATTTCCAAGTTCACGAAGTTCTTTATCATTAAAGTCGGATGATAATTCTGAATACACAATGTCTTCAATATCTTTCCAGTTTACCAAGAATACATTTGGATGTTTATTAGTTATAAGCAGACTGTATTCAGCCGAATTTCCAGTCATAGGATTTGTGAATGATAATAAAATAACTCCCTCTTTGTAATCAATGTTGTCCAAACTGTACAATCCGAAGCCGTCCTGATTTACAACCATGTACATCTGACCAAAATCAATACAATGATTTTTAGGGCGATTCAATATAAACTGAAGGTGCTTATATTCATCGGGGTATAATTCCATGTCCATTATCAGTTCATCCAGCGTGGCTGGGAATGTGTTGTCAATTGTTTGTTGTTTTGTTTTCATAATGTAGATATTATATTGTACAGGAGACCTACCCCACCGTAACCCCCGCTACGGGGCATCCCCATACAGTAGTGCCAAAATAAGCCGCTGGTGGGGCGTATATTTCTCCGCTTATCTTTACTATAAATACAGGAAAAAAAGGATTCTGGTCAGTATTCAGAACTGTTTGAAACAGAAGTGATTAAAAATTCTGGAAAATATTTTTCAATAATGGAAGAATGACCTGAGAAAAATTTTTTAAAAATTTATAGACGAGCATATTAAGAGATTTTAAAATTTCTTGAAACACCTAATCCAAATAATGCAAAATCATATTTCACAGGGTCATTACGGTCAAATTGCCGAAGAACACCATCCAGTTCCAGTACTGCTTTTGCATCATTCTGTTTCCGACAAAGCAAACCAAGTTTGCGTGCAATGTTCCCTGAATGAACATCAAGCGGACATGAAAGAATGGATTGTGGGATGTTTTTCCAGATGCCGAAATCCACGCCAGCATTATCTTGGCGAATCATCCATCTGAGGTACATATTGATTTTTTTCGCAGCAGAACCAGTCATTGGGTCAGGCAGATGCTTTCGTGTTCTTTCAAGATGTGGGATATTAAAAAATTCCTTTTTTAGTTCATGAATAGCAGGCTGAAGCGAATCATGGGTCTGGTATTTCACAAATATACCTTCAAGTCCATTTTTATCTTTGTACAAGTGCTTCAGACCCTCAATGAACGTCAACAGGTCACCCGAATTAAATGTTCGGTGCACAAAACCGTCCATCTTCTTTAACTGGTGCTCATTGTGATTGCGAATGAAGTCATATGGTGATTCTCCCATGTATGCCAACATACGTTTTGCGTTTTTTACAATGGAAGTCCGATTGCCCCATGATATAGTTGCAGAAAGGAATCCTGATATTTCGATATCTTCCTTTCTGGTGTACGAATGTGGTATTTGTATCGGGTCGAGTTCAATGAATGTCGGATTGTTGTATTGAGCAACCTTTTCATCAAGAAAATCCTTCAGTTCTTTCAATTCTTGTTCCATGCATATATCTTTACGCATGGCAAAAATACTAATAATGACAAGGGTTTCCTACGCTACCTTAATTATCCGTCTCAACATGTACCTGAGGTGGATGGTCAGAAAAGATGACAGAGGCGTTGATTTCGGTATCTGGAAGACTATTTCTCCTTCAACCTTATCCTGTCCGCTGGATGTGCATTCGGGTAATGTTGCCCGAAAACTTGGATTAATAACCCGAAAGCAGAATGATTCTAAAACTGTAGCCGAACTGGATATGAATCTGAGGGAACTGGATAAAGAAGACCCTGTTAAATATGATTTCGCTTTGTTCGGGCTAGGCGTTTTTGAAGGGTTTTGAATTTCTTAACCTGGGGAAAATCGCAGTAAACCAAAACGTTATAGCTATTTAAATTATGTGTAAATATGATAATAATATCGTTGGTAATATCCTTTAATAAAAATGTATAAATATGGTTTCCTCAAGAAGCGGAAGTCACTGAACGTCCCCCACAGAGCAATACAGAATGTTTTAATGCATTTGATTATGATGAGTTTATAAGCATAAATACCTATTTTCCAGGCAATTTAGTACACTTATGACCATATTTATTATATTTGGCTACACCCTAAACCAAATATCATGATCAAGATTGTTTTGCTGGTAATTTTTTATTTTGCATTCCCCATATTTATTATTTATCTGTGCAAAGATGGTCTTTTCTTCAGAAACTGAGTTCAATAGTGCTTGCTTATGGAATTGGACTTTTAATTGGAACTTCGGGGATCTTACCTGATGGAAGTGATGGCTACAAGTTGGCATTACAAGGAAAAACTGCACTTAAAACGGTTGAAGTTGAATCCTTAATTAGTCAGGGTAAAGCAACTTAGAATGATTTGTTCGTTAACCAGGTTGCAACTGTTCAGGATATTATCCCATCTTTAGTTGTTCCTCTTGCATTTCCCTTATTACTGTTTTCACTTAACCTGAAAAGGTGGTTGCGGTATGCAAAAAAAAGATTTTTATCAGTTGTTCTGGCGCTGATCTCCGGAATTGTTATGGTTACAATTGGCTTTTTTATTTGGAAAGATTCAATTCCGGAGAGTTGGAAACTTGCAGGTATGTTTGAAGGTATCTATACCGGCGGAACTCCTAACTTTGTTGCAATCAAGATGGCGTTGAACGTTGACCCCAGCCTTTTTGTTATTTTAAGTACCTATGATATGATAGTTGGAGCATTTCTTGTTCTCTTTTTTATAACTATTGCCCCAAAGATATTCCGATTTATTCTGCCCCCATTTGATAAGACGAAGGGGATTACAGGCGATGAGGAAGAAATAGCAAAGCAAACCGAGAATCTTGAAGATTATTCAGGAATGTTTAAAAAAGGAGTATTTCTTCCTCTCCTCGGAGCTCTGGGGATCTCGGTTACAATTTTCATTTTGGCAGGTAGTCTTGGGTTACTTCTTTACAAAATTCCTTTGATGGTTGTGGTAATACTAACAATTACAACATTAGGGCTACTTGCATCCCTTGTTAAGCGAATAAACCAGATTGAAAAAACATTCCAGCTTGGAATGTACTTAATCCTGGTATTTTCTCTTACTGTTGCATCAATGGCAAACCTCCGATCTATGTTCGGAATAGGTATGTGGAATCTTATACTGTTTATTACCTGGTGTTATTTCGGATCCCTAATCCTTCATATAATTCTGGCTAAAATCTTCAGAATTGATGCAGATAACTTCCTGATCACATCAGCTGCTTTTATTTTTTCTCCGCCTTTTGTGCCGCTGGTTGCCAATGCCCTGAAGAATAAAGATGTAATCGTCACAGGTATAACAGGGGGCATAATCGGCTATATTCTCGGTAATTACTTCGGTGTTGCACTTGCATATTTTCTTAAGGGGTTTTGATTACAATTACCCTTATTCACCTGCACCGTTTTAAAACAACCCCGGCAGGCAGTATCTCCAGAGAGTCAACTTTTACCAGACGTTTTAACAGAACATTCAGATAGTCTGAGCTTACAGGACCCCAGCCTTCCTCATTAAGTCCGTGAAGGTTTAAAATAAGCCAGCCTCCGGAAGAAGCAAGAAACTCACTGGTCTGCTGTTCAACCCATTTATCGGCATTATCAGGTCCTTCTGACCAGCATCCCAGCCGAACCGGAGTGGATGAGGAAGGAACAGGATTCACTGCCATATCACCCTGGGTTCTTACCGCTCTAGTTTTTGTAAGGGCAAACCTTTCAAGCTCAGGGGTTGAAGCATTGAAGGCAAAGTTATATACGGCATCAGATGAATTAAAGCCATCAAGTTTGTCAGTAAAATAGTCAAGACATTTAACGATATCCTTTTTTGCCTCCTTCAGTGGCATTTTGGTAAGGTCGGAATGATCCCAGCTGTGAGGCATAATTTCATGACCTCTTTTCTGAAGCAAATTCCAGTCATTGAAATCTCCGCGCACCAGATTACTATGATATTGATCCGGAGGTATGAAATCAGGTAAATGACCTGAAGCAATTACATTAAGGCAGGCATACAGATTATACTTTTCAAAAATATCGGCAATCAGGTAAAATGATTTCTTAAATCCATCATCAAAGCTCAGGGTAATGATATGGGTTTTATTGCCTGAAGTGAATCTCAGAGAACCAAGAGCAATGCTTCCCGTTACAGCTGTTTTAATAAAAGATCTGCGTTGCATAATTCTTAGGGTTTACAGACATAAAAAAGTGATGATTCGGCGATACGTTTTTCAGCAATATCAGATTTATTCCATCAACCCGCGGACCTGTTTTTTCTTAAGCCTCAGTTAAAATAAGTCCGTCTTTAATATGGACTATCCTATCTGACATTGCTGCAAGCTGGCGGTCGTGAGTAACGATTATGATAGTCTGGCCAAAAGTATCCCTGAGCTTAAAAAAAAGTTTATGCAGCTCGTTCTTATTTTCTGTGTCGAGATTCCCTGATGGCTCATCGGCAAGGATAACAGAAGGGTTATTTACGAGGGCCCGTGCCACCGCAACGCGCTGTTGCTCTCCTCCGCTCAGTTCGGAAGGTTTATGGCTGAGTCTTTCAGAAAGGTTTAAGAATCCAAGAAGTTCGGCAGCCCTTGCTTCAGCCTCCGATTTGCTTTTTCCTGCAATATATGCCGGAATACAAACATTTTCAAGTGCTGTGAATTCCGGAAGCAACTGATGAAACTGAAATACAAAACCAATGTTGCTATTACGGAAAGCCGAAAGTGCTCTTCCGTTCAGTTTGCTGATATCAGAACCGTTATAGAAAATTGTACCGCTGTCAGGCCGGTCGAGAGTACCAATTATCTGAAGAAGAGTTGTTTTTCCGGCGCCGCTGGCTCCTACTATGGAGACCACTTCCTTATCTTCAATCTGTAAATCGATCCCTTTCAGAACTTTAAGCTCTCCATATGCTTTGGTAATGCCGGCTGTTCTTATCATAATGCTTTCTGAAGGCAAATAAACAATTAATCATGGGTAAGGAATCCGGTGACAAAATACCGGGGAAGAACTGAAAAAATGTATTAACCTGTCACATCCCTGTAGTTCCCGTCAGAAACCACATTCGAATCTTTCTGACCAGTATCTTTAGTCTCCGGAATATCCGTTTTAATACTTTCTCCAGCATCATTCAGATTCTGCTGAATATTTTCTGCAGTTTCATTAGCATCATTTTGAATTGTGGAAGCAACATCATTCATATCCTTCCGTATATCGGAAGTAACATCATTCATCTCGTTGCGGATATTATCGGAAACTTCTGTCGCATCCTTTGTGATATTGTTTTGAAAATCAGAGACATCCTTCTTCAAGGAATCTGTTACATCACTAAAATCCTTGCGTATATCCGAGGTGCTGTTTTCAAGTTCCCTACGGATCTCATCTGTTGCCTTCTTAAAATCGCGCATTCCCCTTCCGACAGTTTTAGCTATATCCGGAAGTTTTTCTGCGCCAAAAAGAAGCAGAGCCACAATAACAATAACAAAAATTTCCTGTCCGCTCATATTAAAAAAATAAATTCTGTACCGTTAATCAAGTGAGGCAAAGTTAGAAAAGTTTAATGATATTATAATACAGTAATAAGCTGCTGCGAAATTAATTATTATTACTTCATCCCCATGTTAAAAAAACAAAAAGCATAGCCGATATTAATAAATATCTATGTGCCGGAAAAGGCAATCCTTAGGGTGGCTGCTTTTAAATATTTTTTATTGTGCCGGTTTAATACTCTTCCGGCAATGATAAGATCTGCTCGTAACTGAAGACAGGGCCGTCCTTGCAGACAAAAACCTTTCCTACATTACATCTTCCGCATTTTCCGAAACCGCATTTCATTCTGTTTTCCAGGGTTGTGTAAATATCTTTATCCTGAAATCCGAGTTTTTTCAATACAGGCATTGTGAATTTTATCATTACCGGCGGGCCGCAAAGAATTGCGATACAGTTCTCTGAGGATGGGGCTGCTTTCTCAAGAACCATCGGAACAAAACCTGTTTCACCCTTCCAGTCGGGTGTCTGTCCTCCCGGATCAACTGTAGTTATCATTTTAATGTCCGGTCTTTCGCTCCACTCTTTCAGTTCCTGTTTGTAAACCAGGTCACCCACAGTACGGGCGCCATATACTATAGTAATATCTTTGTACTTATGGCGAAGGTCTATTGTATTCCATATTACGCAACGCATTGGAGGCAAGGCTATTCCTCCTGCTATATATAAAAGGTTTTTACCTTCCCATTGTTCAATAGGAAAGGTGTTTCCATAAGGGCCTCTGAAACCGACAGTATCGCCTACTTCAAGGTTTGCCAGTGCATTTGTAACACGACCTGCTTTCCGGAATGTACATTCAATATACTCTTTCCGGGTAGGAGATGAGGCAATACAGAAAGTTGACTCCCCTTCGCCAAATACGGAGTACTCACCAAACTGGCCTGCTTTGAAGGAGAATTTTTCAGCATCCTCAGGATTTTTAAATATTAACCGGAATGTTCTGACATCAGGAGTCTCTTCAACAATGCTCCCTATCTTCATCAGGTAAGGTTTATATATATTTTCAGCCATTGTGTAATCTGATTAAATGTTTTGTAATGCTTCCAATTGCTCTGCTATGTTCATATCTACCGGGCAACCACTTGAGCAACGGCCGCAACCGACACATCCCAGTGATTCATTCCTGTCGGGCATGTAGGAAAATTTATGCATTATCCTCTGCCTCCATCTCTGGCTCTGAACATGACGCGGATTATGACCGGAGGTATGAAGCGTGAACAAGCCAAAGCCGCAGGAATCCCAGCTCCGGTAGCGTTTCCCGTTCTTCCCTTTGGTTTCGTCCTGGATATCAAAACAGGCACAGGTAGGGCAGACATAGGCACAAGCTCCGCATCCGATACACCTGAGTGAGTTGGCAATCCAGAATTCATGCTCAAATGCACCGGCTAATTTTTCAGTTACCTGCTTATGGCTGAATTTCTGTTTTACTTCAGTGATATCAACTTTTTCGTCTGTTAATGGTTCAAATAAATCCGGAAAAGAAGATACTATCTCATTTCCCTTTGCAGTAAGTATTTCAGCCTGATAATCACCTGTTTGCAATTTTGTCAGCAAAATATCGCTCCCTCTGGACGACGAAGGGGAGAGTCCCACTGATGTACAGAAACAATATTCATCACTGCTGTGGCATCCAAGGCCGATAACCGTCAGCTTTTCGAGACGTCTGGAAAAGAACTCATCTTTTGTATCCCAGCAGAATATTGACCGGAGAGTATCAAATGCTGCATTATCGCAGGGATGTGCTCCCCACAGAACTACTTCCGGGATTTTATCTAAATCGATATCTGTAATAGTACTTTCAGTCTTACTGTTCTCATAAAAAAAGAGGTTCTCCACTTTTGGAAAAACAATATTCTTAACAGAGAGGGTAGATCTGATATGATCAAAAGTTACATCAGCAAAACCTGGGTTGTATTTATATTCGGCCTTTTTATCAGCTGCAATAACCGGGGCATACACTTTACGGTTTGCCGCTAAATTATTGTACAGCTTTTCCAGCGACTGCTTCCGGATTAATTTCCTGATTGTTTCCATGTTAAACTATAAAGCTTTCTTTATCATTAGGTTCATACGTTGACATCACCGAATTCATTTTCTCTGAGGTGCCTGCATATACTTTGAAATAGTTATAGACCTGATCAGTAAGGTGCATTGTGAGAAGGTGGCATGGGATACCTACAGGACATGCTCTCCCGCATTCTCCACAGCTTATGCACCGACCAGCCAGATGCATTGCCCTGAGTATGTGCCATTCCATATTCCCGTGAGCATTCGACTGAACAGAAATCCACTGCGGCTGATTCACCTCCACAGTGCAACGGGTACAGTAACACATAGGGCATGCTTGCCGGCAGGCATAACATTTAATACATTTTGAGAGCTCTTTCTGCCAGTATTCAAATTTCTCTGCAGGAGTAAGCTTCTTAAGCTCTGCCAGCAGTTCTTTATATTTCACTGGATTGCTCAGGTCTGACTTGTCAATATAGCCCTGCATAACGCTGAGATCTGCAATATCAAGTAATACGCCATCGGCAGAGATTCCAAGAACAACAATCTCGTCGTAGGAGATCTGCTGCTCGGATATCAGCATCATAATACTTCGCATAACCGGAAGAGAGGAGACAATAGCGATCCGGCCAAGATGCTTAACCTCAGGTTTTGTGAGATAAACTGCCAGGTTCTGCACACAACGTTCATCGTAGATAAGACTGTCGGCGTTTGCCGGGTCGGAAATAAAAGCGGGACGAACGACACCGGTTGGACCGGCTTCATAGCCAATTACCACTTGAACTGTTTTATTTTCAAGCAGCTCTTTTGCCCTTAATATCAGATTATCCATTTTTCACCTCCTCTTCAACTGACTTGTTGACAAGCTCTTTGTATGAGACATACGGTCCCAGTTCGCGGATTCTTGTAACAGTTGTGTTTACCACTTCTGCCCATCTGGCACCTTCCGCAGCCGAAACCCACGAAAAAGTGATTCGGCTCATATCTATTCCCATAAAGTCCATCAGCTCTTTAAACATTATCCAGCGGCGCTTTGCGTGAAAGTTACCCGATGTATAATGACAGTCGTTCGGATGGCAGCCTGATACGATAATTCCATCGGCTCCATTGGAAAATGCTTTAAGAAGCAGCATAAAGTCAATTCGTCCGGTACAGGGGAAGCGTATAATCTTTACATTGGAGGCATACTTAATACGGCTGGTCCCGGTTAAATCGGCGCCGGCGTAAGTACACCAGTTACAAACGAAGGCTACAATTTTTGGTTCAAAATCTGACATATAATTTTCTTTAAAGAAGAAATGAGCTATTTAATATATTAATATTCATTAAGCAAGGCGACTACTTCAGCGTAGACCTGTGTATTTGAATATCCGAGTAAATCAATTGATTTTGAGCGACATAAAGCAACACAAGTACCACATCCCTGACAAAGTCCCTCATTTATTTTCGCAACTGTTTTCACAACTTTGCCATCGCGGGCTTTGAACTCTTCGCGTTCGATGGCCTGGTAAGGACATACTGACTGGCACATAAAGCAACCTACACAGGTAGAATAGGTCGGAGGCGAGGTACGGTTTACTATAGCTACCAGCGGTTCGCGCGTCAGTTCGCTTTGTGAAAATAGTGCAGCAACTTTTACAGCTGCCCCTGAGGCCTGCGACACTGCATCGGGAATGTCTTTTGGATTCTGACAGGCACCTGCTAAAAATATTCCTGCTGTATTTGTTTCAACAGGCTTTAGTTTCGGATGAGCTTCAGCAAAAAACTTATGAGAATCGTACGACACATGCAACTTTTGTGCGAGATCCTCCGCTCCTGAACTGGCCACTCCTGCTGTGGCTAATACCACCATGTCAGCAACGATTTCAACCTGTTGTGCACCAAGAAGCGTATCAACACCCTTGACAATCAGTTTACCATCGCGCTCAAAAACCGTGGAGACCCTTCCCCGTATATAATTTACATGATCTTCTTCAATAGCTCGGCGGACAAACTCATCGTAGTTTTTTCCTCCCGATCTGATATCCATATAGAAAACGTGGGCCTTCCCTTCATGAACCTTATGTTTATAGAGCATTGCATGTTTAGCTGTGTACATGCAGCATATCTTTGAGCAGTAAGCAATCCCTTTTGCCGGATCGCGCGAACCTGCGCAGGCGATAAATACAATATTCTTCGGAATCTCTCCGTCGGAAGGTCTTTTTATTACACCTGCCGTCGGGCCTGAAGCAGAGGCTAACCGCTCAAACTGAAGTCCGTCAATAATATCTTTGTATCTGCCGTGACCATATTCAGGGAAAAAATCAGCGTGTTTGATATCGAAGCCGGTGGCAACAACTATTGCTCCTATTTCAAGTTCAAGGATCTCATCGGGCTGGTCGAAACGGATTGCTTTAGTAGGGCAGACAATCTCACAAATCTTGCATTTACCTTTTATATAATAGGTGCAATTCTCTCTGTCGATAACAGGTCTGTTGGGAACTGCCTGTGGAAAAGGAACATAGATAGCCGGACGCATTCCCATTCCCTGTTCAAACTCGTTCGGGATCTTCTTTTGCGGACATTTGGTTGTGCATAAACCACAACCCGTGCACGCCTTTTCATCGAGACTCTTAGCCTTTTTACGGACTTTTACCTTGAAATTGCCGATGAATCCCTCCACACTTTCAACTTCAGCATAGGTGTAAAGAGTGATATTAGGGTGCTGAGCCACCTCAACCATCCTCGGTGTAAGGATGCACTGTGAGCAATCGAGGGTAGGAAATGTTTCGGACAGCTGCGACATATGTCCACCGATGGAAGGTGATCTTTCGATCATTATAACTTTATGGCCGGTGTTTGCAATGTCAAGTGCCGATTGTATTCCCGCTATGCCTCCACCGATTACCATAGCAGTTTTTGTAACAGGAACTTTAATAGGCTGAAGGGCAGAATTCAGCTTGACCTTTTCTACCTGTGTTCTGACTATATCTATTGCCTTCTCAGTTGTCAGTTCATTTTTCTCATGAACCCAGGAGCAATGTTCGCGCAGGTTAGCCATTTCGCACAGGAAGGGGTTTAATCCGCCTTCAGCACAGGCTTTCCTGAAAGTAGGTTCGTGCATCCTCGGAGAGCAGGCAGAGACAACAACCCCGGTAAGGTTATGCTCTTTAATGGCATCCTTAATCAGAGTCTGTCCCGGATCGGAACACATATATTTATACTCGGTGCTGTAGGCAACATGCTTTAAATTACCGATGGTTTCCGCAACCTTCCCGCAATCGACTGTTGCACTAATATTTTCACCGCAATGACAAACAAAAACACCTATTCTGGCCATCTTAAATAATATTTTCCTCTTTAACTGATTTTAACCTCAACAAAATGTCGTTTCAAACCAACCTTTTCCGCAGGTAATCCTATTGCCAGGCCAATAGCCTGAGTAACAAAGATTACAGGAATCTTGTATTTTGCTTTCCAGTATTTATTAATATCCGGTCGTCTCATATCAAGATTTGAATGGCACATAGGGCATGCAACAATTATAGCCTCGGCGCCCCTGTGTTCGGCATCTTCAATAATCTTCCCTGAAAGTTTTGATACAATATCGGTACGGGAAATTGATAACCCGGCACCGCAGCATTCAGTTTTAAAAGGATAGTCGACAGGAGCAGCACCGATTTTACTCATCACAATATCAAGAGTCTGAGGATCTTCAGCACGATCATAATTAAGGATCTTATCGGGTCGAACGAGAAGGCAGCCATAATAGCAGGCAACCTTATGGTTGAATGGCTTAACTATCTTTTCCTCAAGCTTCGGAATGATATATTTATCAATCCATTCAATAACATTTAATATTACAGATGTGCCGCGGTAGTCCATTTCAATTACCTCGCAGATACGGTTTTTTAGTTCCGGATCTTTTTTCAGTTCATGTTGTGTAACCACAAGGCGGCTGTAGCAGGCAGCACAAGGAACAATGATCTCTTCAAGTCCGTTTTTCTCAGCAAGTGCCAGTATGCGGGCAGGAAGTGCAAGTGATAACTCTTTATTGAGGTTGTGGGCAGCAGTAGCTCCGCAACAGTTCCAGTCAGGAATCTGAGTAAACTCCAGCCCAAATGCCTCCGCAATGGCAAAAACTGATTCATTATAGTCTCGTGCAGAACCGGTTAACGAGCATCCGGGATAAATGCCAAATTTCATATATGCCTCCTTAAGTTCTTGTTTTTTTAAATATTCTGGCGATATGAGCAGTACCTTTAATCATAGTGGGGAAGAGATGCAGTTTGCCTCTTGAAATCATTTTCGGGGCAAGTGAAATATCCTGGGTCATATTCAGCGACTGACGTTTATAATCGAGAATAAGCCCGAGTTCGTACAATCTGCCGGTAAATCTTATTGAGTTCAGAAAAGATTTATGGAAAGCGATAATGTTCTTTGCCTTTTTATTAACCTTTTTCTCTTTTCGGGCTCTTTGCCTTAAATAATCCATCATCGAAGGAATATCTATTTCCATAGGGCAACGGCTCAGGCACATTTCACAGGTTACGCAAAGCCATATTGCATGAGATCTGAGAATCCTCTCGTCATTAGCAGGCTCTTCAGTCTGAAGAAGGCGCATCACCATGCTTGGAGGGAGGTCCATCTCATCAGCTACCGGGCAGCCTGCAGTACATTTGCCGCACTGATAACATTTATGAGCTTGTACTTCAACACTCTTTTCCACACTGCCTGCCAGTGTATTTCTTTCAGTATGATGTTCGGAATGAGACATTTTTATACTTTAAATATGTGTTATTCAATACTTGAAAAAAGACGCAGAAACTGTACCCGTTCATACGACGCAGGGTTATGTACATTCTTCCTGCTTAACAGACCTTTAAAATCAGAAATGCTTTTATAATTATGCGAGGTCATCCAGTTTTCCATTCCTGACAGGATCTGAGGAAGAACATCAAAATGATGTGATGGATTTTTATAAAATACCGATACCAGATGAACAGCATCGGCACCTGCCAGCAATTGCTTAATAACTGTTTGGTGGTTATGTATTCCGGTAGAGGCGGCAATATTGCATTTAAGCCTTCCTGACATAAGTGCAACCCACCTGAGTGAATGAGAGTATTCCGTATCGCTGCTGAACATATTGGAAGAGGTGACCTGAAGATTTTCTATATCAATATCAGGGTTGTAGGGCCTGTTGAAAAGAGTTAATCCTGCAATACCTGTTTCAGAAAGTTTCAGTAGTGTCTGCGCAAGACTTGAGAAATAATATCCTGTTTTCAGGGAGACCGGTATGGTGACAAATTTTTTAACTTCCTCAATAATACTGAAATAAACATTTTCATTTTCAATACCATCCTTGTCAAAATCAGATGGGAGAAGATAAACATTGAGTTCAAGTGCATCAGCTCCGGCCTCCTCAATACGTTTTGCAAAATACTGCCAATCGTACTGCGTGCTGCAGTTAATACTTGCAATAACCGGAATAGAGATATTCTTTTTGGCCTCGGATATCAATGAGAGGTAATGGTTCAGAGTATGTTCTTTAGCATAATTTGTCAGATACTCAAATGCCTCATCATAATAAAATTCAGTTTTGCTGACAATACCCTGGAATGCTTTCTGCCATGATTTCATTTCCGGATTATCTGACTGAAGAAATTTATCAGCCTCATATTTTATCTGTTCCTCAAAGATAGATTTAAGGACAACCGCCCCTGCTCCCATCTGAGCTATAGTCTTAAGCTTATCGATGGAAGAAGTTAAACCAGAGCTTCCTACTACCAGGGGGTTCTTTAATTCAAGTCCAAGATATTTGCATGAAAGATCAACCATGATGTTAAGTTTTTAACAGCACTAAATATAAGAACATATTAAATGCTACAAAATGATTATAACCCATTTTTCTCAATACAAAGCAATAAAATATCAACAGGATAAATAAATTTCAAATCCTCACTGGTTTTACTTTGTACCGATTTCGTTCTCCACATTACGGCATACCTTCTGAGGCATAAAAAAAAGGCTGCCTAAGAAAGACAGCCTTTGAGAATATAATATTTTTCCTTATGCCTTTATTCTGGCTTTGGGTTCTTCGTCAACATTTCCCTTAGGAGATGTGTCGTACATCAGAGCAGTAGCTACGAAAACTGATGAATATACACCGGTACCGATACCAACCATCAGGGCAAACATAAATCCGCGTATTACGGCTCCGCCAAAGATAAACATGGCGACAATTGTAAGCATTACCGTTAGTGTTGTGTTTATGGTTCTGCTAAGAGTTGAGTTGATAGCCATATTAAGAACCTCTTTCATTGGGCGTTTACGATAGAGAGGAATATACTCCCTGAGCCTGTCGAAGACAATTACAGTATCGTTGACAGAGAAACCGATTACAGTAAGTATAGCTGCAATAAATGCCTGATCTATCTCCATTGAGAAAGGCATCAGTCCCCAGAAAATGGAGTAAACACCTATTACCAGAAGCACATCATGGAACAATGAGACCACAGCGCCGAAACCATACTGCCAGTAGCGGAACCTCATGAAAATATATAAGAAGATAAGAAGAAGTGCAATGCCGACTGCAAAAAAAGCATTTATTTTAATATCGGCAGCAACAACAGGACCAACCGATTCTGAACTTACTCTGTATCTGCTGAGGAAACTCTCTTTATTAAGGTCACCACCTGTAACGCCTTTAAGTCCCTCATACAATTTGGTTTCCACATCATCGTCAACGCCTGTTTCATTTATTCTGTATTTGGTTGTAATCTTAACCTGATTGTCACTTCCGAAAGTAACAACCTGTGGAAGTTCTCCAAAAGAGACATTAAGCCTGGCCGCAATGTCTTCCGTAACAACAGGCTTGTCAAATCTTACGATATAGGTTCTTCCTCCGGTAAAATCGATACCCGGATTAAGGCCTCTGACAAATAATGATATAACCCCTCCAAGAAGAATGACTCCGGAAACAACATAGAAGTATTTCCTCATACCAATAAAATCTATCTTGGTATTCTTAAAGACATTAGCTGTAAGTTTAATAGAAAAGGTAAGGTTTGCATTTCTCTTAAGAAGACTTTCATAAATTATTCTTGTAATAAAAATAGCAGTGAATAACGAAGTAATAATTCCTATAACAAGAGTAGTTGCAAAACCTTTAATAGGACCTGTTCCGAAAATATAAAGAACAATACCTGTAAGGATCGTTGTGACGTTTGAGTCAATAATTGCTGAGTAAGCGTGTTTGTATCCATCAGCAATTGCAAGCTTTATCCCTTTCCCGGCTCGTAATTCCTCCCTGATACGTTCATAAATAAGAACGTTTGCATCAACAGCCATACCCATTGTAAGTACGATACCTGCGATACCCGGAAGTGTAAGAACTGCACTGAGTGAAGCAAGCACCCCGAAGAGTAGAAATACGTTTGCAAGCAGGGCTATATTGGCAATTGTACCGGCACTTTTGCTGTAATAGAATATCATAAATACAAGCACAAAGATAAAGGCAATAATAAAAGAAACGAAACCTGAGTTTATTGCTTCTTTTCCAAGGGTTGGACCGACAATTGTATCGGAAATGATATGAGCAGGAGCAGGTAATTTACCTGATTTCAGAATATTTGCAAGGTCATCTGCCTCTTCAATTGTGAAATCGCCAGTAATTTCGGTATTACCTCCGGTGATCTCATTCTGAACGCGCGGATATGAACGAACATAACCATCGAGGACTACGGCAAGGCAACGGTCGATATTCTCGCGGGTCATTCTTGCCCATGTTTTAGCACCTTCCGAGTTCATCGACATATCTACTTTCACCTCAGAGCCGGTAACGCCTGATGATGTTCTGGCTGAAGTAATTACATCTCCATCAAGAGGAGGACGCCCGTCGCGGGTTGTAATTTTAATGGCGTGAAGCTCATATAACGTTTTTGTAGGATCATATTTATAAGGGTTCTGACTCCACATCATTTTAAGATCGCGTGGAAACAGAGCTTTAATCTGATTCATTTTCAGTAAATTATTTACCCTTGCGGTATCTTTCGAGCTGGCAAGGCCGATCATACTTGAAGGCAAAGGCTGTCCATCGGCACTAACACGCGGACTAAGGAGGCCAAACAAAGGATTCTGCGTAGTAAACTCTTCGCGTGTGGCAGCATCCAATCCACTGGTTGTGTCTTTTTCAATAAGGTCGAGAAGCGACTGATCTTTTTTGGCTGTATCGGAAACAGCAGTATTAACTGTTTTATCAACTGCCGGCTTATTGGTATTTTCGGTATTGGCCTGAATCTCTTTCAGGAGATTATTAGCTGAAGAGAGATAGCCGATAATTTCACTGTTCTCATAAGTTTCCCAAAACTCAAGGTTGGCTGTTCCCTGAAGAAGTTCCCGTACACGTTTTGGATTATTCTGCCCAGGAAGTTCAATCAGGATGCGTCCTTTAGTTGAAAGCTGGGTGATATTCGGCTGAACAACACCAAAGCGGTCGATCCTGGTACGAAGAATATTAAAAGCGTTGGAAATAGCACCTGTTACTTCAGCATCAAGGACCTTTAACACCTCTTCGTTTGTCGAGTTGAAATTTATTTTCTCTTTCAGGTCAACTGTCCCGAATATTGAAGCAAGTTTGGCGTTGGGGTCAGTCTCCTGAAATGCTTTCCCAAAAAGGGTAAGATAATCCGACTGACTCTGCTTCTGCAACTCCCTTGTCCTTGCAAGAGCAGCGTTGAATGTTTTATCAGGATTAAAATTTGAAAGAGCTTTTAAGATATCTTCAACCGATACTTCAAGGATCACGTTCATGCCTCCTTTAAGGTCAAGTCCAAGGTTAAGTTCTTTTTTCTGACACTCCTTGAATGTGTTTCCAAGGAAACTCCACTGGTCTTTCGTCAATGTGGAAATAGAATCAAGGTATTGTGTTTCCTTTACCAGGCTTCCTTTTGCATATGCTCTGGCTTCTTTTTTTACCTTATAGGTTGCACCTGTAAATGAAAGCTGGTAAATTGATACCAACCCTAATGCTATTGCCAGAAAGATGATAGCTGCTTTATTCTGCATTTGTCTGTTCTTTTGGGATTATTCTGTATAATATATATTTTATTCTACTTTATTGAGGCGCAAAGATATTAAAATTTTGTAAAAACAATCAATTATTAATCAGTTGAATTGGAGGAAAAGAAATTAGCCTGTAAGCCATGACTAACAGAAAGTAAAATATAAAAATTTCAGGATTGTATGGATCAAGGCAGGCATAAATTAATCAAGGGCCTGATTATAACGATCAGGCCCCGGTCTAACTCTAAATAACTACCTGTTATTGAAGTAGTTTTTCATAATCTGTTTCGAGTGGTCTTTTATTGATAAAATCGAAAAGTGTAAGATTCCGTAAATTATAAAAGTAGCTCCAGTAATTCTGCAAAGACTGGACATAAGCCCTTCTGTTCTGGTCTTTCTTTGTATCAGCATTATTGAGTTCAAGAACTGCAATTTTTCCGATAAGAAATCTCTGTTTTGTTACTTCGAACATTTTCTGGGCAACAGTATCAGATTTCGCTGCAATTCCTACCTGTGCAGCCTGCAGGTTGAACTGTTCAACATCGAGATAGAGGTTTTGCTGAAAATCAACAATTGCCTGCTGCGACTGAACCTGTGCCAGTTCAAGACTTGACTGTGCCATCTTGTATTTTCCACGTCCAAGCCCCCAGTCGAGTATAGGCATTGTAAAGCCCACCCTCACACGCTGCTGCTGGTTTGGGGATGTATAGGCGAGATCAAAATTAGGATCCTGATCGCGTAAACCGAACGATGCTATCAGGTTTGCATTCAGACCCCTTTCTGCTTTTGCCTGAGCCACACTGCTCTGGGCAGTAAGTAAAGTAAGCTGTTGCATTAACATTTCAGGATTGTTCACCATTGCGAGATCAAAGACCTCCTGAGTGCTGACCTGCAACGCCGGAATCTGATTAGGCAGAATAAGTTCAACTCTCACATTTTCATTAAAGCCGAGAAACGATCTCAGACGAATCTCCCTGTCTCTTAAATTCATCTCAGCCTCTTTTCTGGCAGTTTCTGCATTAAGCCAGGAAAGCTGCATCTGAAGGAGTTCATCCTCAGCAATTGTACCAAGATCATAACGACCTTTGGCAATTCGCCACAGAGTGTCAGCATTGGAATAGTTCATTTCCGAAATCTGCTTATTGATCTGAGCCAGTGCAAGGGAGAAGAAATTGTTAACAGCCTGCTGATGAACAGATTCTATATTTGAAAGAAAAGTCTTTTTAGCTGCTTCAAATTTCAGCGGTTCGGTTTTCTTCTGCCATTTAAGAGCATTATATCTGAATAAAGGTTGATTAAGGCCTATGCTTAACGGAGCAGTTATATACTTGCGTGTACCATTCTCAAAATCATTGAATATGGTAAGGTCGGAATTCAACGAAACCGATCCGCCGGTTAAACCAATATTCTGTGACAGGGAAAGCGACCCCAGGTTACTGAGTGTGTTTGTAGCCCTGTAATCGTAACTTGATGTTATGGAGTTCCAGACTTTATCATAAGCTGTACTGTAATCAGGAGTTGTACCTGCAAGGGTCAGCGATGGCCTGTATTGAGCCACAAAAGTCCTGTATTGCCAGTAACTGGCACGGAACCTGTGTTTAGCCATAAGTGCATTGGGCGATTGCTCTTCAGCCAGCTTTATTACTTCGTCGAAAGTAAGCTGTTTAATATCCTGGGCCTCAATTTTCTCAGATAATACGAGAACAACAGCTATAATGGGAATAATAAGTAATTTCTTCATTTTTAATAATTTATTCATACCTCAATGATTCAATAGGGTCTTTCTCTGATGCCCTTTTGGCAGGGGAGTATCCAAAAATGACACCCACAGCGGCAGATACGCCGAATGCAATAAAAACAGAGAAGAAGGATACGATGGTCATAATACCGGCTATCTGCTCTATCAGTTTAGCCATTACAACACCAAAAAACACACCGATAAAACCTCCTGATACGCTTATAAGTACTGCTTCGGAGAGAAACTGTACCACAATATCCATTTTCTTGGCTCCGATAGCCATTCTGGTACCAATCTCCTTTATCCTTTCCATAACCGAGGCGAACATGATATTCATAATACCAATTCCGCCAACGATAAGTGAAATACTGGCAATGGCTCCAAGAACAACATTGAAAATATCCTTTGTACGCTGTTGCTGTTTAAGAAGTAATTCAGGAACTGTAATCTCGAAATCTTTTACACCAGTATGCCTTCTTGTAAGCATTCTGCTCAGAATTTCAGTTGTCGGCTGAAGGTGCTCTGTTTCAGCTACCTGTACAACAATTCTGTCAAGCTGATTATAATTTGTTTCAATATCGCTTGAAGCATCGGAACCGCTTGTAACAATTCTTGCCATTCCTCCGCCACCACCACCGCCAAAGAACTGCATCGAAGTGGCTTCCGAAACCAGTTTTGTATTAATCAGAGCTCTGTTCTGATATCTTAACAACATGGTCTGAATAGGAATATAAATATTGTCGTTATAAACATTCACCCCCTTTTCTTCAAAACCTGTAAGACTGACATTGCTCTTCTGGAGTACACCGATTACCTTAAGCCAGATTCCGTTAAATTTAATATACTGTCCGAGAGGATCTATTTTGCTGAAAAATTTTGCCCGTATATTTGCTCCGATTATACATACCTGAATCCCGTTTTCTTCCTGATAAGCATTAAAAAACGCCCCTCCTACCAAAGGCAGGTTATAGAGATAGAAATAATCATTCGAGACACCTACAAGCTTGGCTGTATATTTCACACCATTCATCATCGCTGTTGAATTGAAAGAGATCTCAGGACTTATCCTTTTAACAGATGGAAGTGTTTCTTTAATAGCCTCAACATCAAGAAGATTAAGTCCCCTTGAGAATTTCTTCTGTTGCTTTTCTCCTCCTTCGGTGGAAGAAGATTTGTCGGGAATAACCGGATTAATAAGGATATTGTTTACCCCTACCATTTTCATCTGTTCCATAATTTCCTGCTTGGCCCCTTTTCCAATTGCGAGCATTGCAATAACAGCAGCCACACCAAAAATTATTCCCAGTGCTGTAAGCATTGATTTCAGTTTATTCGAAACGATTGATTCGACAGCAATTTCAATATCGTGGAAATATCTTAAGATAAATTTGAACATATTATTTCCTTTTTAATTTCTATTTCATAATTATTGTGAAGGGATAATTGTTTTGATAAATTAGCTGCCCGGCTGAACAACCCGGATTTGAGTCCTGCCTCCTGCAGAAGTATCCCTTTGGCCGCTTCCGCGCTGATTACGCATATTCATCATACGGCGCATGGCAGCAGTATCCCTTGTGCCACCACCCTGTTGTCTGCGCATATTCATGCCACGTCCCGCAGAAGAGCTGTCCCTGCTTCTTCCCTGCCATTGCTGATTACCACCCCTGTTCTGAAACTCCTGCATCATTTCTGGAGTAAAATTCATCATTCCCTCTCCTTGTTCTTTAGCTTTTTCGGCCTCCTGCCTTATTCGCATTTCTTCTGCTTTCTTCTCTTTTTCACGGTCTTTTATAACTGTAATAAGCTCCTCCCCGAGACGATTGAATTTTTCGGGAGCCAGCGGGGTACTGAGATAAATCTGAACCCCCTCTTTCAATCCCTGTTCAACCACAACATTATTTTCGTTGGATTCTCCAAGTACAACAACCTGCTTGTCTCCTTTTTTAAGATAGACGAAGGGAATACTGTCGGTTCCTGCCTGAACACTTTCAAGAGGAATATAGATCACATCAGCAATTGTCTTTGTAACTATCTTGTTTCCTGTTGTCATTGAGGGTCTTAATATAGGATCCGATCCATCAACCTTGACAAGTACTTCAAACACTTTTGCATCGGCATTCGGCAGTTGTTCGCCGATATTTGCAACACTTGTCACAAGGCCGGTATAGGATTTTTCAGGAAAAGCATCGACCATAAGTTCAACTTTCTGCCCTGCTTTCACTTTGCTTACATCTATTTCATTAACATAAGTTTTTGAAATCATTGAAGACATATCGGGAAGAGTTGCCACAACATTATCCCAAGGGTTGATTGATGAGCCTACTTTTCTCTTTACTCCCATCCTGTCTCTCTTGTATATTACCATCCCGGATGAAGGGGCGGTAATCAGAAATTTTGATAAAATAGTCTGTAGGTCACCTACTCTTGTCTGTTGCTCCGACAGATTATTTTTATTATTCCTCATATCTGATTTGGCCTGTTCAACTCTTAATGAGTAGCTCCTTATTGCCTGGTCGAGCGAACGGTTAGCTTTGTCGAGTGAAATTTCCGCCTGCCGGATTGTGGTAGGTGGCTCATATTTCGATTGCTGAAGGGTTATGGCAGCCTCTTCCACTGTAAATTTAAGATTTTTGATATTATCTCTTAAGTTACTGAGTGTGACAGCAGTATCTAATATCTTCATCTCAAGGTTAGTCTCATATGTTGTGAGCCTTTCAAGTTCATCCTTCAGACTGTTATCAAAAGCTGTTCTGTCAAGTGTAGCTATAAAATCGCCTTCTTTAACTTCAGTTCCTTCCGGAACAAGATCCTGAATTTTGATATCCATTACCCTTATATTTCTGCTCTGGGTAAATTCAGGGCCCCGTATATCAGTTGAGTTCTCAGCCTGCAATTCACCTGTGGTGGTAACGACTATATCAAACTGCCCTCTCTTGGATTCAACAAAAAGATTTGAAATATCCTTCTTTGAAGTCAGCTTGTTTATAACTACCAGAAATATGATTGCGACCACAATAACAATACCTGTTACAATAATTGTTCTTTTCATCAGAAAATAAAATAATTAATAAAATAAAAATTCAGCCACAAAAGTATTAAAAAGTGATGTTAGCATTCAACCATTAACAAAATTTAACATCACTCACATTTTTGTCCTTGTGAATTAAAGACACTCTTTCCGGTAGATTTATTCCGGAAAGAATCGTAAAACAGATTAATTTAGAGATTTTTAACAATTTGAATAACACCGCCGGCCAGATCCTCTGCTTCCTGAGTAGTTCTGCCTTCCGCATATATTCTTATTATGGGCTCAGTATTTGATTTTCTGATCTGCACCCATCCATTCTCATGCCCGATCCATAATCCGTCTCTTTCATCAGTCTGATGACCTTTGAAATGAGTTTTAAGTGTATTTACAATAAGGGTGAAATCAGAATTTGGGGCGAGTGTCAGTTTCTTTTTAGCTATAACATATTGAGGATAAAGCTGCCGAAGGGAAGTGCACTTCATTTTGCTTTTTGCAAGATGCGAAAGAAATAGAGCAATACCCGCGAGAGCATCGCGTCCATAATGAAGCTCAGGATAGATGACTCCTCCATTTCCTTCACCTCCAATAACTGCGCCTCTTTTCTTCATCTCTTCCACTACATTTACCTCCCCGACAGAAGCAGAATAATATTTGCAGCCATGCTTTACCGTTATATCACTTAACGATCTGGTAGAGGAGAGATTAGATACTGTACTTCCGGGAGTATGTTTCAGGATGTAATCGGAAATTGCTACAAGGGTATATTCCTCTCCGAACATTGCTCCGGTTTCACATACAATAGCCAGCCTGTCTACATCAGGGTCAACAACAAATCCGAGATCGGCTTTCCCTTTTACTACAAACTCAGAAATAGCAGTCAGATTTTCAGGAATCGGTTCGGGGTTATGAGCGAAGTTCCCGTCTGGATTTGTGTTCAGTTCTATTATATTTTCAACTCCAAGTGACCTTAACAGCTGCGGAAGTATTATCCCTCCTACCGAATTAATGCAATCTATTGCTACAGTAAAACCAGCCTCTTTAATCTCTTTTACATCAACCAGATTAAGGGCAAGAACCAGGTCAATATGCTTTTTATCCCAGGTATCATCAAGGACAAGCGATCCTGTTAAATTGCCGGAAACAAAATTAAAATCTTCCGAATCGGCAATCTCAAGCACTTTCATGCCATCATCTGATGAAAGAAACTCACCATCTTCATTGAGCAGTTTCAACGCATTCCACTCAGCCGGATTGTGACTGGCAGTAATAATAATGCCACCATCGGCTTTGGTACCTGAAACCGCCAGCTCGACAGTCGGTGTTGAAGCCAGACCAAGATCAGTAACACTGATTCCAAGGCTGCGAAGAGAGGTAATTACCAGGCTGTTAACCATGCCACCCGACTTGCGGGCATCGCGGCCTACAATTACGTTCAACTCTACTTTGTTATGCCTTTTCTGAAGCCATGTTCCAAAAGCAGAAGCAAATTTTACAATATCAACAGGAGAGAGACTCTCTCCGGGTTTACCACCTATGGTTCCTCTTATACCGGAAATTGATTTTATCAGTGCCATTTAAATTTGTTTTTCAGACTTACAAAGGTGCAAAAAAATAGTCAAATCATAATATTGCAATTTAATCGTACCTTTGCACCCTGATAATTAATTGATATGGACAACAGAAAACCGGCAGGCAGGCCAGTAAGAAAATATGAAAAGCCGGAAGGTAGCGCAATAAGAACCCGGAGGAGTGAAGAAAAGCCTTCATCCAGGCCGGGAAGGAATGATGACAGACCAGCAGTCAGGTCAGGCAGAACCGATGTCAGACCTTCACCAAGGACAGGAAGAACCGATGACAGACCAACAGTCAGGCCGGCAAGAACCGATGACAGACCGGCAGCCAGGCCGGGAAGAACCGATGTCAGACCTTCACCAAGGGCAGGAAGAACCGATGACAGACCAGCAGCCAGACCGGAAAGAACCGGTGGCAGGACATCAGTCAGGCCGGTTAAACCTGCAGGAAAAGCCGGAGCCAGAACCGGTAAACAAAAGATAACCACACAGATAAGGCTCAACAGGTTTATTGCCAATAGCGGTGTTTGCTCGCGCAGAGATGCTGATGAGCATATTAAAAACGGGTTGATAACCGTGAATGGCCATCTGGTTACCGATATGGGGACAAAAGTCAGTTATGACGATGAGGTTCGTTACAAGAACAAAAAACTCTCATCAGAAAAGAAGGTTTATATCCTGTTGAATAAGCCGAAAGATTATGTCACAACCGTTGAGGATCCTCACGCGGAGCATACAGTGCTGGAACTTATCGGCGAAGGATGTCCTGAAAGGGTCTATCCGGTAGGCCGGCTTGACAAGGCAACTACAGGGGTGCTTCTTCTGACAAACGATGGTGATCTTGCTGGAAAACTCACACATCCCAAATATAAAAGAAAAAAGATTTATCATGTTTTTCTCGATAACCCCGTAACAAAAAATGATCTTTTCAGAATTACTGAGGGTATAGAGCTCGATGGGGTAACTGTTATTGCCGATGCAGTATCTTACGCTGATCCTGATGACAAGAGTCAGATCGGCATAGAACTTCACTCGGGACAAAACAGGGTTATCAGAAGAATGTTCGAGACTCTTGGCTATAAGGTTAAGAAACTCGACAGGGTATATTTTGCCGGTCTTACTAAAAAGAATGTCCAGCGTGGTAAATGGAGATTCCTGACAGACAAGGAAGTAAGCATGCTAAAGCGCGGAATTTTTTAATCGCATCAAATGAGTCACAGATCAGGTTTTGTAAATATTCTGGGAAACCCAAATGTAGGGAAGTCCACCATTATGAACGCTCTTGTCGGCGAAAAGCTCTCTATTATTACTGCTAAGGCTCAGACTACCCGTCACCGTATTATGGGCATCGTGAACGGAGATGATTTTCAGATTGTCTATTCCGACACACCCGGGATACTCAGACCTCAGTATAAGCTTCAGGAAACGATGATGGGCTTTGTCAATATGGCTCTCTCTGATGCCGATCTTATCCTCTATGTTACAGATGTCAATGAACGTAATGCTTTTGAAGGTGAATACATTGACAGGATAACCGAATCGGGGATCCCTGTCATTATTGCTGTTAATAAAGTTGACCTCACCACACAGCCCGACCTTGAGAAAGTTGTCGACTCATGGCATATTGCTTTTCCCGATTCTCCGGTTTTTCCGGTTTCGGGACTTAAGAAATTCAACCTCGATTCTTTGTTGAATGCCATTCTCAGCAAATTGCCTGAAGGGGAACCGTTTTTCCCAAAGGATCAGCTTACCGACAAGCATGAGCGCTTCTTTGCGTCTGAAATCATAAGGGAAAAAATACTGATTAATTACAAGAAAGAGATTCCTTATTCCGTTGAGATAGAGATTGAGAGCTTCACCGATGAGCAGAAAATAATCAGGATCAGAGCTCTCATCCATGTTACCCGCGATAGTCAGAAGGGGATCATCATAGGCCATAAAGGGTCGATGTTAAAAAGAGTGGGAACTGAAGCACGGCATGACATGGAATCTTTTTTCGGGAAAAAGGTTTTCCTTGAGTTATATGTTAAGGTCACAAAAGACTGGAGAGATAAACCACTTGTTATTAAACGATTTGGTTATCGCTAAAATTGAATTTGAAATAAAATTATGAGTAGAATAGTTGCAATAGTAGGCAGACCCAATGTTGGAAAATCGACACTCTTTAACAGGCTTGTCGATTCGAGAGAGGCAATCGTTGATGAAGTAAGCGGTGTTACACGCGACCGTAACTATGGGATGTCGAACTGGAATGGAATAGATTTTTCAGTTATTGATACCGGAGGATATGTTCAGAACTCCGATGATGTTTTCGAGGAAGAGATCAATAAACAGGTTCTTCTTGCCATAGAAGAGTCTGACCTTATACTGTTTATGGTAGACGTAACGTGCGGTATTCATGAAATGGATACCTCTGTCTCTTCGCTTCTCAGAAGAGTTGATAAGAAGGTGATTGTTGTTGTGAATAAAGTCGACAACGGAGAACGATTGATGGAGGCAACTGAGTTTTACAACCTTGGACTTGGAGATTATTTTCCTCTAAGCTCGATGAACGGAAGCGGAACCGGCGAGTTGCTTGATGAAGTAGTTAAGCATCTGCCGAAAGAGGACCCCGGTGTAATGCCTGATTTGCCCAGAATAGCTATTGTTGGCCGGCCAAATGTTGGCAAATCGTCTCTGGTAAATTCACTCCTCGGTGAGGAAAGGAATATTGTAACTCCGGTTGCCGGAACCACTCGTGATTCAATATATACCAGGTATAATAAATTTCAGCACGATTTCCTTCTTGTTGATACAGCAGGTTTGCGCAAGAAAGGAAAAGTCAGTGAAGATATTGAGTTCTATTCAGTAATGAGAGCTGTGAGGACAATAGAAAATTCCGATATCTGTCTTCTTCTTCTCGATGCCACAAGAGGTATTGAGTCTCAGGATCTGAATATCATGTCGCTTATTCAGAAAAACAACAAGGGCATGATAGTTCTGGTAAACAAGTGGGATCTAATTGAAAAAGAGAATAATATCACCACTCAGTTTGAAAAAGATATAAGAGAAAAAACTGCACCTTTCACCGATTATCCTATACTGTTCATCTCCGCAATAAACAAGCAGCGAATTCACAAGGTGCTTGAGCTGGCAGAACAGGTTAACAAAAACAGGAACAGGAAGATAAGCACCTCAGAGTTGAATGATGTAATGCTTCAGATAATTAAGAACAATCCTCCACCGGCTTTAAAAGGTAAATATGTCAAGATCAAATATGTGACACAATTACCAATTTACACCCCTGCTTTTGCCTTTTTCTGTAACCTGCCCCAGTATGTAAAGGATCCTTACATGAGGTATCTGGAGAACCGGATGAGGGAAAAATTTGATTTTACAGGTGTGCCGATAAGGATATTTTTCAGAAAAAAATGATTTAATTTGGAACAGTTTTTGTTAATGACTGTTTATTAATGAATAACGATGAGAAAGATTAAGTACTATATCATTTTTCTGATTACCGTACTTGCACTTACTTCGTGCCGGAAGTTAGAGCAGCTTCCTCCTGCTCCGCATATTTCATTTACAAGTTTTGCTGTTTTTGACACTACCGACATTCTTGGTAACATTGCAAAAGGAGGAAGGCTTCTATTCTATTTTGAAGACGGGGATGGCGATCTTGGGCTTGAAGAACCATCGAAAATTCAGACTGACACAACAAATATGTTCTTTACTCTTTTCCGGAAAACGGGAGGCCTTATGATACCTGCCTCTGATAATGATCCGTTAGAACCATCTTCTTACAGGATTCCCTATATGGAGAGACTGGGACAGAATAAGATACTCAAAGGGACTATTTCTGTTACTTTTCTTTACCTCTCCTATTATAAGAGCGATACAATAAGATATGATTTTTACATAAAAGACCGTGCCGGGAATGAGAGCAATACAGCCTCAACAAGTGATATTGCTTTGTATACCAATAAAATATATGCAAATTAACCGGTTCAGACTTTTATTCCCATCAGAAGAATATCATCTACCTGTTCGTAATTACCTCGCCATTCCAGGTAAAAATTATACAAAGCCTCTTTCTGCTCGTTCATCGGTAATTTTGATACCTGCTCAATAACCCTTTTAAGTCTGGCAACTTTCATTTTTTTGCCGTCGGTACCTCCGAACTGGTCGGGGAGCCCGTCTGAAAACATATAGACAGTATCTCCTTCGTTAAGATAGTACTCCTGATCGTCGAAGAATTTTTCCACTACCGATTCACCTCCAACAGAAGACCTGTTGCCTTTGATATAATATGATTCGCCTCCAATAACAATTATTACCGGGCGCATGGCTGATGCAAATCTGATATGCCGGGTCTTGATATTAAACTCGCAAACCACCATATCCATTCCATCGTTTGAGATCCCAAGTTCAACATTCTGATTTAGTGTCGAAAAAATCTGTTTGTCGAGCAGCTTAAGAATCTCTGAAGGGGTTGATATTCTTTTCCTGGTAACTATGTCCTGCAAAATTGTTGATCCTATCATTGACATAAACGCACCAGGAACCCCGTGTCCCGTAGAATCTGCACAGACTATAATAAACTTATCATCTGCAAGTTTATCGAACCAGTAAAAGTCACCACTTACAATATCCCGGGGGCTGAAAAGAATAAATGCATCTTTGAATGATTCCTTCAGTTTATTTATATCCGGTAAAATGCTCGATTGTATCCGCTTGGCATAGTTTATACTATCGGTGATCTCTATATTCTGAAGCTCAATTTCTCCTTTCTGTTTCATTACAACACTTGTTCTGGCTTCAAGTTCTCTTTCAAGATATTCCTGAATTTTTTTCTGTTCCTTATCCCTTTGGCGGATAAAAAGAATGATGATTGCTGTTATAGAGGTAATTGCAGAAAGAATAAACCACCATGCTCTCCAGAAAGGCTTGCTGATGAGAATATCAAATGAAACCGGTATTTCCCGGGACAGACCTTCAGGATTTACCGAGGCCATACTGAATTTATACTTTCCGAAACTGAGATTATAAGAGACATCTCTTGATGTACTCATCTTACTCCAGTCTGCATCAAAATTCTCAAGAAACGTACTGTAATATACTTTATCGGGAGAGCTGAAGCTGATACCCGAATAATAGACTCTTAAGACATATTTTTTATTATAGGGAAGTGAAAAAGATGGCTTATAATTATATCTGACATCGTTTAAAGTAATATAGTTTATGTTATTTAAAGGGGCAATTTCGGTTTTCCTGTCCTTTAGTCTGTCATAAACTATCAACCCCTCTGTTGTTCCAATGAAGATCTTTTTATCGGCCGATTCAAACAATCCATCCTGATTGCAGCCACCTCCTTTTGCGAAATCTCCGCCAAAAACCTTCATAATGCCTGTCTTGTAATTTAATCTTGAAAAGCCTTTCTCGTGACCTATCCAGATATAATCTTCAGAATCTGCAAGGATACTGTAACAGTAGTTTGACATCAGATCATCAGAACGGTTAACACTATTAACAGAGTCATGAAGGAGTTTAAAAACTCCGTTGCCCCGTGTTGCAGCCCATATCGCTCCATCAGTTGTCTGGGAGATGGAGAGGATCTTGTTAATGGTATTTCCGCTCATAACGGCTTTTCGTACTGAAATCTTAAATTTTTTGTCAATCATAAAGAGTTTGTCACTCTCCGTTCCGATATAAATATAACCGTCACGTGACATCAGAATACTGTTGATGCTGTTATGGGGCAGTCCGTTACTGATGTCAAATTTTCTTAAAAAATCTCCGGTTTTTCTATTCAGAACAACAACCCCGTTAGTGGTGGCGAGCCAGATATTCTGATCATCCATTTTGATATCCTTTATAAAATCTGCACCGGAGTCTCCCGACCGGTAGAACAGTTTTACAGCTCCGGAATTTGTTCTGGCAAACAGGCCGTTCCCTCCTGTTCCGATCCAGAGTTTTTTCTCATTGTCAAGAAAATATGAGGTTATCTCTGCCTTTCCAACCCCATTTGACAGATTGGTAAAAGAGACCGATTTCCCGGCAACAGGGTCAAAAAGATGAACGCCCACAGGAGTACCAAGAATATATTTATCCCCGTAACTGTTCACATAAAGAATATTGTTATCCTGCGGGTTAGTGCCTGGTTTATAGTAGCTAAAGGCATAGGAACCCAGCATTGAAAGGCCTTCACCGTAAAATCCAATCCAATAATTTCCTTCAATATCCTGAAATACCGATTTTACATCATCAGATGCCAGACCTGAGCGGGCCTCAAAATGGCGGAGCGATTTTACTGATTCGTAATCCTCCGTGAGTTGAATCTGGTAAACACCTGATCCGAAAGTGGATACCCACAAAGCATTTTCTGCATCTTCTGTGATAGCCTGAACACTAAGTAACTCCATGGATGGATTATCAGTGAGGCGTTTAAGAATATTACCAGTCGCGGTAATTCTTAATTGAAACAATCCATTCCCGTCAGTACCCACGATAAATGCCGAGCTGTCATCAGTCTGATGTATTGAGGTAATACTTGAATATCCGAAACCTTCAATTGTATCTGTGACTGTTAGTGACTGCTTATTCAGCAGGCATATCAATACATTTTCCTGAGTACCGACAATAAGGTGGCCTGATGGTGTAAATGCTGCTGAAAAGATAACCAGCTCATCGGAAAATGAATATGTATCTATCTCTTCAGGTATAACCGGATTAATTCCGAAAACCGCTTTCCCCTGCGGGACAACATAAATCCGTCCGTCGGGTCCTTCAAGCAGATCGCTGATGCTCTTTGAATTAATAATCGGAACATGGATCAGTTCATTCTCTTTTGAATAATAAACGGTACCATCGCTGCATCCGAACCAAAGAGTTCCGTTTTTATCTTTCAGGCTTGCCGTAGTGTACCTGCCGGCTACAGAATCGGGATAGGTAACATTAAAAAAACTAAAACCGTCAAAACGCGAAAGTCCATTTCCTGTTCCAACCCAAAGGAATCCATCGTCAGACTGGTTTATAGTATATACAAATCCACTGGGGATGTCGCTTTCTGCTCCAAAATTTTTAAAACTGTAAGTCTGACAATTTAATACAGCCGAATATAAAAATAAGCACCAGATGGTGATGCTTAACGTTTTCATAGTCCTGTTAAATTTCATCTCAGCTTCCTCTTATTTCTTTGGCGAAATTTTAATTATATTCGTTTTAGGCTGGTAAACCGGCACTCCGCCAATGGGTGAACTATAGAATTTCAGTGCATCTCCCCTTTGATTTTCGAGTGTAACAACGACGTTATTATTTTTAACAAGCTCTCCCTGTCTTTTATGAAACTGAAAATCGAGTGAAGATCCCTCTTCAGCAGATTCAATGGGGATTCTGGTTTCAGCCCAATCATCCTCATTTGAAGTCTGCACATCAATTCCCTGTTTATATCTGGAAACCACCAGAATCTTTCCGTCTTTATCCCAGTCAAAATTACGTTGTTTGATATATACTATTCCGGTATCAACATAAGGATAGATATGTGCAACACTTTTAAAATCATTCCACATACGGAAAGTATAAGAATAGGTAAAAGCATTGGCACCTTCAACTGCAAGGTTATTATTAGCGTCACGGCTAAGGAAATATCTGTAAAGGTTTCCGTCATCGCCGGCTACTCCTTCACATACAATTTTAAAGAAATAAGAGTTCCATCTTGCGTTAAAATCCCCTTCAGCCGGATTAAACGGCCCGAAGGAATAGAATTTATTGTCATATCTGGCTTCATTGCCAAAAACTTTTGAAGCAAGCAGATTACCACTTTTAAAATTTAATCCCTTCTCCAGGCCTCTCGATTCTTCGTTAACTTCAGGATCAACACCTTTCCCTCCATAGACTGAGAACATTGTTTTTGTATTAAAATCACCCTGTATTTCATCGTGCTCGCCGCCACAATCGGGGTCAAAGACTCTAATAAAAAACTGTTGTTTGAAATCTTTAGGTATGGCAAAGAAAAAAACCTGATTGAAATCATTGTCGCCCCAGGATGTCCTTCCCAATTTTCCGAAAGTAACAAGGAAAGGAATATTTTCATCCTTTCCCGGAACGGCTTGCCCGTATAGTCTGACTGCAATCGGTAATCCGAGCAGAACCAGAAGAATCAGGATCCTGTATTTTGGCTTGTTCAATTTCATTAATCTCCAAATTTAACTATTTTCGGCATCAGGGTTGAGATATGACAATAATATTTTTCGAAACACATGCCTCTCTCTTCATGCCTCCCGGTTCAGGTGCTGATGATACAATAAGCTGTATGTTATAAGTTCCCCTTTTGTTGTATATCTTTTCTGCTTCTTTTCCTGTTGCTACTGTTCCGTCGTCAAAGTTCCAGTAATACTCTGCGATATTCCATCCCGGAAGGTTTGTGCTTTCAGCGCTAAGCATTATCCGCTGACCTGTTGCGGCATTTTCGGGAGATGAAATAACAGGTTGCTCTGTTGCTGTCAATAATAAGGTATCTGTTTTTTCATTATACATAACCTCTTTGGTAATAAGGTTTACTACATCAAGCTGAACAATATATCTTCCCGGGCCTTTATAACAATGCTCGACCACTGCACCCGATTCCTTCTCTCCATCCCCGAATCTCCACTCATAGCGGAAAGGCATTGTATCGAACTTAACTGCATTCTCCTCCTGAAACCTGAAACAGTAGCTATCTTCAACAATAGTGTCGCACGATGCTTTCCGTATTATTGTCGAGGAAAATTCAAAAATATCATCGTTTTTCGAGCGGTTTGAAGAAAAGTAACCAGTCCGGAGATTCTCTTCAGCAACAAAAGCAAAATCATCATACTCTGAATTTAAAGGTTCAGGAAGAGGTGATGGTGATTCCCATTTGCCGTCATTTTGTGATGTGACATAGATATCAAGATTCCCAAAACCTCCCGGACGGTTAGAGGTGAAATAAAGTTTACCGGAAGGATGCATATTGGGATAATTTTCCGCTTCAGGAGAGTTCACATCCGAACCAAGGTTCACAGGCGGTGCCCAATCTCCGTTAATAAATTCACAATAATAAAGGTCTGAAGCTCCCTTCCCTCCCGGCATATCGGAGGCAAAGAAAAGAAATCGTCCATCGCTGCTCACAGATGGCTGGCCAACTTCATATTGAGGATTATTGTACTTGAAAGGCCTGACGGATAAAAGGTCGGTTCCTGAAAGATCTGCAATAAAGATCCCGCTATGGTTTATAAAACTACGCTTCTTTGTTACTTTTCCTGTCTCAATATCGCTTGTAAAATATACTGTTTTCCCATCAGGTGCGAAGCATAATGGCCCATTGTTGAACAGATAAGTTCTTTCGCTCTTCAGCTCTTCAGGTTTTGACCATTCTGAACCGTTTATTTTTTGAGCAAAATAAATATTATAAAGACGGTGCCCGTCCCAGGTTGTCCGGTCTATTATTCCGCTAAAACGTCTGTCAGAACAGAACATAATACCATCTTTCACAATAACCGGAGATATTTCGCCGAAATAATCTGAATTGAATGACATCTTTTTAATCTCATACAAAGAGGGCGTTTGTGCAAATGTCTGCACAGCTATCAGCGTTGTGATCAGAACAATTTTTATTCTATGTAATCCTGTCTTTATCATAGAGTTAAAAATACCTTGGATTAGCAGCACTTACCTTAGAACCGAATTCGTACCGTAAAATAAATTCACTTGAACCCTTTGAATAGGAGTTCATCCTTCCTACCGGATAATCATAAGAGAATCCAAACATAAGCTGAGGATTAATCTGAATCTGGAAGATCCCCACTGCAACTTCTTCAGAGCTCCTCCATGATCCACCCAGCCAGATAAGATCGGCTAAAATAAAATTTCCGTTTATGTCAAGCTGGGTAAGCTTTTTTGTGTTTTGCAGGGAATAATCAAGGAGAAGGGAAGGTTTGAATCTGAAAAACTTTGAAAAAGTGATAAGTCCTCCTGCTGAAAAAACAAAATCATATTCATTTAAACTATGATAAGGCTGAACCGAGCCGGTGCCGGTTTTCCTGTAACTGAGAAATGAAGGTACCGAAACTCCGGCAAATAATTTATCGCTGAAATAGTATACTCCTGCCCCCACATTCGGGAGAACATAAGGTTTGTCAACTGAAGTAAAAACAGGATCGCCGGGGTTTGTCAGAAGAATACCCGTGTAATCGGTATTTGACAGATCAGCACCACCTTTGAGTCCGAATGAGACCTTTCCGCTTCCTACCCTGATATGGTAAGCATAATTTGCATAGATACTTGTCGATTTGGTAAATCCGAATTGCATGAATTGAGCCATTAAGCCCAGGGCAACCCTGTCATTTTTCATGGGAGTATGAAGGGAAACTGATTGAATAACAGGCGATCCGTTTGTTCCCATCCATTGCATTCTGTATGACAGGAATCCGCTCATTGCCCCACGGGAACCGGTGTAAGCCGGATTGATCATCAATCCATTCTGAAGGTATTGACTGTAAACAGGATATCCAAGGCTGATCCCGGTGGAATCAGGTAAAGCCTGTCCGGGAACAGAGGTAAAACCATAAAAGAAAAGTGAAAAGAAGATTAGCTTAACCTTGTCCATATAATGAAACTCTCGAAAACAAAAATTCAAAATCATCTGATCAATATCTTTTTAGCACTACAAAACCACTCTTCTTGAAAACCTGCCCGTTTCCTTTTGAAGTTATTTTAAGCAGATAATAATATGTCCCTTCCGGAAGGTCAAGCCCTTTGGAGTTGGTTCCATCCCAGTCAGTCCATTCCTCCCCGTCAAGATTGGTTGTCGAAAAAATCTCTGATCCTGCTCCGTTAACTATTTTCAACTCAGCTGTCTGGTTCTGCAGATCCAGACCGGCTACAATAAATTTATTGTTGTAATTGCCCGGATCGTTATTTGGAGAAAATCCTTCAGGAATGGCAATTTCATAAACATCAACATTTACTATATCCTCAGATTTACAGGGCCCATTTGTTGTTGTCCACAAATAGCTGTTTTTACCTTTTGAAATATTTCTGACTGATGTACGATTATCTCTATAATCATCAAAATCGCCGGTTCCGCTTACCAGGGTCCATTTTCCAGTTTCCCAAGTAAACAGAGGAGAGGCGACCATGTGAATTATATAATCAAATGTAAAAAATGTGGTGTCAGGACCGGCATTAATGGTGCTTGATGGAAGAGAATGTATTAATATTTCTGAAGTGTTTGAAATACTTGAACAGCAATCATTTGCTCCTGATTTTACAATACGCTTGTATTTCATGGGAACCGTAAGCGATGGTGGCTGATAATTTCCTGAAGATGAGTTATTGGCGCCATCAGCAGAAGTCCAGACTGATCCATCGGTGCTCTGCTCCCATAAAAACAGATATGACCCGGGACCGGCACCTCCTGAAAGAGTAGCACCTGTAAGAAGAGCAGGTGCGGTATTGGAGCAGATAGTTTCCCCAGCCGGAATATTATTATTTGTTATAACCGGCAACACTGTTACAGCAATAACTGAACTGCTTATTTCGGTACAACTTCCTGATATTACACGGCGTTTATAATATGTTGTTGTTGTGAGTGCTGCAGGCTGGTAATTAATACCCGTGGCTCCTGAAAGCACAGGGTTCCAGCTGGTATTATCGTTAGAATACAACCACTGGTAGGCATAACTGTCAGAAATTCCGGTGCCTCCGTTCGCAATAGTTCCTTTAAACCTGTTTGGAACTGCTCCGTTACAGATCGTTGTATCAGCAGAGGCAACTGCAAGAAGGGAGATGTTATTGTTCATTATTGGCTTATGAACATTAAGCCTTACCGGAAAGCTGGTATTTGTACATTTAGATGAATTGACAACTCTCCTGAACCAGGTAGTATCTGTAAGTGCTGAAGGAGAAAAACTGAAATCGGCAGTGGCTTTCGTTGTCCATGTACTGACTTTTGAACTGTCCTGCCACATATAGGTATAGATACCGGAGCCCTGTGACGGAACTGAGCCCGAAAGAGGCAGAGGAGCGCTGCCAGAGCATATCGTCTGGTCGGCAAGTATTGAATTCGTTTTTATCTTATGGTATCTTATCAGCTGGATAGGTGAGCTGTTATTCCTGCAAACATTATCGGGACCTGAAAAGACGACCCGTCTGAAATATCTTTTTTCAATAACCGAAAACACTGAAGTATCAGGGGAATAGGAGAGCGCATCATTTGTATTTACGGAGGCACTCCACAAACCTGTGGCCGTACTGTCCTGCCACTGATATTTATAAGCAAGGTCACCTCCTCCGGCAGCTGATGCTCCAAGGGTATTGAAAAGAGCTCCTTCACAAATTACTGAATCGGGCCTGGAAGTTAAGTTTCCGGATATGGAAGGAAGAACCGTAATTTTCACAGAAGGGCTGTAATCAATACAACGTCCCGATGTAACAACCCGTGTATAATAAGTTGTGCTTGTCAGAACCGGAGGGTCATAATCCGGCTCTGTTATAACTGTTCCTGCTGCATCTGGAGAGCTGGTCCATCCTGTATTTGTACTGTTTTCAATCCATTTATATTCATATACCCCGTTGCCCTTTGCAGGGCCGCTATTCTGACTGACCAAACTTAACGGATTCTGATTAAAGCAGATAACAGTATCTTTCCCGACAAGATTTCCGGTAATGGCAGGTTGAACCAATATATTCACCCATTTACTGGTGTCAGTAAGTGATGTCCCGTTATCTTTTACTATCCTTCTGAACCATACTGTATCATTTTCAGTTGCTTCAGGTAAATAATTAATTGTATTGGAGGAGGGGATATTTGAAACCGGCCCTGAAAGATTATAACTCTTCTGCCATAAGTAAGTATATGAGCCTGAACCACCAACAGGCATTGTTCCTGTTATCTCCTTAGGTATTACATTTGAGCAAATTGAATCAATCTGGTTACCGGTAACTGAAGAGCGGATTGAGTTAAAAAGGAATCCGTTCAGAACTGGTACGAACAAGGTGCGAATCTCTCCGACGGAACCTGCTCCCCCGGTCGATCCGCCTGTTCTTGATCCTGCTGCTCCCCCGGAAACCGTTCTGGAAACATTTGATAAAATGGGAATATTGCTGACATTAATCAGGCCGCCTCCACCTCCTCCGCCTTCTCCGAATGTTCCTGAGTTATTCCCTCCTTTTCCGCCATTAGCAGAAATTGACAAAACAGATGGCAAAAAGCTCTGAAGATAAATGGTAACTGAACCTCCGCCTCCGCCACCACCGGAACCGGCACTGGATGATGCCTGTGACGCGGAAGTTCCATTTGAGATAATGCTCTTCCCGTTACCTTCAATAGATTCTGATATTATTATGATTATTCCTCCTCCATTACCTCCTGGTGAAGGTGCCGAGCCTAAAAGATAAGATGACGACCCACCGCCACCTCCAAGGAAAAATCCCGGATCAAGCGGAGTGAGTTTCAGCTGTATTCCACCACGTCCACCATCGGCCCTGACATAGAGAGGGAAACAATCGCTGTTTTCCAGTCCCCCTTTTCCGCCTGCACCATAGTTTGAGCCACCGCCTCCGCCGGAAAATCTCCCGTTTCCTCCGCCACCCCCTGTCAGGTTTGCGCCCTTTCCTTTTGCATAGCCGGGAAGTATCGGGGGAAAATCCGACAGAGCCAGCCATCCTCTTATTACAGGGCTTTCGCCTTTAATCCCGGAATTAGTAAACCCTGAGCTGAAGGCATATTTATCGAGATTAGTGAGATCCGATCCGGTACACAGTCCTGTTCCTTCTGAAATAGCACCACCGGAAAAACCCATTCCTGTAACATCTATGTTTCTGTTCAGAGACAAAGACCTTCCGACGATCATTGACAATACCCCTCCGATTTTACCGATACTATCCCATTTCATGCAGGTAAGGTCTGCATTATTAACAACGGCAGAGTTATATGAGGGAATCCTGACAATCTGCAATGCACCATCAACACTGAATGAATTTATGATATTATTCCTGAAAACTATTTTTTTTGTCCCTGATTCAACTGCCTGGATTATCAGAAACTCATGCTCCCCGGGATTACCATAGGCGCTTTGAAGCGATCCGTAAGAATTATCGTCAATAGTAGTAATCCTGACACCTTTCATCTGGATTAGAAGGACTGTATCATCTTTTGCAAACTGTTCAAACTGCGATCTGTCTTCAATAATCACATAATCGGTTCCTAATGCACTGACCCTTCCGTATTTATTGATTACACCACTGACAGAAGTTTGTGACATTAAAGGGCTAAGGAAGCCCATATAGATTAACAGGCTAAATAAAAATTTCCTAATACGCCAACCTGACTTTCCAATCATTAGAACCTGATATGAACTGCTAATATAACTATTAAATTGAATAATTCAAGATACATAAATCAACCAACTGAAGTCATCCTAACTTTTCAACTGTGTACATTAATGGTAATTCTATATAGAAAACTGTACCCTTATCAGCCTCCGATTCAAACCAGATCCTGCCGTTAGCACTTTCAACATATTTCTTCACGATGGATAATCCGAGACCCATCCCCGACGATTTGGTCGTAAAATTAGGGGTGAATAATTTCTTCTGAAGTTCGGCGGGGATCCCTGCTCCGTTGTCTGAAACAGAAACAATAACTTTATCGCTTCTTACATCAAGGCTGATTTTTATCAGCCCGGCCCTGTCAGCAGGAACAGACTGTATCCCATTCTTGAAAATATTCGAAAAAACTCCATTAAGATGTTCTTTATCGGCATAAACAACAATTTTACTCTCGTGGGGCCATATTACATGGAAATTAATATTATCCGAATCCTTAAACAGCTCAATAGCAATTCTGATCTGATCGAGAAGATTTACCTCCACAGGATTTGTTCCCGGCATTTTTGCAAACGCCGAAAATGCTGAAGCTATTGATGAAAGGTTATCGATATATTCTATCTGGTTTTTTGTAAAACGCTCCAGCTTTTCATCAAAACCCGGGGCTTTGTCGTTCCACGATTTAAATAACTGCTGAACATTAAGTTTCATTGGGGTGAGAGGGTTTTTTATCTCGTGGGCTATCTGTTTGGCCATCTCTCTCCAGGCATACTCCCGTTCAGAATTGGCGAGCTTATGGGTACTCTCCTCAATTTCATCAACCATTATGTTATATTGTTTAACAAGAGCACCAATTTCGTCATTACCTTTATATAGGAGATGCTCGCTTTTTTTCCCTACCCCTACAGTAGCAAGTCCCTCACCCAGCATCACCAGGGGAGATGTGAGCCTTCCGCTGATGAAGACTGCTATCCCCATTGTAATAATGATAAGAAGCAGTGTGAAATTCATAACAGCAACTATCAGGTTTGATATCTCTTTTGCAAGTACACTCTGCATTCTGAAATATGGAAGATTCAGATATGCAAGAACATTGTTATCTGTCCCGAAAAAAGGGACATAAGCTGAGATATATTCAAGTGTGCCTACTTTTTCCGTTTGAAAATATTCGCTTTTTGTCAGATCAGCCAGATTAATATATGCCATGTTGTTTATTCTGCGGCTGGTAAGGTCGCGGTAGAAAATCTCCGGCCGGGATGTTGCAATTAGAAATCCGTTTAAATCATATAGATTAATATCTGTATTGAAAGTATTAGATAGTTTAATAAGCAACTCATTTAATGATGTATAGCTGTTGTTTCTCCAATCAGTAGAGAGGTGTTTCTCCATTGAAAGCTTATTATCGAGCTCAAGGTAGATAGAATTGAGCTTTTCTTTTATGTTTTCATGATGTTTTGTCTGAAACTGGCCGATAGTTAAAAATGCTGCAACCACTCCAATCAATATAAATGAGAACAATAGAATTACAATATAAGAAAGCTGTAACTTCTGCCTGAAATTAAATACATTAACCCCTCTAACTACCGGCCGCCGGATAATCAGAATTATCAGATTTAAAAACAGAAGAATAAATGAAAAAAGGTATGCAAAGGAGATAATAATATCACCTGCGGTCTGTTCTGGTCTGGTTATCAACACAGTAGCATTCCCGTTTTTATAGAGAACGTGCTTATACCCATCAGTAGCAAAAATCCTGTAATCTGAATCTTTATCCACATATTCTGCATCTGTCTTGTCGAATGGAAATTCGCCGGTGCTCAGTACCATTTTACCATTGAGGTATTTTGCGAATGAATAATCCTTCAGACCGGCATAACCATGGTATTTTTTATCAAGAAGCAATTCGGAATAACCAGGCTGAAAAATATTCACATCGCTGTACAACTCAATAAATAAACCGTTTGTTTTTCCTTTTGATTTCTTAAAAACCACCTTTCCAAGATAATAGGATCTTCCTCCCTGGTTATCAATAAAATAAAAATCTGTCCCTGTCAGCTTATGACCATTCATCTTTATCCGTTCATCAAAAAAATCAAAGCAGTTCTCAGTCATCTCATTTCCCGGTCCGATCTGAAGGGGATCGTCGTTACGGCAGAGAACTATGCTGAAATTAAAATTGCCCCAGTAACCGTTAAAGTAATTGGAATGCAGGTAGTTGAAAATTTTATCGAAATCCTGTTCGAAAAATTCACTCTTCATCATGTTTGACAGAATAGTATCAGAAACAACAGATGGCCATAAATCGAGCAGAAGATGCTCAGCTTCAGGATCATTCTCGGTAGAAAAAGAGACCGCCTGGATCTTAAGGTTTTCAATTGTCTTCTCCTCAGAGAGCTTTGTAATAAAATAAAGAGCATATAATCCTGAAATAAGTGAAAAGAGAATAGTGATATTAAAGAGTCCTGTCCTCCTTTTACCGGTAATCCATATAATTATTGTCAGAGCAGAATAAAAAGTTACCATCGGGATTAATGCATCCTTCCGGTGAATAAAAGCCGGGACAAAAATCAGCAGAGATGATAAAACCGAAAGAATGATTATCCGGGTACCTAAAAGCCTGCCACTTTGAAATATTTTCAGAAGGAAAAATACAGGAACAAGTAACAATAAAACTGCTGATGCAAATCCGGCTATACTGAAAACGTTAAGATTCAATATTTTATAAGTTTCGAAATTGATGTTGGAAGTTAACACAAGCTGACTGAAAACCAGGTGGAACAGACTTACCAGAAGTGCTCCTGCTATTAATGAAACAGTAAGAAAAAAGTAGTTCCTGACAGGTTCGTCACTCTTTCTTTCCTTTAGCGGGAAATAGACATAAAAAATATACGAAAAACCTGATGCAAGGAAACTTATCAGCATAAGGTGCCCCAGGGATGGGATTGCACCATTAAAGGAAAACCTGTACGGAGAAAAGAGTTCCGTCCTGAACAGTGCATCCGGTTTGTTGGTAAAAAGTATTGCAAGGTAAATTATTGAAAAAACTAAAAGCCCGAAACCAACAGCCAGCCGTTTTTTTCCTCTTTCTGCAAATAATTTAACCACTTCCATCGAAAGGAGGATTATCAGAATAAAGGCAAATGCCCATAATGATAATGGGATCAGTATCAGATAGGAATTCTCCCTGACTTCAGGAAAAATGAGGGAAAAAAGAAAATTCCCCTTACTGTCGGAGATATGAAACTCAGAACTGTTTTTATCTTCGGTAAAACCAACATTATCCGGCAACCTGAATTCCTTTTCGAACCCGCTTTTTATTATGCTGTTTTCAAAGCTATAATCGGTCCGGAGCCTTAGCAGCCCTACAATTTTTTCATTTCCTGCCTGGACACTCCTTGTCAGAAACCAGCCGTTCTGCAAAAAGACCATCGGCTTGGTATAAAGTGAATCTTCGAGAACAGGTGATACATCAAATCCATTATCTGACCAGTAAACAAGCCTGTTGTCAATATATTCAAGAATGGTGATACTGTTCTGTTCGGCAACTGAAAAAAGATTATTCTCAGAAATTGATCCATGATGGTTCTCTCCTGCAAGAATAGGCTTCATCACATTAAGGCACTCCTCCAGTATTTTTTCCTTTTTACTCAGGATCTTATTACACATTCTTGTCCTCAGCCGATATTCGAAATCGCTGAAATAGACAGATTCCGCAGCAATTGCCAGAAATATAACTGAAACAGCAAGTATTGTAAGAAATATCCTGTAGTTTTTACCCTTCATAATACGATAATAATATCCTACTCATGGTGATAAGGCTCACCCTTAATAATAGTAAAAGCCCTGTATAGCTGTTCCAGAAACAATAATCGGACCAACTGATGTGGAAAAGTCATTTTTGAAAGAGACATTTTGAAATCGGCTCGGTTGTAAACCTCTTCAGAAAAGCCCCAGGGGCCACCGATAATGAATAAGATCCTCTTCCTGGGAAGCATAAATAATTTCTCAACCATTCCTGAAAACTCAACTGTTCTGAGCTCTTTGCCTCTTTCATCAAGCAAAATAACATAATCATCATTGGTTACCGCCTTTATTACACTCTTTCCCTCCTTTACCCTTTGTTCCTGAACCGGCATATTAGCGGCATTCTTCAATTCAGGCAATGTAATAATCTCAAACCCGGAGTACTTCTTAATGCGTGATGCATAGAGATCAGCCACTTCTAAAATGTGCTTGTCTGTTGTTTTTCCAATCTGCAATAAAGCGATTTTCATAAATATCTGTGCTCTTTTGTTTTAATGGCGTACCTCCGGTTCAATACAAAAATAACATTTTATAACATCCTAAACTGATGACGCCTCATGATATTTCATTAAACAAAATCAAGTATCCATTAATAAAGTAACCCATTGTGATCTGTTAAGCCTATAAATGCCGGAAATTACCTGAATGGCTACCGGTTTAAACACCTTAATATTAATTTTGATAGGCATGAGGAGGATTCCATTATCAAAAAAATATTAAATTTGTAATGTATTGTTCTGAATTACCGGCAATATTTAAACTGATTTGAGATGAAATCCAAAAATATTATTCCTCTGGTTCTGGTAGCTTTCATCACATTTATTGCCGCGATGCAGGAGCAGTCGAAAATACCCGGAGGGATCTCAATTGCCATTAAAGCCGGAAATGCTGCTGAATTATCAAAATACATGAATTCGACAATTGAGCTTCTACTGCTCGAGAAGGAGGATTTCTACAAAAAAAACGTGGCTGAAGTTATTCTGAAAGATTTTTTTAATGTGTACCATACAAAGGATTTTACTATCCGGCACCAGGGTGCGAAAAATGACGCACAGTATGCCATTGGCAACCTTAAGACAGATAAAGGAGACTTCAGGGTCTATTTTCTTCTTAAGAAAGTTGATCAGGAATTGCTGATTCATCAGATACGTATAGAATCTGACAATGGAAAATAGAATTCTCAGGGAATTCATTTCAGAAAGCCTCGCTGAAGATATCGGAGATGGCGATCACTCTTCACTTGCATGCATTCCGTCCAATGCCACCGGGAAAGCAAAACTACTTATTAAAGAGAAAGGGATTCTTGCAGGATTAAGAGTTGCCGCTGAACTATTCGCAGTTGCCGATAAGGATTTGAAACTGGAGATTATTCTGGCTGACGGCATCCCTGTTGTCCCCGGCGATATTGCATTCTACATTACCGGAAGTCAGCAATCTATCCTGAAATCGGAACGCCTTGTTCTCAATATTATGCAAAGGATGAGTGGAATTGCAACAAGCACTCACGAATATGTAAGCCGGATTGAGGGATTAAAAACCAGAATTCTCGATACCAGAAAAACGACCCCCAGCCTGCGGTTTCTTGAGAAAGAGGCTGTGAGGATTGGCGGAGGGATGAATCACAGGATGGGATTATTTGATATGATAATGCTTAAAGATAACCATATCGATTATGCCGGTGGTATTGAGAAAGCGATAACTGCAACACGCGAATACCTGAAAAAAAACAACCTCGATCTGAAAGTCGAAATTGAAGCAAGAAACATTGATGATGTAAGAAAAATCATCTCAGCCGGAGGAGCAGATCGCATCATGCTTGACAATTTCAGTGTTAAGGATACTGCGGCTGCAGTAAAAGAAATCGCCGGAAGGATTGAAACAGAATCTTCAGGAGGTATTACTCTTGAAACCATCAGATCTTACGCGGAATGTGGTGTGGATTATATCTCAGTTGGTGCCCTTACGCATCATATTAAAAGTCTGGACATGAGCCTTAAAGCTGTTTAGTCTATGAATATCAGGGAGATATCGGCTTCCGGAATGACGGAAAAGATAAGTAACATTGTTCTTCCCGGGTTTTATGGAGTTCCCATAAGTCATGTTATAACCTTTGTAATAAAAGGCTTTCGGAAAGGTGTCCTTGTGACAAGGGCATCTTCAATTGCATTTAATCTGCTGATGGCTTTACTGCCAGCCTCAATCTTCCTTTTTACGCTTATCCCTTTTATACCGATAGCCAACTTCCAGCAGGAGCTTATCAGGCTCTTTGAAAGCATTCTTCCCGCCAATGCTTTTAATTTCATGGAGGCAACCATTGTAGATATTGTTACAAGAAAAAGCGGAGGACTTCTCCTTATCATGTTTATTGTAACAGTAATCGCCTCAACAAATGGGATCCATGCAGTTATTCATGCTTTCGTTGTTTCTGCCCACACATTTAAAACAAGGTCGTGGGTTAATCAGAGGAAGATCTCAATTGTCCTGCTGATAATCATTGTTATGATGATCTCCACAACAGGATTTCTTCTGATTTTTGGAAAAATGGCCGTGAACAGGCTGGTAGAATTACACATTATTAAAAGACACCTGGTAATCTATGTCCTGATATCTCTGAAATGGGTCCTGATTATTCTCCTGCTCTTTCTGGCCATATCATTTCTTTACTATTTTGCTCCTGCCAAAAGAACCGGGTTTAAGTTTTTCTCCCCCGGATCATCTCTGGCAACTCTTCTGTTTGTACTTACATCGCTCGGTTTTTCAGCATATGTAAACAATTTCGGACAATACAATAAGCTATATGGTTCGATTGGTACTCTAATGATTATTCTGATATGGCTTTACCTGAATTCCATTGCCATACTAATCGGTTTCGAGCTGAATGTAAGTATCAATGATGCACTTGCGCAGGATACAGAGAACAGAAGGATTATCAACTGCAATGAATAAACTGTCTGACAAGTTTGCTTATCTCATCGTTCCTGTTGTATAACCTTTCGCTAAGCCCTTTATCGTCAAATGCTTTCAGTGTTGAAACAACATTATCGATAACACCTTCGGGGAACACTCCGTCTTTTTCAAAATAACTTCGTTGCGCCACAAGGCATTCTGCTGATTCCCAGCATGAAGCCGGTAGTGATTCGAGAGTTTTCCTTTTTGATTTCTCTTTTTCCTTAAAAATATCAAAATCGACATAGAGCTCTTCGGCTCGTTCCAGACCATTATCCATTTCAAGCCCGTGTTCTGTTGCTACCACCAGCCCGGCAAAAAGCTTATAGATATCTGCTGATCCGTCAGGTGACCTGAGCTCTACTGTTTGTTTTGAAGGCATGTCATGAAAAACATTCTTGTCGGCCGGATTAGCATCTTTTATCATATTCATAGCACCATTCCAACCCAGAGGAACACGTATCAGAACAGACCTGTTCCTGTCACCCCAGCAGATACTTGTAGGTGCCTCCTGGTGTGGCACCAGACGCAGATAGGATGTAGGTATTGTATTCCCGAAAGCTGTAAGCGATTTAGAAAGGTCAAGAATTCCGGCTATCATTTTTTTTGCCGTCCGGCTGAGTTTGCCATTTTCAACCATCTGGTTCTCTCCATCCTTTTCAAGCATCATATGTATATGCATGCCCGAGCCGGCTTTCCCGACAGTAATTTTGGGAGCAAAACTTACCTCAACACCATATTGATTACCAAGATTCCTCAGGATCCATTTGGCGATAAGAAGCTGATCAACAGCTTCATCCATCTCAACAGGAAGAAACTCAATCTCGTGCTGCTCAAAATCCTCGCCATCCTTTGAAAAACTTCCCACTTCCGAATGTCCATATTTTATTTTACATCCTGCGTTGGCACAAAACCTGAGGGCCTCAATCCTCAGATCCTCAAATTTAGCAAATGGCCCCGACTGATGATACCCTTTCTGATCGGTAAGAGGATAAAGCTCTTCATGGAAAGAATTAATATAATATTCAAGCTCTCCGAATGCCTTCATCTTAAACCCGGTCTTTTTTGTAAATCGTGAATAGGCTTTACGAAGGATATATTCAGGAGAACTTTCCAATGGTTTTCCGTCATTGCCATAAAATGAACAGAGAATTTCAAGAGTCGGATGCTCCGTAAAAGGATTGAGAAAAGCTGTTCTGTAGCGCGGAATCACATAAAGGTCGCTTGATCCGGATTCAACAAAAGAGAAGAGGCTTGATCCGTCAACTCTTTCTCCGGCTGTAAGTATTGATTCAAGATGGTCGCGATTAAAAGGTACAAAATTCAGCGATTTTAGTTTCCCATCTTCGGCCACATATCTGAAATTAAGCATGGAAATTCCTTTTGCCTCAATAAACCTTATTATGTCTTCACGGGTAAACTCAGCGCACGGCTTCTTAAGAAACTGAACCAGCTCATTCCGGTTCATTGATATATCTTCATTCTTCATTTTCCTGGATATGTAATTAATAAGGGTGCAAAATTAAATAATTAACTCATTGTGCTTAATGACGTTTATCATACCGGCAGGAAAACGAAAAAGAGTTTCCGGTATAAAAACATCAGGCTCTAAAAATCAAAACCAAATTTGCAATTACAGGGTTTTCCCGTTTATGATTTTTTTACTACTTTCGGGACGACAAAACGGGCTCAATGAAAAACCTGATTTTAATATCCCTATTCCTGTTTCTGATAAGCTGTACCGGAGAAAAGAGTGATTCTTTCTTCACTCCTGAAAAGGCTTTGCGCTACTTCAAAAGTGTTGAAGATATCTGCAATCGCGATGATGGCACCCTGTGGGGAAAAAATCTTTACGGACCTATGATGTTTATTGACCGCACAAGCCGCAGAATTATTGCAAATCAGCCGGATAATGATGGTATTTTGAAAGAGAAAGATGGCATTTATACAGGGTTGTACCCTAAAGAACTTATAGTAAGTAATACTCCGGTGCAATTTGGAAGTACACTTTTTGCAATGACTCCACTTCCAAATGTAGAAGATGAGTACCGGATAAAAACACAGGCTGTTCACAGCCTTTTCCATCGTTTCCAGAAGGAATCAGGAACCTTTACTGCCGGGTACAATACAAATAATATGGATGAAAAAGAGGCCCGTCTGTGGATCAAGCTGGAATGGAAAGCTTTAAGAAAGGCTCTCAATTCAAGCGGGGAAGAGCGTCAGCTGGCGGTAAGGGATGCTCTTATTTTTAAAGGGGCGAACAGGGAACTTTACCAGAAGTATGCCAATGATGAAAACAGGTTCGAAAATTATGAGGGGCTTACAACATTCACATATACAATGCTTTGTTCTAATTCAGCTGATGAGATCAGGCAGAAGCTGATCGAAAACCTCGACAGAGTCTATGCAATGCAGTCATACGCAAGATCATACGGGTTCATACATGGTGCTCTTTATGCATCTCTGCTTTATGATAAAGGTTTCAGTCTTCAGACAATAAAGAGTGATGATTTTGATCTTGGAAAGGAGGTAAAGGAGCAGTATAACATCGAGCTGCCGCCTATTTGCAGAGATGTTGCCGGCAGCCTTGCTGTAAATTATGAAATTGAGGTCATCAATAAGGAAGAAGAAAAACGGCTAGCTGATATAAAAGAAAGTATTCATAAACAAATAAGCATATTTACAGAAAAACCGGTAGTCTTCCTTGAACTTGAAAGCCCATACTTTGACTTTGAACCGGAAGATATTCATTCACTTGACACACTGGGCACTCTTTATAACACAATGAGGGTTTCAGATAACTGGGGCAAACTGACTGTCGATAAAGGTGGCTGCCTTGTCTCCAATAATTTCAGATACCTCAGGATTACTGCAAAAGGGTTTAAAGAAGAGAAAAACAGAATTTCTGCTGAAGGATGGCATCTGATAATAAATAACGACTGGGAACTGATCAAAGTTGATCAGAACTATTTCCTCCGAAAACTGATGCCGTAATTATCCTTAAATCTTACTTCGCTTAAGAACAGGCAAAGAGCTTCTCAACTTTTTCTTTGTACCATATAACTATTGCCGGTCAGCTTTGAGCCTCAAGACTTTTCATTGCCTCCTCAAGCGAATTTATCCTTGATTCTGCATCTCCTTTTTTCTTTCTCTCCATATCAAGAACACTGGCAGGCGCATTTTGCACAAATCTTTCATTATCAAGCTTTTTCATCACAGTTAAAAGAAATCCCCTGTTATATTCAAGCTCTGCCCTTACCTTTTCAAGTTCTCCTTCAATATCCAGTTTCCCTTCAAGCGGAATAAAATATGCGGTCGTTCCAACCATAAAGGAGACTGCTCCTTCAATCTTCTCCGGAACAAATGACACTTCCGATAAATTACAGAGTTTGCTGATAACCGGAATAAACTCAACTTCAAAACTTTGAGCATCCGAGCGTATCAGAAGCTTTATCTTTTCCCTGACCGGGATATCTTTGCTTTTCCTGACAGTTCGTACTGCACTTACGATCTCCCTTACATTTTCAAAGCTCGCAATCAGTTTACTATCATATTTCGCGGCTTCAGGCATAAGTGTCACCATAATGCTCTCGCCATTTTTTCTTTCATTCAGTAACTGCCAGATCTCTTCAGTAATAAATGGCATAAATGGATGAATTACCGTCACCAGCTTCTCAAATAAAACAACAGTTGCTTCAAATGTAATGCGGTCGATGGGTTTCTGATATTCCGGTTTAATGATCTCAAGAAACCATCCTGAAAAATCATCCCAGAATAATTTGTAAGTGATCATAAGTGCCTCTGAGATCCTGAATTTCCTGAAATTTGAATCAATCTCATCAATTGATTTATTTAATGCATCAGTCATCCATCTCAGTGCTGCTTCAGATGAATCGGGCTGAGAGATTGTATCATCAATTTCCCAACTTCGTACAAGCCTGAAGGCATTCCAGATCTTATTTGCAAAATTTCTCCCCTGTTCCGGCAAACTGTCTTCATAAAGCAGGTCATTTCCTGCGGGAGAGCATAGCAGCATACCCACCCTGACTCCATCTGCCCCATATTTTTCAATCAGGTCAAGAGGTTCGGGAGAATTTCCAAGTGATTTTGACATCTTTCTCTTTTGCTGGTCGCGGACCAGGCCTGTGAGATAGACATTGGCAAATGGCTTTTCCCCTCTGAACTCATATCCGGCAATGATCATCCTTGCGACCCAGAAAAAAAGAATTTCGGGGGCAGTAATAAGATCGTTTGTCGGATAATAATATTTAATGTCTTCATTATCAGGGTTATTTATGCCATCAAATGATGTTATAGGCCAGAGCCATGATGAAAACCATGTATCCAGAACATCCTCATCCTGTCGTAATGAACTCTCTGTCAAACCATTGTTCCCACTCTTTTTCTTCGCCAGCTCCAGCGCCTCTGCAATATTTTCTGCCACAACAAATTCGCTGTTATCGTAGTACCAGGCAGGAATGCGGTGTCCCCACCACAGCTGCCGGCTGATACACCAGTCGCGGACATTCTCCATCCAGTGGCGGTACAGATTTTTAAATTTTGCCGGATGAATCTGAACATCATCATTTAAAACAGCATCCAGAGCAGGTTCTGACAGCTCCTTCATTCTGAGAAACCATTGAAGGGAAAGCCTTGGTTCTATGACTGAATTTGTACGTTCCGAACGACCTATCTTATTATCATAGTTTTCAACTCTTACCAGACTGCCGGTTCGCTCAAGTTCCTTTTCAGCCAGTTCCTTTGCTTTAAAGCGGTCAACACCAACAAACATTCCGGCCCTGGAACTCATTGTACCATCATCATTAAAAACATCAATTGATGGCAGCTTATGCCTGAGTCCGATCTCGTAGTCGTTAATGTCGTGTGCCGGAGTAATCTTAAGGCAACCTGTTCCGAATTCCGGATCAACATAACTGTCGAAGATAAACGGCACCTCGCGATTAGCCATTGGAACAATTACCTTTTTACCTTTCAGATGTTTATATCGCTCATCATCGGGATTGGCACAAACAGCGGTATCTCCAAGAATTGTCTCAGGTCTTGTTGTTGCAACCATCACATATCCATCCTCTCCTACTATTTTATACCGGACATAATAGAGTTTTGACTTTTCATCGGTATAATTTACCTCTTCATCCGAAACAGCTGTCATAGCCTGGGGATCCCAGTTCACCATTCTTACACCTCTGTAAATAAGACCTTTATTGAACATCTCAATAAAAACCTTTATAACAGAATCATACCTTTTCTCATCCATGGTAAAAAGAGTACGATCCCAGTCACACGAAGCACCCAGCCGTTTAAGCTGTTCGAGAATAATGCCTCCATGTTTATTCGTCCATTCCCAGGCATGGCCAAGGAACTCTTCCCTTGAAAGATCGCGTTTTTCAATTCCTTCTGCCTTCAGCTTTGCCACTACTTTTGCCTCGGTGGCAATTGAGGCATGGTCAGTGCCCGGAACCCAGCATGCATTCTTCCCCTGCATCCTTGCCCTCCGTACCAGCACATCCTGAATTGTATTGTTCAGCATGTGGCCCATATGAAGTACCCCTGTAACATTGGGAGGCGGAATAACAATTGTATAGGGCTCTCTTTCGTCGGGAATGCTTTTAAAAAAACCGTTTTCCATCCAGTATTTGTACCACGTACTCTCTGCCTTACCCGGTTCGTATTTTGAAGGAATTTCCATTGTTTGTTTTAGTTTTTACCTTATTAATAGTTATTGGAGTAACCAGAGTCCTTAGAGTTAATACAAGACACTCTTTCCAACTTCAGCCTACTCCAGATTCCGGCTCACTACATTAGTGATCAGTTTTAAATAATGAACTGCAAAATTAAAAAAATTCATAACATTAGCTGAATGTAATTGTAAAAAGGTCTGTTACTTCCGTGAAATCTGACCATGCTTTCAATCTAAAAATATTGAACCCTTATCCGATGAATTGCAATATGCCTATCTTATCTTTTCTTTTCCTTATCATACTTGCCTTATTTTTAATGACTTGTACTAAAGATGAAGATTCCGGGCTATCAATCATCCAACTACCTGGCGGCGAGCTGCAACTTTGAATATTGCCGCGAAACAGTTAAAATCAATTGTGCCCTGCCGGAGGATATCAACTAAAAGGAATAATTCATTTTCTGAGGAATATCATTCTTTCATTATCCTATTTTACCTATTTTTGTCACTCTTTATTAAGCGTCTAATACCATAATGATATGCCGGTTATTTCAGATAAAGGCAAGGCTATGCCTGCCTCACCAATAAGAAAACTTGTCCCCTATTCCGAAGAGGCAAAACGGAAGGGAAGAAAGGTTTACCATCTTAATATCGGACAACCTGATATTCCCACACCTGAAGTGGCATTGAATGCTATCCGGAACATAGATCTAAAAGTTATAGAGTACAGCCATTCGGCAGGTAACGAGTCGTACCGCCGCAAGCTTGCAACATATTATCAGAAGATCGGAATTAACATCGATCATACTGAAATGCTTATTACAACAGGCGGTTCTGAGGCTATCCTTTTTGCCTTTATGTCATGTATTAACCCCGGTGATGAAGTTATCACACCCGAGCCGTTCTACGCCAACTATAATGGTTTTGCAACAACTGCAGGAATAAAAATAGTTCCTGTAACTTCCACTATTGAAGAAGATTTTGCACTGCCTCCCATCGCTGAAATAGAGAAAAAAATCACTTCGAAAACCAAAGGTATTATTGTATGTAATCCGAATAATCCCACAGGTTATCTCTATTCGAAGGATGAACTTCTTCAGCTGAAAGAGATAGTGAAAAAACACGATCTTTTTCTCTTCTCAGATGAAGCCTATCGTGAGTTTTGCTATGACGGAGCGGAACATTTTTCAGCTATGAACCTTGAAGGCATTGAGAATAACGTCATCATGCTCGATTCGGTATCAAAACGGTACAGCGAATGCGGTGTCAGGATTGGTGCACTGATAACAAAAAACAAAGAGGTTATTTCCGCCGCCCTTAAATTTGCACAGGCACGCCTCTCCCCTCCGGGGCTCGGTCAGATCGCCGGTGAAGCTTCAATTGATACCCCCGACCAGTACTTCAAAGATGTAAACAGGGAATATACTGCACGCCGCGACTATATGGTTGAGGCTCTCAATAAAATCCCGGGCGTCTATTGTCCGAAACCTAAAGGAGCATTTTACACAGTTGTGAGGCTTCCTGTAGATGATGCCGACAAGTTCGCACAATGGCTTCTTGAGGATTTTGCATTTGAAAACCAGACGGTGATGGTCGCTCCTGCCTCAGGTTTCTATTCAACACCAGGCTCAGGTAAGAATGAGGTGCGCATAGCTTATGTCCTGAAAATTGATGACCTTAAGAATGCGATGATGATCCTTGCTGAGGCGCTGAAGGTCTATCCGGGAAAAGTCTAAAAACTATCGAAGGAATGGCTTAACAGTCTTTTGAATTTTTACACTGACGAACATTTCAGGCTGTCAGTATTTTCAACTTTATAGACTTTACTTATATAACAAATATTTCTCCCTTATAGCAGAAAATTTGTTGAGTCCTTCTTTCCATGTTGCCCGTATCTGGCTTGCAGTCATCCCTTTAATTATCTGTTCTCGTAAAACGGGTCCGCCTGCAAGTACATCGAAATAGGCAGTAAAAAATTTACTCTTATCCGGGTATTCATTATAAGCTCCTATTATCAGATCGAGATTGAGTTCAGGTCTGGGTACCAGCTTACTGTCGATTGCACCCCTGAGGTCAGTCCCGAAGCACTTTTTCCCGAGCAACGGAGGGTTCTTTGCCCCGGGCACACTTTCGGGAGTAAAACTAAATCCTTTATCCGGAAGATCCGGTGATCCATAAACCTGAAACGGGAATGAGGTACCTCTGCCAAGTGAGAGGTTGGTTCCCTCAAAGAAGCAGATTGAAGGATAAAGATACACTGCTGTCTGATTTGGTAGGTTCGGTGATGGTTTTACCGGAAGATTATAGAAAGTTTTGTGGTCATAGTTTTTACATTTCACAACTGTCAGATCGCATTTGATTCCTCCATTAAGCCAGCCCTCCCCGTTTAACATCCCGGCATATTCGCCAACTGTCATTCCATGTGCAATGGGAACAGGGTCCATTCCAACAAATGAACTGTATGCCGTGTCGAGTATATTTCCGTCAAAATAGAAACCATTTGGATTGGGCCTGTCGAGAATGAGACATTTCACATTATTTTCGGCACACGCTTCAAGAATATAATGAAGTGTTGAAATATATGTATAGAACCTTGCACCAACATCCTGAATATCAAAAATTACAATATCAATTCCAGCAAGATCCTGTGCGGTTGGCTTAAGATGTTTACCATAAAGGCTTGTCAAAGGAATCCCTGTCTCGCTATCTTTGCCATTATCGATCTTTTCACCGGCATCGGCCATATTCCTGAATCCGTGTTCAGGGGAAAATATCACCCGGATATCTGTTCCGATCGATAAAAGAGTATCGACCAGATGTACTTTTCCAACCATCGATGTCTGGTTTGCAACTATGGCTACTGATTTCCCTTTAATCGTATTCCGGTAAAGATCAATCTGGTATGATCCGGGAAGAGTGGTCTTTTCCGCTTTGCAGCACAAAAGAGATACTAATAATAATGAGGTCAGGAAGAGGGGCTTTTTCATGTTTTGAAAATTATAGTCAGGTAAATTTAAGATTTTTCTCAGATCCATCAACTAAAATTGTAATTCCACATTGTTTATTTTTAACTCTGTGTTTCTGTGCAATCTCCTGTCAGCTTTCTTTTTACAGAATTATTTTAAAGTCCCTTTTTTTATCGATTTAAAAATGGAATTGGATTAAAGTAACCGGATAACCTTTAATTTCTTAAATTTGGAGAGTTAGTAACCCGATGAATTTATCATATTTCATAGCACAAAGGCTTATCAAAGGGAGACGTGAAGAGACCTCTTTTTCACGTCCTATAAATGTCATTGCCATTATCGGCATAGCCATGGGGTTAGCTGTAATGATACTTTCAGTTTCAATACTTACAGGGTTCAAACAGGAGATCAGGGATAAGGTGGTAGGATTTGGTTCTCATATTCAGATCATGAACTTTGATTCAAACATTTCATTTGAAACTGCACCCATAAGTGACGGTCAGGAATTTGTTCCTGAAATAAAAAAGATCCCGGGTATCAAACATTTGCAGGTCTTCGCCACGAAAGCCGGGATAATAAAAACCGATCAGGAGATACAGGGTGTTGTACTGAAAGGTGTAGGAAGTGATTATGACTGGAGCTATTTCAGCAGTAATCTGGTTGAAGGTTCTGTGTTTACCGTTACCGACAGCGTAAGAACAGATAAAGTAATCATCTCCCGGAAGATTTCAGATTTGCTCAGACTTCGTATCGGAGATTCCTTTGCCATGCATTTTATTCAGGATCCTCCGCGTATGAGAAAATTCACAATATGTGGCATTTACGAAACAAGCCTGGAAGAGTTTGACAAAATTTATGTCTTCTGCGACATCGGCCATATCAAACGGTTAAACGGTTGGAGCGATGACCAGATCAGCGGGTTTGAGGTATTTATTGATGATTTCGACCGGCTCGATGATATGACAGTAGCTGTGAGAGATGCCATTGGCTATAAAATTACAGAAGAAGAGACGAAATTCAAAGTTACCAATATCAGGATTAAATATCCCCAGATCTTTGACTGGCTGAACTTTCAGGATATAAATGTGGTAATTATTATTTTCCTGATGCTTGTTGTTGCAGGCTTTAACATGATATCCGGGTTGCTCATCCTTATTCTTGAAAAGACAAATATGATCGGTGTTCTTAAAGCACTTGGCTCTGATGACATTACAATCCGCAGGATATTCCTTTACCAGGCAGCATATCTGATAGGGAAGGGCTTACTATGGGGCAATCTTATCGGAATCGGACTGGCATATCTCCAGCTTAAAACAGGGATGATCAGCCTCGATCCGACATCATATTATATTAAAACAGTTCCGGTAAATCTTGAACTCATGCATATTCTGCTGCTGAATGGAGGAACAATGGCTGCCATTATCATCATGCTCATTATCCCCTCGCAGCTGATAAGCAGGATCACACCTGTAAAAGCGATAAAATACGATTAAAAATTAAGGCAGAAAACTGTTTCATTTGAAGGAACAGATCTCACTTTCAGATTGCCTCCGTGAACCCGCATTATCTGTCGGGAAATACTCAGACCAATACCCGATCCGTTCTCCCTGGTTGTAAAAAACGGGACAAATATCTGATCGAGAATTGCTTCACTTATGCCGGGGCCGTTATCGATGACACATATTTCAGGACGATAATCCTTATCAACACCGGCAATAACCCTGATCATCCCTGAAGGATTCTCTTCATTGGCTTCAATGGCATTTTTAATAAGGTTGAGGAGAACCTGAGAAATAAGGTTCTGGTCTGCTGTAATCTCCAGATCAGGATTGGTCAATGAAAAGGATAATTTAATTGTGTCGCTCTTTTCGAGCGAATCATAGAGAACCTTAACACGACTCAACAGGTCGGCTACCTTAAAAGATTTCTTTTCCGGATCAGGTATGCGTGTCAGTTTCCGGTACGATTCAACGAAAGACATCAGACCTTTTCCCTGTTCTTTTATGACATTTAACCCCTGCAGAGTCGAAGTTATTGTTCGTTCATTAACCTTTTCCGGGGAAACCGGTAATCCATCTTTGCTGTAAATCGCAAAAAGACTCTCTGACAAAGATGTTATAGGTGTTATTGAGTTCATTATTTCATGCATCAGCACCCGTATGAGTTTCATCCAGGACTGGATCTCTTTTTCATCCAGTTCATTCTTAATATCCTGTATGGAAAGGATTACCATCTCGGTATTATTGGTTTTGAATGAGGTAGCCTTAAGAGAAAGCTCCGTTTCGCCCTGGAGCGTTTTTAAGGCTACCAGCCGCCGTTCCGATGGTTTAATGGAGGAAATTTCCCGGAAGAGGTTTTTGTCAATACGATCTATTTGCTGTAAATGGAAAAGCATATCTGTTGACAACAATCTTTTTGCTGAAGAATTGGCATGGATTATAAACCCTTTTTTATCATAAGTAATGATCCCAACTGCAAGCTCTTCAAGTAAAATCCTGAAATACTGTTCCTGATTCCTGTTTTCAATTTTAAGATGTTTTATCTGTTGATTGACCTTGTTCATGTTACTGTATAGATCCCTGATAATTGAATTTTTTTCATCCATGGAAAAAGAGAGAGTGGAATCATCATTTCTGACAGAATTGAAAAAGAATCCTATTTTCTTGTTAACGGTATTCAGATAAGAAATAAGATTTATTGTCACAAACAGAACTGCAAGGGCGGTAATAAAGGAAAAATGCAATGACTTCACAATAAAAACAAAAAATGAAAAGAGAAGAGACAGAATTACTATAAGAAGGACTCTTATTAATATTGAATAATAGAGCTTTATACTTATCATTTGCCGTATTTTTTAAATCTGTTATAAAGTGTTTGCCGGGTAATTCCAAGTTTTTCCGCTGCGGCAGTAAGATTTCCATTATTCTTCTCAATAGTATGACGGATCATTTGAATCTCCATCTCCTCAATTGTGGAGAAAGATTTGCTGTTTTCAACGTGGTTTGGGTTTTTCAGATACAAATCTTCCGGTATTAAAACAGACGTTTCAGATAATATTACTGCCTTTTCAATTGTATGCTGAAGTTCGCGGATATTACCCGGCCATGAGTATTTAAGAAGCTTTTCATTTGCCTTGGGGTTAATTTTAAGGTCTGGCTTATTATATTTCCATGAGTATTTTTTCAGAAAAAAATCGGCAAGAATAGTAATATCACTCCCGCGTTCCCTTAGTGGAGGCAACTCGATATGGATTGTATTTATCCTGTAAAGGAGATCTTCCCTGAACAATCCTGTAGCCACCATGTTTTCAAGATCTCTGTTTGTTGCACATACAAGGCGTATATCAGAGGGAATAAGCTGATTAGAACCAACAGGTGTAATCTTCCGGTTCTCAATAGCTGCAAGGAGTTTAGACTGCAGATGGATTGAGAGGTTCCCTATTTCATCAAGGAAAAGGGTCCCTTTATCGGCAATTTCAAATTTGCCTTTTCTGTTTTCATGCGCATCGGTAAAAGAACCTTTAATATGTCCGAACAGTTCACTTTCAAAGAGAGATTCACTCAATGAACCCATATCTACAGTTACAATCACCTCTTTCGAACGACCCGACAGACGGTGGATCTCCTGTGCAATCAATTCCTTCCCGGTTCCGTTCTCTCCGGTTATCAGAATATTAGCTTCTGTTTTTGCTATCTTCCGCACCATATTCAGAACAGCCATCAGCTGAGGAGATGAACCAATAATAAACCGCTGTTCACGGTTCATCTCTTTTTTAAGTCCGGCTTCTCTCTCCTTAAGGTGACCTATCTCTCTCTTCGATAAATTAAGCTGAACACCCAGTTTAATAGTTGCCAGCAGTTTTTCATTATCCCACGGTTTAAGGATAAAATCTGAAGCCCCCGACTTAAGGGCCTTCACCGCTATATCAATATCTCCATAAGCAGTTATCATTACCACAGAAATCTCAGGATTACTCTCTTTTATCCTTTCAAGCCAGTAGAGTCCTTCATTGCCGCTATTTACACCCGATTTAAAATTCATATCAAGGATAACCAGGTTGTATTCATTTTTTTGCAATTCTGCCACCAGCTGGTTTGGATTTGAGAGAGTGGTTACTTTCTGAAACTCCTGTGAAAGCAGAATCTCGAGTGTGCTTAAAATGCTCTTATTATCATCAATTATCAGAATATTTCCCTTTGCGGTCTGCATATTTAACTACTTAATTATTTTTCACCCCCTTTTTCCCCGGCTTTAAGTCAGCAATGAAGACCGGGGATTGAATAGCAATTGTAAATTTAATAGTTATAAAATATCAGCAAACAACATGTCAAATAATTTTACGATAAATTGTACTATATTATTTACAAAAGGAAGATCCTACCTATATTATATTATTGATTATTAGATA
>CAIJYD010000021.1 GCA_903824785.1 uncultured Bacteroidota bacterium
ATGTCAAAATCGGAGCAGAATGCAAAAATGAAACTGAAAACTCATCCTGAAAACTGACTCGTGAACCACCGGCTAAAAAAACACTGGCTAAAAAATCAAATTTTATGCTTAATTTTAGGTTTGTGAATAAATCAGGTTAAAGAAATATTTTGTTGTATTTAAAAATAACCTATATTTATGCCACGAATTATTAAAAAGATGACACGATGTCTATAGCACGTTTTGGAGTCAGCCTGGAAGAGGATATTCTTAAAGCCCTCGATGAATTTGTAATTGAAAATAAATTACCTAACCGATCCCAGGCAATACGGCATCTGGTTGAAAAAAACCTGGTCGAGAAAAAATGGCAATGCAATCAGATTGTTGCAGGAGCAGTTGTATTGGTTTACGACCATCATAAAGGCGATGTTACTATCAGATCTAATGATATCCAACATGAGTATTTTGATGTTATTCTTTCTTCACAACACTTTCATCTGAGCCATAACAACTGTCTTGAAATTGTCGCAGTAAAAGGTACTGCTAACAAGTTAACTGAATTGTCAGACAGGCTTATTGGAATCAAAGGTGTTATTCATGGTAAACTGGTTATGAGCCGGGCAGAATAAATCTATAACACTGAAGCAATTATGCACATTCCGGATGGTTATTTAAGCCCTCAAACATATATTCCATTATTTGGGGTATTTGCTGCAGCAGTTACTGTTGCAGTAAAAAAAGTTAAAAAAGAAGTCTCGGCCCGTGATATCCCATACCTTGGAATGGCAGCTGCTTTCTCATTTATCATCATGATGTTTAATTTACCAATACCCGGTGGCACAACAGGTCATGCGGTTGGCTCTGCGGTAATTGCCATACTCTTCGGACCCTGGGCTGCCGTTGTAGCCGTTTCGGTAGCAATCATTATCCAGGCACTTATTTTTGGCGATGGTGGAATAACCGCCATTGGAGCCAACTGCTTTAATATGGCTGTATGTATGCCATTTGCAGCATATTATCTCTTCAGGCTTTTCAGCTATGGCTCTGCAAAAAAATCAAGAGTGTTTTTTGCAGCATTTATCGCAGGTTATCTGAGCCTTGTTCTGGCTGCTATACTCACCGGAATTGAATTTGGCATTCAACCTCTGATTGCATCCTCCGTCGACGGAAAAGCACTATATTGCCCGTACGACCTTAAGATTGCTGTCCCCGCAATGGCCATTGAACATTTGTTACTCTTCGGAATTGTTGAAGGTGTCATAACTGCAATCATCGTTAAATATTTTTTGAAAAACGAACCCGGATTAATTTATGCTTTCAGGAAGGGAGGTAAAAATGAGAATGAATAAGCTTCAGAAAAGAATTCTTGTCATACTGCTTTCATTATGCCTCCTCACTCCCATCGGAATTCTGCTTCCTCAGTATTTTAATGCAGGTGATGCGTGGGGTGAATGGTCAGCTCAGACAGTAAATGAACTGGTAGGGTATATTCCTAAAGGCCTCGAAAAATATGCGGATTTGTATAAAGCTCCAGTACCCGATTACTCCATTAACAGAGATAATTCATCAATCGTACACCAATCGGGATACTACCTTGTTTCCGGCATACTCGGAGCTACTGTAACATATATTGTAATGTTAATAATCTCAATGTTAATTATCAGAAATGGAAAATAAGATCCCGCCATACCTGATAAAAATCGCCGATCCGCAATATGACCCGGCAAGTATTAAAGGGGCAAAGCTTTCTTTTCTTGATAAGACTATTTTAAATTCTTCAAAAGCTGTAAAATCTATTTATCTGCAGGCAGAAAATGCCGCCAAAGATAATTTTATTCAGAAGATAAATCCTACCATCAAGGTCATTTCGCTGATTTACATGGCAATAGTAATTAGTATTGTTAGTAATCTGAGAACCCAACTGATTATTACAGTTATTATCTTTTTACTATTTATTATCGCCAGATTAAAGCTTTATGAGGTTTACAGAAAGATACTTTTCCTTGCCTTTATTTTCGGTTTTCTGGTTGTTCTGCCGGCAGCTCTCAATGTCATTACTCCGGGTAAAATTATTTTCAACATTATAACATTTAATAAACCTTCACATTTTCTGATTTACAACATTCCTCAGAATATTGGTATTACAATTCATGGCATTGAGGTAGTATCATTGGTTTTTCTCAGAGTTCTTAACTCAGTTTCCTTTGCTCTTCTCGTAGTATACACAACACCATTCCCCTCTTTTATTAAATCTTTTAAATCAATTGGGGTGCCGGATATATTTCTTATGATCCTGTCTCTTGCATACAAATACATTTTCATTCTTTCCCGGACAATTGAAGAAACGTATTTTGCTTTTAAATCAAGGCTTTTGGGGAATATTAAAAACAGCAGTATCAGAAGGCTGATCGGAGGCCGGATCTTCTATATTTTTAAAAAATCGATGATAATTTATCAGGATACCTATAATGCTATGGTTTCAAGAGGATATAGCGGGAAGGTGGTACTTCATTCACGGAATCATTTTACGGTTAAAGATGTAATCGTTCTTATGGTTATTGTTATTTCAGGCATAGTTCTTATTTTATTTTAAGAGTAATGGAAGATATTATCTCATTGAAGAATATAAATTATTCATATTACGGCAAGATCACTGCACTTAAAAAGATAAACCTCTCGATAAAGAAAGGTGAAATGTTTTCCATCATTGGTCTGAACGGATGTGGAAAATCAACCCTTCTGCATATTATAAACGCACTTGTTTTTCCCGATTCGGGTGAACTGATTTTTGACGGGAATCCTGTAACTGAGAAATCACTTAAGGATTCCGGCTTTGGGATCCGGTTCAGGCAGCGTATGGGCTATATTTTCCAGAATCCGGAAATACAACTATTTTGTCCCACAGTTTTTGATGAACTTTTGTTCGGACCCTTACAACTCAACTTACCGCTTGAGATTGCGCATGAAAGAGCTGAACAGACCTTATCATATCTTGGCATCGGAAACCTGAGGGAGCGACCGGTCTATATGCTCTCTGGCGGTGAGAAGAAAAGAGTTGCAATAGCTTCTGTTCTTACAATGAATCCTGATATTTTATTGGTCGACGAGCCCCTTTCAAGCCTCGATCCAAAAACACAGACATTCTTCATCGAACTGCTGCTGGAGCTTAATCAGGCAGGGAAGACAATCATTTTTACCACACATCATCTTGATCTGATCGATCACCTTCAACCGAGAGTTGCAGTTCTTTCAGAGGAACATACCATTCGGAAGACAGGAACTGCGTCAGAAATACTTGGCGATGAAGAGCTTCTTATAAGTGTAAACCTTATCCATGAACATATCCACAAACATGGAAATGAAGAACATGTGCATTCGCATTCACATTACAGGTTTCATAAACACTAAAGTTTAATGGATTTATGATAAATTATACAGCCATGCGAAAGATCTTCATCCTGACTTCAATCCTTCTTTTCAGCAGGAGCATTTCTGCTCAACCGCTACCGGTTAAACTGAAACACACCATAATCATTGACACCGACTGTGCAATAGATGATATGCGTGCAATAAGCCTTCTACTCAGCCGCCCTGAAATAACAATAAAAGCAATATTATTATCAGACGGTTCATTGCCTCCCGCGGAGGGTGCCGGAAAGGTAAACTCATTACTAAAAGAATTCAATGCTGATAAGATCCCAGTCGCTTGCGGAGATCATCTTAAAGGAGTAAATCCTCCATGGCGTGAGTTTAACAGGCAAATAAAATGGGGAGTGGAGTCAGGCAAACTGGCAGCGGCAATAAATGCAGTTGATTGTCTGACAGAAAATTTAACAAATTCTAATGAGAAAGTAATACTGGTCTGTCTAGGTCCGCTTACAAATATTGCACAACTTCTTAATAAGGCTCCTGCCCTTTCAACAAAGATTGAACGAATAATCTGGTATAATGATTCTCTTGACCCCTTAAAAGGATTTAATTATGAATGCGACAAAGGAAATGCCGGATTAGTTTTTAAATCCGGGATCAGAATTGATCTCATTTCAAATCTGGATAAGGAAAACATTTTGTTTGATTCTACATTATTAGCTGCCTGCAGTGAATCAACCACCCTTCTTGCCACTGTCTTGCGAAATGTCTTCATTCAGCCTTTAGTTCTTGAAAAACTGCAGCAAAATCATTTCAGGTTATGCGACGACATAGTCTCGTTATACCTTACAAATCCCGAATTATTCGACATTAATATTAAAACGGATGAATTAAATGTAAGGTACAATAAGGATTATAATGTCGCGGGGTTAAGGCAGGCGATGACCGACATGATAAAAGGTAGCTATTTTTCTGAAAAAAACATAGTATTTAACAGATTTCCTGTTAATCCTGAGCTGTTTAACTATGATATCCGTCCTATTATCGATTCAGCTATTTCCCGATATGGTTATGAAGAATGGAAAGCAAATGTAATGACAGATGAGTTTCACAGACACCTTGGAGTATTCTCAATTGTTGGTGCTAAGATGGGTATTAAAGCACGTGAACTGTTTGGCGTTGGCGCTGACCTGCTTGAAGTAACAACGTATACAGGAACCACACCACCCTACAGTTGCCTGAATGACGGCTTGCAAGTTAGTACCGGTGCAACATTAGGCATGGGGACAATTCATCTGGCTGATACTAAAAAGCCACGGCCAATGGCTGTTTTTACATACAAAGACCGTTCGGTAAGAATCAGTCTCAAAAAGGAATACCTTGAACAGGTAGATGCAGATATCAAGGAAGGGATTATAAAATTTGGATTAATGGACGATGGCTATTGGAAACTTATTCGCCATAATGCATTAAAGTATTGGGTAGAATGGGATAGAAATAAAATTTTTGATGTTGAAGAAATAAGTAAAAATTAAAGTCCCGATTACAGATAACAGGACAACAATGACTGATATACAATAAGAATGTTAAAAATCTTAATTCTCCCGTTCCTGTTGCTTTTTCACCCTGCTCATATAACGATGACAACCATTGACCAGATGCAGGGTTCAGATTCCATGAAGGTCTTTTTCAGAATGTATTATGATGATTTTTTACTTGATTACAAATTGTTCGACCCGGCCTCTGACCTGGAAACAATATCTGCAAACCAATCCTTTCCTGCTGATCGGGCAAACAAATATTTCAGTGATAAAATTCAGATCTCTGTAAATAACAAAGTACTGTCAGGGAAGGTATTGAGTGTAACCATTATTGACAATGAAATCTTCCTGAATTTGCTTTACCTGTCAGAAAATAACCCTAAGTCGATTAAAATCCGGAACAGGGTTTTAATTGAATTATATAGTGATCAGACGAATTTAGTCCTGGTCAATATGAATAATAAAGAGCACCCAATGAAACTTACACCGGAGAACGATATGGAATCGTGGTCATTTTAAGGTTAAAGTCCCTCATGATTCGATGGACTCAGATCGATCCCTTTCGCAGATCTGTTTATCCTGGTTTTTTCTTCTCTATCTGATCAACTCATAAATCTTACCGATCACCTCCTGAGTAGAATTTTCGGTTATGTCGAAAATATAAATATTGCCTACATTCCATTTACGGTTTATTTTCCTGACGATACTTTTCCTGACAACCCACAGCTGAGGAGTGGTAGAACTCCCGGTAAGTTTTTCTATTGCATCATTCCAGCCACCACCATTTAATTCCAGAGGCCCGATTTCATCAATCACAATGAGTTGTTTGTCAGAAACATTATTCAGAGATAGTATTTCCAAACCTCGCGAAATGGTTTCTCCGTTAAAATAGTACTGTCCGAACCTTATTCGGTTGTCATCTTTCTTATCTGAACACAGCTCTGTCTGCTCTGAAGATTCCAGATCGAGGAGATTAAAACCTGTCCGTTTTCCATTCTCATTTATTCCGGGTGAAAGAAACCCTCCTACTCTGATTTTCTGTTCAAGAATCCGATCGGTAATTACTTTGGCGAAAGAACTCTTTCCCTGATGTATTTCACCTGTAATAATCACTATATCTGGTCTTAACAAATGTTCTTTTTCAAATATGCCGAACAATAATTCAGCCTGGCTGAATAACCCTTTAATTGATATATGAGGAATTCCTCTTTTATTCTTATTCTTTGACAGAGTTGAAATAAAAAAGGGTAAGGCCGAGAATGCAAGACTTAATGATTGATATAAACTTGCAAATCCACCATGATACAATACCGATTTTATAACAGGATTTTTAAGTTCGACACTGATAGCTGCAAATCCAAGAATAATTATTAATGCCCGTGCATTCATTTTAACACCTATCATCAGTCCTTCAATACTTAAGAATACCCCGTCTGAGAAACCGTTCCAGAGAAAAGTTGCAGCAAAAGTTATTATCACGAAGCTTATCCAGAAGGAAGGTTTTTTAAGCCTCTTTAATGAATTCTTATACTTGAAGATACAGAATCCTGCATAAAGAATTGAAAACAATGCAGCTGCAGCGTTTAGGCCGGAGTTCATCAGAAACAAAATTGCAATAACCGAAACCAGGTTAAGAAAAAGTAGAGGTACTGAATATGGTTGCTTGCTAGTCTGGCTGAATAACTGATTCTTTTGATTGAGAGTTATCTCAGATTGCTCGTCAGAACGACCTTTTGTTCCGGGATAACTTCGTCCGGCAATGTAACCGGCCAATGCACCTGTTATCCCTGTGATGATATAAATTGTAATGATAACAGAAACGAGAATTAACGGACTCAGTTTCTCCAGATGGATCTGTTTCACGGCAAAAAGGTAGAGGTCAGATAGTATTTTAATAAAGTTGAATCCGTATAAAATCAGCAGGCTGATAATCTTATGAAATATTGTACTAAGGACTGCAGATGCACCTCCGATGGTATAGCCAACAAGATTTTTGCCAAGCAGAAAAATAAAGAATTCCAGCAGGATTGCTTCCGTAAAAATACCGATCATCGGACCAATGATAAATGCACTTGGTGAGATAGATTTCATAAGTGCACAAATCAATCCTGCCCTCCAGATAAGGCCATTTTCTTTCCATATCTGAAGGAAAGAGATCAGCAGATAGACGCTGATAAATGAAAGAAACATTCCGGAAAGCGGGATCTTCAGATTATGCAGGAAACTCCCGAGAATAATCTCAACAGAGGCCCAGATGCTGCCCACTACTGAAGCTTTAAGCCATATTGAATTAAGCGGTTTATAAACAATTGTCTCCATTAAAACACCAATTGACAGTTCCCTGCAAGTGCATTTCTTTGTTCTCCGAAATGTACAAAATAAAAAACTTTGGTTTTTTTAGTCAATAAATATTAATTATGACTGCATGAATGGCCATGGTCATGATGCCCCTCATGCTGATGACAACTGCTTCCACTGTCTTCAACCAATCCTTTCAGATAGAGCTTTACAACTTCTGTGGCATCACCCGAACAGCCGCGGATAACCTCAATTCCGCTATTATTCAGAAGGTTTATAGCGCCTCCGCCAATTCCGCCAGCAAGCATTATAGTGACACCATCTGAGGCAAGAACAGATGCTATATCAGATTTACAACCACATCCTTGTGGCGATTCGACATTCTTTATTTCGGATATTTCTTTTTTATCTGATATTGTAAATACACCATACGATTCACAATGACCAAAATGGCCATCTATCTGGTTTTCTTTTGTTACCGGAACTGCAATTTTCATATTTTTTTTATTTATTTAAAATGACTATCGGGAATGAATAATAATACTTTTTTTATTGTTACAAAGATATCCAATTAAAACCTTTATCGCAGAAATTTAAGGCTTCTATGATGTTAAAAGCGAATTACTGAAGTTCATTATACTTTATTCTCGTTTATAGATCCAGATGGGATTATTAAACTCAATAAAATGTTCATGCCTTGACCGAAAGCCCTGCATCTGACTCTTTAAAAACCGCAGAGTATTGTGTTTTAGTTTTCTGTCTTTTACAAGAAGAGGAGTAACCGGAGCTTTAGAACTGGCGTTAAAAATCATATCGTGTCCTAAGCAGAGTCCCATCATAACTCTGCCTGTTTTAATATTTGTTTATCGGCGTCGCTGTAAAGTGTGCTGAAACTATTGTTTTCCATCCTATACTTACCCTTCAATTACTTTAATTTCAGAAGTTATTTCCATAGCTTTTTTATATACAGCACTTACCCCGCAATATTTTTCTTCCGAAAGACTTACAGCCTTTTGTAGCTTATCAAGTGGCAGATCGATACCTGTAAATTCATAGGTCACATGCATTTTGAAAAAGTGTTTCGGAAATTCTTCGGTCAGGTCACCGTCAACAGTTACATTGAATTTTGCTACTTCTACATGCATTTTTCTCAGGATCGAGATTACATCCATTGCTGTACATCCGCCTAATGCGGCGAGCATAAATGGCTTTGGCCTGGGGCCGAGGTTTTCTCCCCCTACTTCCGGTACTGCATCAATTATTATTTTATGCCCGTTAATATCCGTTTCAAACGCCATATTGTTGAGCCATTTCGTTGTAACACTTTCTATCTTTGACATATTCCGATTTTTATGCAAAAGTACAGCAAAATATCTGCAGAGAGGAAGAAGTCGTTTTGACAGATTCCAGGAATTAAATTGATCTGCTTCAATTTTTTTCATGTCCGGAATTAACTACGATATTAATTCCGGACCGTTATTGAGACAAAAGAGTTAGTAATTCGCTGTTGATTGCAATAATATTCGTATTACTGTCAATTTTAATTTATTAATCTTCAAACAATTTAAATACCAAAAGAAACCTTCGGATTATTATCAGTATCTTTATTTTTTTAGACCATAAAATGAATAAACACTTTTTTTTATTTATACTCCTTATGTCTGTGGGCCTGCATCTCAATGGTCAGCATACAATATCCTTTGGAGGTGCGGGTTATGAAAGTTATAATTTAGCTTACACTCAAAAATTAGGATGCAACAGTTACCAGATAAGCGTTGGTGTTAAACCTCCCTTACAAATTTTAACAGGCAATTATGCTTTTTCAGCAGCTGTTTTTTGGGATAAAACAGGAAAATTTGCAGGTCCCCGATGGCCTTTATACTTAGTAAATCGTTTTACTTACTGGGAGAAGGATAATCTCAATTACAATTGGAAAGTTTTAACTACAGGCATAGGAGTAGGTGGTAAATTTTTTATTTTTAAAAAATCAGGCATATATTATGAAGTAGCTCCTGTTATCTCTTTAGTATTGAACTATGAACGCAAAACATATGATAAAATAGGTTGGCCTAAACTGTTTAATATTGATTATGGAATAGGAATATTTAAACAGTTCTGATGCAAAAGATATTTGTAGTATTATTAATTCTATGTGTATTCTCCTGCAAAAAAGGTGAAACATTTTCAGATGATCCGGTCGATTTTGAATTTACCCGTGTTTTGGCCCACAGAGGAGGAGGTCTGTTTGATGGTAATCCAAATACATTTGAAGCGGTGGTTTATGGCCTCGAACATTATGATGGGATAGAAGTAGATATACAAATGAGCTCCAATAATACAATATGGCTTTCTCATGATGCTGATATAGAAGCGTGTGGAACATATGTTGGAGGTTGTTTCAATTATACCTCTGATGACCAGATTGTAAAAATTGATTCATGTTCAGGATTTACACGAAATTATACCAGGCTTGATGATGTATTGGCTTTTATGCAAAAAAACCACCCCGAAAAGTATATTTCACTTGATGCAAAGTTTTTTGATGGTTGCAGTCCATCAGTGTTTGATATTAATGCTATGTACAGATACTATCATACTGAATTTTTACAGGTTTCTGCAATGCTTCAAAAATACAACATGGTAGACAGGACCCTGATTGAATCTGAAATACCCCAGTTTCTTGATTTGTTTGTTGAGACCGATCAGAAATATCACGAGTATATTTCTATTCTGACCGATTATGATAAGGGATCAGTTACCGCTCTTCAAAAAAATTATGATGGAATATCTTTTAAAAATGATTCATCCAATTCAATTAGCTCCGATTATATTGATTTGATGCACCAGAAAGGACTTCGCATACAGATATGGACAACACTGGACAGCCTTCAACTTGCAGATGCTAAAAAGATCCACCCCGATTTTATTCAATCAGAGGTTTTTGAGTAGCTTCAGCTGCTTAGCATAGAAGAGTTTTATTTTTTTGATGCCTCTGAATTGTCACAAATTCCGTTTTTATCAGTATCGACAAAGTTTCTGCCACGACCCTTGCCCTGACTCAATCCGGATCTGTTTCGTCCCCTTCCGGATCCATTTCCTTGTCCCTGCATTTGTCGTCTGCCCAAACCGCAACAGTTATTAGCTCCAGATCTTCTGCAGTTGGAAGCATTTGATACATTATTTTCGTAATAATCGCAAATACCATTATTATTGGCATCCACAAAAGTTGAAGCTTTTTCTGTACTGCTTTTTGACTGTAAAGAAGACACACTGGAATTCTGCGCGTTTGCCAGAGTTGCTAATGCTATAAAGACCAATCCTAAAATTAAAAGTTTTGTTTTCATAATCTTAAAAATTTTAAAAGTTTAAAAATCAATTTTTATTACGCCAGCCATAACGTCTGCCACCCTGGCCACGATTGCCACCTCTTCCATTATGTCCCATATGAATATCGTTATTAAACATCTCACCAAACAATTGCTCAAGTTTCTTTTGCTGCGGCAGGTTGCAGATATTTTTGAAGTTAAAGTAATACATATACGTTTGCTTTTTGAGGTTGGCATGCAGATATCCAATTGAGTCTGAAAGAGCATTAAGCCTGGTAGTATCACAATCTTTTTGAGCCATTTCAATTAGCATGTTATGTCTCTTTTCAGCCATATCCCTGTTAATTGCCATAACCGTCTGCCGAAATTCCGGATTGAATTCTGAGAACCTTTTCATTTGTTCCTTACTCAAATCTAATTCATCCCGAAAATACCGACCACTGAATTTAATTGAAGCCTCTTCGTAAGTACCCTGTACTGGCAAAGCAGCATCCTCATTTTCAACAAGTTGATTTTTGTGATATTTCACAGTCAGAAATGTTGCCAGATTCATCACGGCTAAAACTACAATGACCCAAATCATCCATCTGCATTTATTTTCTGTTTTCATGCTGTTTCGATTATTCGTTTGAAAGTATATCAACCGATTCAATTGTAGCATCATCGATTAGTGATAGTTCAACAGGTCGTGAAATAACTGTTCCAGTAGGTTTGTAGATATTACCAATCAATACTCCGATAAAAATAGCTGCAGCCATCGATGTTATAATGAGTACAGGCTGTAATACCCTTAAAAATGGCTTAGAGTTTTTATTACCAGTGTCCTCCAGTTTTTCTATCCTATCCATAATTCTTTCTGTGAGGTCATTGGCCGGCAATATTGCCCTCTCCTGATTTATTATACTGTCAGCTGTTGAGTGTATTCTGTAACTCTCAGCGCATTCAGCACACTGCTGAAGGTGAGCTTCAACCTGAATTTTCAAATCACCGGAGAGTTTTTCCTCCCGATATTTTTCTGATTCCTGCTGGCATATCTGGCAATTCATTGTTCATTCAGTTTAAATGGTTAGAAACAAAAAAAATACTTTTCCTTCGGTTATTATCTGTTTTTTTTATATGAAGTTGATAATTTGATTCTGAGATTTGTCTTGGCACGTTGCATCAAGGCCTCAACAGCACCCTCGGTGGTATTCATTATCTCTGCAATTTCTTTTTGAGAAAGATCATCATATTTACTAAGAACAATAGCTGTACGCTGATTTTCAGGAAGAGTGTCTAACGCATTCTGAATCCACTTCGATTTTTCAAGTCTGATTAAAATATTTTCAGGATCTTCATTGTCAAATGCAGGAACGGATATTTCTCTCTCATTTCCTGTAACTAACAGAGAATTGAGTCTGTTAAAAATCGGACTCCTGGAATTTCTTCGCACCTTGTTGAGCGATGCATTAACTGCAATCCGATAAATCCATGTTGCGAAAGCAGATTCACCTTTAAACTTATTTAATGACTGATAAGCCTGTATAAATACTTCCTGGCTAAGATCATCAGCATCATCCTTATTATGAAGAAATCCAATGCATGTTCTGAAAACCATAGTTTGATATTTCTCAACAAGAATCCGGTATTTATCCTGATTCCCCTTCAATATCATCACTATAACTTCACTTTCTGTCATTTCATCCCTCCCCTGTAACATATCTGTAGAATCTTTCTACAAGATATTGAACTTCCTTCCTTCTTTGTTTTCAATTTTCTCATCTCAAGGAGGGGGAAAATAGATTTTCTATAAACATCTATGCTTTTGCAAAATAATTATTACCTATTCAAATTGCAGGAAATTTTTATACAGGCAAATTATCAATTATTTTGGATTTTCAGCCGGTTTTCCTAAAAGCAAATTATATACATCTTTTGGAGTTACACCTAGTTGTTCAGCAATAGCCCTGAGTGTAGTTTCCCCATTAGCATCAACACCTTTAGTCTTTAAGATTTGTATAAACGTGGCCACATCTTTTCCTGAGCTCTCGGCTGTTGATTTAACGGTAAATTTACCTATTCCCTGGGGAACTTCACCAGCAACAGGGCCGGGATGTTTTTTAAATTTTGCTGATAGTAATTCATATATTGCTGCCGGGGTTGTCTTGTTTTCGCTGGCAATCTCTTTAAGTGTCTGCTCAGAACCTGTGGCTTTTATTTTATTTTCCACCAGGGTTTGTATTAGTTTTTCTGATGCAATAGAATCAAATTCAAGTGCAAGTTTCTCAATCGTATAAAGTTCCATGTGGAGAGTTGGAGGTGCTACTAATTTGTTGTCCCAGCTTTCTTTAACTTTTTCGCCAAAAGCCATTACCGGACCAAAAGGGGACCAAGACTTCAGTGTGCCAATAAAAATTATCACAGTAAAAATAAGTGTTACTGCAAGTTCCCATTTCCTATTCAGCCCTTGTTTAAGCTTGCTTTTAAAATATGTTAAGAAGGTTCTCCAGTTTACAAAAAACAGATGTACAATGACCAGAATAAAAAAGATATATGAAAATATTGTATGAAGAGCCATCCATTCTCCTTTTGAAAATAGCATTAGTTTCCAGGTACCCCAGTTAGCTATTCTTCCGGGAGGGGCAACATAAAGGATAAATCCAGACCAGGACATTATTATTGTTGAGACAACAAGTGAAAAGCTCGTGAAGCTTCTTAAATTAAATTTTGATTCTTTTTTCATCTTTTTTTTTGAATTTATGATGTGGTTATTTTGATTTGTGATTATTCGTTTATGCAAAAATTAAAAGATCAATTACGATACAATTAGCAATTTCAAAACTTAGAAACAATACTCGTACTTTTCCTACGGCATATTTCTCACTATTTTATGAAAAAATGATAATTTCTCCCCCTCTTTGTTTTTAAACACAAAATACCTATAAATCTTAAAACAGGAATCCGGATGAAGTACTTAAATACTTGTCATTTGCAGGTGTTGCTAAGATCTGCCGAATCAATTTAGCCTTTACGACTAATCTCTTTAAGTGTTTCATAATTCAGGATTTTTATATCCTTCTCATGAAGCTCAATTAGCCTGTCCTTTTCAAACGATTTCAGAATCTTGACTGTACTTTCTGTGGAGATTCCGGCAAAATCAGCAAGCTCTTTTCGCGAAAGAAGCTGAAATATTTCCTCTTTATCCTTTTTCAGACTATCAATATATAACAGAATTTCTGAAAGTCTTCCGTTCATCTGTTTATGTATAAGGCTGTTTATGATTTCAAGAAGATTTGCATTCTGTTCAGAATACCTCTTTATAATCTGAAACCCGAATTTCCCATTCTCCTTAGCCACCTTTGCTATTGCCTCTTTTTCAACAAGAAAGACCTGACAATCGGTTATTGCAACCGATGAATATGTAAAAGTATTTCCTGAAAACACTGCTGAAAGGCCAACAAATTCCCCTGGTTTTATGATTCTGAGGTTAAAATTTCTTGTTCCTTCTCCTTCAAGGTATTGCTTCGCATAACCGCTGATAATAAATAAAATATATGAGGCGAAAGCACCCTGTTTGGTAAGGTTATCGTCTTTCCTGAAAAGCACCTGGATTTTACTTGCTCTTACCATTTCAGCCTCTTCAGGGATAAGCATCTGAAAGCATGGCGCCTGAATATCGCATACAAAATCACTGTCAGTTTCAAGTATTGTTCTCATTCCTGTAAATCTTAAGGAATGTAAAGTTAATTTAAATCAATAATAAAGTTGTCTTTATTCAAGTACAATGTTGTTGTGCTGAGGTCTCTGTTTCTTTATTCATCAATAAATGCAGCCTACCTTTGTCATATGAATTTAAATATCAAAAATTATGTTATACACAAATTTAAAACATCTGGAAACCGCAGCTGATCATAAAAAAGCAATCATCGAAAATGAAAATGTAATGGTAATCTGCGGACGCATGGGGCCAATGTGTATTCCTGTTTATGGCATAGCTGAAGAACTTGAAGAAGAATATAAGCATGTAAAGTTTTATGATATGGAGTTTGATAATCCTGAGTCATCAGTAATCCGCAGCTTATCTGAAGTTAGTGAATTTATGGGCATTCCCTTCACAATATATTACAGGAATGGTGAATTAGTCAAAGCAACTTCAAGTATTCAGACCAAAAATCAGGTAGTGGCAATTTTAGACAAAGAGTTTTCTGCAGCTGTAACTGCTTAATATAATGAAACCAGCAAACCATTACTATCCAATCGTTCTGGGACTATGGTAATGAAAACCTGCAAAGTGCTGACATAAAAAATCTAAAAACAGGAGTATTAACTAATTATAAAACAGATGGTATTTTTATTTTTATTGGTTATGTACCAAATAATGAATTTCTTAAGGAGAAAATTGATCTTAATCAATGTGTATAGATAATTGGAAGGAGCAATATGTCGACCAATATTGAAGAAGTATATGCTACCGGCGACAGTACCGCAAAAATATTCCGTCAGGTAACCACTACATTAGAAGATGGAACAATTGCGGCCCTGGCTGCATCGAACTAATTAAACGAATTGAAAGTAAAACAAACAAATTTAATAACAGTCTTATATGCAAAACACTCTGATCATAATCGGAATCACAATAAGTGTACTGGTTATATTTTATATTCTTGCCCGGTTAAAGATGAAAAACATTCCAACTGTTGCCGATAGTGAAAAGATACTGACATTAACTGATAAGAATTTCCAGCATCAGATTAAGAACAGGCTGGTACTTATCGATTTCTGGGCAGCATGGTGTGCACCCTGCAGAATGATGGCACCTGTTCTGAATGAAGTAGCGGATGAACTGGCAGGTAATTCATATGTAGGGAAGATCAATATTGAACAATACCAGTCTCTTGCACAAAAGTTCCAGGTCAGGAATATCCCCACTTTAATCCTTTTAAAGAATGGAAAAGAAATTAACCGTTTTGTCGGTGTAAAATCCAAACAATTTCTTCTGGAACAGATTAATAAATACTGAATATAAGTTCCTTGTAGAAAGCACCAAAGGGTTTAAAATTTAATTTGGATACATTTAACTCGATTAAAATGCAAAATGTCTTAAAAACACTGGTAAGCAAGAGATTTATTATTTTGACCGTATCAGGAGTAGCTCTTTTTCTGGCCATATCCCTATTTAATATCTCTCTCTGGTATGTATTACTGGCAGGCGTTACTCTTGGACTGATTTTCGGCAAAGTATTCTGCCGGTGGATTTGCCCAATGGGGCTTATAATGGAGCTTCTGTTGAGTATAAGTCCCGATGGTAAATTCCGACAGATGTATCAATACCACAAATTAGGATGCCCTATTGCTTGGATCTCCGGATTTCTGAACCGTTTCTCTCTCTTTAAAATAGAACTGAATAGGGAAAGCTGTAAGAATTGTGGGATCTGTGATGAGAAGTGTTATATTGTGGCAATGGAACCGGCAAAATTCAGTTTATATAAACCAAAAGGGATAAGGCCGGGGGATAGTTATGCATGTTCCAAATGTCTGGAATGTGTTGCAGTCTGCCCAAACGACAGCTTAACTTATAAAATGTAAGAAATGAGAGGAAAATTCGATTCGCTGATAAATGATTCACGACCTGTAATTGTTGATTTTCATGCAATATGGTGCAGTCCATGTAAAATGCAGTCACCTATTTTAAAAGATGTTGCTGCTGAACTTGGTGAACGAGTGAGGATTATTAAGGTTGATGTTGATAATAATAATGAAATAGCAAGCAGGTATAAAGTTCAAAGCGTTCCTACTATTATTGTTTTTAAGAATGGCAAACAGGTTTGGAGAGAGTCTGGGGTAGTTGGCAAAACCCAGTTAAAGAATGTTTTGATGCAAAATATCTGAATAATTATTCTGGCTGAATTAAGGAAGATGATAATGAAAGAGAATAAAAAACATTGGTATGACGGATGGTTCTATGATGTGATAATTGCACCAAACCAGGATAATTTATTCGGACAAATAAAAAATCTTATTGCAGAGGGTTCCAGTATTATCGATATAGGCTGTGGAACAGGTCGTTTTGAATTTGCAATCGCCGATAAATGCGGTTCTGTTTTAGGCATCGACCTTTCGGAAAAAAACATAAACAGAGCTAAGAAGACATTATTTAAACAATCTGATGGTAAAATTTCTTTTCACCATGGCAATCTTGCAGAAATTATAAATGAAGGTAAGAGCCATTTTGATGTTGCAATACTTACATATGTTATTCACGAAGTAAATAAAGAAGAAAGAACAGATCTGCTAAAACAAATAGCAGGAATTGCAGATAAAATAATTATAGGCGATTATATTGTTCCAAAGCCTGAAGGTCTTCAGGGATTTTTAAGTGAATTAATAGAATTTGTAGCTGGCAGGGAACATTACAGGAACTATAAAAGCTATATGGCTGACGGAGGATTGCCTTTTCTGGCAGAGAGTGCCGGATTAAAAATTGTCATCGAAACTGCTGATCAGAGGTTGCCTGGTCATATTGTTACCCTCTCCCGCAATTGATTTCCTGTCAATAAAAATTTTGGCAGACCAATATTTGGCCAGGGGGATTTTCTTCTGCGTCAACTTGGACTTTCTTAATAACTGCATGCACGTTTATGTGCTTGGTTCACTTCTAATCCAGAATACAACGAACCGAGTAACCATTTTGCTTATTATCCAAGTTTATGAATACACCTGAGCCACTGAAGAGCATATTCCTGAGCCCTGCGCCTGAAGTAAAATATTCTGTAGAATTCCACCAAAAGCTGCTACTTCCAATGGAGTAAAACTGACCATCGACACAGCTACGATATCCACCCGGAAGAGCTTTAAAACCACTGCTGTTATTACTAGACTGGTCGTTACCAATTGTGCCTGCTGTGGCATACGTAGTCCAACCAGAAGTGGCTGCCATTGACTTGCCAATGCTACTTCCACTACCCCCGTAACCATAACTATTATTGGTAAGGTAATCTGTTAATATTGTCCACTCAGCATCTGTAGGTACGTGCCAGCCTGTTGGACAAACATTTTTGTTTCCATTATTTGCGACATCTACCGTGTACCAGTTATACAATGCCCCATAGGTTGCTTTATAGGTAGTTGCATCGTTGCTATACCAACAATAGGAAGGTGTGGTCAAAGCTGCCCAGGCCGTATTATCTGTTATGTTGGTTATTGCTGCTCCATCGTTGTATTTAGTTGTTTTCAGGTTCTCTGCCATCCACACCTGTGTGCCTATAGTTACCGTGTTGTAAACATTGCCATCCACATCGGTAATTGTGCCGCCGGTGGTAAAACTAACCTCAGAACCATAAGCTGTACCTACACTATTTGTGGCATAAGCTCTTACATAATAAAGTGTAGATGCCGTTAATCCGGTTATGGAACTGGCAAACGATCCTGTTCCTGTACCATCTGCGGTTTTTGAACCTGAAATTGTCGGGCCGGTTGTTGTGCTCCAGCAGACTCCTCTCGCTGTAACTGACGTTCCCCCATTGCTCGTAATATTGCCACCACTTGTTGCAG
>CAIJYD010000022.1 GCA_903824785.1 uncultured Bacteroidota bacterium
CACACGCTCTAGCCAACTGAGCTAAACCCCCGTAAATAAGAACAATCATAAAATTCGTACGCTCTAGCCTCCCGATAGCTATCGGGATGAGCTAAACCCCCGTAAATAAGAACAATCATAAAATTCGTACGCTCTAGCCTCCCGATAGCTATCGGGATGAGCTAAACCCCCGTAAATAAGAACAATCATAAAATTCGTACGCTCCAGCCTCCCGATAGCTTAAGGTATTGTATAGCTAACTCAAAAACTGAGTTGACAAATGTAAGAATAAATTGAAAATAATAAAAGGTCAAATAAGCACTAATATAAAGTTTTGGCAAAAAGACACTATTTTGTAATTTTGTCCCGCATTTGACACTACGGGATTACTTTTCATTAAATTTACCCTGAAGTGAAAAGCAGATTTTTAATATTCCGCTTATCAGGAATGTTTGAGTAAACCGGAAAACGGAAAAAGCAGAGGAAAAAATGTACGATAACCTAAGAAACAGGCTGGATTTTGATGATCTGCTTTTTGAATCGCGGAATAAGGATTATGGTGCTTATAAGTTAAGAAAGAGATATAATTCCGTACTTATTGCCAGTATAGCTTTCGCCTCATTATTTGTCAGTTCTGCAGTCATTCTTCCATTTGTCATTAACCCGCACTCAGATAAAATTCTTGGAGGAGGGTTAAATTATGTACAGGTGAGTATGGAAAACTTTGACCCTCCGGAGGAGCAGATTTTTGTTCCTCCCGCGCCTCCTCCACCTGATGCGTCACAAGTGCAGGAGATTGTTAAATATATTCCGCCGGTAGTTGTCGATAGTGTGCTTCCCCTTGAAACAACACTTGCAGCAAATGATCAGATTCTCTCGCAGTCAACAAGCGACCAGATAATTGATGGCGGAACCGGAACCGGTGACGATCTGTTATCGGGTGAGGGATCAGTTTCTGATGAACCATTTTTTCTGGTGGAAGTTATGCCGGCATTTAAAGGAGGGGATATAAACAAGTTCCGGGAATGGGTTCAGAAAAGGACCAATTATCCGCAGGCTGCAATAGATAATAAAATTCAGGGCAGGGTGTTTCTGACTTTCATTATAGAACCCGACGGTGCTGTAAGCAATGTGACAATTGTTAAAGGGGTAGATCCGATTATTGACAATGAAGCCGTTAAAGCTATTCAGGCATCACCTAAATGGACTCCCGGTCTTCAACGTGGTCAAGCCGTAAGGGTTCGGTATTCGATGTGGCTCAGCTTTATATTTTGAACATTAAGAATCAGCAAAACAGAACATTATGAGTCTTTGTTTTTTCAAAAAAATTCTTACCTTTATCGGCAATATTTTTAATATTTAGTGCTGGGATCCCTCATGTCTTGTAAAAATAAACCACTTTTTGATATCATTCTGAAGATCCGGCTTAATTCATCCTGTTAATTTTATTTTAATGAAAAGATTATTTCCTCTTGTATTTATTTTAGCTATCCTTCTGGCAGGGTGCAGCTCTTCAAAAAAACAACTCCAGAAAGGTAATTATGATGCTGCTATCGAAAAGGCTGTAAAACAGTTGCGTAAAGATCCCCGTGATACAAAACAAATTGATATTCTGGTTCAATCGTATAAGGTTGCAAATGAACAGAATAATGAAAGAGTTCGATTCCTGAAAATGGAAGGCCGTCCAAATAACTGGGACGAGATCTATCTTGTTTATAAAGCACTTAGCAACAGACAAACCCTGGTCAGGTCAGTAACTCCTTTAAATGTTAACGGCCGGTCGGTGGATTTTCCATACGTAGATTACATGCCGGAAATGGTAAATGCAAAACGCAAGGCTGCAGATTTCTACTATGCTCATGGTAATGAACTGATGAAGAGCGGAATAAAAGAATCGTACAGACAGGCTTATTCTGAATTTATAAGGGCAAAGGAATATGTCGGAGATTATGAAGGTATTGACAGTAAAATACTTTCTGCAAAACAACAGGGGATGAGCAGGGTGTTTGTTTCAATACAAAACAGTTCAATCCTGAAGTTTCCTAAGGAGTTTGAACAGGATCTTCTTTCACTCGATCTGCCTGCTCTTAATTCAGGATGGGTGGAATATCATACTCAGAACCTGAACTCAAACACACAGTATGACTATTATGTAAATGTAAATGTTAAAAATATTGCCGTTAGTCCCGACCAGACAATACAGAAAGATTCCGTTGTCAAAAGAGATGTTGAAGACGGGTTTAGTTATGTTCTCGATAAAAAGGGCAACGTTATGAGGGATTCTCTCGGGAATGATATTAAGCTTATAAAGTACAAAACTCTTCAGTGTGCCCTTGTCGAATCGGTACAGTCGAAAGCCTGCCGCATTGATGGTGATATTGAAGTTGTACAGATGAATCCATCGATCGTGCTGAAAAAAGATCCTATTGGAGCTCAGTCGAATTTTGAACATATCTCTTCCCGTGCACTCGGCGATTTGCAGGCACTAACCCCTAAACTTCTTGAAAGAACCAGAAGTTCTGCTTTGCCATTTCCCACTGATCTTGAAATGGTTATTCGTTGTTCTGAGTCGCTTAAGAAGGCTATCAGAGGAGCTATTCAGAATAACAGCAGATTTATATATTAAATAGAATTGGCACTTTTTAAGGCTATTGATGATTGAAACCAGTAAACCCCTTGAAAGGGCAGTCCTTGTAGGAATAATTCATCCCGGACAGGATGAGCGTGAAGTTGATGATTATCTCGGGGAACTCTCATTTCTTACTGAGACAGCAGGTGCGGAGCCATTGAAAAGGTTTATTCAGAAACTTGATGTTCCTAACCCGAAGACCTTCGTAGGCTCAGGTAAAATAGAAGAGATAGCCCGGTTTATTGAGGAGAATAACGTCGATATTGCAATTTTCGACGATGAACTATCCCCCAGTCAGTTGAGGAATATCGAAAAAGCTCTAGGCTGCCGTATTCTCGACAGAACAAATCTTATCCTCGATATCTTTGCCCACAGGGCTCGTACTTCTCATGCAAGAACCCAGGTGGAACTTGCACAGTATCAGTATCTTCTTCCAAGGCTGACCGGAATGTGGACACACCTCGAGCGGCAACGTGGAGGGATTGGGTTAAGGGGTCCGGGAGAGACCGAAATTGAAACCGACCGAAGAATAATCAGGGACAGAATTACTTTGCTTAAATTACAGCTGAAAAAAATCGATACCCAGATGTCTACCCAGCGCAAAAGCCGGGGAAAGATGGTTCGGGTAGCACTGGTAGGCTATACCAATGTCGGAAAGTCAACTCTGATGAATATGCTTAGTAAATCGGATGTTTTTGCTGAAAACAAGCTTTTTGCCACTCTCGATACTACAGTCAGGAAGGTAGTTATAGGCACTCTTCCTTTTCTCCTTTCAGATACAGTCGGATTTATCCGTAAATTGCCTCACGATCTCGTGGAATCATTCAAATCCACTCTTGACGAAGTACGCGAGTCGGATCTCCTTATTCACATTGTCGACATTTCTCATCCTAACTTTGAAGAACAGATCAAGGTTGTTGACGAAACACTTCGTGAACTGAAGGCATCTGAAAAACCTTCCATTATTGTTTTTAATAAGATTGATGCATTCTCATATACTGTTAAGGATGAGGATGATCTAGGACCGGTTCTGAAAGAGAACTACTCTTTGCCGGATCTGAAGAAATCATGGATGGCCTCCGACAAAAACCACAAAACAGTTTTTATCTCCGCAATTACAAAGGAGAATATTGAAGAGCTTCGCAAGCTGCTCTATGACGAGGTAAAAAAGATACATATAACAAGGTATCCTTTCAATGACTACCTGGGAGAAACTGATTCCGGTATTTAGGTCAAAGAAAGTGACACCTTTCGGGAATTACAAAAACTGGTAATTCAGTCAAACGGAAGAATATAATAAGCAGAAACTGGAATTAATACAGTTTGTTAGCTGCCATATACTCGGCAATCTGAACTGCATTTGTAGCTGCACCTTTTCTGATATTATCCGACACAATCCATAGATTAAGACACTTTTCTTTCGACAGGTCTCTTCTGATCCTTCCGACAAAAACTTCATCCCTTTCATGTGCCATAATTGGCATCGGATATTTGTTTTCAGCAGGATTATCATAGACAACAACCCCCGGGAACCGGCTTATGAGAAGCCTTGCTTCATCTATATCGAACTCATTTTCAAACTCAATATTTACAGCTTCCGAATGTCCTCCTACAACAGGAATACGCACTACTGTCGCAGTTACCTGAATAGTCTGATCTTCAAGAATCTTACGTGTTTCGTCGATCAGCTTCTGCTCTTCAGTTGTATAACCATCGGGCTGAAAAGAGCCTCCATGGGGGAAGCAGTTTTTGTCAATAGGGTGTGCATAAGCCATCTCTCCTTTGATACCTGCTCTTTCATTCTCCATCTGGGCTACAGCTTTTACTCCCGTTCCGGTTACCGACTGATATGTTGCAACTACCAGACGTTTTATCGTGTATTTTCTGTGAAGCGGAGCCAGTGCCATTACCATTTGTATTGTCGAACAGTTAGGATTGGCAATTATCCTGTCCCCTTTTTTTATTACATGACTGTTTATCTCAGGAACAATTAGCGGAACGTTTTTATCCATTCTCCAGTAGGAGGAATTATCAATTACAACGGTTCCGTTCTTTGCAAATACCGGAGCCCATTCCTTTGATGTTGAGGCACCTGCTGAAAATATCGCAAAATCAGGTCTGGCTTTAACAGCCTCTTCCACACTTACTACCTTCACAGCCTTACCCTTATAAATGACCTCTTTCCCTACCGACCGTTCTGATGCGACGGGTATAAGTTGCGTTACAGGAAAATTTCTCTCCTCAAGTACTTTCATCATTGTCCTGCCTACCATGCCGGTGGCACCTACAACAGCTGTTTTCATAGTTAATTGTTTGGAATTGTTTAAGTTATTATTTAAATTTACTTTGACTTACAAAACGGTCAAAATTAGCTTTTTTTTCAATTCGTCGCGCTGCATGAAAAAAGTTATTTTACTGGTTTTATTTATGCCGTTTATGGCGTATGGCCAGATTATTGAAACTTTCGAATCGGGAAGTATTAACAACTGGGTTCAAAGTTCTGAAGGACATTGGAAAGCTGATTCAACAGCAACTCTTTCAGGCAGATACTCTTTGCACCACATCTTCGATAATCCGGATGCAGGTACAGATCAGGCAGCTATTCCTGTCAGAAACCTTCATCCTTCCGAAGGATTAACCAGATGGTCCTTCCTTGTAAGACATGGTTACGATCCTTCATCCTCAAACAACTGGGCCGTCTTTCTTTTATCAGATTCTGAACCTGCCGGAATGTCACCCGACGGAAATACCTCCGGATTTGCTGTTGGAGTAAACCTTACCGGATCTGACGATACTCTCCGTCTGTGGAAGGTAAAGGGGAGTCTGGTAACTCCTGTAGTTAACTGCCGCATTAACTGGCAGACCGCTATCGGAATATCCAATGCCGTGAAAATTGTTACTGAGCGGACTCCTGACGGGGGTTGGACTCTCTCTGTTTACCGCTTGAACCTTACCCTTATTGGCTCTGCCTCCGGTACCGACAAAGAGTTATTTAACAGCGGCTGGTTTGGTGTTTATTACAAATACTCATCAACCCGCGATCGGTTGCTCTGGATGGATAATATAAGTATTGATGGAAATTTCTATGAAGATACTGAAGCTCCGGTTGTAACTGGCTGCGAACCAACAGGAAAGAAATCAGTAAAAATTACCCTGAGCGAAGAACCTTCAGCTGATTTTATGCTTAAAACAAATTTTTCATTGAATGATAAGGAAAAAAACCCGGGTTCAGTTAATCAGTCAGCACCCCTTACTTATATTCTTGAATTTGCTGATGAGTTTATAAATAAATCTACAAACGTATTGATGATTAATAAGATATGCGACAAATCAGGTAATTGTACTTCAGACACTCAGCTAACTTTTACACCTGTGTGGGCTGAGAGGGGAGATCTGATAATTTCTGAAATAATGGCCGATCCTCTGCCTCAGGTCTCTCTTCCTGCAAAGGGGTATATTGAGATTACCAATCGGACAGAGTATTCATTTAACCTGAAAAACTGGAGAGTGATATACGACAATCAGAATAAGCTTTTTCCGGAGACAATAATCAGACCGATGGAAATAATGACTTTATGTTTATTGCAGGACACCGCGCTTTTTACCGGATATGGACGAGTAACAGGATTTAAGCAGTTTCCATCGCTCTCATCAGACGACGGAATCATTTGTCTGTCTGATAGTTCAGGAATGATGATTCATGGAGTGGATTATTCTTCGGGATGGTATGGCGATGAGTTGAAATCCACCGGAGGATGGTCGCTGGAGATGATCGATACCCATTTCCCCTTTTCTGAGAAAGGAAACTGGAAGGCATCTTCATCAAGAAAAGGAGGAACCCCCGGAACGGAAAATTCTGTTTCGCACGATAATCCGGATATCTCATTTTATGGTATCCGGAATGTTTTTCCTGCTGACAGCAATGATATTATTATACTGTTTTCTGAGCCCGCATTCAGTTTTCCTCAGAATATCAGCACCATCAGTATCGGAGGGAAGAGCATATCTGAAATATATCCGTCCGATCCGCTATACCGCGAGTTTCACATCAGGCCTGCTGTTCCGTTGTTGAAGGGGGTGGTTTATAAATTGGAGATTTCAGGAGATATTAAAGATTTCGCCGGGAACGTGATAGAGAAAAGGAGTTTTGATTTTGGACTAACGGAATCTCCCGATGTGGGAGATATATTGTTTAATGAGCTTCTTTTCAATCCATTACCCGGCGATCCGGATTATATTGAACTATTCAACCATTCTGAAAAAATATTAGATGCCTCTCGACTGCAGCTTGTCTCAGTTAACGATGCAACTGGAGATCTCTCTGCGGTTTCAGTTGTTTCAGATGAAAAGAGGTGTATTTTACCCGGAACATATTACGCCCTGACAACTGACAGGGAAAAGATATCTGCCGGATATTTTTCAGCCGATAATGAAAAGATCTTTCAAACAGGATCACTGCCATCGATGGCTGATAATGCGGGGCATCTGATCCTTTTAAGCAGAGAGCTTGACCGGATTGACGAGGTAATCTATTCGGAGAAAATGCACTATTCCCTTCTGTCGCAATATGAAGGTATTTCACTTGAAAAAAGCGCACCTCAAAACAGTTCGGCCGCGGCAGAAAACTGGCATTCAGCTTCGGAGAGTTCAGGATGGGGCACCCCCGGGGCACCTAATTCACTGTTTTCTGAATTTCAGGCAACAACCGACGAGGTTGCCTTTTCATCAACCCGGATAACTCCTGATAATGAAGGCTTTGAAGATATTCTGGGAATTCAGTTCACTCTGACCGGTACCGGCAATGTTATTACTGTAACTGTTTTTGATGAAGTAGGAGGGTATATCAGGAAAGTTGCAGCCAATATGTTTGCCGGGACTAACGCGTTGTTAACCTGGGATGGCACAGCTGATGACGGTTCTGCTGTAAGAACGGGGATTTATGTTGTTTTAATTTCAGTATATGACGATACCGGCAAAACAAAGAAGTGGAAAAAAGTTTGCACGGTGGTAAGAGACTGATCAGGAGATCAAATCATCTGCCCGGGCATATTAAAAGCTACAGTGATGATATCATCTCGGTCATAATGGTTGTCATGCGTGCTTCTGTCTTGGCAGCCTCATTCTGAACCGATTCGTGTGTTGTATATTCAATTTTGCCTTCAATGCCAAGGTCAGTAATAACACTTAACGCAAAGCAGGGAAGACCCATGTGGCGGGCGATGATAACCTCAGGAGTAGTTGACATTCCAACAGCATCTGCCCCAACTATTCTGAAATACTTGTACTCGGCTGGTGTTTCGAAAGTTGGTCCGCTGGTTGAGAGATAAACACCCTTGTGAATCCTGATATTATGTTCCTGTGCTATGATCAACGCCTTTTTAATCAGGTATTTATCGTACACTTCTCCCATATCGGGAAACCTGGGGCCTATCCGGTCATCATTGGGTCCGATTAACGGGTTTGGCAGGAGGTTTATATGATCAGTAATTACCATTATATCTCCAATCTGAAATGAGGGATTAACTCCGCCGGCAGCATTGGAAAGAAAAAGGGATTTAATGCCCAGATATTTTAAAACTCTTACCGGCAAAGCTACCTGTTCGTGGCCATAGCCTTCGTAATAGTGAAAACGCCCTTTCATTGCAACAATTTTCTTCCTGCCGAAATCACCATATATAAGCTTCCCGGCATGTCCTTCAACTGTTGAAAGGGGGAAATTTGGAATGTCCTTATAGTCTATTTCAATCCGGTTTTCAATTTTGGAAGTAAGTTCACCAAGGCCTGTGCCAAGAATAATACCTGCATCAGGGTTAATTATCCCCTTAGCCTTCAGAAACTCTGTTGTTTCGTTTATTTTTTCTAACATAATCAATTATAAGATTATCAAACCTTTCCTTATCGTCATTTAAGAATAATATTCCAACCGGAATATAATAAAATGAAGATCTTATAGGTTCTGCAATATTAACAAATTCCCGCAACCTTACCGCATCTTTTTCAGTTGTAAACAGATACTTAACGGGAGACTTCATTTCAGTAAAAGCATTGGAGATATTTTTCATATCTTCTTCCTGATAATTATAGTGATCAGGGAAGGAGAGATGGGTCAGCTCTCCGCACTTCTCCAGAAGAAACTCTTTTAGTGGCAGAGGATTAGCTATGCCTGTAATAAGGACGATTCCGGAACCTGAGTAATCAATTATTTCTGAAGCAGCTATTTCATTTTTTTCATTCTCAAATATGCGCCGGGGTGGCTGATATGATATTGAAGTAAAAAACAGATTCTGATAAGGAGCTTTGTCAATCTCTTTTACAATTAGCCTTCTGCTGATGGGAGAAATATTTTCAGGTACCTTGGTAATGAGAATAATATCAGCTCTTCTCATGTTCCCGCTCTTCTCCCGCAGGTTTCCGTAAGGCATCATAAAATCTTTTACTATTAGCCTATTAAAATCAGAAAGCAGTATTGAAAAGCCGGGTGTTATGCTCCGGTGCTGGAAGGCATCATCGAGGATTATTACTTCTGTTTCGGGATACTCTTCCAGGATCTTTTTTACTCCATGGACCCTGTTTTTGTCGACCGTTACCAGTATATCCGGGAATTTCCGTGATATCTGCAATGGCTCATCACCTATTTCGCTTACCAGTGATGAAGATGAGGCTATTCTGAAATCGCGGGTCTTTCTCTTATAACCACGGCTTAAAGTAGCAACCCTGAAATCTTTTCTTAATAGTTCTGCAAGGTATTCTGTATGAGGTGTTTTGCCTGTACCTCCGACAGTTATATTTCCAACACTGATAACAGGCAGCTTAAACTCTACAGTGGAAAGAATGCCGGTATTGTACATAAAATTGCGGATCCCGGTAATCAGCCCGTAAATGAGAGAAACAGGATATAAAAATTTGTTTTTACTGTTAATCATATCGTTTACTGATCAGTAATATTTATAATAACTCGTTCAGGGTACTTTAAAATTACTAATAAAACTTTGCAAAATATTTATTGGGCTTTTGCTAATGTATCTCAATAAAATATGGAAGCCGTGCCTGGATCCCTGACATCTCTCTGGTTTCCTGAAACAGATTGAAATACTTAACAGATTCGCCAAGCTCTTTTTTCAATAAATTCATTCTTACCTCTTCACTCAGCTGAGAAAGTATGCGGGTATACGGATCTTCAGCTTCGGGCAGTTCCCTGACGGAATATTTGTCAATGGCTGCAAGTTCAGCAGCTCCTTTAATGGCATCTTTTAATCCTCCTATCTCATCAACGAGTCCGATCTTCTGGGCGCTGCTGCCACTCCATACTCTTCCCTGGCCGATATTGTCAACCGATTCAGCACTCATCTTTCTTCCCGATGCAACTTTCCCGACGAAATCGCTATAGACCTTTTCGATACTAATCTGCATTACCTCTTTTTCATAAATACTCATTGGCCTGAAAACGGAGGGGAAATCGGAATTTTTATTGGTGCTGACAATCTCTGTTGAGAGTCCGAGCTTCTGTTCAAGCAGCTTTCCAACATTCGGGATAAGCCCAAAAACACCTATCGATCCTGAAATAGTTGTAGGATTTGCATATATTTTTGTTGCAGGAGCAGAGATAAAATAGCCTCCTGATGCAGCATAATTTCCCATCGATATCACCAGCGGTTTGGCAGCGGCGGCAAGCTCAAGCTCCCGCCACATGATATCCGAAGCAATTGCATTTCCTCCGGGCGAGTTTACTCTTAAGACAATCGCCTTAACAGAGGTATCGAGCCTCTGTTTTCTGATCACTTCAGCGTAATAATTTCCTCCGATATTATCTTCATTTCCTTTTCCCATTACAATAGTTCCTGAGGCGTAAACTACTGCTATTCTGTTTTTTACTGAAACATATTTTTCATTATCCGGAACTTTACTATACTTGGACATTGTTACCAGATTAAGCTCTTTACCTGCTTCTGTTCCTGTTAAGACTTTAAGTGTATCAATTAATTCATCACGAAACATTACGCCATCAACGAGTTTATTCTCAAGGGCGTCGGAAGATAGGTTGCCGGTAAGTTTATCAGCCAGGATATTAAGCTGTGTTTCCGGAATATTTCTTGACAAGGAAATAGTTTTAATAACATGATTCCATATTGAGCCGGTATAGTCTTTTATCTGGGCTTTGTTCTCTTCACTCAGTTTATCAAGAATAAATGGTTCGACAGCACCTTTAAATTTCCCGTGGCGTGTTACCTGCACTTCAACCCCAAGCTTTTCAAGCGCTTTTTTATAAAACATTATCTCGCTGCTCAACCCTTTAAAATCAACCATCGATCCGGGATTGATATAGATCTTACTTGCAACAGTCGACAGAAAATAACACTCCTGTGTCATAACATAATCTGAGTATGAGATGACAAATTTTCCATCATTTCTGAATTTTTCAAGGGCATCTCTTATCTCGCCTGTTGTTGCCCAGCCTGAAGGAAGCAGTCCGTTCTCAATCAGAATTCCTTTGATCTTGCTGTCTGAAGAAGCTTTTTCAATATTTTTCAGGATCTCATTCAGCCCCGGAGCAGGCGTGAATGTCATATTAAACAGATCAATTCCTCCAAACGGATTTTGATTACCCCTGTCAGGAATTGGCACTCCGGCTTTCAGAACCAGAACGGAGTTATCACTTATTGAGGCTGGTTTGTCGCCCGAGGCAACCATCGCACTTAATCCGGCAATCATTACAATAAAGAAGAGGACCGATGTGATTATTATGCCTGTTATTGTTGCAAAAGTGTATTTAAGGAAACTTTTCATCTTAAAAATGGATTAATAAAATGGAATCTAAATATAATAAAAAACAGAATGACTATCGCAAATCATGAACAAAAAAATTACAAAACGTTTGAAAATCAAGGAGTTTGCATTTAGGTTTTCTGATACTTATAAAAAACATATTGAATTTGTAAAGGTAAGCATGTAATTCATACTTTTGATAGGAGAATTAATGGAATATGAAGGTAGTATATCTTGGTGTCGGGACAAACCTCGGAAACAGGGAAAGCAATCTGAAAGAGGCATTTCTCAGAATTAAGGAAAGCATAGGGCCGGTTGTAGGAACTTCATCTGTTTATGAAACTGAACCGTGGGGATTTCATTCAGGGGATCAGTTTCTTAATATGGTTCTGAAGGTTGAAACCAGCCTTGAACCTTCGGGGTTGCTCGGGAGAATCCTTATGATTGAAGCCCTCTCAGGAAGGGTCAGGACGGAAAAACATTACTCTTCAAGAGTGATAGATATTGATATACTTTTTTATGAGGACATTATTATTGATGATGAGGGGCTTAAAGTTCCGCATCCGCTGTTGCAGGATCGGAAATTTGTGCTTGTCCCTCTCTGCGAGATAGCTCCTGATCTTGTTCATCCGGTACTGAAAAGAACAATTTTTTCACTGCTTGAAATATGTGATGATAAGAGTAGCATCAAAAAATTCAGCTAAGTCAGCATCGAACAATAATCAGAGTAAACCGTTATCTGCAAAGCTGTAGTAGTCTTTATCCGAAATAATAAGATGATCGAGAAGCTGAATATCCATAAGGGCTCCGGCTTCTTTTATTTTCTGAGTTATTTTGGTATCTGATTCGCTTGGATTAAGATTTCCGGAGGGGTGATTATGACATACAATAATTCCCGAAGCAAGATATTCAATAGCTTTTTTCATAACCATCCGTACATCGGTTACTGTTCCGCTAACACCTCCCTGGGAAAGTTTCAAATGATTTATCACCCTGTTCGACCTGTTGAGAAACAATATCCAGAACTCTTCATGGGCGAGGTCGGAGAGCATTGGCTGAAAAATATCTGCCACATCTTTGGAACATTTTATCTGCGGCACACCAGGTACTTCAGCCATTTTCCTCCTTCGCCCCAGTTCAAGTGCGGCAGCAATAGTCACAGCCCTTGCAGTTCCGATTCCGTGAAGTTTTTTCAGATCAGCTATTGTAAGCTTGCCAAGTGTGTTGAGGTTGTTGTTCGCAACAGCCAGTAGTTCGCGCCCAAGATCCACGGCCGATTTTTTCTTTGTTCCTGAACTGATCAGGATTGCCAGTAACTCAGCATCGCTCAGACTTGATGTACCCTTCTGAATGAGTTTTTCTCTGGGTCTGTCCTCAGCAGCCCAGTCGGTAATTTTAAGAGACATGCAGCACGAATTTGAAATGCAGATGCAAGATAAAGAAAGTGTTGGAAACCTGCAAGAAAAAAGCGATGAAAAGGGAAAGTCCTTTTTCAAAAGGTATTAATGGTTCATAATATGGCTGTTCCCCATTTATAGGATAACAAAAAAGGCCGTACCATTAAGTACAGCCTCCCTGATATGTTTTAGAATATTATTATAAGCTGCTTACATGCTTAACAAGAGATGACTTCAGGTTTGAAGCCTTTTTCTTATGAATAATATTTTTCTTTGCCAGTTTGTCAAGCATAGAGGTTAATTTTGGAAGAAGAACCACTGCTTCCTCTTTATTGGTTGTTCCGCGAAGGGTCTTAAGAGCATTACGGGTTGTCTTGGCGTAATACTTGTTGGCCTCTTTTCTAACTTCGATCTGCCTGATCCTTTTTTCTGACGACTTATGATTTGCCATACTTATAAATAAATAATCTTCAAACTCTTACAATTTGTAGTCCATAGGGGAATCGAACCCCTGTTACCAGGATGAAAACCTGACGTCCTAACCACTAGACGAATGGACCGTGCAAAGAACTTTAAAATGCGGATGCAAAGAAAGGATGTTTTTTTGGATTCGCAAAATATTTTGACCTAAATAATCTATCAATCTGAAGGTTTTATTATTCCAGTAACTTAGTAATATCAAAACCATTAAAATCACCTGAACTCATAAAGAGGTAAACAGGGTTGGAATAATTTTGTGCTTTTATAAACCGGAACAACTCGTCAGAGCTATCATAGACATGTAAATTATTTCCTTCAAATGCCTTATATACAATATCTTTCGGAAATGGTTTCAGTTTTTTATTTTTTGTCTGTTCATAGAGAAATTCAGGAAATGACATGATCTTTAACCCAAGCTCGCGTGCTTTGATGGCTCAAAAATCTCATCGTCTGAACCGGTTACTTTGTATCCTTTTTTATGAAGAGCAATTGCAAGGTTATGCATTACTGCCCCTCCGACAGCAATGAAGTGTACTTTCATGCTAAACATCACATATGAGGATACTCTTCCTCAATGATTCAAGCTTGTCTTTTTGTGCCGGAACAAATTCCTGACCAACAAAACCTTTATACCCTGTATTTACTAGGGCTTTCATAATGGCCGGATAGTAAAGTTCCTGAGTTTCGTCAAGTTCGTGCCTTCCGGGTACTCCTCCGGTGTGGATATGGCCAATATACCGGATGTATTTTGTTATTGTCTCAATAACATTTCCTTCCATAATCTGCATGTGATATATATCGTAGAGAAGCTTAAATCTCTCAGAGTCAACCATCTCACACAGTGCTGCCCCCCATGTTGTTTTATCGCACTGGTAGTCTGCATGTCCATAACTGTTAAGGAGTTCCATAATAACTGTAACTCCGTATTTTTCCGCAGTTGGCATTATTTTTCGTAATCCTCTGGCACAATTAATCATTCCCTCATTATCATTCTGCCCTTCACGGTTGCCAGAGAAGCAGATAAGGTTAGGAATGCCTGCCTTTGCAGCTTTTGGGATCATTGCTTCAAAATCGGCAATCAGCTTCTCATGATTGGCTATGCGGTTAAATCCTTTTGGAATACCCCAGTCTGTGGCATAGCCCACTGCACATTTAAGTCCGGCTTTTGTAACAGTATCCCACTCTTTTTCTCCAAGCAATTCAATGGATTCCAACCCCATCTCTTTGCAAGCCTTAGCAAAATCTGCAAGCGGGATGTCGTTATAGCACCACTGGCTTACCGAGTGACGGATATTGCCTTTAAGCTGACCTGTTGCATCTGCGGCTCCCGCAAAAATTTTGTTTACGGGGTCGGTCGCGGTTACGACTGCTGCCCCGGCTATACTTCCTATCATATCTCTTCTGTTCATAATTTACAATTTATAAAAAACGCATTTTAAAAGTAATATATATTTTCCGTTCTCAGTTGTTTTTTGCCTGCGAATGGCAAAAAGTTTCTAAAATAAACTGCCCCGTAGCCATATCAAGCCAATGGTTTTAATACAGGAAAGTAAGGTAAAAACGGCGAATATAGTGTTACTGGTGATTATGTTCTATATTTGTATCAGCGATACAAACGTATGATTATCAAATGAAAATTCCTTCACTGCATAATTATAAGAGCGGACATTCGATTGAACTGCTGAGGAGTGGGGAGAGTTATTTTGCTGCATGTGAAAAAGCTATCGGAGAGGCAGAACACTATATCCATTTTCAGACATACATTGTTGATGCTGATGAGACAGGAAGACGTATTGTAAACGCTCTTATTAAAGCAGCCCGGAAAGGAGTGCGGGTCTATTTTCTTCTTGATGCCTTTGGAGGAAGCAGCTTTACTGAAGATATGATAAAAACAGTTGAAGAGGCCGGAATATTTTTCCGGAAGTTTTCTCCTGCATTCATCACCGGTGGATTTCACCTGAGTCTCAGGCTTCATCATAAAGTGCTGCTGATAGATGGCGCTGTTTCTATTATCGGTGGAATGAATGTCGCCAACAGATATCATGGCACCCCCGAATTTAAGGAGTGGCTCGATTTTGCAATTTTAATAGAAGGTCCTGAATCCGCTCATGTATTGCTTATCCTGAAAAAACTCTGGAATAAGGCATTTATTTCCAGAAAAGAGCGCTCACGCGAAACAGTTCATAATCCTCACCATTTTGAAGAAAATGTAAGGATAAAAGTTCTTCAGAATAACTGGTACAGGAATAAAATAGAGATACTTAAGAGCTATCGTTCTGCAATAAAGCACAGCCACCATCGAATGATAATTTTTGCAAGCTATTTCCTCCCCGGCAGGAATGAACGTAAACTTCTGAGAAATGCAAGCCGCCGGGGTGTTGATATTAAAATTGTATTATCTGCCGAATCGGATGCCCCTGTTTTTAAAAGAGCAACTAATTTTCTTTATGATTTTATACTGAGGAATAATATTAAAATTTATGAATACCTGCCGTCAAACCTTCATGCAAAAGTGGCTGTGTCTGACGGGAAATGGAGCACTATCGGAAGTTATAATATGAACCACCTTAGCGATTATGGCAGCATTGAAATGAATGCCGACATACTTGATGCCCGTTTCGGAGAGCAGTTTGAAAATATTCTCCTCGGAATCATTGAAAAAGATTGCCGGCAAGTTACATCAGAAGAGTACATCCACCGTAAAACCTGGTTTTTTCAGCTTTCCGACTGGCTCTCCTATCAGATGATCAGATTACTGATGAGGATTATGTTCCTTCTTATTATTAAAAGAAAGAAACCTGTTTAATTGTAAAAATTTTCTAAAATTCTTGTTAATTGATTAACAGCGAATTAGAATTGATGAAAACTCATCGAAACAAATTCAAGTACCTTAGGCAATGATGCGCGCCAGTATGTCCAGCTGTGAACACCATCGCGGACCCTGTATTCGTGAGGGATCTCTTTCTTCCGCATTGCAATATGTACCAGTGAATTGCCTTCATAAAGGAAATCATCGTCACCGCAATCGATATACCATCTGACAGCTTTTTTCTGATCATCCGGCATATTTTCAATAAGGCTCAGAACACTGTAACGTTTAAAATAAGATTCTTTGTCAGTATCGGAAATTCCTTCCACTCCCTTCCATAACCTGTAGTTCTTAAGGTCATCGATACTTCTGGGGCCGGTGGCAGCACTGAGCGGACATGCCGCTGAGAACAATTCGGGGTGATGAAGGGCATAGATGAAAGTACCTTCCCCTCCCATCGATAATCCGGCAATTGCACGGTAGTGCTTTTCTGCTTTTATCCTGTATGTCTTTTCAATGTAAGGCATGAATTCCTGAAAGAAAAAATCTTCATACAGCCATTCCTTCTTTACATCATTTACATAACCGCGTTTACCGGTGTTGGCATCGGGCATAACGATTATCATAGATGTTGCCAAACCTGACTTTATTGCTTCATCGGCAATATTCAGAACCTCCCCGAATTGTACCCATCCGGTCTGGTCGTCACCCGATCCGTGCAAAAGATAAAGAACAGGATAACTTCGCTGAGATGTCTCGTAATCGGGAGGAAGATATATTGCATATTTCCGCTCCATTTTCAACAGGTTGCTTTTCATCGAAAGATTATCGGAAACCTTTCCTGTCTGGCCCATCAGAAGAGTGGATAGAGTTAAAATGAATAAAAGGGATAAAAGTTTTTTCATGATCATTATTTTATGATTTTGTACTTTTTTAGAAATCGATTTTAAAGATAACAAATATTATGAAATATTTTGAAATGTTTTTTCAGGGAAATGCTTTCGGTCAGTTTTGTAACTATTTTTAACATAAAAAATGACAGTCTGAAGGTAATATTTGAGAAGATCATAGTTATATAGTTTTCTTTGTTGCAGAGGAAGTCAGGATAAAAATTCTTATTATTGTATATATATAAACTGGTATGAAACTTCATCTTTTTAATATTTCGAACTTTAAAGTCGATGGCGGTGCTATGTTTGGAGTTGTGCCTAAAGTATTGTGGTCGAGGGTTTATCCTTCCGACGAGAGTAACCTTATTGTCCTTACACTCAGGTCGCTTATTATCGAAACCGGCGATAAAGTTATTCTGGTTGATACCGGCTGGGGCGATAAACAAGATGAGAAATTTTTCCGGCATGTTTTTCTCCATGGAGGAGAAGGGCTTATAGAAGGTTTAAGATCAAGAGGATATCAGCCGGAAGATATAACAGATGTGGTTTTCACCCATCTTCATGCCGACCATTGTGGTGGTGGCATTAAGAAAAAAATTGACGGAACCGGCTACGAACTTGCTTTCCCTGAGGCAACCTATCATGTCAGCCGAGCCCAGTGGGAGTGGGCAGTCAGAAATAATGTCCGGGAAGCCGATTCATTCCTCGAAGAGAATATCCTTCCGATATTGGACAGCGGTCATATTAATCTTATTGACGAGGAGGGAGAACTGTTTTCAGGCTTCACTTTAAGAATCTGTTACGGTCACACACCCGGGCTTATTATCCCGGTAATAAAATATAAAAGTAAAACACTTGTATATACCGGCGACCTGATCCCGACAGTTGCACATCTTCCGATAATCTGGAATATGAGCTATGATATTGAGTCGCTGAAAACAATTGAAGAAAAGGAAAGCATTCTTAATGAGGCTCTTGCAGGAGAATATATTCTTGTTTTTCAACACGATGAGAATATTGAATGCTGCACTCTTGAGATGACTCCAAAAGGAATACGGGCCAAAGAAAAATTTGATTTCTCACAAATCTGATTTTTTTGTGAATTATTGATGAACCGGCTTCATGTTAAAATTCTTATAATATTATGATGAATAAAATTATTCTCTGCCTGACCCTTTTTATTGTTTCCGTATTAACCATTGAAGCTCAGTATCTGCCTGTTCCTGAGCATGCTTCAATAAGTCTGAATGGCAAATGGAAATTTAACCCTTCTCCCGGAAATAAGATATTTGAGTCGGCTCTCTTCCGTAACGAATGGAGCGATATTGAAGTACCAGGGGAATGGACTATGCAGGGCTTTAAAGTAAAAGCCGGTACAAGGGCAGCTTATCAGACGCGGTTTTCAGTACCTGAGGAATGGAAGGGAAAAAGGATAATACTCAGGTTTGATGGAGTTTACAGCGATGCTATTATCTGGATTAACGGGAAGAAAGCTATGGCTCATATCGGTGGGTTCAACGTCTTTGAAGCTGATATCTCTTCGTTTTTAAAACCGGGACTTAATACTCTTACCGCCGGGGTAATGAACGAATCAATTGCCGATTCATTATCGTGTGGTTCACAATATGCGGCTCATCCTCTGGGAGGGATTCCCAGAAAAGTTACTCTTTTTTCTGTTCCAGGGATTCATATCTCTGACATTTTTATCAAAACCGATCTTGATAATAACTACATAAATGCCAGGCTGGGACTGGAGTTATATTTCAGAAACAGTGGAAAAACTTCCGGTGACGCTGACCTGCAGATAGACCTTCTTTCCTCCGATGGCGAAGTGATTGCAGGTAAATCTAAAACGATAATTATACCACATAATCAGCATGTTACAGAGAATATTGTTATGGATGTTGCTAATCCGCTGAAGTGGAATGCGGAATTTCCAAACCTTTATAAACTCAGATTAAAACTTTCATCCGGGGCAGGAACTGAAACCATTGAGCGAAAGGTCGGATTCAGAGAGCTTGAAATTGCGGGCAACCAGCTCTTTTTGAACGGGACTCCCGTAAAGCTTCACGGAGTAAACCGTCATGAGGTTCATCCTTTGAAGGGGAGAAGTCTTAATATGGAATTATGGGAAAAGGATGCCTTACTCTATAAATCGGCAAATGTGAACTATATCAGAACCTCGCATTATCCTCCTGCTGAAGAGTTTATAGATATCTGCGACTCGCTGGGACTATATGTTGAACTCGAGAATCCTCTTGTTTGGATTGGTCACGATGCAAACCTGAAACTGCCTTCGGGTGAGGCAAAAAACCCAAGGGTGCTGCCTGAACTGATAAAAACTGTCAGGGAAACAATTTTGTTTTACAGAAACCATCCTGGCATAATCATCTGGTCGCTGGCAAATGAATCGGCCTGGTCGGAAAATTGGGAGAAAACCCTGAAAGTGACAGACAGTCTTGATAATACAAGGCCCAAAACTTTTCACGATCAGGCTTATGGCCCTTATAATAATTTTGGAAGCATCACAATGCCTATCGCTAATATTCACTATCCGGGCCCGAAAGGACCAGCTGTTGCTTCAACTTTCGACCGTCCGTTGCTTTTCGGAGAGTATTGCCATCTGAACACCTACAACCGTCAGGAGATAGCAACCGACCCCGGAGTTCGTGACGCCTGGGTTCGTGGCTTTAACCCGATGTGGGAAAATATGTACAAAACACGAGGCTGTCTGGGCGGAGCTTTATGGTCGGGGATTGACGACGCATTTTTTCTCCCTGAGGGTAAGCTTGTAGGGTATGGCGAGTGGGGCCCGATTGATGGCTGGCGAAGGATGAAACCCGAATATTATCACATAAAAAAAACCTACTCTCCCGTAATTATCAGTAACAGGAAAACTTCTTTCACAAAGAACGGAGAGATCCTTCTTCAGGTTGAAAACAGGTTCGATTTCACCGATCTCCGGGCCTGCAGGTTCGAATGGGAGATAGCAGGTGCAAAGGGGACTTCAGCAATTAATCTTGCACCCCACAACTCAGGGATCCTCAGAATTAATCCGGGCAATATTCAGGACGGAGGTAAAATCCTTACTGTGAAGGTTTTCTCACCTTACAACCTTCTGATAGATGAGTCGTCAGTTGAGATTGGAGATATTAACTACGGAGATTTTCCGTTCAGTCAGGCGCCTCAGGAAGCATTGAAAATGCAGGAAGATCAGCTTTTAATAAACATATCAGGAAAGGATTTTAACTGGATATTTGACAAAAGAAGCGGGAAACTGGCGGCCGCTTCTTACAGAGGCGATACAGTTCTCTCCGGTGGGGCAGAGCTGATGATTCTTCCACTGCACAGCGAGGAATGTAAAACAGAGCACAGCCTCAATATTCCGTTTATGAATAACAGCTGTAAAGAGTGGGCTCTTAAATCGGTAACCTCCGGTATAAGCAACGATTCGGTTTTTATTCTTGTGAAGGGTTCTTATAAAGAGGCTGATATTGTTCTGAGATATTGTTTTCTGAAGGGAGGAACCCTTATAACTGATTACAGTTTTACCGTAAAAGGAAATACTGATCCGCGTCAGATTGGGCTGGTATTCTCTGTTCCCCGTTCCAATGAGCAAATGAGTTGGTTTCGTAAAGGATTCTGGTCTTCTTATCCTTCGTGGCACATTGGCAGAATAAAGGGTGAAGCAGTGCCGTTCCCTCCGGGTTGTTTTTATGTGAGCAAGCAGGGAACGGAACCGGTAAACGAATGGAGATTTGATGCCAATAGCCTGGGAACAAACGATTTTCGATCGACAAAAGATAATATCTACTGGGCAGCTTTAACCAGACCCTCCGGAGCCGGTATTATTGCTTTGTCAGAAGGAAAGCATTCTTTCCGCTCTTTTGTCAATGGTAACAGGATAGACTTTCTGGTTGCCGACTATTCTAACGGAGGAGGAGAGATGTTTTTTGCATCTCATATGGAATCTGAAAGGAAAACTCTTAAAACAGGTGATACTTTTAAAGGTCAGGCTATTCTTAAAATCGTTACTGGGAAATAACTGACGGGTTTGCATTTCATTTGTGAGCTTTTTGATTTTTGATTCTGAAAATTGATTATATTTCTGCATAATTGATTGTTAATAATATAACACCACTGACATGGCAGAATTTCTATACGAGAATCCTTTTCAGATTGAGAAGGATAATACAATCTATCGGCTGCTTACCAAAAAATATGTTAAGACAGTCGTTATTGAGGGGAGAAAGATTCTGAAAGTTGACCCTGAAGGTCTCGAACTTCTTGCAAAAGAGGCTGTTTCAGATATCTCTTTTTTTCTAAGGACATCTCATCTTGAAAAACTTGCTAAAATTCTTGAAGATCCTGAAGCTACTGACAATGACCGTTTTGTTGCATATCTGATGCTGAGGAATACAGTTGTATCATCCAAAGGTGATCTGCCATGGTGTCAGGATACCGGAACGGCAATTGTTATAGGGAAGAAAGGGGAGCAGGTCTGGACGGGTGTAAACGATGCGGAATATCTTTCAAGGGGAATCTTTGCAACATATAAACAGAAGAACCTCAGGTATTCACAGGTAGTCCCGTTAACAATGTTTAATGAAAAAAATACCGGAACAAATCTTCCGGCTCAGATTGATATTTATTCCAGAGAGGGAAATTCGTATGAGTTTCTGTTTATTACAAAAGGTGGCGGATCGGCAAATAAAACGTTCCTCTACCAGCAAACCAAATCGCTGTTAAATGAAGAGTCTCTGATTAAATTTGTCAGGGAGAAAATCAAGGATCTTGGCACTTCAGCCTGCCCTCCCTATCATCTGGCTCTGGTTATCGGCGGCACTTCTGCCGAAGCTACACTTAAGACCGTTAAGGAAGCTTCAGCAGGTTATCTCGATTATCTACCTGTAATCGGGAATGAAAGCGGACGTGCCTTCCGCGATATTGAATGGGAAAAAAGAATTGAGAAGATCTGCCATGAGTATGGTGTGGGTGCTCAGTTCGGAGGCAAATATTTTGTTCATGATGTTAGAGTTATCCGTCTTCCGAGGCATGCCGCTTCATGTCCTGTTGGTCTTGGAGTTAGTTGCAGTGCCGACAGAAATATCAAAGCAAAGATCAACGTTGATGGAATTTTTCTTGAAGAGCTTGAAAGAAATCCTGCACGCTTTTTGCCTGCTAAAGCTCCGGAACTTGAAAAGCCCGTTGAAATTGACCTCGACCGGCCTATGAAAGAGGTCCTGGCAGAACTCACTAAGTATCCTGTAAAGACACGGTTAAATTTAACCGGAACTCTAATTGTTGCCAGGGATATTGCACATGCGCAGATCAAGAAGATGATTGATGAAGGTAAGCCAATGGCTGAATATTTTAAAACTCATCCTATTTATTATGCCGGGCCTGCAAAAACCCCTGACGGCATGCCTTCCGGAAGTTTCGGACCTACTACAGCCGGACGAATGGATTCTTATGTTGACCTTTTCCAGAGTATGGGTGGCTCACTCATTATGGTTGCAAAGGGAAACCGTAGCAGACAGGTTATTGATGCTTGCAAAAAACATGGAGGATTTTACCTCGGATCAATCGGAGGGCCGGCAGCTATTCTTGCAGAGGAGAATATTAAGTCGGTGGAATTAGTTGATTTTGAAGATCTTGGTATGGAAGCCATCAGAAAGATAAAAGTCGTGAATATGGCTGCATTTATTATTACCGATGATAAAGGCAATGATTTTTTCGATGAGTACAATAAATAGCAGATAATTTTTTCGGATTTTGCTTTAATTACCAATAACTTACCACGATAATATCAAAAATAAAACTCCTCTCTTAAACCGGGCAGATTGCCATGGGGTGGTTCATTTAAAAAAATATTCTGAAAATGATAAATGGTTGTATCAGGTGAAAGATATTTTTTTAACTTGAGCCTCATAAATTTATAATTATGAAGAGATTTTTTTTATGGTTTTTTCCGGGATTGATTATTGGAGTATTACTTGTTCTTGGCGGTGGAAAAGCATTACATTCGACATCAACAAACCTCTATTGTATCTCCTGTCATATCCATCCCATGGCAGATGCATCATGGAAAAAATCTGTTCATTACGATACAAAATCAGGTTGCCGGATTGCCTGTGTGGATTGTCATCTCCCTCCAAAAGGTGAAGGTTATCTTTGGGCAAAAGGTACAACAGGATTACGCGATCTTTGGAGTAAATGGACCCGCGATTCGGCTTCTTTTAACTGGGAAGACCGGAGACGGCTCGAGGTTGCCCGGAGCTATGTCTATGAAAGCAGTTGCATAAAATGCCACGAGAATCTTTTCCCGGCGAAGCTAACCAAAGCAGGGGAGGATGCACATCTCTATTATACACAAACAAAGAAAAGCAAAGAGCTGCATTGTATAAACTGCCACCTTAACGCAGGTCATTTCATTGAAGGGTATACTCATGGAAGCAACTCAACCTTCGGAAGCGTCTCTTCTGCAGCAAAAGAGATCTATACTGAAGCTTCAAAGGTAACGGAGTTCAAAAATTTTACTGAACAAATTCCTAGAACGCCCGTATCATTCAAAATGGTTGCAATACCCGGAGGAAAATTTATGATGGGAAGTCCTGATTCTGAACCGTTCAGGAAGAAAGAAGAAGGGCCGGCAAGGGAGGTGGAGATAAGTTCTTTTTTTATGGCTGAGATTGAGGTAAGCTGGGATGAATATCTTGCATTTTATGTTCAGACAGCTGCCGAAGGACGCACAACAGATACCGAAGGGATAAGAAAAGCAAGTGTAAAATCGACCGATGCTATTTCCGGAGCCACTCCACCATACGGACAGCCTGATCAGGGATGGGGCCTTGGTAAACGTCCTGCAATATCGTTCTCCTTTCATGCTGCAGAAACTTATTGCAAATGGTTAACTTCAGTAACCGGGAAAAAATATCGGCTTCCCACTGAGGCAGAATGGGAATATGCCTGCAGGGCAGGTTCCAAAGATCCCTATTTCTTTCCGGGCGATCCGACAAAATTTCAGAAGAGCGGCTTAAGAGCACGTCTTTCAAAAAACGATACTGCAGTTATTAATACTTATGTCATATTTAAAGGTAATAGTCCGACAAAAACCCAACCTCCCGACCGGGTAAAACCAAATCCTTTTGGTTTGAAAAACATGACTGGTAATGTTGCTGAATTCTGTTCAGACTGGTATAGTGCCGATATCCTTTCACAATATCCGCAAGGGTTGATAAGAGATCCGAAAGGTCCTGAAGAGGGAACGGAGCATGTTCTAAGAGGTGGCTCTTTTTCAACTACTGCTGATGGTTTGCGAAGTGCTGCACGAGATTTTACAAAAACCGAATCGTGGTTAAAAACAGACCCTCAGATGCCCAAAAGTATTTGGTGGTATTCCGACTGCTTTAATGTCGGCTTCAGAGTAGTGTGTGAATTTGATGAAAAGACAGGAAAATTGTAATTTTAACAAAAGAAACATTCCAAATCCATTTAATATGAAAAACTCAACTATTTCTAGACGTAATTTCCTGGGTAAGGCAGCAACAGCAGGAGTTGCAGGGGTAATGGTTCCCTCAATAATAACCAGTTGTTCCCGTGAATCAAAAAAAGTTGTGGAAGTACCTGTCATGCTTGATCAGGCACCCGACGGACCTGTTCTTAAAGCAGGAGTTATCGGTTGCGGCGGTCGCGGTTCAGGTGCCGCAATAAATTTTCTCAATGCCGGTCCTAATCTTAAGATCGTGGCTCTGGGAGATACCTTCAAGGATCGTGTTGATTCCTGCAGAGAAAAGATCTTAAAAGAAAAAGGACAGGAAGTTCCTGTTGAAAACTGTTTTGTCGGTTTCGATGCTTATCAGAAAGTTATTGATGCAGGTGTTGATATTATTATACTGGCTACACCTCCATTCTTCCGTCCCGAACATCTGGCAGCTGCCATTCAGGCCAAAAAGCATGTGTTTGCTGAAAAACCTGTTTGTGTTGACCCGGCAGGTGCAAGGTCGGTAATGGCTACAGCTCAGAAAGCAAAAGGTATGGAACTGAGTATCGTTACAGGTACCCAGCGCCGTCATCAGCGCGATTATGTTGCTGCATGGCAGCAGGTTGCGCAGGGCTCGATTGGCGAAATAACAGGAGGTAATGCCTGGTGGAATGGTGGAAAACTTTGGCACCGCGATCCTAATGCCGAGTGGAGCGAAATGGAATATATGATCAGGAACTGGGTCAACTGGACATGGCTCTCAGGAGACCATATTGTTGAACAGCATGTTCATAACCTTGATGTTATTAACTGGTTCACAGGTTCTCATCCTGTAAAAGCTGTGGGTTTCGGATCGAGACTGCGCCGTGTTACAGGTGACCAGTACGATAATTTCAGTATCGATTATGCTTTTGAAAACGGAATGCACATTCATAGCATGTGCCGCCAGATAAATGGTTGCGTTAATAATGTATCTGAAAGAATCCAGGGTTCAAAAGGTTCAACCAACTGCCATAACACTATTCTTGACCTTGCAGGAAACGAGGTCTGGAAATATGAGTATCCTCTCGATAAAGATGGCAAACCGGGCACCAGTGTCAGTGTTGATCCATACGTTCAGGAACATATCGATCTGGTTACTGCAATACGTACAGGAAAGCCGATTAATGAAGCCGAAAATACCGCTGTTACAACCATGGTTGCAATAATGGGACGTATTTCAGCTTATACCGGCAAGGAAACATCGTATGAAGAGATGATGAACTCCGACCTCAAACTTGGCCCAAAGGTGTTTGAATTTGGTCCTGTCGATATCGTGAAAGAAGTTCCTGTTGCAGGGCTTCCTTTTGTTGTATAAACCTTAACCTGCTGAACTCCCCGCGTGCATTGGTTTTGCCGGATCAGTCATTCCGGTTCTCCGGTACATGCGGTGGAGCAGGTGGGCATTTCATTACCGGTTCATTCTAATTATCAGATATATGAATAGTTCGAGAAGAAATTTCTTAATAAAAGCCACTGCTGCCGGTGCTGCTGTTTTAGCGGCTCCTTCGGTCTTTGGTTCTGTTGCCGCTTCACCGCAAAAAAAAGCAGCAGATGCAACAGCCCCGTTCAAACTTAAATATGCTCCTTCCATTGGAATGTTCCGCGAACATGCCGGTAAGGAGATTCTTGATAACATTAAGTTCTGTTATGATATGGGCTTCAGGGCAATGTTCGATAACGGACTGATGAACAGGCCGGTTGAGGATCAGGTGAAAATTGCCGGCGAGATGCAACGTCTTGGAATGGAACTCGGACCGTTTGTTTTGTATGCCGATTTTTCCGTTACATCTTTTGTGCTTAATAAGCCGGAGACACGCGAGATGCTTGTTAATAAAATGAAAGAAGGGGTTGAGGTGGCTAAAAGGACCGGAGTAAAATGGGCACTGGTTGTCCCGGGAAGGTATGATGAAAGACTCGACAGAGGTTTTCAGACTGCTAACGTAATTGATAACCTCAGGTATTGCTGCGATGTTATGGAGCCGGCCGGACTTACTATCGTACTGGAACCTTTAAACACTATAAGGGATCATCCGGGACTGTTTCTTACAGGAATACCCCAGTCATATGCAATCTGCAGAGCTGTGAACAGACCTGTGTGCAAACTTGTCGAAGATATCTATCACCAGCAGATAACAGAAGGTAACCTTATTCCGAATATTGAAGCAGCATGGAGCGAAATAGCAGCATTTCATTGCGGAGATCATCCGGGCCGTAATGAACCTACTACAGGCGAAATAAATTTCAAGAATGTTTTTAAATATATACATAGTAAAAATTATCAGGGTGTTATCTGTATGGAACATGGTATTAGCAACAGAACAAAAGAGGGAGAAGCCCGCGTAATCCAGGCATATCGGGAATGCGACAGCTTTGAAGAGTAATAATTGGCGTAAAAGAGGCTGTAGCAAGAGCCTCTTTTTTGGTAAATACTTTGTCCTCAGACTGAAGTGAGGAGTAATTAAATTGAAGCCAAATCAGAAATACTCAGATACCATTTGATAATGCTTAGAAATATTATAACCTAACAAAAAGTTTTAAATGAAAAAAGTTAATCTGCTTATTAATCTGTTAATGGTTGTAATCTCCTCAACCGGTTTATCCTTTAGTCAGCCAGTAAAGTTTTTTGCAGGAACTTATACTGGAAAAGATGGAAAAGGGTTGTTCCTCTTTGATCTGAACAGTGAGGAGGGAACATTTAATCTGTTGTCGCAATCCGATGCCGGCCCAAACCCTTCCTATTTTTGCATTTCGAAAAAATGGGGAATGATCTATGCTGCAAATGAAGTTGGGAAATTTAAGGATATCAGAGGCGGGGGTGTAACAGCCTTGAGATATGATTCGAAAACAAGTGCAATTGAAAAACTTGGCGATCTGCCGGTACCTAATGGCGGCCCTTGCTATATATCATTGTCTTCCGACGAAAATTTCCTTTTTATGGCTAACTATTCCGGTGGTTCGGCTGCTGTTATTAAACTTGACGACAAAGGAATACCTGTAGCTGTCACTGATAATATAATTTACAAGGCGCCTGAGGGAAAGAGTTCACATGCACATATGATTTCTCCGGGACCTTCCGGCAAATATATCTACATCACCGACCTGGGTCTGGACAGAATCGTGATTTATACTCTTGATCCGGTTTCCGGAAAGCTTCAGGAGATACCGGATGGCATTGTTAAAGTCACAGAAGGTGCCGGCCCGCGCCATTTTGTTTTTAGTTCAGACGGAAAAAAATTGTTTGTCATCTGCGAGCTGAATTCAACAATAGCTGTATTTGACGTTGAGGCAACCGGCAATCTTAAACAGATTCAGACAGTGAAAACATTGAAAGAAGGATTCGTGGGCGAAAGTTTTTGTGCCGACATTCATTTGGGGAAAAAAGGAGATTTTTTATATGGATCAAACAGGGGTGAAAACACCATTGTTACTTTCAAGGTCGGATCTGACGGAAAACTAACCCTGGCAGGACATACCACCTGTGGCGGAGCATGGCCCAGAAACTTTGTGGTTGATCCTTCCGGAAAATATCTTCTCGTTGGAAATGAGAGATCGGGGAATATTTCAATGTTCACAATTGATAAAAAAACAGGCCTTCCTCAGGTACCATCAAAAGATTATACCATCAAATCACCGGCCTGTCTTAAGTTCTCAGATCTGAAATAGATGAAGAAACCCATATCTCTCTCTCTTTTAGCAGCTGTTGTAATAATTATTTTCCTGCAGGGATTCTCAAAACCAGACAGGAAACCATTCAGAAATTATGTTGTACTCATTTCATTTGATGCCTTCAGATGGGATTATGATAAGCTATATAATACACCCAACTTAAACCTGCTGGCCCTCGATGGCGTCAAGGCTGGCAGGCTTATTCCCTCTTTTCCAACCAAGACATTTCCTAACCATTACACCATAGCCACAGGCCTTTACCCCGATCATCACGGTTTGGTGGATAATAGTTTCCCTGCTGCAGATCTCGGTCTTTTCTATAGAATGGGCGACAGGGCTGCAGTAGAGAATCCGGCATTTTATGGAGGAGAGCCGGTTTGGGTGACAGCAGAAAAGCAGGGTGTGAAGGCTGCATCCTATTTTTGGGTAGGTTCTGAGGCACCTGTAGGAGGTATGCATCCTTCATACTGGAAAAAATATGATGGGAGAGTAACATACCAGGCAAGAATTGATAGTGTAATAAAGTGGCTTGGCTATTCACCTGAAAAACGTCCGGAACTGGTTACTCTCTATTTCGATGAGCCTGACCTGATAAGTCACGATTTCGGACCGGAATCGCCCCAGACTGGCAAGGTTGTTTCATCTCTCGATAGTATCATTGGCGTCATCAGAATGAAACTTTCTGCTCTGCCCGATGCAAAAAAAATAAATCTGATTGTTCTGTCTGATCATGGTATGAGCTCTGTTTCTTCAGAGAGGTATATTAACCTTAAGAGTGTTGTACCCAACAGGATGATAGCTTCTATTTCAGGAGGAAATCCGGTCTGTCTGATTAATCCTGCTGAAGGGAAACGAGACAGTGTCCTTAATCTGCTTAATTCGGTAAAAGGGATGAAAGCCTGGCGGAAATCGGAACTTCCTCCAAAATGGAACTATGGTACTCACCCCAGGATACCTGAAATTGTTGTTGTTGCTGACAGCTCCTGGAGCATTGGCACAAGGGCGGAAGGCTCTTCTATGAAAGTTGGCGCTCATGGATACGACAATTCAAACTCTGACATGTTTTCTATATTTTATGCTGCCGGCCCCTCATTTAAAAAGGGTTACAAATTCAAAGAATTGAATAACACAGATATTTATAACCTTATTTGCAGAATTCTTGATATTATTCCTGCTAAAAATGATGGTGATCCGAAACATATTAAAGGAATGCTCAGGTAGGTTTATAAATGATCCGGATAGGCGCGGAGAGCAAATATCCTTTATGAATTTTGTGGTTATTTGATTTTGTTTTTCAGGATATTTCTCACTGTTATTATTGTTAAAATCTGAAATAGGATGAATAGGGATCTCTTAATTAAGGAATTACGGGAAAAATCGGGTGAGATCTGGGACATTATAGTCATAGGGGGTGGTGCAACCGGGCTGGGGATTGCTCTCGACGGAGCTTCACGCGGATATAAAGCACTCCTGCTCGAACAATCTGATTTTGCCAAAGGAACATCTTCGCGAAGCACAAAGCTGGTTCATGGCGGTGTTCGTTACCTGGCTCAGGGCGATCTGCTTCTGGTGCTGGAGGCTCTGCACGAACGCGGGCTGATGCTGAAAAACGCACCTCATGTTACTTTCAATCAGGAATTTATCATTCCTGTTTATACTGTTTGGGATGCATTTATGTATACTGTGGGGCTGAAATTTTATGATCTGCTGGCAGGCAGACTGAGCATGGGAAAATCATACTTCATTAACAAAAAAGAGACAGTCAGGAGATTACCGCAGCTGAAACCGGAAGGGTTGAAAGGAGGAGTGGTTTACCACGACGGTCAGTTTGATGATTCGCGAATGGCATTGTCTATTGCTCATTCATGCGTCGAAAATGGCGGACTCGTCCTGAATTATTTTAAAGTAACCGGTCTGCTGAAAAGCGAAACCGGAAAAATAAATGGTGTAGCTGCAAAGGAAATATTTTCCGGTGAAGAATTCAGACTGAAGGCCGGACTGGTGATAAATGCTGCCGGGGTTTTTGCTGACAGTATAGCTTCAATGGATAACCCTCTGGCAAAGCCATCAATCAAGCCCAGCCAGGGAGTACATATCGTTCTCGATAAATCATTTCTCAGGAGTAGTTCGGCAATTATGATCCCGAAAACCAATGATGGCAGGGTGCTGTTTGCTATCCCATGGCATAACGAGGTTGTGGTTGGCACTACTGATACACCCATTAGCGAAATCAGTTTGGAGCCTGTAGCAACCGGAGAGGAGATAAATTTTATCCTTCATACTGCAGAAAAATATTTGGTTAAACCACCTCGAAGGGAAGATATCATAAGCATCTTTGCAGGACTGCGTCCGCTGGCAGCCAATCCTGATAATCCGGCCTCTACAAAAGAAGTTTCACGACGACATAAGATAACCCTTTCCCCTTCATCTCTTCTTACAATTATTGGCGGAAAATGGACCACATACCGGCGCATGGCCGATGAAACACTCAATAAGGCAATAAAGGCAGGTCTCCTGGAAAAGAGAAAATGTGTTACCTCAGATCTTAAACTGGCAGGGGCTCCGATTGGTAGCTCCCCCGGTCGGTTTCATATTTACGGCGACAGGTCAGTTGAAATTGAGAAGATGATTTCAGACAATCCACTGCTTGGACAGCCAATCAATCCGGGATTCCCATATACACGGGCAGAGATTAGCTGGATCTGCAGAAATGAAATGCCCTTAACTTTAGAGGACATACTTGCAAGAAGAACAAGGGCATTATTTTTAAATGCATCAGTCAGTGAGGAAATTTCAGCGGAAGTGGCTCGAATAATGGCAGAGGAGTTTGGATATGATGAGACCTGGCAGAAAGATCAGATTGAGTCTTACCATCAGTTAGTTAAAAACTATATTTAAGAAAAAATGAAAAAATTCATCTTGTCGCTCGACCAGGGTACTACCAGTTCCCGCGCAATTGTCTTCGATCGTGATGGCCTTCCGGTTGCGGTTGCACAAAAAGAATTTACGCAGTTCTTCCCACGGCCGGGATGGGTTGAGCATGATGCTGAAGAGATCTGGTCAACACAGGCAGGTGTGGCGCTGGAGGCAATAACCAAAGCAGGAATCGAAAGTACCGGTATTGCAGCCATAGGTATCACTAACCAGCGCGAGACCACCGTTGTCTGGAACAGAAAAACAGGTAAACCCGTTTATAATGCTATTGTCTGGCAGGACCGGCGAACCGCCCTCTTTTGCGACCAGTTAAAGAGCGAAGGGCACAGCCGTACCATTCTTGAAAAGACAGGTCTGATAATAGATGCATATTTTTCAGCAACAAAAGTAAAATGGATACTTGATAACGTAAAAGGGGCAAGAGAGCTTGCTGAAGCAGGTCAGCTGGCTTTCGGCACTATCGACTCGTGGCTCGTATGGAACCTGACCCGAGGGAAATTGCATATAACAGATGTGTCAAATGCCTCAAGAACTATGTTGTTTAACATACATTCTCTCAAATGGGATGAAGACCTTCTGAAGATCTTCAATATCCCTGCCGGGATGCTTCCTGAGGTAAGGTCATCCAGCGAAGTGTATGGTGAAACTACAGGTCTGTTTTCTTCCGGAATACCTGTTGCAGGTATCGCCGGCGACCAGCAGGCAGCTCTTTTCGGACAGATGTGTATTGAACCTGGAATGGTTAAAAACACCTACGGAACGGGCTGTTTTATGATGATGAATATTGGAAACAAGCCGATTGAATCAAAAAGCAGACTGCTGACAACTGTGGCGTGGAAAATAGGAAACGAGACACAATATGCTCTTGAAGGAAGTATTTTTATTGCCGGAGCTGTAGTGCAGTGGTTGAGAGATGGTCTGGGGGTCATTAAGAAATCGGAAGATATTGAGAAACTTGCTGCCAAAGTAAAAGATAGCGATGGGGTTTATTTTGTCCCCGCTTTTGCCGGGCTTGGTGCACCCCACTGGAACCAGCATGCCCGTGGAACTATGGTTGGTATTACAAGAGGCTCAACAGCGGCACATATTGCCCGCGCTGCACTCGATAGTATTGCTTATCAGACACTTGAAGTTCTGACAGCCATGCAGAACGACTCTGCAATTGATATCCGCGAATTACGGGTGGATGGAGGTGCTACAGTAAATAACCAGCTGATGCAGTTCCAGTCCGATCTGTTACAGGCAAAGGTAGTACGGCCGAAGATTACTGAAACGACTGCGCTCGGAGCTGCTTATCTGGCAGGCCTTGCTGTTAAATACTGGAGTGATGTGAAAGAGGTGAAGCAGCAGTGGCAGATGGACCGTACTTTCTCTCCGGAGATAAAAGCTATTGATAATCTGCCACTTATTAAAGGATGGCATCGTGCAGTCAGGGCTGCGAAGGTCTGGGCTGATGATTCCGAATGAGGAGTGTAATCTGATGACTGAAATATGCAAATTACAGATATACAGCTCTATCCGTTACTGATGGAGATATTGCATGGCTTTTTAGAGTTGAAAAGAGATAAAAACGGGAACTGGAGTTAATTAATAATTATTAAAAATTTTAACGATGAATGTATTCTTTGCTGAATTTATTGGAACCGCCATTATCATTGTTTTTGGAGGAGGTGTGGTCGCAAACGTTCTTCTCAGTAAAACCAAGGGAAATAACAGCGGATGGATTGTTATAACATTCGGATGGGCTGTGGGGGTCTTTACAGGCGTATTGATTGCAGCACCGGTAAGTGGAGCACATCTGAATCCTGCTGTAACTCTGGCCCTTGTTCTTGCAAATAAATTTTCGCTTTCTCTTCTTCCTTTATATGTTTGTGCTCAGATGCTGGGAGCTATGTTCGGAGCTTTTCTTGTATGGCTGGCTTACAAGCAGCATTTCGATGCCACTGAAGATGCCGATTTAAAACTTGCAGTTTTCTGTACTGCACCGAATATCAGAAACTTACTGTATAATCTTATAACGGAGGTGATAGGAACTTTTGTTCTGGTACTTGCTATCCTTTATATGGCTGCTCCGGAAGTTGGACTGGGTGCTTTGAATGCGTTACCGGTGGCCTTAGTTGTTCTTGGTCTTGGTCTCTCCATGGGGGGCCCGACAGGTTATGCCATTAATCCGGCCCGCGACCTTGGACCACGCATTATGCATCTCTTTCTTCCAATTCCGCAGAAACGGAACAGCGACTGGAAATACTCCTGGGTACCGGTTTTAGGACCATTTCTTGGAGCATCAATTGCTGCAGGAATATTTGTATTGTTTGGGTTATCCTGAAAGAAAAATATAATAATAAAAGAACAGATTAATTATCATTTTTGAATTGTTTCCAAAGAGATCCGGTACTTTTTGTACGTTAGCCCGGATTGATAGGCGAAGTAGGGGTATTACAATCCATAAATAGTTCACTATTATCCTTTTTCCTTATATTTGCAGAGGGTTTAAGGAACCATAATTAAGTATCATGAGCAAATCATCGGATAAATCACAGGCTTTTTACGAAATTGCGATGGAAATAGGCCGCAGCCTCAACCTTTATGAGATGTTGAAGGCGGCACTCTTCGCTGTTATCAGGAAGCTGGATTGTCTCACAGTAATTGCATACAGAATCAATCCCTCATTGGACAAAGGCTTCAGTTCTGAAATGATATTTTCTATTCCGTATGCGCTGATTGCGAAAAAAACATACCTTGAAATTGAACATCTTATTCCGGATACTTTTACAGAGCGCAGCCTGAAAGCTTTCTGCAACAGATTGCCCACCAAAGGGCATTGTAACGAAGGACAGTTCTTTCATATTATGAATCTTCCCGGGTTTGGTTTTCTTCTGTTAGTAACACAGGATAAATTTCTGGACGAAGACGTTATCCGCACGCTGGAAGATATCAATGAAAAACTTGCTCATGCCTGCCTGGCTTGTGTCAGAAACGATGTTATGGAAGAAAGCGAAAGGCGATTCCGCCTTCAGCAGGAACTTCTTCCAGAAATGTTATGCGAAATCAATCTCGAAGGAGAGGTTACATTTGCCAATAATTTTGCCATCCAGAAGATGGGATATTCAGAAAAGGACCTGAAAAACGGGTTTAATATCCTTAACATTATTCATCCTGACCAGCATGTGGAATTTATCAGGACTTTTTCCAGCTCATTAAATCAAAAAGTTATACTCCCGCACGAATATACCATCATGAAAAAAGATGGTACTACATTCCCCTCACTTTTTTACACTAACCACCTGAAAAGAAATAATAAGATTGAGGGGCTTATTGGTGTAATGGTCGACATATCGGAGTATAAGGAGAATGAAAAAAAACTGGAGCTTTATACTGAAAGGCTGGAACTGGCATTACTTGGGAGCGATGCAGGTTTCTGGGACTGGAATATTCTTACAGGTGAGGTCTATTTCAGCGAAAGATGGTGCAATATGCTTGGTTATGATCAGTCTGAAATTGAGCCCAATGTCTCTTCATGGGGAAGTCTGGTTCATCCGGATGATATGCCATTTGTAAATGAAGTGCTTAACAGTCACCTCGAAAATAAAATACCTTTATATCAGACCGAACACAGGGTATTAACCAAATCAGGTGAATGGAAGTGGATACAGGATACCGGCAAAGTAACCAAACGGGATCCTTCCGGCAAAGCCCTAAGAGCTGTCGGTACACATATTGATATTTCTGAAAGAAGAGAAATTGCAGATCTTGCCAGGATTGAACATGAATTAAGTCTTAAATTAGCCAAATCGGGAAGTCTTGATCAGACTCTTAAAATCTGTCTGGACTCGGCGATTACTTTCCCGAAAATGGATTGCGGAGGTATATATATTAATGACGATGCCGACGGAAGCTATAGACTTATTCATCATACAGGCCTCTCAGCAGAGTTTGTAGAATCTGCTTCATTTTATCCTTCGACTTCAGAAAACGCCAGAATTATCCGGGAAGGAAAACCTTTGTATACCATACATAGGGATCTTCTTGATAATAGCAAAACTTTAGAAATAGAGACTTTAAAAGCTGCAGCAATACTTCCGATAGTCTATCTGAATAAAACTATCGGATGTCTGAATATAGCTTCACGGACATCGTTGGTTATCTCCGACTTTTCGCGTAAGGTTCTTGAAAACATTGCATTACATGTTGGCTCTTATATTATTCACGCCAGGAATGAAGATAAAATCCGCCAGAATCAGCAAGACCTTAATACTCTGTTTAACACAATAGATGATTTTCTGTTTATTCTGGATATGGAAGGGAGGATGATTTATTTTAATTCGACTGTTATTGAGAGGCTGGGATATACTGAAGAGGAATTATATCTTAAGCATGTATTAATGGTTCATCCACCTGCCCGGCACGATGAGGCAACTCTTAAGATTCAGGGAATGCTGATGGGTACTGAACAGGTTTGCAGGGTACCTCTTTTATGTAAAAATGACTCTGAAATTCCGGTTGAAACAAAAGTTAAAAACGGTACCTGGAGCGGAAGGGATGTTCTTATTGGAATCAGTCGCGATACAACTGAACGAATAAGCTATGAAAGGCAAATTAAAGAGAATTCCGAAAGGCTTGAAATGGCTCTTCTGGCCAGCGATGCCGGTCTGTGGGACTGGAATCTGAATACAAATGAACTGGTTCTCAATGTGAAATGGAGCGAAATGCGGGGATTTAATTCAAAACAGGACAGCTACAATTTAGAAACATGGGAGAATCTTTTACATCCCGATGATAAAGCAACCACAATTACCGCCCTGAATAACCACCTCACCGGCAAATCACCTTTTTATCAGGCAGAATACCGCTCCTTGACCAAGTCTGGAGAGTATATCTGGATCCTTGATACAGGGAAGACTATGGAGTATGATACTGACGGAAAGCCACTGCGCATTATCGGTACCAATATTGATATAACTTCAAAAAAAGAGAATGAAATTATCCTTCAGCAAAATCTGAGGCAGCAGGAGTTATTATCCGAAATAGCCCTTGAGATTAATTCGCTCGAAAATTTTGAAAAGAGGATAAACGCCATTCTGAAAAAAATCGGTACCCATACCAATGTAAGCAGGGTCTATATTTTTGAAGATTTGAACGATGGTATTTTAACCAGTAATACTCACGAATGGTGTAATACTGATATTCTTCCTCAGATCGATGAACTGCAGAATATTTCATATGAAAATGATATTCCATCCTGGAAGAAATATCTTTTGGAGGAAGGGCGGGTTTATTCAGAAAATATTTCAGAATTACCAGAAGATCTGAGAGTTATTCTCGAGCCACAGGGAATCAAGTCTATAATTGTTTATCCATTATTTGTACAGGGTTCTTTCTTCGGGTTCATAGGCTTCGATGAATGCATCAGGAATCAGAACTGGTCTAAGGCTGAACTTGAACTTCTGCGAACGGTTTCCGGAATAATAGCCAATGCCTATGAACGTAAATTGATGGAGCAGTCCATTTTAGCCGAACGCGATAAAGCAAATAATGCAAACAAGGCTAAAAGTGAGTTCCTGGCTAATATGAGTCATGAAATCAGAACACCGATGAATGCTATACTTGGGTTTAGTGAAGCATTATATCATAAGCTCGATTCTCAGCAGCATCGTAAAATGCTTAAATCGGTACTTAGCAGCGGAAACCTTCTTCTCTCCTTATTAAACGATATTCTTGATTTATCTAAAATAGAAGCAGGTAAACTTGAGATTTCCCCGCAGCCGGTTGATCTGAAAAATGTCCTTCAGGATATTAAGTTGCTTTTTAACGATAAGGCCCATAAGAAAGGGATTGAAATAAACATCTTTATTGGCAGCGATTTCCCTGGCATCTTAATGCTCGATGAACTGAGAATAAAGCAGGTTATTTTTAACCTTGTAGGGAATGCCATTAAATTCACTCATGCAGGATATGTAAATATTCGGGTTGCCCTCTCTTATCGTACTGAAGATACTGGTGAGTTGATAATTGAAGTCGAAGATACAGGGATTGGAATACCGGAATCGCAGCATGAAAGAATTTTTGAAGCTTTCGGTCAGCAATCGGGGCAGTCAAACAGGTTATATGGAGGGGTTGGCCTGGGTTTGGCCATTTCAAAAAGGCTTGTTGAAAAAATGAATGGTAATATTAGCCTGGCAAGCCAGGAGGGAAAAGGTTCAGTTTTTAAAATATTAATCCCTGATATTGAAGCCGGCAGCTCAGAGATAAGAAAAAAAGAAATTACGGATATATCTCAAAACTTAATATTTGAACCGGCAAAGATCCTTGTAGTTGATGATGTGCCTTCAAATATTCAGATCGTTGAAACCTTTCTTTCCTCATCCGGGCTTACAGTCTCTTCTGCTGAAAGTGGCGATATTGCCCTCGAGATTCTTAACCACATTACCCCTGACCTCATTCTGCTCGATATAAGGATGCCCGGAATGGATGGTTATGAAGTAGCTGCAAAAATAAAGGCTAATCCATTGCTGGCCACAATTCCTGTAATTGCTTTTACAGCTTCAGTATTTAGTTCCGATAAACTGTGGAGCTCGGGCAATTTTGAAGGTGTCCTATTAAAACCGGTAAATCAATCTGAGCTATTCACTCAAGTGGCTAAATTTCTTAAACATAGCAAAGTAGACACCGCTAAGGCAATAATCAGGGCAGATATTTCTACTCTGGAAAACATACCGGATAATGTTTTATCTTTACTTCCACAGATTATGGAAGATTTTGAGAAAACCATCATGCCTAAATGGGAAACCATCAATGGTCAACTTGTTTTATTCAGGATTGAGGAGTTTGTTGTTGAATTAAAACTGCTGGCAGTTAGGTTCGATTTCAGATTTCTTATTGATTATGCCGACAAGCTCTCTGAAGAACTTGAGAATTTGGATTTAGATGCTTTAAAAGAAACTTTAATTGATTTTCCCCGTATAACAACCAAATTAGCTTCAATAACTAATATTCAAAATCATGAATGAGAACTTATATATACTGATTGTCGACGACAACGAAGAGAATCTGAAAGTAGTAAGTAATTTTCTAAAGGAGCAAAAGTATAAAATAGCACTTGCCACAAGTGGTGAAAGCGCATTGAAAGTATTAGAGGTGAATAAGATAGACCTGATACTTCTGGATGTAATGATGCCTGAGATGGATGGATTTGAGGTATGTATGATATTGAAGGAAAAACCGGAAACAAAGGATATCCCGGTCATCTTTCTGACTGCACGTACTGAAACCGATGATATTGTAAAGGGATTTCAGATGGGAGGGGCCGATTATATTAACAAACCATTTAAAAAAGAGGAGCTGCTTGCAAGGGTAAACAACCATCTGCAACTTAAACAGGTTAGAGATTATCTGGTTAAATGTGAGATGGATACAAGAAAATCAAGGGACTATTTTATGCGAACTCTTTATGAACTTGGGAAAATAATGGACCGGAATAAATAACTCTGTTTCCTATGGTTAATTCAGGAAAATATATTCTGATTGTTGACGATAATATCAAAAACCTTCAGTTAACGGCTTCTTTGTTAAAAGGTGAAGGTTTCCTGATTAGTCTTGCGCAGAATGCTGAAACTGCGCTGATTCTTCTTGATCAGCTCATTCCTGATCTGATTCTTCTTGATATTATGATGCCTGGGATAGATGGTTATGAATTATGCAGGCTTATTAAGAAAAATGAAAAGCTCCGCGATATTCCGGTTATATTTCTTACAGCTAAGAATCAGACTGAAGATCTTACTGAAGGTTTTAATGCTGGTGGTATTGATTATATCACGAAACCTTTTAAACGCGACGAGCTGCTGATACGGGTAAAAACCCATATTGAGCTAATGTCATCGAGGAAAAAAATTCTGGAGATGAATAAGACCCGTGATAAGCTTTATTCAATCATCTCACACGACATCCGCACCCCCTTTGCAAGTATAGCATTTACAGTGAGTTCTATTGCAAACGGTTATCTGTCACCAGGGAGTGATGACTTTATGGAAATCATAAATCATCTGGAGAAAACAACTAGTGAGACAAGCACTCTTCTGGACAATCTTCTTGCCTGGACCAAGCAGAAAAGCGATGTAGTTCCTGTTGACCCCCAAATGCTTCAAATATATCCTGTTATAATGGAGTGCATACAACTGCTTAAGGGGAATGCAGATAAGAAAAAAATTTCAGTAAGAGTGGATCTTTCTGACGAAATAAAAGCATTTTTTGATGAAATAACCATGCATGCGGTTTTTCGTAACATTATTTTCAATGCAATTAAATTCACTCCCGAGAACGGAATGATATATATTAATGCCCACCCAGTTAATGATTTTATTCAGATAAGTGTAAAAGATACAGGCGTTGGAATTTCTGAGGAAGTAATAAATAAGATATTTGTAAATAACGAACATTATACATCGAGGGGAACCAATAATGAGCAGGGAAGCGGTCTGGGATCTTTTATCATCAAGGATTTTATTAATATTAACCAAGGAAGAATAGAGGTAAACAGCAATCCGGGGTCAGGAACTGAAATATTGGTTTTCTTGCCATTAGCCAAATCTTAACCTGAGATTATTAGATGAAGACAGAAAAGATTCAGACTAACGTATTGGTTATTGATGATGATCCTGTTTTCAGGAATCTCCTCAGGAATATTTTGAAGGAGAGGCTAACTGTTTTTGCTGCTGAATCCCCATCACTCGCTTTTAAAATCTTAAAAAATGAACATATAGATATTATTATATGTGATTTTGTAATGCCCGAGATGAATGGGCTTAAAGTGCTTGAAATAGTTAGTGAGGAGTACCCTGGGATTGTGGTTATTATGGTCAGTTCCGCAGCTGATATGGATACAGTTATTGCTGCATTGAGAAATGGGGCAGCCGATTTTTTGAAAAAGCCTTTTACTCCTGCAGAAATCTGGGTAGCAATTGAACGGACACTGAAATTGTCGGAACTGAACACTAATCTGAATCAGATTAAGACAAAGAACTCTTTGCTGACTGAAGTTGTAAACAATGAATTCGGGAATAACATTATTGGCACATCACCGGAAATAAAAAACATACAACAACAGATAAAGATGGTATCCCAGACACCCGATACCTCAGTGATGGTTATTGGCGAAAGCGGTACAGGTAAAGAACTAGTTGCCAGGGCTATTCATAACTTAAGCAACAGAAGGGATGATCTGTTTTGTGCGGTTAACATGTCGGCGGTTCCTGAATCATTATTCGAAAGCGAGTTTTTCGGGCACAAAAAAGGGAGTTTTACAGGAGCTCTTTCGGATAAAGCCGGCTGGTTTGAAACAGCCAATGGAGGCACTCTGTTTTTTGATGAAATAGGTGAAATGTCGATGTCTCTTCAGGTTAAATTACTAAGAGTCCTTGAAGACCGCAGGTTTACCCGGGTGGGAACGCAACAGGAGCAGAAATTTGATGTCCGTATTGTTGCAGCAACCAACAAGTCAAATGAAGAACTTTCAAACGGAAAAAGCATACGGCTCGATTTGTATCACAGGCTCAGCACATTTATTATTGAGCTTCCTCCGTTGCGAAACCGGAAAAGCGATATCCCGCTGTTGGTTAATCATTATTTCAACCTTCTTTCAAAAAAACTGGGGAAACATATTTCAGGCATTCACAAAGATGTTTATGAACTTCTATTGTCATATCCCTTTCCTGGAAATATCAGGGAACTGAAAAATATTATGGAGAGAGCAATTATTATTTGTGATACAGAACAGATAATGCCTCAACATTTTTTATCGGTAAGTACAACAGCCGTGAACCTGAATGATCAAAAAGCCGATAATGATATTTTTGACCTTCAGGAACTGGAAAAACAGACAATTATAAAGGCGCTTAAGAAAGTGAATTTCAATAAGGCTGAGGCTGCGAGGCTCCTTAATATTGAATGGAATGCACTTTACCGGCGTATTCAAAAGTTTGATATTGATTTCCCGGCCACTCTTTCCTGAAAATTAGCAAAAAAAAAAGGAGGACTAATAAAGCCCTCCTTTTTTTTATAGCAATTAAACAGTTTCAGTCAGTTCTGAATATATCTGTTTTTCATGAAATCAGTTATAAACAATCCCTCATACTATTCGGCTGAATTCGATTTGATTTCAGGTGTACTTACATACACTACTGTGTTTGAGTTACCAATATCAAGTCCGACATAAGCAGTATTCTCCTCTTTCTCTATATCGCTGCTGAATTTTGCTTTTGACATCGACTGAAGACAATAGCCTCTGGCAGCACACAAGTAAGGTTCCGGATATACTTCCACATCAAGGATCCCTTTAAATTCTTCTTTGAACAGATCAACCAGTTCTGGATACATAGCGCCACCGCCTACCAGATATAATATGTCTGCATTCAGATAATCCTCATCAGTAAACTTTCTCTTGATAGCCGGAGAAATGACTTCATTATAGTAGCTCGCCAAAGCTTCCTGACGTAACTCTTTCAGGTTTATCTTTTTACGGTCGAGTATAATTAGGCCGCGCTGAAACGATCTTTCAATCTGTTGTTCAGTAAGAAGATTCAGATAGTAATCTTTTCTGAGTTCATTTTCAACAAGATTCACAGCATAATGCAACCCTTTTGTGCTATAGGTAGTACGCTGAACAATACCTTTTAACATTGACTGGGCAATTTCGAAAGTGCCATAACCAAGACTGGCAATGAAGAAGTTATTTTTTTCCTGCTGAATACCGTCACGGATAGCTTTTACACAACCATCAACTTCCGTCATTATCTCTACATTCTCAACTTCAAATGCTGCCCTGTCTACTTTTTGACCGCCGAAAGTGCGGGAATCAAAATTGATATCAAACCGGCTCAACATGAGTTTTTCTGCATCTTTACGGTATGATTGATAAGTGGAGAAGGGAAATCCTGCAGTTACAACCAGCTTTGAATATCTGCCCATGGTTGAAACTACCAGACCGGCTATTGCCATCAATTGAAAATCAATCGCACTTACAGATGTATTAATCAGCTTATGGGGGGCACTTCCTTCACGTAATGCCAGATTCCCGATGATGTAATCTTTTCCGTTGAAATCCATGATCTTTATTCCATCAACAAAATTTTCAGCAACCTTGTGAAATTCTGTTGAATTTTCCTCAAAAACACTTGGTATAACAAATGATCTTTCCATAAATATGAATTATTAGTAAATTTAGGGCAACTCAGATAATTTCAGTCTGGGTAACCGTTATTTGATTCAAATGTAATGCATGGTGTTCTAAATGCCTAATTTTATCCACATTAATTTTTATTTAATTAAAAATAAAAGTGGTTAAAGGCGGAACATTGAGTGAGTCATCTCATCAGGTATGCTTTCCTGGCTGGGAGCACTTAACCTGCTTTCGGTATTGTCTTTATTGAACCCTTTTTCTGTAATCAGCCCTATAATGCGTGTTCCGTTTACCCGGCTCCCACGGTGAAACTCAGCTTCGTTTGCAGTTAAAGTTCCTGAGAATGAAGCAGAAGGACGAAATACAGCCATGTTGTTTACCCTTATAGTGCCAACCAGCGTGCCAAGTACAATTAAATCACTGACTATGACGTCTCCGGTTACACAGGCATTTATAGCTACTGTCAGGGTCCCGCTTACATTCAGCTTTCCTGAGAATATCCCGCTTATCTTAAGATTTCCTTTAAATGATAAGTCTCCCTTTCCCGAATTTAGTCTGTCAGTATTGTCGTTGTAATTATCCGAACAAAAGTTCGGATGGGGATTTTCAGTTTTCATAAAAATTGTTTTTAATATTCTGTTGGTTTTGGTTGTTAATTAAAGAGTTTCAGTCATATATTTTAATATAGGAACCACTCTGGAAGTTCCTAAAGTATGGTAGTTATTTTAGTACTCATTTTTCTTTTGTCTTTCTTGAAGTTTCAGAATTAAACAGGTTAAATCCTTTTTAATCTGAATAAAACTTTTTATCAGTTATTCATTCTTTCCGGCACTTTTCTTTCCAACTATTAAAGGGTTATCCAAAGGTTATGCCAAAAAACAGCTAAAAAATAAAAAATAAAAAAAATTTTTTTTAAATACTTCTGCCAGAGGTATTAAAGGGTTAAAAATATTTTTAAAGATAAGAATCCCCGGGAACTGAAAATTAAAAAATCAAAAATAAAATTGAAATTATCGCACACTTGTGCGGAAATAGGTTACCAGTCTCTTTCTTTAGTTGATTGCAAATAGTGAGAAATTAATCAGGTTTTAAGATTTAGTAATATTTTTTTTAGATAGTTATTAATCAGCTTAATAATAGTTTCTTATAAAATCGATTAGAAAATTTGCTTCCGGGAAAGCTTACGCCCCATCAGTCACATTTATATTGAATGTGTAATTAGTTGGCATACAATAAAATAACGGATAAAAATTAAGATTATAAGGTAATCTCAACCTATCCTATGTATTAAACAAAACTGACCGGAATATGTTATATTACCGGTTAAATGTTAATTCAGTTCAAATCTAGATACATTGCAAAAATAGTAAAAAGCAATATTAATATGAAATTATGTGCGTGGACATTTCGTGGACATTCTAGGGAAATTTCCACTATTTTGTTACTTTATTGACTGAACTGTAATGTTTTGATGTTCTAAAGGAATATCAGACTTCAAATATAAACTACCTTGAAATGGGAAAAGCTATTATTATTTAGCTGAAAAATAAACGGTTATTGTTGTTCCATCAGTAATATTACTTTCAATAGAAAGTCTTCCATTAATAAGGGCGACAATTTTTTTTGTAATAATTAACCCAAGCCCTGATCCCTGTTGTTCAAATTTATTTCTGTCGAACTGGTTGAAGGCACCGATCTTATGAATGCTTCCTTCCGGAAAGGCTCTTCCCGTATTATGCACTGAAAGTTCTGCCTGTCCGTTCTTTTTTACAAAAGTAACAGTAACAGGTTTTCCGGGATCAGAAAATTTAAACGCATTTTCGATTAACTCCTTGACAATTATTGAAAAAGAGTCGACAGATGCAGATATTGTTATCTCTTCATTCTGACAAACAAGATCATTGATCCGGTTATAATTATTTGCAGTTTCATTTCCAAGGGAGGTAATTATGTCGGAAGTTCCCGTTACCTCATTAAGGAGAGAAAAAGATTCCGGTTTTGCTTCTAATGAGATATAAATAAGATATTTAGTGATTGTTGAAAGCAAATTATTCCCGCTTTCGTAGATAATTCTGCCTATCTCTTTGACCTCCTGAAGAGCCAGATCCTCTTCAGTGTCTTTCAAATAGGATCCCAGTCCGATAATTCCGTTTAACGGACTTCGTAATTCGTGAGGAATGTAAGAAATTACAGATTTCCTGAGCTGATCTAAATCTTCTTCAAGCTTGTTATCAATTGCTTCATTTTTTTCAAGGCGGGTTGAAATTGTTTTTAATAATTCACCCCTTGTGAATGGCTTTGTAAGATAATCATCGGCACCCAGTTCCATTCCTGTTCTCAAATCTTTTCTGTCGGCAAGGGCTGTCATAAATACAAACTGTATCATTCTGGTTTCCTTATCTGCCCTGAGGCTGGACAGTACTTCAATGCCACTCATAACTGGCATCATAATATCGCAGAGTATAAGATCAGGATTATGTTTCCGGGCCATCAGAAGTCCAAATTTCCCGTTTTCAGCTGTCAGTACATTAAAACCTTCATGTTTAAGTATATCCCCTATTTCATCTTTAAGTGCAGCTTCATCTTCTATTATGAGAATTTTTTTCATTGAGAAATCAGTTTTAATATTATTCTGTAGTATTTAATCCTTATCACTTGATCTCCTGATCTTTCATGTTTAGCTCGTGAATATAGTTAAAAAGGCTCTCATCAGGTTTGAGTTTAAGCCTTTTTTTCAGCCGGTAGCGACTTTTACGTATACTTTCAGGTGAGACATTCAGCATACTTGCAACCTGACTTGAATTCATGTTGAATATTATTGTTGACATTATGGTTAGTTCCAATTGAGTAAGATCAGGATACCGAAGTGTAATTTTTGCAACAAAGTTTGGATAGGCCTGATTAAACTTAAGCTGTAAAATACGCCAGCTGTCTTTTTTGTTCCCTATTCTTTCAATTTTTAGAAAAAGACTTTTCAGAACCTCTTTCTGCGCTTCATTAAGATCTTTTCTGTCGATCTCAGTTTCAAGATGGCTTTTTATCTGCAGAAGAGTACTGTTGGTTTCAATTGATTTAAAGACCTCCTCAAAAAGTTCAGATTCCTTGGTTTTAAGCTGCAGATTAAGCATTTCGTTGGATTCTGAGATTTCTGAAATATGTGTCTTCTGCCTTTCTATCTGTTTTTCAAGCTTATGGAGTCTCTCACGGATACTTTTCTCTATGTTTTCTATCGTAAAACTCAGCTGGTTTGCGTAATGCATTTCAAGCCTTATCCTGATAGCCGTTGTAAGCTCTTTTATCGTAAATGGTTTGGTAATATAATCGTCTGCTCCAAGTTCCATGCCGGCTCTGAAGTTAGCCCTGTCGGCAAGCGATGTAATAAAAATGAACGGTATCTGGCTTGTCTTATCATCATGTCTTAAGTTAGCAAGTATCTGAAAGCCATCCATCTCAGGGAGCATAATATCGCAAAGAATCAGGTCGGGCTTATAATGACGGGCTAATTCAATTCCCTCTGCTCCGTTATCTGTTTGAAAGACTTCGTATTCCTCAAGCTTTAAGACTTCGTAAACATCCTCACGCAGAGTCTTATTGTCTTCAATAATAAGAATCTTTCTCATCTTTTTTATTTAAAAGTAGTAATTAATCCGGCAGGGAAATGAATTACGAAGGTTGTTCCCTTTCCCGGTTTACTTTTATATGTTATGGAGCCCCCGTGCAGCAGTACATATCCCTTTACAATATTGAGTCCAAGCCCTGTACCCTGAATCGATCCGGTATTGCTGCCGCGGAAGAACGGGGTGAACAGATGAGCTTTATCTTTCTCTGGTATGCCAATGCCGTTATCTGATATGGAAATGCTAAGCTCTTCCTTGTTTAAAATCACTTCAACTTTTACTTCAGGATTTTCAGGAGAGTATTTTAATCCGTTTGAGATAAGATTGTTGATAACCTGAATGATAAGACGTGTATCTATATTAAGATTAATCCGACTGTATTGGCTTTCAAATATTATTTTGGTTTTCAGCAAAGGGTCAGAATTAAATGTTTCAACTACCTTGCTGCATAACTCAACAATATCAGTTTCAGTGGGGTTTATTTCAAGTTTTCCCTCTTCAATTCTTGAGATATTAAGAACATCATTCACGATTTTTGTAAGATGAAAAACCTGATTATTGATCTTGGTAAGTTTATCTCTTATTTGCGATTCTTCCAGCTTTCCCCAGTAGGCTTTAAGAGAATCGCTGGTTATCAGAATTGAGGCGAGAGGGGTTCTGAACTCATGAGAGGCTGTTGATACGAACCGAGATTTGATTTCATTAAGCTCTTTCTCTCTTTCGATACTTTCCTTTAAGGATGCCTCAAATTTCTTACTTTCATTTATGTCGGTCTGGGTAACAATAACTCTACCTGGTTTGCCAGGTTCAATCCAGTGAACTACCTTGCCGCGGTCGAGTACCCATTTATAGGTTTTATCCTTGCACAGCATCCGGTGTTCGTTAACGTAAAATTCTGATTCACTCATGAAATGGAGATTCAGATCATTGTAGCAACTCTGAAGGTCTTCTTGAAATACTCTATCTGACCACTCCTTAAGGGTATTCCCAACATCTTTAGTATCATATCCGAGCATTGTTTTCCATTGCTGAGAGAAGAATACTTCATTGGTTTCAGTATTCCAGTCCCAGATGCCATCACCTGATCCGTCGAGTGCAGCCTGCCATCTTGCCTCACTTATACGGAGGGCATTCTCCATCTCTTTTCGGTGAGTGATATCGATCTTTATGGCAATGAAACGGATCAATTCACCTTTTTCATCCAGAATAGGTGTTATTGTTTCTTCTTCCCAGTAGTTTGTCCCGTCTTTTCTTTTATTGATTAATTCTCCAGTCCATACTTTCAAAGAGAGGAGGGCTTCCCACATCTCTTTGTAGTACTCGTTTGGCATTTTGCCTGAGTTTAATATTTTTACATTTTGCCCGATAACCTCCTCAAGCGGATAACCGGTCAATTCAGAAAATGCAGGATTGGCCCACTCAAGAACAGCATCAGCATCAGTTATAGCCACAGCAAGAGAGAAGGATTCAAAGGCAGCATTTTGCATTCTCAAACTGAGTTCTGCATTCTTTCGTGCTGTGATATCTTCAAAAATGTAAAAACGCCCAAAATACTCATCATTTTTTCCGCGGATCCGAGTTGAATATCTGCGTATTGTGCGGTCATGCTTAAAAGGAATTTCATCTTCAATAGTCTCCCTGTTTTCAACATCCTGTAATGGGGCACATGAGAGGGCGAATGCTTCAATATCTTTTAGCTGCGGAAGGCAATAGGGAATAATATCGTTGTTCAGAAACTCGCCCCGTTTCATCTGCTCTTCAATTGAAGTGATTTCCCATAACTCACAAAAGCGGTGGTTGAAATATAATATTTTATCGGTATTATTATCTACCAAAAGAAACCCCAGGGGAGAGGAACTTGACATCAGCTGAAGCAGCGACTCATTCCTGAACAATTGTTCTTCAGCTTTTTTCTTTTGAGTGATGTCAAGTATAACACCAATATAGCCGTTAACCGATCCGTCCCAGCTATTCATTTGTGTTACAGATAATAGAACGGAGATCTCCTCACCGCCCTTCTTTATCAGAGTCCATTCCTTTGGCTCTCTTTTAAGAACTTCACTTATATTTTTGAAAACATCAAACGGTAGTTTAGTTTTTAATCCGGTTTTCTTGTCAAGGTGGGTAGCCTCCTTCTCAATTTCGTCAGCCTTGTGAAAAATAAGAGGAGAAGCGATTCCGATAAGTTCACCGGCACTATAGCCTAACATCTTTTCGGCTTCGGGGTTAAATGACTGAATAATACCATCTTCTGAAGTTGTTATAAGCCCGAGCCCCATATTGTTCACAATGGTACTGTTGATCCTTGATAATTGAATTATCTCGGTCATCCTGTCTTTGATTCCCTTTTCCAGCTCTTCAGAGCGAAGTGATAATCCGGTGTTGATCTCTTCCTTGGTCAGGTTCACTTCAACTTCCACGGAGATATCATGCAGGGTTGTAAATACCTGATATGGAAATTCTTCTCCCTCTTTTTTCAAAGGGGTTGCATTAATATTTATCCAGATGGTTTTTTTCAGGACAGGATTAAAGACACCTATTACCGATTGAGCCTGCTTTCCTGTTCGCAGTGCCTCGATTGAAGGATGTTCATCTTCCGGGAAGATTGATCCGTCTTCCTTCATCATTTTCCATTCAGGATTTTTTAAAGTATGTCCTATCATCTGGTCAAAAGTCAATCCCAGCATGTGCATTGCAGAGGGGTTGGCTTCTGTTATAAAACCATCGCTGTTGTAATAAATAACACCCTGAGCCATAGAATGAAATAAGGTATGATATTTCTCCTCGCTCTCTTTCATGGCTATCTGTGCCAGCATTCGTTCAGTAATATCATTAAAGCTGCCTCTTATTCCCAGATATTTTCTGTTTTCATCGAATATCGGATAGCAAATGTGGTCGAGGTATCTTGTTTCTCCATTGATATTTAAAATCCTGAACAGATGGTTATGAGTCTTTTTTGAAACTTCGGACTGTTTGATTTCTTCAAGATGGTCAAGGTAGCTGCTCCTGTCATCGTAATGTACAATTTCAAGAATAAAAGAGGGGTTTTCAAGAATAGATTTAAGGGGATAACCGGTTATGCGTTCAAATGAAGGTGAAACATAGATAAAGTCAGAAGCAGGAGACTGCCAGAATTCCCAGGCAAAGGCATTATTTACCAGTATTTTGAATTTTTCCTCTGATTTCCTGAACAGCTCCAGAGTTTTCTTATATGTTGTTATATCGGTTAAATTTATCAGGCAGTTTTCACTTTCCCCGTCAGCAATTCCTTTAATATCAACAAATCTGGGCTCCTGATCATTAATTGAAAGGGTAACTTCACAAGATTCCTTAAGGTTGCTGCTAAATATTTTTTCGAGAAAGTTATTGAAGACAGGTTTTGTATCAATGGAAATATATGAAACGAGTCTTCTGCTTAATAAATGCGATCGATCCCTGTCAAGAAGCTCAGCTCCGGCGAGATTCAGCTCAATAATTATACCGGATTTTGAAAGTGTAAAATAACCAACAGGTGCAAAATCATAAAGATTATTATATTTATCAAGTGCTGATGTCTTTTCGGATATTGTCTGCTGGAGCTCTTCTAGCTGCATTTCTATTTCTATGCTCTGAACCTCATATTCGTGGATCAGTTTCAACGTTTCAGTTTCTGAAATAGAGATATCTGATTTTTTTTTGGTTTTTTTAAGCAATTCCTCTGCCTTCTGATGCAGATTGATGAGAAATAATTTCTTTTTGGAGTTTTCCATAAGTGCCACCTGTTTTGAATTCGGTAGTCAGGTATAAATGCCTTTTATTTGCCATTTTTATACAATACTGGTTGCTTCCGGATATTTTTTTCATATAGCAACAACCAGGGCATTCAAGTCAATTAAAAAAGGCCCGAATATTCTGCATCCTTTTATTCTTTTTAAAGATTTATTATTGTTACAAAAGTAATTATTTAATAATATTGAGTCTCCTGTAAATAATTTTTTTTCGGAAGGTTGCAAAAGAAACCGTAGCTGCAGATAATTGATCCTGTAGTTAATCTTACTTAACCATTAACCTGCAGGCTTAATTATCTGAATTGTATCGGAGACCTTTGAAAATCCTGTTATGCACTTTGTATTTGCTCAGGAGCCTTGTATTCAGCGTGCTTGTAATATTAAAAATTCTCCATTACGGCAAGTTTTTCCAGATCGTATTCGTACTTTACATTTTTAATAAAGTAAGATTCCAGTGAAATATCATTCATCAATTCCTGAAATATATGTTCCGGAACCATGTTATACCTGAAGCTGGTGCCATTATGTAATTCAATAATCATAATTTGTTCTTCACTATCGTACCCGATGGAATGAATATGATCGCTATCCACCGTTTTCAAACATATCTCTTTCATGATTTCTTTTTCAAAATTGTTATGGTTAAATTATTTTTAATGGGCCTGATGAACTTGCATACCGAATTTGTTACTGCAAGTTTGTGTTTATACCAAAACATGCCCGGTTCATCATTTATTAACTTTTTTATCTTGTTGCAAGATATCTTTTAATGCTAAATTTCCTTATTAATTACCGTGGACATTTCGTGGACAAAATATTTTTTTAATATAAAAATTAGATAATCGGATTTTCCCCATGATTCTTTTTTCCCAATCAGGTTAGTATAAATACGATTTTTAGTCGATCTATTCCCGGCAGATTCTTTAAAAAGGAAGACAACCTATTCGTTTTCGAAGAAAAATTACCGGATAACGGATCTTCTCATTTAGCTAACAGATAGATATACAGTTAAATGTATAGAATGGCACGAACATTGATTTAGAGTTTCATATTATTCCAAAGCATTATTATAGTAATATGAACGAGAAGATTTTAGTTGTAGATGGCAATGGGGAATTCAGAGAGTTACTGGAATCATTCCTTTCACGAAGATATGAAGTAAAAACAGCCGGAAACGGAATAGAAGCACTGGGCATGTTAAAGAATGGTTATATGCCCGATTTAATTGTCAGCGACAATATTCTTTCCCCCGTCGATGGTAAATCATTTCTCCTTCAGGTAAAAGAGGATTCTCGTCTCAGCCATATTCCTGCTATTCTGATAACCAGTATTTACAAATATGTCACCAGAGCAGACCTTATCAGATCAGGAGCAAACGATTACCTGGTTAAACCCTTTGGTCTTTCAGAGCTGGATTTGCGTATTGAAAATTTATTAAAAGTTACAGCCTGATAAATAGTTAAATGAAAAAAAGTAACATGAAAACGTTTAATTACAGGATTTTAATCATATTATTTGCTGCAATAACTTTTACCGCCGGCACCGCATTAGGGCAAAGAAATATCACTATCAGTACCTCTGCCACATCAGGAGGCAGCTGGAGCGGCGGAACTACAGGGCCCTATACATTTACACCAAGTGGAGATAATGCAATTATTATAAATACTGATATACAGAATCGTTTACTTGGTTCCGGATTTGCTGCTGCTGACGTTACCATCGTTACCGGTACCGGGACACAGGCGGGAAACGTTGCTTTTAATACAGCATTAACTGCAGCAGGTACAGTTACAACACAGCAGACGTTTACTGTCAATGCTGCGGGAAGGATAACAGTAAGTAATGCTATAAATTTTACTTCATCGGCCAGTAATGGAAGTAATAATACTGCACGACCGGGAATAAATGTCACTTTAGTGGCAGGAACGTCGGTGGCAGTTACCGCTGCAATAAATGTTTCAGGTAATGTCAGTGGTTCCGGAGTTAATGCAGACGGGGGGGATATTTCAGTAACTGGTCCGACAGGGATCAGGCTTACAGGGAGTTTAACATCTGCCGGTGCCGGTGGAGGTGCATCAGGAAATTATACCTTTAATGATGGAGCTGCTCTTGTTACAACAGGAGGTGGTGTAAATGATGGTCAGAGCAGTGCAAGTGTTATAAGTGGCGGGAATATAACCAAATCAGGTACCGGAACTTTTTATCTTGCCGGAGCAAATACCCATACAGGAGTGACAGCTATCAGTGCAGGGACACTTGAGCTTGGGAGTACAGCCGCTCTTGGAACAACTGCAGCCGGTACAACTGTTACCAGTGGTGCAGCCCTTGACCTGAACGGAATGAATTATACAACAACAGAGTCGCTTACAATCAGTGGAACAGGAGTTGGTAATAGTGGTGCTGTTTTTAACAGCTCTTCGGCTGTTACGCGGTTTGCCGGGTTGATAACCCTTGGCAGTACAAGTAGCATTGTCGGAGGAGCAGGTTCTATTAATATCAGTAATACAGGAACAATTACAGGTTCGGGTTTCGGACTTACCCTTGGTGGTGCTGCAGGCGGTACGCTTGCCAGTATCGTTGGAACAGGAACGGGAACACTCACAAAAGAAAATGCAGGAACATGGACTCTTTCAGGTTCCAATACCTATACAGGACAAACAGCTGTAAATGCGGGAACACTTAAAGCAGGCAAAATATCAGCCTTCAGTTCTGCTTCTGATATAATTCTTGCCAACACAGCCGGGGTGGTTCTGGATCTCAATTCCTTTAATAATGCTATTGGATCACTTACCGGAGGAGGAACAACCGGAGGAAATATAACTTTAGGTTCTGCTTCATTAACTATTGGGGCAAGTAATTCAAGCCCTGTGAAATTTGCTGGTGTTATAAGCGGAACAGGTGCAATCATCAAAACAGGCACCGGAACATTAACTCTCTCAGGAGTAAATACCTATTCCGGACTGACTACCGTGTCAACGGGTGTTATAAATATTCAGAGTTCAGCTGCTCTGGGAGCTACATCTGCCGGAACTGTTATCAGCAACGGTGCTGCTTTGCAGATTCAGGGTGGAATTTCAGTGGCTGAAGCTTTTTCACTTTTGAGCCCCGGCATATCATCAGACGGAGGAATCCGTAGTATTAGCGGGAATAATACAATTACAGCATTAATTACTCTGTCAGGTTCTTCAGTTATTTCATCTGATGCCGGTCTGCTGACATTAAATGCAGCCTCGGGGAGTGCTGTTACAGGTACATATAATTTAACTTTCGCGGGTGCAGGTAATATAACTGTTGTTGACCTGGTTGCCATCTCAACCGCAACTCTAACAAAGACAGGTGCCGGAACTCTTACCTTTTCAGCGACAAACACCTATTCAGGAACAACTACTATTAATGAAGGCATTTTGAGCTTTTCTGCCTTTGGTGCATCCGGATTTGCCGGTTCGAACGGAAACGGAACACTTGTTCTTGGGGGGGGTACTCTTCAATACACTGGAGTTACAGCTTCTTCTATTCAGAACCTCACTTTAACTTCAGGTACAACATCTTACATTGATATCTCAACTAGCGGCACCACACTTACCTTGTCTGGAGCCAATCCTGTTTCAACAGGTTCACTTACTAAACTTGGTGCAGGAGTACTGGTTCTTAGTGGAGTAAGCTCTTATACAGGAGGTACTGTAATTAATGCAGGAACTCTGACTCTCGGGGCAGCAGATAAATTTGCCAATAGCGGTACTATTACCTTGAATGGAGGAACACTCCGTAGCGGAGCAGGTGCCGGCTATAGTGAAACAGCAGGCATTCTTGAATTAAATTCCAGTTCATCAATCACTCTGGGAACAGGAAATCACACTTTGACATTTGCAAACAGCAGTGGCGCAGAATGGGCAACAGGAACAATACTTACCATAAACGGATGGGCAGGTTTATATGATGGTTCTTCATCAGGGACCTCAGGAAAAATATTCATTGGCAGTTCAGTCTCTGGCTTAACGGCATCACAACTTGAACAAATTCAGTTTTTTGACGGTACTAACAATAATCCTGCAGTTTTACTATCAACCGGAGAACTTATTGCAGACAGAGCAGCACCATCAGGTTTAAGCTACAATTCAACAAATACTTTTACCAGATTAACAGCTATCTCCTCCCTGAGCCCAACGGTTACAGGTACAGTTGCATCATATAGTGTCACTCCTGCATTGCCTTCAGGGCTTAGTTTAAATACCACAACCGGAGTCATAAGCGGCACCCCTTCGGTAGCAGCAGTAACGAACGGCTATACTGTTACAGCCACCAACGCAGGAGGAAGTACAAGTTTCGTTGTTACAATAACTGTCAATGGTCTTGCTTTTTACAGCCGTGTTTCAGGCAACTGGAATACAAATGCTACCTGGTCGTTTACAACAGGTGGTTCTCAGACAGGCACAGGCATTTACCCTGTAGCGGGCGATAACGTTATTATCGAAAGAGGTTGTATCGTAACAGTAAATAATTCCAGCGAATATTGTGGAAGTTTACAGGTTGGAAGTCCGGGTAATTCGAGTAGCGGAAGGTTGACTTTCTCAGGATCTGCGCCATCACTTACAGTTTCAGGAGCCGTTCAGCTCGGAGGTTACGGGAATTCAAACCGGACAGGAACAGTCACTTTTACCAGTGGATCAACACTTGATGCCGGCAGAGTTACAATTGGGAACGCTGGTTCCACGCCGGCTGCAGGTATTATTGTAATGACAGCAGGGGGGACTCTCCGTACAGGCAGCCTGGCAGTAATTACTGTTACAGGAAATAGCTGGACCCCCGGAGCCGGTACCGTAATACTGGATGCCTTCAGCACATTGCCTTCAACTATTTTTACTTCATTCTATAACCTTACTATTTCAAATTCCGGAGCTTCTCCCAATAATACAGTTACTTTAAATACAGCTACTACAGTAACAGGAACGCTTACTCTCTCATCAGGGATTTTAATCTCTTCCTCTTCAACCCTGCTATCTGTAACCAATACATCCGCCACCGCCATTTCCGGAGGGTCGTCAACTTCATATATTTCCGGGCCGGTCAAATGGAACTTACCATCTAATCTGGCGTCAGGCTCTTCCTACCTTTTTCCTGTAGGCAAGGGTGGTATCTATATGCCTTTCACATTAGTAAATCCGGTAACAGGCTCAGGCACTGTTCCATCACTTGTTGAAGCTTTCATAACAGGGACCGGAGGAACTGTTGATGCAACATTAGCTTCATTGAGCGGGTCAGAATACTGGTCGCTGGTACTTTCCGGTAATTTTACAAATAGTTCCCTTTCAGTTCTTCGTCAGTCAGCAATAACCCCTCTGGACGTAATTGCCGGGAGTACTTCATTAACAGGAACATATTCATCTCTGGCAGGAACAGAAGGAACATATGGTGTTTCAGTTTCTAATTTAATTGGGTCCAGCAGATTTTTTGTATTGGCATCTAAAAAGCAAACAATTACAACCGGAGTAATTTCAGGCTCACCGTTTTTTGCCGGAGCCACTGTTTCCATTCCTTTTACAATTACAGGAACTTTTACTTCCGGAAATATTTTCACAGCAAAGTTATCTGACTTATCAGGCAGTTTTACTTCGCCGGTAACAATTGGTACATTAACCCAGACAACAGAAGGAACTATCTCCGGAACTATCCCTGCAGGAACAGCAGCCGGAACCGGTTACAAGATACTGGTAGAAGGCAGTAATCCTTCCATAACGGGTACAGAAAGCAGTAGTTTTACTGTATTAGCTTCAGGAATCTGGACAGGAGCAACAGGTACGGAATGGAATATTGCATCAAACTGGGGCAGCGGAATACCTCTTTCGACCACAAATGTTATTATTTCATCGGGTGGAAACCAACCAGTAATTGCAGCAGAAGCTGTTTGTAATAACATTACCATAAACAGCGGAGCAAAATTAATTATTAGCGCAGGCGCCACTCTGACAGTTAGCGGAACTGTTACCAATATTGATGGAGCTTCAGCTCTTGAACTGCAATCTGATGCAACCGGAACGGGATCGCTCATTCATAATACAGACAATGTGCAGGCCACGGTAAACCGCTATATCAGCGGAAGCACTGAAGCATGGCACTTATTATCATCGCCGGTTTCAGATCAGAGTATTTCCGGTGATTGGTTGCCGTCGGGTACTTATGGTAATGGAACAGGATATGATCTCTATATGTGGGACGAATCAACCAATTGCTGGATATATAAACTGAATACGACTGCCACTGTAAACTGGAACACAGCACATCCTTCAGCTAACTTTGTCGTTGGACGGGGATACCTTTATTCGGTTCAGGCTGCAAATCCTGTTAAACAATTTACAGGAAGTCTCAATAACGGAAATCAGAGTTTTCCTCTTACTGCAAATAGTACAAATCTTTCCCTTACCGGCTTCAATCTGGTTGGAAATCCTTATCCTTCATCTGTCGACTGGCAAGCTGCAACAGGATGGTCCAGATCATCATTAAAAACAAGCAATGGTGGTTATGATATGTGGATCTGGAATCCGGTGACTAATAATTATGGAGTGATAAATTCAGCCGGAGGAACCGGAACAAACGGAGTATCAAGGTACATTGCACCTACCCAGGGCTTCTTTGTTCGTGCTGAAAGCAACGGGAATCTTGATCTTTCAAACTCTTTGCGGGTTCAGAATGGAGCGGGCCTTTGGCTTAAGAAAGGTAACGCATCGGAGGGCAATATGATAAATATTTCTGTCAATTCTGCTGCAGGTGTGGGTTCTGATGAGGTACAGCTGATATTGGGATCAAAACAAAATGAACCGGGAGCAATGAAGCTCTTCAGTCCTGTGCTGACTGCTCCAAGTCTGTATATGTCGGTTCAGGAAGAAAACTTTACGGTACGATATTTCACCGATACAGTTGATAATCCTGTAGTTCCTGTGATGTTTAAACCGGGAAAGGATGGCGAATTTACTCTGAAGTGCACATTCGACATTTACCAGTACGAAACACTTATTCTTGAAGACAGGCAATTACATAAATTTCTGGACCTGAAATCAGAAAATGAATATAAGTTTAACTCTTCGAAAACCGATGTTCAGTCACGTTTTATTCTGCATTTTACCGCAGTTAAAAACAGTGAACCCATTGAGCAGCCGGCATCTGTCTATACATCTGAGAACCAACTGATAGTAGATCTGACCGCTATAAGTGCCGAAACAGAGGCCCTGGTCTATGATTTAACCGGAAGGATCCTGTTACAGACAACTCTGCATGGAGAGACATATAACAGTTTGAACCTTAATTCAAAAACACAGATCCTTATTGTTTGTCTTAGAAACCAGATGGGTGTGGTAAGGCGAAAACTGATGTGGGTTAACCTCTGATAGATTCTTAATAATATACTCTTCAGTTCAGGTTGCAGGTTTTCTTATCCGGCATCATTCTCATTTATATTAAGTCAACTACTTCCGGATAGCATATAAAAATGAAGACAAACTATTCATTTTCGAAGATAAAACTTTCGTTCAGATCTACCGGCTCAAACAAATATTTACTAAAGCGTTGTAAATCAGGTAGATATAAATTTTGGCACACAAATTGATTAGTATATGTCAGAAATCAATTATTAAACGAAAATTAATTAAAATCAAAAACAATAATAACTAAAAACAAAAACAAAAATGAAAAAAACAATTATTCTTTTCGCAGCTGTCTTAATGATAGCAGGTTTTTCAACCAAAGCAATTGCACAGACATCCGCAACAGTAACAGGAACAACAGCAGGAGCCCAGCTGATTATCCCAATGGCAATTGGCCAGGATTCTCCATTACATTTTGGAACAATAAATTTAGTTGCAGGAGTTGGTGGTACAGTTGTTCTTTCAACAGTAAATGCAGCACGCTCTTTCACAGGCGGTGTTGTAGCATCTGCCGTAACACCGTTAGCTACAAATGCAGCTTACCATGTTACCGGAACTAAAAATGAATCTTATGCACTCACCCTTCCAGCTACTATTACAGTAACTGAAACTGTAGGAAATTCAGCAAGCATGGTAATCAGCGATCTGAAAGCCCGTTTCCTTGGAGCCGCTGATGACGCAGTAATAAGTACTCTTAGTGCAACCGGAACTGACAGCTTTACTGTTGGTGGTACACTGACTGTTTCACCATCACAGGTTGGTGGAATTTATGCAGGTGCGTTTAATGTTACTGTAGATTATAACTAATAATAATTTTGGAAAAAAGGGGAGTGCCAGGGTTACCGGCATCCCCTTTATTTTTTAAGAAAAGTGCTTATTCAGAATAAAATTTAAAGAAAAAAATGACCACTGAATCGAACATAAACAGAAACGGAATACTTTTGGGAGGGTTTTTCAGGAATGTAAAGTCACATAACAGTAAGATGTCCAGCAATGTTTGTTTCTTTGCAGCGGGAAACATTTTAAAAGTGATGAACCGAGCATGTTTAACTAAAAACGCAAACCCGGATGAGCAAAATGAACATGAGAGCTCCATCCGACCTTTTAAAAATAATTTTGTGCGGATGAAAATAAAACTTTTATTTATTCTTATAACATTTTCGGCTTTTAACTTTCAGGCAGAAGCTCAGGGCGATCTGCTGATAACACCCAAAAGGGTAGTCTTTGAGGGAAGCAAGCAAAAAGAGGGTCTTAGTCTGGTGAATATTGGAAAAGATACAGCAACATTTTCTATCTCTTTTGTACAAAGAAACATGAATGAGGACGGTAGTTTTGTAACTGTTAATAAAAGTGATTCAGGACAAATGTTTGCTGATCCTTATCTTCGGATCTTTCCGCGCACCGTGACTTTAGCCCCGGGAGAACCTCAGGTAATAATGTTACAGTGCAGACGCAAGCCTGATATGAAGGCCGGAGAATACAGGTCACATTTATATTTCAGATCAGAAGTAAGCAATAAACCACTCGGAATGGGGAAAGCCGGGAAGGATTCCAAAACAGTAAGTGTTCAGTTAACGCCGGTATTCGGTTTGAGTATTCCAATTATAATTCGTTCAGGCGAGGTTAATGTAAGCGCCACCCTAAGTGATTTAAAACTTGAAATCCAGGGCGAGAAGGAACAAATCCTTAAGCTCACCATAAACAGAACAGGCAATATCTCGATATATGGAAATATAACTGTAGAATATATTCCACTTAGCGGGAAATCATATGAAATAGGAGCAATAACCGGAGTAGGAGTTTATACAAACATTACAAAGCGGAATGTTTCCATTAAGTTAAACAATCCGTCAGGCAAGCCGTTAAAAGGGGGAAAGCTTAAAGTGCTTTACACAGGTCCTGAAGAGGCCAAATATCCTCTTTATGATGAAGAGGAAATGGTAATTAAATAGGAATAAACGATAGTTAAACAATATAGTTTATTAATCATATCTCATGAAAACGCAGCTTTCCAATAAAAAGAGGTTTTACAAATTTCTCTCCGACAATGATGCTCTCATTGAGTGGAGCAGAAATATCAGAACCGTTGGAAAAAACAGTAACTTCCTGTTTAGCCGAATTGGAGTATATGATTACATTGACGAAGCTTTTACATGGGACTCTACACCGGAAGGGATTGAGTTCTGGAGCACTATTTATTCTAAATGGGCAGCAGAGAACGATCAGCTCAGACTAAGATAACCAGAGGAAAGAGAAAAAAACAAAAGAACAAATGAAAGCATTGCACGGAAATATAAGGAGTCAGAGATTGTTACTGACAGTCGCATTCCTCTTCATTTGTATCAGCTTCTCATTTTCGCAACCAACATTACCACAACGGTCATTAACCGTAACTGCTACTCAACCAATACATTTCGGTACATTTTGTTTAACAGGAGGAGCCGGTGGTTCGGTTACTGTAGGTTATGACGGCAGCAGAACGGCAATCGGGAATATTGTGCTTTTGCCAATTTCTCCCATTGCTCAGCCTGCAATCTTTGAAATTAAACTTTGTGAAGGCAGGAATGTAACTATCACTTTTTCTGCAACTACAATTCTAACCGGAAGTGACGGCGGTTCGCTTACACTTGAGATAGGGCCTACAGAAAAAGGATTGAACGGAGGAACATTTGCTACTAACAACGATTGTAATTTTGTCACGACTTTACGGGTAGGAGGCACTCTTCAGATCCCCGGAAATTCCATCCCCGGAACATATACAGGAAGCTTCGATATGACCTTTAACCAGGAATAATGATCACGCTCAATTACGTCGGTAGAGTTAAAAAATACTGCATGCTTATTGGGCATCTCCGGTTCGCGTCACAGCTTAAAACATCATTACTTCTGTTTATTTTGCTTTTCCCCACACTGCTTAAGGTAAATGGGCAGGATGTCAATACGGAAGAAAATATAAATAATTCTGCTATTTACGACCAGATTCCTGTCAGTGTTATGATTGAAGGGGTCGGAACTTTCACTGTCGATGTTTTATATACCAGTAATGATCTGCTCTACATTAATATTGAAGACCTGTTCAATAATCTGAAGATTCCCTGCAAAACGGCGAAAAATGGTGAGAGTTTTAATGGTTTTATTGAAAATGAAAGCAAAACTTATTCTATAGAATTCAATTCAGGAGTAATAAAAGTCGGCGACAGAATAATTAATTATAAAAACGGGCTTATAAAAGAGGCAGGCTCCTTCTATTTGGAATCTTCATTGTTTGCAGAAGCTTTCGGAATTAACCTCTCCTTTAATTTCAGAACTCTTTCAGTAATCTTAAAATCGAATTTTGAGTTGCCGGTGGTTAAGCAACTCAGAATCGAAAAAATGGAAAAAAATATTTCGAAGTTAAAAGGCGATATTATTTCAGATACAATTATAAAAAGAAACTATCATTTATTTAAGGCAGGCACATTAGACTGGGCAGCAGCCTCCTTTCAGACATGGAATGGGACAACTGATAATCGTCTTGGACTTGGCATCGGAACCGAATTTCTGTACGGAGAAGCTGACGTATCAGTTAATTATTACGATCAGTATAAATTTGATAACCGGCAGCTCCAGTACCTCTGGCGCTGGGTTGACAATGATAAACGCATTATTAAACAGGCACAGGTTGGAAAGATATCCAATCAGACTATCGCATTTATTAATTCACCTGTACTTGGTGCCGTTATCAGAAATTCTCCGACAACTGTAAGAAAAGCTAAAGGGTTCTACACAATAAATGAATTTACTGAGCCCAACTGGACTGTAGAGCTTTATATAAATAACATCCTTGTTGACTATACAAGGGCCGATGCTTCGGGTTTGTTTTTATTCAAAGTTCCGATTGTGTATGGCTTTACTACCCTGAAACTAAAATTTTACGGTCCGATGGGAGAAGAACGTACCGAAGAACGTACGATGAATGTTCCTTATACAATTATGCCGGTTAAGCAGTTTGAATACAGCCTGGCAGGCGGTATCGTTCAGGATACAACTCACAGCCGGTTCGGGAAAACGGAGTTCAATTATGGGGTAAACCGCATTTTAACAATTGGCGGAGGATTGGAGTACTTATCTTCAATTACAAACGGAGATTTAATTCCTTATGGGAGAATTACTATGCAGCCATTCAGCGCTTTGACATTGAACGCAGAATATTCTCACGGAGTTAAAAGCAGAGTGTTGCTTGACTATTATTTTATCAAAGATGCTTTATTAGAACTGGATTATGCGAAATATGTAGAAGGACAACTTGCTACACGCTTCAATTCTCTTGAAGAAAGGAAAGCAAAACTGTCTATCCCATTCAGATTCAAAAAGATTATAGGATTTACAAAGCTTGATTATATGCAATATGTATATAAAACCTTTAATTATAATCAGGTTGCAGCAATGATTTCAGCGTATTACAAGCAGTTTAGCGCCAATTCATCATCACAGCTCAACTGGTTAAACGGGAAACCGGCATTTCTTACCTCCGACCTGGCACTTTCTTATCGGCTGAAGAATGGATTTAATCTGCGCTCATCAGCCCAGTTTAATGTTGCTGGTGGCAAAATGATCAGGTATAAGGCAGAAGTCGAAAAAAGAATTCCAAAAGGTTTTATTTCAGGTTCATACGAAAGAAATGTCCTCTTTAAAGATAATTTTGTAACTCTGAATTTCAAGTACGATTTGAATTTTGCACGAACAAGTGTCTCGGCTTCACACAATAATGGTAATTTCTATACCTCCCAAAGCGCCCAGGGAAGTATGGCCTTTGGCAGCGGTAATGGGTATGTTTATAAAAGCAATAACTCATCAATAAGCAAAGGCGGAATATCTGTCTATCCATTCTATGATGCAAACAATAATGGGGTCTTCGACAAAGACGAACACATGGTGAAATTGAATACAGTAAAAATATTCGGTGGAAAAACAATTTTCAGCAAACAGGATTCAATAATACGTATTGCCGATCTCAATGCATTTGTAACTTATAATATGGAATTCAGCGACATCGATCTGGAGAATTTCTCATGGCGCTTTAAAACTAAAAAGTATCAGGTGCTTATTGATCCAAATCAGTTTAAAAGAATTGATGTGCCAGTTATTACTGTAGGAGAGGTTAGCGGGATGACATATATTGACGGTGAAAATACATTAAAGGGAATTGGAAGGATTCTTGTAAAATTCTATAAAAAAGATAGTGATAAACCTGTAGCAGAAGCACTTTCTGAATCTGACGGATATCTATATTATATGGGGTTTGAACCAGGAGAGTATGTTGCCCGCATTGATTCGGCTCAGTTGAGCAACCTTAACTTTTCTGCTGATCCCATGCAGGCCTCTTTTAAAATAAATGCTCTGAAAGATGGAGATATTATTGAAGGCCTTAGTTTCGTCCTCAGCCCGATATCAATGATTGCAGAACAGAAAACTGATTCTGCCGATCTTAATGCCTTGGGTCTTAATGTCAGCGAATCGGAAGTATCAGAAAAAAACCGGGGAAAAGAAACGGTTGTTTATATGGGCAATCTTGATCTGAATGCAGGTCCTTATTTTGTACAGGTTGGTGCTTTCAGAAAAGAGGATAATGCAAAACGGCTTTATAAGAAACTCTCGGTCGGAATACAATATCCCATAGGAGTAATTATTGAAGATGGTTACTACAAAGTGCGGTTAGGATATTTCAGTTCAAAAGAAGGCTCTGCTGCCTGCTCAAAAGTAGTATTAAGACGAGGACTTCCCTTATTCCGGGGAAGGAACCGAAAACAGCCATAACTGATTCTGCAGAAAGGCTGCTTTCAAAGACAAAAAGATCCGGAACCGGATCAATCCTGATAAATTTGTTTAACTTGGCTGTTGAGATTCCGGCTTAGTGAAGAGAAAAGGTGGATGGTAGTAAAATGCCGATGGATCGATAACATAAGATTCGGGCTTTTAACCATAATAGGAAATAATGCGTACCATTTCAATCCTGTTTTTACTCTCTATTTCAGTTTCAGCAAATGCCCAATTTGTGAAACAAGACCCAGCAGCAAAAATAATTCTGATAGGAGACAAATCCGGTAATCTTCAACTTAAGATTGATTATAGCTTCGGATGTAAGATCAGCGGTGTAAAAATCAAAGGTAAAAATGTGATCTCCCCGGAAGGAGTATTTACTTCCATCAAAACGGAGGCAGATCTGTTTACTTCGCTGAAATCAAAGCTTCCCGTAGAGGTAATAGCAGGAAAGAACAGGCTTGAAGTAAGTAATATTGTCTTTGGAAATGAGAAAATGAGTGTTGCGGAAACATGGATCTTTGTTGCCGGCGAAAAGCAGATCTCATGGGAGATCAGCCGTCAATATCTGCAGAGCGGCAGGCTTGACAATATGGCCATTCCCGTTTGGAACTTTTCAAGCCTTTCCATCTGGAAGGGAGGGATTCTTAATACCGGTGGGGTGGTTTGGTGCAAGTATCTTGAGAATAAAGATGATACCTACGGCGTACATACTGATGGCGTTACATTTTGGGAACCTCAGTCGGGCGATGGTTTCAGGGTTGAGGCATTTTCAGCCACCGGAAATAGTATTGCCTGCTCATTCAGCCATGGCGCTAATGACGGGTTTAAATTTACACAGTATCTCTCTCCATCGGAACTGGGTCAGCGGTACAACCTGAGTCGCTTTGTAAACGGGAATTCAGATGTTTTTGCTCCCTTCATGGTGAATGAAGGAAAAGCTGATATCTCTTTGGCTTTAAGTTATGTTGACTATAATAAAGAATACGACAGGGGAACGCTGGTGGGTATTGACGCGATAGCTGTCAGGGAGCTTCTTAATACAACAGGAAGGTATGGCGTAGTAGATAAAAATATTGCAGGCGGTAATGGGTGGCGAACAAACTGGAAATGTCTGCATGAACCATTCTTTGCCCAGATAGGCATGGCAGTAGATGATAAAAACTATACCAGAAACTTTTCATCAACCCTCGATCAGGAAAGAGATTTAGCCATTGAAAAGGATGGCAGGGTACTGGCTCGCTGGCATAACGTACCTGAAGCTGAAAACAGCAACTATAATTACAAAACAGGTTATTACGATGCCCCATGGGGATACACGGTTGACGCTCAGCCGGGACAGATAATCAATACAGCCGGGCAATTCGACCAGAATGGAGACCTTGTTTGGCTGAAGGCACATAAACTCAGCTGTGAAAAGGTTTTAGACTGGCTTATTAAACGAGATTCCAACAATAATGGAATCTTTGAAATGCTCAATAATAATACCGGAGAAAAAAAGTGCAGCGACTGGATTGATGTAGTATGGGCAAGCTTCGAAAATGCCTTTGTGAATGCACAGATGTATGAGGCTTTGAATCTCTGGGCAGATTGCGAACTTGTTCTTGGTGACAAAGAGAAAGCCGGTTATTACCTGAAGGTCGCTGAACACCTGAAAAACACTTTTAATCTCTCTGTGAACGATGGTGGCTTTTGGTCTCCCGAGAAAAAGCAATATCTCTACTGGAGAGACAAAGATGGTTCCATGCATGGCGATAATCTTGTCACCCCGCTCAATTTTGCCGCTATTGCCTTTGGTATATGTGATGATCCCGGGCGGATCAAAGTGATACTGGATCAGATAGAAACCAAAACAAAAGCAGAAAACCTGTTTCACTGGCCTCTCTGTTTTGAATCTTTCAGACTGGAGGAGGTTCATCCTCCTGCCAACTGGCCTTTTCCAAACTACGAAAATGGGGATATCTTTCCAACATGGGGTTATCTCGGAATAAGATCTTATGTGAAGTACGATAAAAACATTGCGATAAAATATATCAAGAACATTCTTCTACAATACAACAAAGACGGACTTTCATCACAGCGTTTTAGCCGGATTACACAAAAGGGTATAGGCGATGATATTTTAGCAGGTATATGCACTACAATCACTGCTCTTTACAGGGATATATACGGAGTCAGGCCTAAATGGAACAGAATGGGTCTGGAGCCGGCAATGGTAACTGAACTTAATGGTACAGAATTCAGATATACCTTGCGCGACACCGTTTACAGCATCAGATTAAGTGAAAACAGTTACCAGATAACAACCAATCGGTTTATAGTAAAAAGCAATTGCAGTTTCGGCGTCAGCATGTCAGGAAATACTTTACTTTACTATCCTGATAATTTGAATATTGCAGCATTATCGGTAGCGAACACAGGTAAGTCCCCGGTAAATATAGAAGTTTTGGATTGGAATAAAACCGTGCACAACTGGACGCTTAAAACTAAAGGAAACTACAGGTTCCGGCTTTCAGAATTAAAACCAGACTCATCATACAACCTGATTGTGAACGGGGAAATAAGGAAATCTCTTCGGGCTGATGCCGAAGGAATAGTAAGATTTGACTACAAATGCCAGATTCCAACATCTTTCAGTATTAAAGATTTATAGGTCAGGCATGACAAATTTGTATTAAATTTCTCAATTATAAATTAAAGTATTGCGGAGGGAATAAAATGAAGAATTTCATATTTTGTTTTTCAACAGTATTACTCCTGAGCCTGGTAGTTATGACCGACTCAGATGCTCAACCAGGCGACGGGGGGAAATCAAAACTAAAAGATCCCATTGATTATATTAATCCGAATATAGGAACAATAGGCCATCTGCTTGTGTCAACCGATCCTGTTGTTCAGCTGCCACAGGGTTTGGTAAAGTTATCTGCCAATCCCTGGCCCGAGATTGTAGACAGGTATCTCGCCGACCGGATATTTAGTTTTTCACTCAGGGATGTTCCGAGGTACAACATAGAAACAGTTCCTTCATGGATTATGGCAACAACCGGAAAACTTGAAGTAACTCCGGCCAAAATCGCTTCCGGCTATGATCATGATTTTGAGACAGTAACTCCATTCTACTCCTCTGTTTTGCTTGAAGATTATGATATTAATGTTGAATATACTGTTACAGAAGAAGCTGCTTACTACAGGTTTACCTTCCCTGAAGCCTCCGATTCACATATTTTGCTGGGCAGTAATGCAAAATTCACTGTTGTAAATGAAAATACCATTGAAGGAGAAGAGGCCATTGGGAAAAGCACAGCTTATTTTTATGCGAAATTCAGCAAACCTTTTGCAACTTACGGAACCTGGATTGGCGATAAGGTTACACAGAAATCAAATACACAGGCTGGCAACAACATAGGCGTTTTTACCGGTTTTACCACCTCAAAAGGAGAGCAGGTGGAGGTGAAAATAGGTGTCTCCTATGCAAATATGGAGCAGGCGAAAAAAAACCTGGAAAATGAGATTCCGGCATGGAACTTTGAAGAGATAAAAAACAGTGCAAAAAACAAATGGAAGAAATCCATATCTGTAGTTGAAATAGAAGGAGGAACTGAATCTCAACTTACAAAATTCTATACCGGCTTATACTTTGCAGGAGGAGGTGAGAGTCTTCTGAACAGAATGCGGCTGATTGAGAGAGAATCAATTGAAAGAGCACAGAAATATGCAAGTTTGCAGAAGAAGGAACTATACCCCTCAGTCTCTTCAGCCGGGGGTATGTTTCAGCACGGGAATATTGTTTTTATAACCGATATCTATCTGAGGGGTTATCGCAATTTTGATATTAATAAGGCTTATGAAAACATGAAGGCAGAGTTTCTGGGATCAACAAAATTGCCGTGGAGAAGTGGTCCTGCTACCGAACTGGACAGTTTTTACCTTCAGAATGGATTTTTCCCTGCATTACCTCCGGGGAAGGAAGAATGGGTACCTGAAGTACATAGTTTTGAGAAAAGGCAATGTGTTACCGTAACTTTGCAGGCAGCATATGAGAGCTGGTGTATTGCCCAGATTGCAAAGGCTTTGGGAAAGGATGAGGATTATGAATATTTTATTAAACATGCGCATGATTACCAGAATCTCTTTAATCCTCAAACTGGTTTTATGTCCCCAAAAACTGCAGATGGTAAATGGATAGTACCTTTTAATCCAAAATTATCAGGAGGGCAGGGGGGGCGGGATTATTTCGCAGAAATGAATAGCTGGATCTATACCTGGTATGTTTCCCATGACATTCAGGGTCTGATAAATGTAATGGGAGGAAGAAATAATTTTGTCAATAAACTGGATGCTCTTTTTATTGAGCAATACGAAATACCAAAGTATCATTTTCTGAGCCAGTTTCCCGATATGACAGGGCTGATTGGAAATTATGCTCATGGCAATGAGTTCTCACGGCTTATCCCTTATCTCTATAATTATGCTGGCGCTCCCTGGAAAACCCAGAAGCGGGTAAGGGATATCATGAATATATGGTATGGCACCGGACCACTGGGTACTTGCGGAGATGAAGACGGTGGACTTATATCCATCTGGTATATTTTCAGTGCAATGGGCATATACTCCGACATGATGATCCCTAATTATCCGGTATGGCTTATCGGAAGTCCTATATTTGAAAAGGTTACAATAAATCTGGGTAATAAGAAGACTTTTATTATTGAAGCTAAGAATGTTTCAGCACAGAATAAATACATTCAATCAGCAACATTGAATGGCGAACCATTCAATCAACCATGGCTTGAACATTCTTATCTTTTTAAGGGTGCGACACTTGTACTGAATATGGGACCAAGGCCCAATAAGCAATGGGGCAGTTCACCTGAGGCAGTGCCGCCGTCAATGTCGATTGCAAATCAAAAATGAGTAAACTTTGATGAGGCAATGCCGGATAATAAAAGTGATAAGTAATAATCTGATTGAAGGGGATAGCTTTAAAGGCAGGTCCCCTTCTTATCTGATATTATTTCATACCAAAAATCAGAGGGGATACAAATATTATAAAGAGTGTCCAGATAAAATATACAGGTAAGTACTTTGAGATAGTTAACTCAACTTCCTTAATTGACGATTTTCTGAAATTTACTTTGTACAAATCAATAACTATCAAGACTAAGTTACCTGAAATCAAAATATTTGAACCAAGAACAGCTAACCTGTTTGGTGTTATTCCATAGTTACCCAGCCTGTAAAAGATTGCAGATAAGGCAATTAAGTTAATAATTACAGTAATTACCGATAGGGCGAATAAGATAAGTTCATTGAATTTATGCTTTCCGGTTGTTGATGTCTCTGAAACTGAAAAGACAATTACAGCCATAACGCCTATGAGCATTACATTAAATATTAATAAAAATTCCCGATCGCTGTAGAGGTCCTTTCCTGAATCTGCCAGAGCAACAAGGTATATTATTGAGGTAAGCAATACCAGCGGACAAAAAATAGTGGCTATTACCGGGGCGATCTTATTGGCAATGGTGTTATAATTCTTAATAATATAAGTGGCAACGATTGGTACAGATACTGCTCCTGAGATTACAATATTTTTCATATAAAATTCTTCAATGTTGATCCCTATTGCTTCAAATAAACCCATAGTAATCGCGGTCAGAATACCCCCGGTTATAACTATTATTGCCATAAGAATGGCTAAGTCACCATTGTATCTTATATACTCAATCCGCTTAATTTTATCCTTTAAATTAAAATCAATAAAAACCAATCCGAAAATGCTCCACATTAAAAGCGGCAGATGAATATACACGAGATTAACCGAGTCACTGTCTGTGACGGCTGGGAGAAGATTCGCATATATTATTGGTAATAAGAATATTGCCAGAATAACTGTAACTTTTTTTAACTCAAAGACTTTCCTGATCCAGACTACATAAACAGTGAGTCCAAGGAAAACGATGATCCCTGCATTTCTCTCATAAAAAAATGAGTTTTCCGGGTTGAAATTAAAGATCTCGGGTATTTTTATCAGAAATCCGGCTAATAAACAGGAAGCAATCAAAATGAAAATATCCAGCAGAGTAGATTTCTTTGTATTATCCGGCGTTTTGTTATAATCTAATCTGATCTTCCAGTATTTTGTCAGTTCGGATTTTTCTGTCTCTGAATAAACTTCCTCAAAACCTGATTCAAAAGCTTTGCTGTCATCACGATACAATTGTTCAAGTTTCTCAGGATTGTTAATGTGTTCTTTAATCAGGATCTTCATGGTTTTTATAATCTTGGGAACAGGTAGATTTATTTCCGGTATTTAGTAATTATCGAAAGCCGGAAACAGCATCTGACCTATTCCGGAATTTTGGCAAAGTTAATTTTATTTTCAGCCAGAAATCCTGATTGGTTTTACATTTTATGTTAAAAAAGATGAATTATTTATTATAAATCATAATCTGTTTTATCCCCCCCCTCTTTAGGGATGAACTGGCTTGAATGTGAATTAAATGCATGAAGCCTGAAAAAGCACATATTTAAGTTAATTATTAGCTGTCAGCTCTTGTTTTTTTCTTTTTTAATTGCTCTTTACTTTTAACAAGGTTTTCAGGGATAGAAACCAGAGAAATACCGTTTTTAACACCAAGATTCCCTGAGTATTGCTTGTCTGCAGGATTGTTCCAGTGTTCATGAACGCCAAGGCTTCCCAATGGTTTCCCGCTGTTATCAGGATCATAGACTATACCCACAGGCCAGTTTTTGGAATCAGCTGACTGATGCAGATAGTCATCAACTCCGGGCATATTTGGGGCCCATTCACATACATTGTTTGCCTTATTATGTATATTCTTACCATCCCATTCAGATCTTAGAAAATCGAAACAAACCGATTCAAGAGCAACCTCGTCCTGGGAGGAAAATATTGAATTGCTCCAGTCATTATTAAAAGGAGCCATAAAGTATTTGACCGGGCCTTTTGTTTCATCAGCACCTCCACCGAATAGTCCGTCAACAATATACAGCATCGTATTCTGTCCCAGGTAACGACTCCCAAGCAAATCTACCATAACGCGGTATTTTTTGTATCCTCCATTGCTTGGATTTCCTACTTCCCGAGGTGATGTTTCCCAGGTAGGGGCAATGCTTGAATAATGAAGATGTGAAGCTCCTCTTCTGGCTTGTGAGCCGAAATGGTTTTTTGCTGTGAGGCTAACTCCTGCAGACCCATGAGGTTTAAGACTTGCAACGTTTATCATGTAATCAGCATTTTCAATTACATCATAAAGTTTATCTTTTATTTTTTTGTCTGAATAAAAAAGAAGCGTGTCCTCAGTAACTTTAATCAGAGTGCGGTCAAATTTATCAGCAAACTTGTCAATGTATTTAACATCCGGAAATTCATTATGCCAGGCTGTGAAATTATGGCCAAAGATATGAGCCATTGGATCTCCAACAGATATGTCTGAAGGTTTAACTCCAGCCTCATTAATAAGTTCTCTTAAAATTTCGAGAACAACATATGGAGATGTTTCCAATGCACCATTACTTCTTGATCTCGCACCTGGTTTAATCGGGTACGTTGGAACAAAGTATCCTTTGTCCTTATCTTCCTGGCTTAGTGCCCAACTGGCGGTTCCCTGATTAATTTTAATAAATATTTTTTCTCCGGCAGTATAGCCTTCATTCTTCTTATTCTTTTTTTGATTCTGATAACGAAAAAGTCCATCCCAGGCCTGTTTGAGATTAGATTTTCCGGTAATCTTTAAAATTGACTCAGAAACCATATTGTTTATTACTTTCTGATCAGCATTAACAGTATTGAAATACCAGTCATTATTCTCTATAACATTTTTACAATTCTCATTGGTAGCATCAGGATTCCAGGCCCATATTACCCGACCGGGATTTAACCCTAAAGGTTTTCCCATCGGCATATTTGCACCATCTTCAGGACCAAAAGGGCCACCAGTATATGCTGCATATGTGACAGATGAATCAGTTGCCAGATTGATGATCAGGATAATAACAGACGATATAAGTAATCCTGCTGCAGCCAGATACTTTGCACGGATTAGATTTCTCCAGGTCTTTCTTAAAAGAAAAGTTATGCCTCCAAGCGAAAGAAGATAAATAATAAACCCCGACATTATTGGAGCCGCAACCTGTATACAGGGATAAGTTGCACGTGAGGGTTTTGGGATTACTCTTATGAGAAACCATACTGAAGAAGCTATCCCCATTATAATAAACAATATCCCCGGAGGAATATGCTTCTCTTCGAGCCATATCCTCATTGTTCTCAGCTTTCCTTTTAGTTTGGACAAATCAAACTTAACTTTTGTATTCATATTTTTATTTTTTAGTATATGTATAGTGGAAATTCATTTTTAATATTTTGATTCATGTACAAACCGTAAAGAAAAACAATAAAAATATAGGATTTGAATAACTTACAGTGAAGTTAATTTTGACTCTATTTTCTTCATTAGCCAGTTACTCCAATCATTCACTCCCTCACCTGTTTTGCACGAGATATCAAATATTTTTATGCCGGGATTTAGCTCTTTTGCCCTGCGGTGCAATAGTTCCCGATTAAAATCTGACATAAAAAGATAATCAGTTTTGTTTACCAGCAATACATCACATACCGAGAACATCAAAGGGTATTTTAGAATTTTGTCATCCCCCTCCGGTATGCTTAACAACATCACCTGCAAGTCGGACCCGATATCAAATTCTGCCGGACAAACCAGGTTCCCAATGTTTTCGATAAACAGCAGATCGTACAAATCAAGGTTAAGCTGATCCATAGCTGCGGAAACCATCGGAGCATCAAGATGACAAGCCCCGCCCGTCCTGATCTGCACGGCAGGTATTCCCTGCGCAATAATTTTTTCCGAATCGACAACCGATTCGATATCACCTTCCACAACGGCAATTCTCAATTTGTCCTTTAGTCGCTTGATTGTTTCTATTATCAGGCTCGTCTTGCCTGCTCCAGGTGAAGCCATTACATTCACCATAAAGATGTTTTTTAAAGCTAAGTTCTGCCTTATGATGTTTGCCTGATCCTTGTTTTCGGAAAGGATATTTTGCTTAATGTCAATTATTTTTATTTCACACATTATTCTATTTCTATTTTTTCAATAATAAATTCCCTCCCCGTAAGTAAATCATATTCAAAACTATTGCAATGAGAACAGAGGATTTTCTTCTCTTCCCTGAAACTGGCGGAAAATTCGTTTTTGCAAATTTTGCATAAGAAAACCACCGGGACTTTAATAACTTTAATTTCTGCGTTTTCGGCTAGCGATCCAGTACTTATCTTGTCAAAATAGCGTTGAATCCACTCTTCTTCAAGGTTCCGTATTTCTCCTATTTGTAAAAATATCTTCCTGACCCTTTTTCCTCCGTTTTTTTCAGTATGATCAAGCACTATTTTTAAGATACTCCTGGTTACTGCCAATTCATGCATCAATAACTGATTTGGTCTAGATTTGAATATTAAGCCGGCCATCTTCCAGGAAATATTCCTGCACACTCGATAACATTGGTTTGGTTTGTTTAATTTGAATTGCATCCAGCTTACAGATGTTTTTGCAAATCCCGCATCCTACGCAATAATCAATGTTGTTCACTGCAATGTTACTCTCATTCAGAGTAATGCAGGCCTGAGGGCAAGGTTTAATACACTCTTCACAGCCATTACACTTTGATTCATCTATCACAGCTGTCCAGCTTGAAGAATGGAATCGTTTTTTAACATCGCGCGATGCATTCCTCGACAGATTAAATCCGACACAACAACAGGAACAGCAGAAACACATTTCAAGAAAATGCTCCATGTCTTCGTTTGAAAACCCCCAGATGTACTGTTCAACCTCAACCCACAGAGCCTGGCCGATCAAACCCATTTCAGCAGCTTTATCCACTCTGGTCAGTGCATCCTCAAGGGATATTTCGTAACCAACTTTGTGATCCACAACAGTACGGCCGCTATTACTCAGAAACAGGCAGCAAACCTCTTTTGGGAAACCTGAACATTTATTAGCGGAACGGCATATACAGGCATTGGCCGATCCTATATAACTTGCCTTTCTGAGCATATCTTTAACGAGGTCAATAGGAAGCGTTACGCTTTCACCCTCTTTGCTGACATCGACATTCAGATTCAGAATTGTGCCATGGGAGTAGGTTTTGCTGATAGGGGTAAACTTCATAAGCCGATTGTAGATGGGACCAAAAACCGGTTTTTCCATATACTTGCTTCCCTTCACAATCATCAGGAATACCTTGAGAATGAAGTTCCAGCTGTATGGTCTCACACCTATTTTATCAATTATCCGGTCGGAGATCCCTAAAAAGCTTTTTTTGTGCTTATAAACCGGCTTCAGGGTAGTTGTTGTACTTTTTGCTTCCATATATATTGGGTTGTTAAAAGGTTATTATTGCTGCTGTTCGGCACATGCCTTGATCTTTTTCAGCATGCTCTTGCACATGACAAATGATGGAATACCAAGAAAAAAAGCCACCAGACATTTCCGGATTCCTTTGTTTGGTTCAAAGACTGCATCGCACCTTGTAAAGAATCTGGTTTGGCCATTCCCGAGATCTTCAAGAATAAAACTCCAGGTCCACGCAAAAAACCGGAGTCCTATTGGCGGGACAAAAGCAATTGTTCCGGGAAATTCCGAAGGGTTTCTTGAATCTGATATCGAAGTAAAATATTCTCCCTGTTTTACATCCTTAACTTCCGATCCTATACCACACTGATGATAAAAGATATAGTCGCCCTTTTTCATGTTTTGCCATTCCTCCACAATAGTAAAGGTATTGCGAATATCGAAACCGCAGAGACGCTCGAGCCATTCAAAACTATAAAAGCCTGCCTGCCGGAGGCCAATCTGAGCGAGATAGGGCCATACTTTTTCCCTTGGTGCATTGACAGTGACAGCCAGAGTACCTCTCATTCTGCCGGGCTCATTCCCGAGAAGGTCATCTCCAGGATGAACCCTGCTTTTTTCTTCTTCAGTGGGAGGATTGCTGAAACCATAATATAGTAATCCCAGAAAAAAGAGGATATCGGCTAACCCAAAACAAATAATAATGAACCAGATTGTATGTTCATTCAGAAAGGCTGTAAGGTTATTCATGTTAATGAGTTACTATTTATTAATAATCCTGTTTGCAGCAAATATCCCCGAAATTGCAGCGGGTTCTAAACCCAGTCCATTGTGATCGCCTGCTATATAAATACCTTCCTCCGGCTCCTGCTCCAGAAAGGCATCTCCAAAAACGTACATTGCTTTTTCCCATGAGACTTCAGTTATTAGTTTATAAGTCTCGCATACTCTCAGAAGATCGGTCTCTTTCTCCCGGGTGTAAATAAGATAACTGCCGTCATTCTGTTTTGCTGTAAGCATAATCTCCGATGATGAGGGGAAAAGGTTCAATGAAAAACGGGTATATATTTTTTTGAGTTCAGCCTCGACGTGATAAACATATATTTTACAGGCTCCACGGATATGTTCTTTCTTCAGAAGGGTTTTTGTGATGGCTGCCGGTGTGGCAACCACAATTTTCTCAGATTTATATATTGTGCCGGATGCACCGCCGAGAATAAACATCCCATCCTCTTTTTCAATTGTGTTTATGGTATCAGTTACAAGTTGATCTCTGAACCGTTCAGTAATTGATTTTTCATCAAACTTAAGATTATAAATTGGCTGAAGTATTCCCATGCTGACATTCAGAAAATCGAGGGCATTTATCTGGTCGCTCCCGACTCCTGTACAGGCATATGAGAATTTTGAGATGTAATCATAAGCTACCTTTTCAAATCTTTTTTCCTTTATGAAGTCAGAAGCAGTCTTTTTATAAAGTACCCTGATGTACGGATCCAGATCCATCGCCTCAATCTGCGACATTGTAAGGCACCTCTTTTTAAACTTTTCATAATGAGCTGAAAACTCCATCATCGCAAAAAAGAACCGTAACAACTGAGGTAAGCGCTTTAAGGTGTGAAAATGAAGAAGGGAGAATTTCTCATCATTACTATTATGAAAACAGACATCCAGCGGATTTATCAGTTTTCCCTGAGAAACCAGTTTTTTCGCATTTTTGTAACTCTTCATCACAAAATAAGCGCCATAATTTATTTTGTCTTTTGCGGAATAGGTTATTCGCCCGCCAAGTGTGTCTGTGATGAGCAGGAAATCCTCATTCGCTTCCTGTAGTTTTAAGGCGCATGACAAGCCTGCTATTCCTCCTCCAATAATAATTGTTTTCCCCCCCATTGGCATGAAAATTAATACAAATGGTAAATGGCATTAGCTTTCCATAAATGTAAGAATAAATCTTTATGATATTTCTGAAAATGGTCATAATTAGAAAGAAAGGATATAAATTTTTTTTCGGAAGTAATTGTGGGGGATTCTATCAGCGAAAAGGAACTAACTAATTTATAATCAGAGGAGAGCTTAGTGCAATATATCTGGTAATGTTAAGTTAGTCCATTGAAAACAGAAAAACAGAAAACTCTGATTTTGTAAAATTAAATTAGTAATCCTTGATACATCTCACAGATAAGCCCCAGTTCTTAGGATCGCCATAAGTAAAAAGGTAGGGTGCACCAGCAACCAGTTCTCTGGTTTTGATGACGGAGGATGTTGTTTCGCTGGAACTCCAGAAGGAACCTCTTACTGTTATCCCGGTGCATTTTCCATTATAATAAGTAGCATAACCACGAAACCCGCCGGGGAGGCCTGAAAATCCGCTTTCGTCTGTAGCTCCCGGGTTAGGGAAAGCCCAATGTGAAACCCCGGTTTCTTTAATCTTGTCTCCTGCGACGTTCGCCCCTCCGGTGAAAGTTTCCAGGATTGTCCATTAAGCATCGCTTGGCAAATGCCAGCCGGTTGGACAAATGCCTCTTACTTCGCCCGGAACCTTGTTGCTTCCTGCAGCTCCGTTCATAGCTGCCCCCCAGGTATACAATGCTCCATAAATCTCCTTATTGCTTATGTTATCATCGTACCAGCAGTAAGCTTTACTTGTTTCATTCAGTGCAGCCCAGTCAGAAGAATTATTTACAAACGGAATAGTTGCCCCATCTGCATATCTGCTGGTTTTCAAATTTTCAGACATCCATAACTGCGAACCTATCTGAACTGTATTATAAACATTTCCATCAATATCGGTTACCGTTTCACTGCCGCTGTTCAGATTAAAACTTATCTGAGTCCCGAAAGCTTTTCCTGCATTATTAACGGCATAAGCTCTGATGTAATATGTAGTTTTTGGATTTAATCCGGTTATTGTAGATGAATAGGAGCCTGTCCCGCTTCCAATATAGAGCCTGGTTCCTGATAATTCAGGATTCCTGCCAGTACTCCAATATATACCATATTCAGTTACGCCGGCACCTCCGTCATCACTTATTTTTCCGCCAACAATTGCAGAAGTTGATGTATAGGATGTTACAGGTGTGGTGGATAATGATGGAGTTTTTATGGTTAATGAAGTTGTAAAGCTATAGACCTGACTTGTTAGAATGGGACAAAGCAAAGGTGGTTCCAGTGCTGCCACCTTCCAGTAATACCTGGTGCCAGGAGAAAGTTCATTGGGTGAAAAAGTATAGGAAGTATAGTTTGTTGCAATTTTAGTAACCGGATCAGGTGTATTATCCAGATAGAGATCAAATACAATCGGATATTTCTGTTTTATTATCTGCCATATTAGTGTAGTATTTAATGGGAGACCGTAAGCATCATTTGAGGGTGTTGTCGTTAAAAAGGATATTTTTTGCAGGGTGCATGAAGTTGTAAATTCGACTTGATTTCCGTAGGCTGTACCCATACTATTTGTTGCATAAGATCTTACATAGTAGGTTGTTAGAATCTGAATACCAGATATGCGGCTTGAAAAGAAACCGGTACCGGTGCCATCAAAGGTTTTGTTATCAAGAATGGTCGGAGATTGATTTTTGCTCCAGCATATTCCGCGTGATGTAACAATACTTCCTCTATCATTAATTATAGTTCCTCCTGTAACTAACATGGGAATATCCCACACATCTGTGTAAAATGATACCTCTCTGGTGGTTACTTCCGGAAGTGATTGAGCTTCCGCTGGCTTTTTATCGTCTTTCCTGCAACTTTCACATAATCCTCCTGAAATTAGAATTATAAGCAGTAACTGAAAAGGGATTTGTTTTTCAATAGATATTAATTTAGGAAGGAATGATGTCATAATTTTTAATCTTTGACTTATCTGATATAGACTGAATATTTAAATTATTCCGGGATCTTTATTCCATGGAATGGTAGGTCTCAGGAACAAAATTAAGGAATAAGACTTTAGGAACAAAAATTATTGCTCCCTTGAATAGTTTTGGATAAAATACCATTTAAGTCGTGCTGATTAAGAAAGAAAAAGCCCTGCAGCGCCGGCTTATGGCTCGGTTTTTTTGTTCCAGATATTATTAGATTAGCGTGAATATTCTTCTCCTTTTGCAGAATTTATTTTTATGACAACAACTTCGGACAAACAGAAGTTCATTTCCTGTAATAACCACTGGTAAATTTCTTCTGTTGATTATTTCAATATGGCAAACCGAACATTTGGTACATCCGAAAACAATTACTCCTGCAAGTTTATGGTTTAATCTTTAGTAATCTTCAATTTCTTATACCATCGCTCATAATCAGTCAGTTTAAAGGGTGGTTCCCCCGCCAGATAATGATTAGCGTATTTTTCATTATTAATAGAATAATCAATTAACCACATTGATTGTTTATTACTTTCCCGGATAAAACCGATCGCGGTTTTGCCGTTAGCAGGAATATCGAATGAGGAGGTAAAAAGAGTCTCACCGGTATCTGCATCCCTGATGGCAACTGTACCCGACTTTTTTTCTCTTGTATCATTCACAGCAACAACAGGATGTTTTCCTTCCTGAGAATCGCCAACCATGACACAGCTATTGTACTGAACCTGTCTGATATAGTAATAGGCAAGCTTTTTGCTGTTATAGTAATCAACAACTGCATCCGAAAGTATTGGCCATCCATCGCGCAGGTTCCACCATATTATCCCTGTCTTCTGAAACTTGCTCGTGCGCCAGAATTCAATGAAGAATTTCATCGCTTCAGCCTGAACTGTCTGTGATGCAAAAATAAACTTGTCCAGATCTTTTGGAAGATCTCCAAATAGCGCTTTAACCTGGTTAATCATTAAGTCGTTTCTGTCAAGTGTAAGTGTTGAATTGGGTAGTGAACGAACTGATTTTGTTTGCCATTGGTCGTTCCACTTTCCTTCAGATGTCCACGGGTAGACATAATCTGCGTCGAACATTTTCTCAAGGCTTGCAAGGTTTGGGCATCCGTGATATCCTATTTCGCTTACAAAATGTGCATTTACATTGGTATAAAAAGGAGTTTTGTAATAACCTCTCGGTCCCCAAAGATGTACCTCCGGCAATAAACCGGCATCATTTCCCTTTTTGAAATACTCTTCGCTGCAATAAGGAGAGCTCGGTAAATAGCTTCTTAACGGATCAAATTCCCAGACAGCCCTGGGCAAAACCACCCTGCTTATTATATCAATTCCCGGATCGACAGGTTTTTTAAAGTTCCTCGAGAGAGACTGATCAATTTCATTGTTTCCACTCCATAAAACCAAAGAGGGATGATGTCTTAATTTGAGAATTACATTAATTGCCTCTTTTCTGATTTTTTCTGTGAATTCATTATCCTGTGGATACTGTGTTCCGGCTAACGAAAAGTCCTGCCATACCATAACCCCGTTTTCATCACATAAACCGAAAAAATCATTATCTTCATATACATTACCGCCCCAGCAACGTATCATATTGCAATTCAAATCATTAATCATCCTGAATGCATCATTTAGATGATCCTTGTCGCGGCTGTGCAGAGCATCAAGGGGGACCCAGTTTGTACCTCTGACAAATATTTTCTCTCCATTTACCTTGAACAAAAATTCTCCGGGATTTTCTTTGGTAGTAACCTCTGTAAAGATTAAATCGGCCGTTCTGATACCGATTTTCTGTCGGTTTTCATCAAGGATATTCTTTTTGCTGTCAACAATTTGCAGGACAGCATCGTACAAAACCGGATCGCCATAACCCTTTGGCCACCAGAAATCTATATTGTCAAGCGATATTCTTTGCCGGCTGCTGTGAACATTTAATTGGTAAGAATTCTTAAAGACCATTTTGGAATCGCGCAGGAGTGAAACTTCCATTGTCAACCCGTCAATAGTGAGATAGTCCGTGGAAAATTGCCATTCAAGCAGCATGTTTGCTTTCTTTTCCGCGACATTGACCTCATCGGTCATCCAGTAAACCTGTTCAAACCTGGTTGGTTTTTTAATATCCAGGCGGACTTCCCGCCAGAGGCCTGCGCTTATTAACCGTGGCATGATATCCCATCCGTACATATGTGGAGCTTTACGCACGTGCTCTTGTTCAACGCGGAAAAATTTATGGGAACCGATTGTTCCGTTAATGTATTTCTGGGCTTCAGCAACAGCAGGTTTGATGAGGATATAAATGCTGTTTTCGCCGGAAGGATTTAAAAGATCGGTAATGTCAAAGCGGTGGTCAATGAGCATATTGTCTGTATTTCCGATTAGTTTATTGTTTATCCAGATTGTGCTGAAGCAATCGATCCCTTCAAACACAATTTCAACTCGCTCCCCTGAAGAAAATTCGGGTTTCGAAAATGTTCTGTGGTACCACCACTGGTATGCTTCGAATTTCCGTAAGTCATATATGTTATTTCCAATCTCGGGATCTTTAATTTTCCCTGAAGCCAGTAAATCAATCTCAACATTGCCGGGAACAGTTGCCGGTATCTCCGGCCATCTCATCTTCATCAGTTCATCGGGAGTTGAAGGTGCATTTTTGTCGTTAATGCCATAATATAATTTCCATTCGCCACATAAAGTGATACTTGTTTTACTCTGTCCCGGAAGAGAGTTCCCGTAAAATAAAAAAATTACGAGAAAAAAGAATATTTTGTTCATGTCCTGATTTTTTATTGAATGAGATTTATAAGGTTTCGGGGGATCTTCGTGGGTTAGCTTTCCGGATAATTTTCAAGTGGGGTTTTAAATACAATCTTTAAGCATCTATGTTTTCTATCTTTCTGACAATGTAGAAATAATTTTTATTATACCATATTAATCCTTAATACAACGAACAGAATGTCCATTGCGCTTATATGCCCATGCATTAAGAAACCAGATGGCTTCACCTCCAAGGCTGTACATCGATGCCAGAGTCGAATCCTGAACTATAGCAGATCACCAGTATACCCATAAGGCCAGGGCCGGATTCCTGGTTTGCCCCACTATTGGAATTGCTGTTGTTACTTCAGAAAAGTCGGCTGTTAATCTGGGATTAGCTTTTGAAACTCACTTTTACAGAGAATATTGGGAATACTCATTTGTCAGGGATTCTCCCTCTGTAAGTGCAGGTATCCTTGTTGGATTATCATTCTGATATCCAATTCGCTGTAACGGAAACGGGTGAATTATCTAATCTCAGATTAGTTGATGATATTTTCACCAACCCTGAGTTTTTAGAGTCAAACGTGATGTACAATGAGGATGTAAGGCGAAAATATTTAATTTGGCAGCTAATTAAAAATCTGGTTCATCGCCGGATTTTTACTATTTGTAAATATCTTTCCTGTGCCCAACCGAGACAACAGTAACGATAATTGTATTGTCGTTAATTCATAGATACACGATAATTACCAACCCGGATTCGGTATGCATCTTCGCCTTTTAGTTTTTTGTAACCGAATTGTCTGGGATTATCAGCAAGGTCAGCAATGGACGCTTTAATAACAAGGATAATCTTCCTGTCCAGCTTCATTATTTGCTTTTGGGCGTACCGTTCAATCAGAACAATATACTTCATTTAATAGCTTCTTCAATTTCCTGAAAAGCTTGTTCAAAGGGGATTGCATGACCTTTATGAACTTTGGCTTTGCGGTATTCTTTTACCTCATCAAGTTCTTCGGAATCAGATATGAGTTTTTCGTATGTTTTAATAGGCACCTGAACAGCTATTTTCCTGCCGTTTTTATCTATTATATAGTTTTCATGGATCATAACTCAATTGATTAGAACGTTATTTTAGCCTATCGTTTTTTACAAAAATAATCTACTTGAAAGAAAAATCAAAAGTTCATTATAAACTGGTTTCAAAAGATTTACAAATGGCATATATTCTTATCATACAGAGTGTTTATGAAAAATAACATTTCCTCCGGTTGGCGTAATAGTTGACATATTCAGGGGTCCAATTGTTTATTTTTACCCGATTGTTGTAAATAGATGCCGGGTTGCTTCCTTTTGCTGGTTATAGAAAGCCCCACAATGTTTTCTGGTATTTAAAACATGTAAGCTATTAAATTACAAGCTTAGATGTTTTTACTTTGTGGTGAAAAACCTTGAATTATCAAACCAGTTGAAATATTTCTGTTTAGTCGTTGACTTTTATGATTATCTTGTGAATGAATGAAAATTGAAAGATTACACCATATTGCAATTATTTGCTCTGACTATGAGAAGTCCAGAAAATTTTACACCGAAATTTTAGGATTTGAAATTGATGAGGAAGTTTACCGTGAGGAGAGACAATCATATAAACTTGACCTTTCGCTAAACGGACAATATTTAATTGAACTATTTTCTTTTCCAAACCCGCCGGCAAGACAAACACGACCTGAAGCAACAGGATTGAGACATATTTCTTTTGGAGTTACAGACATTAACATATCAATAGAGTTCTTAAACTCAAAGAATGTTATCACAGAACCAGTACGCATAGACGAATTCACAAATAAGAAATTCACATTTTTCTCTGACCCTGACAATTTACCTATTGAAATTTATGAATTATGATAAGAATTGAAGATTACATTCAGGATTTTCAAACTCTGTTTATACATGAAAGTTCATTGCAGCCATGGGAGATAACAGACAATCTGGATGCCATAATTTCAAAACGGCTGAATGATTTAGGCGCAGATTATAAAATTGAAAATAATGTTGCCGTTCACAAAACTGCAGTCATTGAACACAGTGTTACTTTAAAAGGGACAATTATTATTTCTGAAAACTGTATTGTAGGTGCAAATTGCTATTTACGGGGCCCTCTGTATTTAGGCAAATCCGTAAAAATCGGACCAGGTTCAGAAGTTAAACAGTCAATAATATTCGACAATTCGGCAATAGCACATTTTAACTATATCGGGAACAGTATTTTAGGGCAAAACATAAATTTTGAAGCAGGCTCAATATGTGCGAATCATTACAATGAAAGGGAAGACAAGAGAATATTTGTATTGTATAATGGTCAACTTATTGACACTAAAACTGAAAAATTTGGTTCGTTGGTTGGCGATAATTCTAAAATTGGAGCTAATGCAGTTTTGTCACCGGGAACAATTCTGGGAAAAGGCACAATTGTTAAAAGGCTTGAACTGATTGATCAAATAAAATGAAGATATCTGGAGCGATTAGTACAGGATACGTTTTGGAGGTGCTTAACAAATCGAAGCAAATCGAAGATCCCGACCAAGGCGTCGGGAAAAAAAGCCCTGCATCCGCCTTCGGCGAGACTTTCTTGTCTTTCGTAAATTGTCTTGCATAGTCACCCCTCTTTGCCAGGCAGAGAGGGGATGGGGTGAGTTCATGAAGGTTCATCAAAGGATTATTTCATGAACCGTTTTTGGGGTGGATTTTGAAAAATACCGTTTTAAATTAAACGAAGGTTGGTAGTGGCTTGCACAAATCTGTAATTCAGGTATTCTCGTTGTTTAATTTCAGTAGCTCATCTATTACGTTTTCAGAAATCCTGAAATCTGTTAGCAATAGGCTATCAATTAAAGGCTTGACCTCACTAGTTACACCCATCTGTTTTGCTTTGGTTATTACACCCAGGGTGCCGGTAAAATTTAGATTTAATTTCCCTGCCAATTTTCTGGCTTTCAAATCGTCCAGTAAAAGCAAAGAATTGTCAGTCTCCATGGCCAGAGCAATTGCACTGGCTTCACCACAATCAATTTGGGTTTTAAGAAACTCTTGATATTTCTTGTCTTGAACCTCTTTTATATAATCCAATCCGGCAGATCTTCTGAAAACTCCTCAGCAACCTCTGGAGTGGTTATTACATTATCATAAACCTTTTGAAGTATTTCCAATTGTCCGATCTTACTAAATATGATCAAACAACTTGTATCAGAAATTATAATATTATGCATTGGCTATGTCAGAATGTAAATCCGACAAAGAACTACTGAATACTGAAACCCTATATCTGCCCAAAAGCTCAATGAAAGCTCTTTTAGATAATCCAGCTATCTTAGCAGCTTGTCCTGAAGATAGTTTACCGTCCTCATATAGTTTAGCCGCGATAATCATTGTGTACTCATAGTCCTTTAAATCAACATCATCAGGTACCTGAAAGTGGATTGTTTTCATACATTCAAATTTTACTAAAACAAAGATACAACTTTTATCAGAGTATCAAGATTTCTAATTTTAAAAACCGGTAAGGTTGCCAATAATTAGCCGGAAAACATTGAACTGTCTGCAAATCCATGCATCCGCCTTCGGCGAGACTTTCTTGTCTTTCGTAAATTGTCTTGCATAGTCACCCCTCTTTGCAAAGCAGAGAGGGGTCGGGGGTGAGTTCATGAGATCAGAGGATTACGCTCCCTGCGGTC
>CAIJYD010000023.1 GCA_903824785.1 uncultured Bacteroidota bacterium
AAAACACATGAAACCGATTAGTAAAAGCGGGAATTCCTTAGAAGAGCTTTTGAAGAAGGTAACGGATGAAAACATTCATTCCGAAATGTCAACATTGAATGAGGACGAATTTTTAATAACATTGTCAAAGGCTCCTGGGACAGAATCCATTTTAAGCAAACCTGAAAAGGCAAAATATTTGAAAAGGATTAATAAATTGTTTAGTGAGCTAGATAAAAAGCCTTTAGAGTTTAAGTATACAGCACACTCAATAATTGACTTGTAAAAGTAATTGTATAAGTTGTTAATAGTGCTGCAACAGCAGTTTCTGTTTTAAGGAAATAAGTTCCTGTAGACCAATCGATGGATGAAAAAGCGTTAGGTCCCTTATCAATGACCTTTCCAATTTCAATACTGACCAGCCCATTGGCATTGGTTGTTGGTGTCAGCGTTTCAGAATAAACTTCTGTGCCGCCCGATGACCCTTACAGAATGCTTATTTTCATTCCGATCTGAGTACTTACCACTAAAGCATTGCTTGCATTGCGTATAACTGCCTGGTAGCTCATCTTCTGGGGTTGGGCAAGCAAAACAATACTTAATAAGGCAGCTGCCAGTATTGTATAAATCTTTTTCATAGCTATGTAATTCATTATTAAATAATTGATAAATGATATAATCCCCCGATGTTATTCTAAAAAGTATTTTTCCCCAATCGGCAGGAAAAATCACATCTAAAATTATTATAATAAATTCAAATCCCCAAAGAAAAATTTCAACGATCTGTTTTTTGATTACTATTCATATTACGCCCGCTACGGGGCTTAGAAGGTTAGGGTGAGTTTTACGCCGGGCTGCGCCCGACTTTATAATATGTCAGGCCTACGGCCTAATTCAATTGGCATTGGTTGTTGGTGTCAGCGTTTCAGAATAAACTTCTGTGCCTTCTGATGAACCCTTGAGAATGCTGATTTTCATTCCTAAGGTTTTACTCGTAACAAGAACATTGCTTGCATTGCGTATAACTGCCTGATAACTCATCTTCTGTGGTGCCTGAGCGGAAGCAGTAGGCGACAGAGCGGTAGCATCTGGTTAGTTAAAGGGGAATAGACATTACCCTTTTTCCAGCGTAATTGTAAAATGGTTTGTTCTTACGGCAGTGTTAAATGACAGCCTATTTAGGAAACTGGGAAATGTGATCGTAGTTGTTGAATTTTAGAGAGATTATTTTTTCAACTTATTTTGTTATGAAAAAATCTGCCTTTTAAACAACGATTTACGCATTTTATATAGAGGATACTGGCAAAGTAAATTTGAAACGGCTCCCAATACCAACCTCACTCTCTACCCAGATCTTACCACCATGCTTTTCCACAAAATCTTTACAGAGCAATAAACCCAATCCTGTGCCATTTTCATCTGCGGTACCTGTTGTTGTATGAACCTGACCAATATCAAAGAGTTTTGCTATATTATCTGATTCTATGCCAATTCCATTATCCGAAACTGATATAATAACATCAGAAGGTGTCTGCTCAGAGTTGATAGTTATTACGCCACCAATGTTTGTGAATTTTATTGCGTTCGAAACAAGGTTTCTGAGAACTGTTTTTAACATGTCGGTATCGGCTAATACAATTGTCTTGTCTGTTTCTGAATAATTGATGGAGATATTTTTCGCTTCTGCATTTGGTCTAAGAATTTCAACAGTATCCTGAAAAGCACCTGATAAAACTACTTTTTGTGGTTTGAAAGAAATTAATCCCTGTTTCATTCTTGTCCAGTTTAAGAGATTCTCGAGAAGATTGTAAAGTTCGGTTGCTGATTTATTCATAAGAGCAGAAACCTTTTTTATTTCAGTTGTTGACATTGAATCCAGTTCCTCAACCATCAGTTGTGTAAACCCGAGGAATCCATTGAATGGGCTTCGCAGGTCGTGTGCAATGATTGAAAAAATTTTATCTTTATCGGCATTGAGTTGACTTAATTTTATTTCACTTTCTATTAAGGCTTGTTCGGCATGTTTACGTTCGGTAACATCAATGGCTATTCCACCAAGAAGAGGTTTCAACCCTAACCTTGGGATGATGAATTTTTGCGTTTTATAATGATGTACTTTGCCATCAAGATTAGGAAAACTCTCTTCAATATTTTGATAACCATCCAACAATGTTTTTTTGTCATCTATATTCAATCTTTCAGCAGTTTCTCTATCGAAAATTTCGGATGTTTTTAGTCCTAACCACTTTGAAGCACCTAATGCAAGTTTCATAGAATTATTGACAAAAACTATTCTTGATTCCGGATCTTTAATAAAGGCAAGAGCAGGTAAATGGTTCATAAACAGAGAAAATTGTTTTTCGCTTTCCTCGAGTGCATGTTCTGCCATTTTGCGGTCATTAATTTCTTGATGAGTTCCTGACATTAAAAGTGGTTTTCCATTTTCATCCCATTTGTAAACTTTCCCCCTGTCAAGCACCCATATCCAATCTCCATTTTTATGCTTCATCCTTACTTCACACTCATAATACTTCAACTCGCCTTTGAAGTGTTTTTCCAACAATTCACACGATAATTTCAAATCTTCAGGATGAGAATACTTAGTACATGTATCGATGCTAACAGGAGACAGTTCTTCCAGCGTATAGCCTAAAAAATCAGCCCACCGATCATTATACACCGTTTCTCCAGTCTGAATATTCCACTCCCACGTTCCTGCGTTAGTGCCTTCTATTATAGAGAAGAGACGTTGTTTTTCATTTGCCAGAGCCTCCGTTAACTTCACTTTTTCAGTGATATCGGTAGCATTAGTAAGACTTAAAATTACTTTACCTGTCTCATCTTTTATCGGGTTGGTTGTTGCCCAGAAATATGAGGTTTTGTCAGGCAAAAAGACTTCAACCTCCAGAGACTCACTTATTCCTGTTCTGAATAATCTTTTTGTTGCTTCGTAAAGCATATCCGCTTTCTCTTTATCATAAACATCCCAGAGGGTCTTTCCAATGAAATAGTCTGGTGTTTTTTCTAAGAATGATGCGAACAGTTGATTCGTAAATTGATATTGCCCATTTACATCTAGACAATAAATGATATCACTTGAATTTTCAATAAGAGAGCGGTATTTTAGTTCGCTCTTTTGAACTTTTTCCTTAGCCTGTTTGCTTTCAGTAATATCATTCAGAGCGATGCACCAACGTTTACGACCCTCCATCATTAAGGGTTCGACACCTACGTTCATCCACACATTTCGTGGTTCGCCGTTTCGTGTGAGACTAAACAATAATTCTGCCCCGTTGATATTACCTCCTTTTGCAATCAGAGATTCTATACCATTACGAACCGCACAAATCTTACAATCCTTAGCGTATCCGCAACCACGGGGGTCTTCGATGGAGTGAACACAGCGCAGAGCATTACCTGGGCGATGTTGCAGAATATCAGATTCACTGCCACCACACAACTTTATAGCTGCGAGGTTGACCATTTCGATATTAGTTGTTTCGTCTATTATTAGCATCGCCAAGGGAGATGATTCGAATACTGCTTCAAAATTAATCATCTTCTCTTTAAGCTGATTTACCTCCAACTTGTACTCGGAGATAGTTCTTTCTGAGGTTGCTTTTAATAAACTATATACCTGCTGTAATTCAATCAACTCGTTTTGAAGTTTTTGTGCCGTTTTGTCTTTCATTCTTAATACTTTATTAATAATTCAGATTTCAACTTTACAGCAAGGCTTAATTCCATGTTCTGCATTTCGAGCTCAATCTGATGCAATTCAAGTTCTTGAATGAGTTTCAAAGTTTCAATTTCGGAAAGTATTGAACCTGTTTTGGATGACCTATTTTTCAGCTGCTCTTCTGCCTTATGACGAAGAGGAGTAGCTTCAGATGCTTTATCTTTATTCATGATTTATAATTTATTATCCACAGGGAAGTTCTATTAGGAGGCAAAGGTCACCACCACTTTTGGAAAATAAAAAACATAAAAAAGCGTTCAGATAAATTTAAACAATTTATTTTACCTAACCTAATTTTACCCCCCCCTTTTTTTTTTATAATACTATATATCAATATGTTATAATTATGCTGGTACCAAATCCTTTTAATTCAGGAGCATAAAGCACCTTTTTTTGCCTGACAAAAGGAAAAGCTTTGTAAATAATATGACGGACAAATTTTCCGGCACTTTACAATTATCTATTTTTTTTGTGCTATTTTTGCCGTACACTTACAGACGGGCACTTATCATTTCATCTATTGTTTTCATGGTATTGTTGACGTATTTTAAGAATGTACAGTGGCAGATGTGATATTTTAATAAATGAAAAAGGGTTGTTAGCTCATCCCGATAGCTATCGGGAGGTTTAGAGCAGATTACTCAAAGTAAATAAATGAAAAAGGGTTGTTAGCTCATCCCGATAGCTATCGGGAGGTTTAGAGCAGATTACTCAAAGTAAATAAATGAAAAAGGGTTGTTAGCTCAGTTGGTTTAGAGCATTACCTTGACAGGGTAGGGGTCACTGGTTCGATTCCAGTACAACCCACAAAAAAAACGCAAACAGTAATTTTAATTGCTGAATGCGTTTTCTTATTTCAGGTGATTCTGAAACTTTATGTGGGATTTTATTTATCCGAAATTCAAATGAGTTGCAAAACATTTTTTTACCTGCTGCCACATCGCTTCTGATAAAACATGCTCCGCTCCCGGTTCGATGAAAAAAGAGAAATTCTCAGGGACTCCGGCCTTTTTATATACTTCAGCTATTCTTGCCAACCCCTTCTTTGCCGACTCAATTGGACTTCCATTATCCTTTTCTCCAAAATTCAGATGCAAAGCGCGTGGTGCAATAAGCGACGCAATTTCCGGAGTATCGCCCCATTGTTTCCATCCCGGAACAAAATTTGGAAAACAATGAAGAAGGTGTTCCTCTTCTATCGCTTCATATGTTGGCAGACAGCAATTTCCGATTACACATTTAAGCCGGGGCTCCAGGGGGCCGGCTAACCAGGCATGTGTTGAGCCCATTGAGTGGCCGTAACACCCCAGTTTGTCGGCAAGCACTTCGGGGCGTCCGCTCAAAAAGGTAATGGATCTTTTCATGTCAAGAATATCTCTCCATGCCAGGCTCCGACCCCTGACTATCTCCCTTAGAAACTCAAAACGTTCATAGTCTCCCCTTTTTAGTATTTCTTTCGGATCCTGCCGTTCTTCGAAACAGAGTGAATCGGGACACAGGACTACATAGCCTTCATGGACCAGGGCAACGGCAGTATGATGCATGGGGTTTCCGGCAAGGCCGGCAGGTTCGGATTTTCCAAGATGATACTCGCCATTGTGCTGATGCCAGACAGCAATTCCGGGTGCCGGATTTGCTGCTGTAGCACTATCGGGTACCAGCAACAGGGCCGGAATTCTTTCCCCGGGCAGAACTTCATAGGTGAGAGATTCAATCCGGTAGCCGGTTTTCTGAATAGTTTCACGAAGCAGCGGATTCAAAGGAGTTTCTTCTGGAAATGGTCCGCCAAGACATTCCTGATATTTTGAGCGTAACTCTTCAGGAGAGAATGATTCAGGCTGACCTGATTTATCACCGGAGGAACAGGCCTGCGGAAATATAATGCCGGATGCCAAGGCTCCAAGTCCGATAACAGCATTTGATTTTAGAAAAGCACGGCGATCCTGATTCCTGATGCCGGATGAAAGTTTATTTTTCATGATAATAAGGGTTTCTTAGGTGCAGCCTGTTCCGTTAAAACTTTAGCTTAGCAAAGGCCGATCACTATAATTCGCGGATCTTGATATTCCTGAACCAGACAGGATATCCATGATCCTGAAGGCCGATAAAACCCTCTTTGGAAATACCTTCTGTGAAACCGGGGAACTCTTTGAATTTACTGGCAGCAACAAGTGCGTCCCATGCCGGGGTCCAGAGTTCATACTCAACAACTTTTATTCCATTTTGAGTATGAGTTACTTTCCCGTCTTTTAAAGTAATGACAATAGTATTCCATTCTCCTGCAGGGTGAACGGTTTTAGGATCTGCAGCAATCATATCATACAGAGAGCCGGCAAGATGACTGGCAATTTTATTATCTGTGGCATCGGCATTATCAAGAACCTGGATCTCAGGAGATGCATAGTAAATAGGTTGCCCAGGTACCTCCCGGACGTTAAAAAAGATTCCTGAGTTGGCCATTTTACTTGCTTTCCAGTCTATGGAAAGTTCAAAGTTACTGAATTTTTTATCGCTGAATAAAATGTCTCCGTTTGAACCCTGACCAGGTTTTTTCCCTTCGCCGGTAAAGACTTTCATCGCATCTTCATCGATAGTCCAGTTAACAGCCATTGCCGTTCCGTTGCACTGGCGCCAGCCTTTAAAATCTTTACCGTTAAAGAGTAACTCCCAGCCATCTTTCTTCTCTTTTGAGGAAAGTGTATTATTTTTCTGGGAACAAGCTGAAAAAATGGTAGCAAATGCAACCAAGCAGGATAAAATGATGATTCGTTTCATATCGGGGTTTTTATTATGGGTTTCTGATGCAAATTAAGAAAAATAATTTATCTGCCAACCTCCCGGGATAAATAGTTTTGGAATGGTATTTCAACGTGAGCTACGATGAAGAGAGTGTCAGAGATATAAATCAAGCTTCTTAAACAGGCACAGATTTCCAATTAAAAAATAATTATACCCTTTCGGAGATACTAATCTTTATACACATCTTTTTTATTAAGTTCCAGCTTCGAGAAGGAGATCCCTCATTCCTCCAAACCTCCAAGCGCAAGGGATCTCCTTCTCTCTTTCTGCAATTGACTTAAATTGAGATGTGATGAAAGATTAGTTCCGAGATAAGGGTAAAACTATAACAATCATAAATACAATGAGTTAATGACAGCGACTAAAAAAATAGTCATTTTTATTGAAAAATATTAGTATGACTATAAAAATAGTCATATCTTTGTTGTGAAGGATTGATAAGAAAGACTCAGAAATTTTCTTAAAACAGAAGTCTGATACCAAGTGGCTGGAATCAAAAAAAATCTAATATGCAACTTACAAAAGCAGAAGAACAGGTAATGCAGATATTATGGCAAATGAAATCCGGCCTTGTAAAAGAGATCCGCGACAAATTCCATGATCCGAAACCGGTGCGCAATACAGTTTCAACGGTATTGAGAGTTCTCGAAAAGAAAGGCTATGTCGGGCATGAAGCTAATGGTAACGTTCATAATTATCATCCGCTTATCTCGAAGGGAGATTACTCAAAAAGTCAGCTATTTGGTCTGATGGAGGGCTATTTCAACAACTCTTTCCCGGCGATGGCATCATTTTTCGCCCGTGAGAAAGATCTCACAATACAAGAGCTTGAAGAGCTGATGGAAGATACCAGGAAAGAGATATCCAAAGATAAAAAACAGAAGTAATGGAAACATTTGCCTTTTATTTACTCAAGTCGGTTGTCTGGCTGTCCGGATTTACCCTGATCTTCGTTCTTTTCTTAAGGAATGAGAGGTATTTCTCATTAAACAGAATTTATCTTATTTCCGGTATTGTGACTTCGTTTTTGTTTCCGTTTATTTCACTGCACTATACTGTTTCTTTGCCTGTAATCAGAAATTTACAGACAGAAAGCAGTGTTGTAACCGGCATGCAGATTGCAGGAAATAGCAGTTCCCCTGACATCAGGCTTATAATATTAGTATTTTATTTGTCAGGAGTGCTTTTTATTCTTGCCGGGATAATAAAACAGAGCAAATCGGCTCTGACGATAATTAAAAAATCGGAGATCTTAACCTCTCAACCGGTAAAACTGATCCGAACTGCCGAGTACTCTTCTTCGTTTTCATTTTTCTCCTATGTGTTTGTCAATCCTTCAATTACAGACCTTGAAACAAAGGAGATTATTAATCACGAACTGGTACATATCAGGCAGAGGCACTGGCTTGACCTGGTGCTGGTTGAATTTCTTTGCCTGTTACAGTGGTTCAATCCGTTAGTCTGGGTTTATATCCGGTTTATCAGACAAAACCACGAGTATCTTGCCGATGAGGTGGCGCTGCAGCGGACATCAGACCCGGCAATATACAAAGCGACTCTCTTAAACCAGATTGCCGGCACCCACGTTGTCAGCCTGGCGAATTCTTTCAGCTATTCACTTAACAAAAAAAGATTTAACATGATGAAAAATATAATAAGTTCACCATACAGGAAATTGAAGTTATTTCTGATTCTTCCGGTTTTTGCTATTATCCTCTATGCATTTGCAGAACCGGAGTACAGATTCGCTTCACCGGGTAATAACACCGATAACACAGACCCTGTTACTCCGGGTTTAGTAAAGGATGTTAAAGGAGTTGTAGTTCAACAAATTAACAGTAAACCGCTGGAGGGAGCTGTAATTATTATTAAAGGAACATCCCAGGGAACGACTACAGATACAAAGGGTAATTTTAAACTTGAAAATGTTTCTGAAGAGGGGGAGCTTGTCGTCTCATTTATAGGCTTCAAGACAAAGGTTATTAAACCGGAATTTGGTAATAAAATGGCTATCAGCATGATTAGTGACACGGTAAAATACCTGAAAGCAAATATCAGTACGCCACCTCCACCGCCGCCGCCTTCGGTACTGCCACCACCACCACCTCCTCCACCGCCCCCACCTTCAACGGAAAAGGGGATGAGTGTAATGAATATCAACCCTCAATCGTCTGTTGCCGGCGGATTTAAAATAAGAACTGAAAATGGAAAATCTCCGCTTTTTGTTGTCGATGGTAAAATTATGACAGAAACAGAAGCAACCGGGATAGATCCGGAAAATATACAATCAATTAATGTTCGGAAAGATAAATATGCTACCGATAAATATGGAGAAAAGGGGACGGATGGTGTTATTGAAATAACAACAAAACAGATGGCTTCAAGGGATCTGGAAGATGGGTTAAAAAACAGAGAACAGACTGATTCACAAATCAGAAATCAGACTAATACTTCTGATCAAAAGGAGAGAGTAGCTTCAGCGGAAAAGAAAGAGACAAAGGGAAAAATGGTGATAGTTGAAGAGTTGCCGGAATTTTCCGGAGGAGGTGAGGCTGCAATGATAAAATGGATCTCCGATAATCTGAAATATCCCGGAGAGGCAGTAAAGGGCAATATCACCGGAAAGGTATTTGTTGACTTTATGGTAAGCAGTACGGGGAAAGTTAAAAACGTACAGGTAAGCAAACCGGTACATCCGGTATTGGATGCTGAAGCAATACGAGTTATCAGTAATATGCCTGACTGGAAACCGGGAAGTCAGGCCGGTAAGCCGGTTGATGTTCAGATTATGGTTCCGGTCCAGTTCAAATTGAAGCAGGAACTGCATTTCAAATCGAATTAAGCCTTGATCAACTAAAGTTTAATAATTGATATTTATGATAAAGAGGTGCGGATTATTTACCCGCACCTCTTTATATTAGCCCAAAGGGGTTGTCTAATCGTTATCCTCCTTGTTATCAGGCATAAAGAACGCGGCGTGTACAGAAGGAGGGCATTGAGAATCTAATCCTTTAACAGCTTTCCAGATTACTTCATTGAATTCGGCATCGCTTACCATGTCTTCTTTTGAAAAATCAAACCGCTCACTTTTCTGTTGCCATATACTTTTCGCAAGGTTCTTTTCATCAAGATCGACCCTGCATGGTCTTGCTGTAAAAGGCAGATGATCGGGGACATTATTCATACACCTCCATAAAGGAACTGCTGCTGCGTCATACTGGCTCATAGGTGGAATGCCAAGTATCAGCTCTATGGTACGCAAAAGGGATGATGTTGTGTAGGCTGTATGGTCGACAAAGTTCTTTTTCACAAAACCGCCGGCAATATATGCAGGGCTTCGATGAGCATCAACATGATCAGGACCGTTCTGTGCATCGTCTTCCACGATTAATATCAGACTTTCTTTCCATACGGAACTATGGCTCAGGTAATCGACAAACATGCCAACAGCCAGGTCATTATCGGCAACCTGAGCAAATGGTGTGGCTTTTCCAAGGCTAAGTCCTTGAGTATGATCGTTTATAAACCTGACAGTATTAAACTGAGGTAATGCGTCAGCTGCCAGGAGTGAGTCAAAATCACGCTTCCACTGGCCAAAGCGGACAGTATCGCGCACCGACTGATCCCAAAGGTTGAAATATGGACAAAAGTGATTTTTTAAAACAGGAATATTTGGACCTTTTTCACCCATGAATTCGCCATAAGTGCGAAAGCTGACGCCATTCCGCTTACAGTAATCCCACAGGAATCCGTTTTTATTATTTGCAATTTCGCGGGTGCCCTCACCGGGATAGGTTCCGCCTCTACCGCCATAACTGGTAGGCCAGTTTTTTTCAAGGTAGTCAGTTGCATAGGCCCCCATTGTCCAGCTATGACCATCTGCGCTTACCTCTCCGTTAACATAAAAATTATCGAGTAATACAAATTCACGGGCAATGGCATGTTGGTTTGGTGTGATGTTCTCGCCGAAAAGGGCAAGATTCTTATCACCATTACCTTCAGGCATATCGCCCAATATCTGGTCGTAAGTACGATTCTCCTTGATTACATAAAAAACATGTTTTATCGGTGAAGGATCTCCCACTTTCTGAGGGATAGGGTTTCCGGCAGCACCTTCAGAAACCAGCTCCTTATTTTTTACATATGGGGAATTACTATAGACCGCCTGTGAATATATTGCCATTTGTTTATGGTCAGGCATATTAAGAATCCCAAGGGTTCCCTTAAACAACCCACCGATGTACTGAGTTTTAATTTTCTGCTGTTTGCCTCCCTGCTGATACAATACAACTTCACCTTTTTGGTAAGGGTCGGGGCCAAATGGATTTGCCATTGAAGATAACCCTTTTCCGTTACTGACAAGAATCTTATTTCCGGCTACTCTTACACAGGTCGGATACCAGGCAGTTGGAATAAACCCTTTACTTTTAGCTGATCCCGGGATCGTGATATCAAATACAGCGAGGCAATTATTATCGGCATTGGCAATAAAAAGGGTCTTTTCATCACTGCTGAGAGCAACGCTGTTTGTTGTTGATCCGGCCGGAGAATCGGGGTAGAGAGCCGAGTTGAGGGTCTCAATTACCTTCATCTGACGGGTATCAATTACCGATACATTGTTATCGTTCGCATTTGCGACAAAAAGATATTGACCGTTATCTGTTATGCATAAATCATTTGGATTGTCACCAACAGTAACCGATCCGGTGATTTTCTGCTGATTAGTATCAAAAATCACAACTTTATCACACCCCCAGCATGTAATATACAGAGTTTTATGGTTGGGCGATAAGATGCAGGTATAACCCTCACCTCCCAAAGGATGACGGGAAACTACTTTTTTAGATTGCAGGTCAACAACATAGAGAGAATTATTCTCTTTTGTAACAACATACAATCTGTTTTTGGCATCATCAATTGCTATCCCGGCAACAGAGATAAGCTCCGGCCAGGGCTTTCCAATCCTGATGGAGTCGAGCAGGGACAGGTGATTATTCTGAATGGAATAACGTATTATTATGTTATCGTTTCCTCCTGAAGCATACAGGTATTTTCCATTGTCAGAAAAAGTTAATCCCAGCCACGATTTCCCTATTGTAACAGAATCGAGAATTACTTCACCTTCAATATCCACTAGCTGAATTGTCTGATCGCTTTGTCCGTTATTGGTAATAGCTGCCAGCTTTTTGGAAGGAGACAAGGCAATGTTAAGAGGTAAATCGCCGAGGGTTAACATTTTGCCAACAGGAGTCAGCTGCCAGCCATTCGGTAAAGAAACACGATGAGATTCTATTTCTTTCAGCGACTGGGCCTGAAGATTTAATGAAAAGCCAAGGATGCAGCAAACACAAATTGTTCTGAATATTATCCGGTTCATTTTCATATTATTCGTTTTAACTGTTAATATTTATTTTGCTCCGTCAATTTTACTTCTGTTATTCTGGACCTGTTTAAGCAGAATGTACTTCACATTTTCAATCTTAAGTACTACCGGATTCGGCCACTGATTATTAGTATACAGGCGATGGCCGTTTACAGCACTTATTACCAATCCTATCGGTGTTGGACTGATATTTATTTTTGCATCAAAACCCGGTCTGTATTCTACCAGTTCACTGGCATATCCAAGAATGGAAACTTTTGTCTGTTCGTTGCCGGCAAGGCTTTTAAAGACAAATTCTTTTCGTTCGCCGTATTTCCAGTTGGTGCCGGCAGGGATAAATGCATAAACAATATTTTCATCTTTTGCTTTTGTGAACCAGACATCTCTCTCTCTTGTTATTTCCCATGGTCGGATAGAATGAATGCCTTCCTGATTTACCAGGTTCCATAATGCAATCTCACGAAGCAGAGCCTCCTGTTCAATCTGTAACTCTCCATTTGGTTTTGGGCCTACGTTGAGCAGAAGATTTCCCCCTTTTGCCCTTATCTCAATCAGCATGTTTATAATCTCAGTTCCCGTTTTGTGTGGATCGTTGGTGGGTTTATATTGCCAGTCTGTTCCCATGGTAAAACATGCTTCCCATGGTCCGGGGATGGGCCTGTCAGGGAGATTTTGTTCAGGTGTTTGCATCTGTCCGCGCGTAACGATGAGTTCCGGCTGGAGTTCCCAGGCAAACTCTTTCAGCTGCTCCTCTGGTCCGTCAAAAAAGAATAGATCTATCTTTCCGTAATTGGTAAGTAATTCCTTTATCTGAGCCTTATCGTATGCCATCAGATCAGGATTTTTTGCAGGATAGTGCTGAGGGAGCTGCAATCGGCCAATAGGGATATGGTTTTCATAAAAGAAATGAAAATCTTCGGGCGAATAATAGATACCAACCGCCAGACCCTGTTTCCTGAAAGCATCCAGGATCTCCTTCATAATATCGCGATTGAAAGGGGTATTCATAATATTGAATCCGGTGGTTTTAGTGTTCCACATACAAAAACCGGAGTGATGTTTTGCTGTGAAAACAACATACTTCATCCCGGCAAGTTTTGCCAGAATAGCCCACTCTTCAGGATCAAATTTCTTCGGGTTAAAAGTTTTGGGCAGTTCGTTAATAAACCTGTTTAAATAATCCTCTGATGCGCCGGCCATCGAATGGCTTATTACGGCTCCAACCTGAGAATCCATACTCCAGTGGATAAACATTCCGAAACCCATATCCATAAAGAGTTGCTCGCGGGCCGGTTTATTGGCTGTCTGTTGTCCGCTGACAGCACTCAATAAACTTAATGACAAGGCACATGCCAGTAATAATCGTAGCTTCATAATAGACAAATTGTTTAAAAATATTTTTCTGAATAAGGATTAAAGATAATAGATTACCCAAGTAAAATCATTAGCCTCCATTTAAAATAAAAAATAGTTCTTCGAAATCATTTGTAAGCAGGGGGTAGAGCTTTTTAGAGAAAAGCCTATGAGTTGAATAATAGTTTATTACGTGAGGTTTTCAGAACTTTCAGAACCTCTTTTTTAATTTTCACAACGACCTTTCCTGAAATTTCCAATGGCTCACCGTCTATATGGAACCTTGTTTCTTCGGTCTGTATAACTATCTCTTTATTTGTCTGGATATGTCTTACGTATTTTGATTTATTTATTCTTTTTGTAAACAGGCGGATTACAAAGACAGGGCCAAATATTTTCGGGAAAGGTTTAATCAGAACGAGATCAATTATTCCGTCATTTGGTTTTGCTTCGGGGGCAATGAAGGCATTATTCCCGAATTGTCTTGTGTTGGCGATAGTGAGTACAAAAAGTTTTTCCGACACAATTTCTTCTCCTTCGCAGCTGATAGTTACATGAAACGGACGAAGCTGCAGAAATGTTTTAAAGGTCAGCCACACATAGGGAAGGAACCCCCGTAATTTCAAGTTGCTGAAAGAGTGTGCAACAAAACTATCGAGTCCGATGCCGGCTACATTGAGGCAGAGTTTATCGTTGATCTCTATAACGTCAATATCTACGCTCTCACCACGCCTGATATCTGATAGAAGTGACCGGACATTCATCTTAAATCCAAATTCCTTTGCAAATCCGTTTCCAGACCCAAGGGGCAGCACCCCAAAAATTTTATTTGTGCCAACGAGCTCTACAGCAACAGAGTGTACTGTTCCATCACCCCCGGCAGCAATAAAGACATCATGCTTATCAAAACTCTGCCTGACAATAGTACCGGTATTGGTTTTACTAAGTGATTTACAGAGCGATAGTTCATTTTTGCGACGATCGAGATCTTTGGATACTATGAAGTTAACAGGCTGCACTCCTGCAGTAGGATTTATTATAAACAGTGCTTTATTATTATTTTCCGGAACTGAAATTTTCATCCTCAAATTTACTTAAGATTTTTTCAATGCAATGAGTTTCCAGGGAAGATGTTCTGGTAATGGCATTATTTCTTCAGCCTGATATATAATTCTTTCTTATTTCGCAGTAATATAATCCGGGAAGTGGTATTATGTTTATAAAAATTACGATATCATATTTAGCCTGAATTATTCATAAAAAAGGTTTTTTTGTTCTTCATTTATAACTTATTCAGCTATATTTAAAGTCGTTACAACAACATAACCCCTTTGTACAATGATATACAAAAAACTGAAACTATTGCTTCCGTACCAATGTCCCCAAAAATAACCCGTCATCCCGAATTCCGACAAATCGGAGCTTGCGGAGGTTTGGAGGAATGAGGGATCTCCTTCTCGCAGCTGGAACTTATAAAAAAAATGTGTACAAAGATTAGATTTTGAAGGAGGGTTGGACGGG